>CAZMXS010000039.1:0-44046 GCA_964570325.1 uncultured Verrucomicrobiota bacterium | reverse complement strand
GTGCCGGCGGTCTTTGTCGCCAGCGCCTGCGTGATGATGATGGAAATGGCCGCCGGCCGGATCATATCCCGTCAACTTGGGCAGTCCCTGTATACCTGGACCTCCGTGATTGGCGTCGTATTGGCCGGATTATCGCTCGGTAATTGGATCGGCGGACGCCTGGCGGACCGCCCCGGCGGCGCGCGACGCATTTCGCTCCTGATGGTTCTGGCGTCAGTGGTCTGCCTGCTGATCCCCGCTCTGGTTCGTTGGCCGTTGACTTGGTCATGGCTCTGGGTCAAGCCGTGGCCGGTGCGTATTTTCATCCAGACCCTGCTGGCCTTTTTCCCGTCGGCCGCCGTGTTCGGGTTGTTGACGCCCCTGGTGCTGCGGGCCGCGTTGCCGATTGAACGACCCGGGCGGGTCATTGGGCTCATTTATGCCGCCGGCGCCGTCGGAAGCATAGCCGGCACATTCCTGGCCGGTTTCTGGCTGATCGCCAGCCTGGGAACCATGGGCACGCTGGCGCTGACCGCTTTCTTGATCGCGCTAACCGGCGCCGGCCTTGGCGGAAAGATTCCGCTGCCCTGGCTCTGGCTGGGGTTCTGCGCGTTGATTCTTTTCGCCGCCTGCGGCCCCGGCCCGCAGGCAACAAAGATTGGATTGCGGGCCGGATTACGCGAGACGGCCGGCGGGGATGTACTCTTTTTCGATGAGAGCCAGTACCAGGCGGTCACCGTCAAGATAGTGGGCGGCGATCCGGCCGTGCGCGGGATGTACCTCGACAAGATGCTGCACAGCGAGATGGATGTGCGGGCCCCAACTAATCTGCTCTACCGCTATTGGTGGGTTTACGAGGCGGTTATGGACAAGTATGCCCCACCGGGAACATCGGTGAACGCATTTGTAATCGGCGGCGGCGGCTATACGTTTCCGCAATACCTGGCGCTGACGCGTCCCGGCAGCCTGATAGATGTGGCCGAGATTGATCCGGTCGTGACCGAGGCGGCGGTGGCTGCCTGTGGGTTTAACCGCGAATTGCCGATCCGTGTCCATCACATGGATGCCCGCAATTATGTCTCCGACCTGCTGCGCCACAAGGCCGCCGGAGAGCCGGTGCCGCTTTACCAGTATGTGCTGGGCGATACATTCAACGATTATTCAGTGCCGTATCATCTGACCACGGAGGAGTTCCACCGGCAGTTGAGCGACCTGATGACGCCGGACGGCATCTACATCCTGAACCTGATCGACCAATTCGACTCGGGCCGGTTTCTAGGTTCTATCATAATGACCTGTCGCCGGGTGTTTGCGGATGTGCAGGTCTTCTTCTGCCATCGGAACCTGGCGAGCCGTGGCACCTATGTGGTGGTATGTTCAAAGGTCCCGCGCGATCTTGCGAATGTTTCGGAGCGAATCGCCGCGCGGCATGATTTTTATGGGCATCTGCTAACCATGGAGGAAATTGACGGACTGCTGGCGCGTTGCCGGCCGACGCTGCTGACGGACGACCACGCGCCGGTGGAAAATCTGCTGGCGGATGTCGTGCGCCGTGATATGCCGGAGGGGATGGATGTGTATTACCTGCGGCTGGGTCTGGAGGCCGCGGAACAGGGACACTTGGACATAGCCATTGGTTTTTTCGAGAAGTCGCTCGCGATCAACTGGTCCTCGGCGCAGGTCTGGTACAATCTTGGCGTGGCGTGGATGATGAAAAGCTATCCCGCGCGCGCGCTGGATGCCTTTGCCATGGCCATCCGGCTTGATCCGGATGCGGTGGACGTGCGGAACAACGCCGCGGTGGTCCTGGCCCGGTTGGGGCGGACGCCGGAAGCGATCGACCAGGTCCGCGCGGTTTTGGAGCGGCAACCGGAGAACGCGGACGCGCACGTGAATCTGGCCGTGCTGTTGGCCGGAACCGGGCAGTATGACGAAGCCGCCGCGCATTTCGAAGCGGCGCTTCAGATCAATCCCAAGCACACGATGGCGCGGCAAAATCTGGAAAGACTAAACGCGATCCGCGGCGCGGACACACGGTAGTTGTGGGCGCAAGTCGAAAGCGGTCTCAAGTCGGTCATAAACGATTCTGATGCTTTATATATACTTGTGCGCATGAGCAGGTTGTCTGTATTGAGGGAGTTTTCCCGGCAGGTTGTGCTCGGATGCTCGGCCCTGCTGGTGGTCCTCGTCGGCGCCGAGTGGCTGGCGGGCCGCCTGTACCCGGACCTTGGCCGGTTCGCGCGCAATGCGTTTGTGGCGCCATCCGACGCGGATGTATGCCAATCCCCCGAACACCACTGCGTCCGGCCATCGTCTTGACAATTTGCTTATGACGATGGTCAACAACAATAACTCGGGGTTGTCCGTCCGCGGCCCGGTTTTCAGTTTTCTGCGCCGTCTGCGCCTGACGTATTTTGTTATCCGCGGGATGTGGAATCTGGAAGCCCGCCGGGGCAGGGGGGCTTCGGCGAGGCGCTGGCGGGGAGGCAGGCGCCCGTCTTTTCAGGACACTGGTGGGAGAACTGAAGCGGGAAAGCACGGCGCGGCGTGGGGACAGAGATTGGTCGTGGCGCTGGTTCTCTGGGACGGAAAACACAACCGGATGATGATCGAGACGCTACCTGCTGAACTTCTGCGAGATTCTTTTCCAGTGCGGATATCACGGCGAAGCCGTCGCGGTCTATTCCTGCGTGATGACAGCAGTCCCGCTGTCTCGGGATGAACTGTCGGGCATCATACGGGCCAAGGGGGACAACCTGGTGGCGCAGGGACGGTTGCCGGATGCACGGCTGAGTCAGGACGCTGCCGAGCGTTTGGCACGTTGATCGGTCAGGCTGGAATTCCACTTGTGGCCGCGGACTGACGACAGGCCTTGCCATCTTCAATCGCCGGGAATCGGGATTCCTACGCTTCGCTGCTTGACCAGGCGGCAGGCAAAAAAAAAGACGGCCCGCCTTTCCGCGGGCCGTCTCCACTGGCTTTATGAAGGTGTCTATTTCCGGCGCCGGAACACTCTCAAGCTGATCAAGCCCGCGAGGCCGAGGAAGATCATCGCCGGCTCAGGAATAGGAGAAAGGGTGGTATTCAAATTCTCTGTTGCTGTACCGTCAAAGGTATCGAAGGTCGGATTGGACGACGGATAGGTCCACAAGTAGCTGTTGGCATACTTGTTTGTCGGAGATGTCGGCACCAAACCGCTGGCAAAGTCGGACGCAGGGGCGCTCCAAAGCCGGATGTAATAGACTCGGCCCGAAACAATGTTGCCGCCTTCAGTAAGCTGATTGACATTGAAATAGCCATCAACGCCACCGACACCATTGCCCATGAAGTTCTTATCAATCACCAGATCATCACCCGTTGCTCCATCACCACTGTTCTGGGCCGGATCAATAACCCCATTGGGCCCCACCCAAAGCAACTGAGCTAAACAACCCACTGAACTGAGAGTGCTGCCTTTCAAATAGTTCGGAGCCCCATTGGAATAACAGCACCAGTTCTGCCCACAGGTCCATTCCAAACCATTGCCGAATGTTGTCGCGACTGCTCCAAACAACGCCAAACCTGCAACCAGAATCTTTTTCATCGTTCTCCTTTTTCCCCGTTTCATAAACACCAATTGTCTGTTTAACCAAATCTAGAACTGCGTGCAATACTTTTTTTATTTTTTTACAAGGTATAGGGACGTACCTCGACCCAAGTGATGAAAGCGGTGTTGGTATTGCGGTTGCGATACCAGAACCCCACGCCGCTACCGACCTTAACCCCGCTGACTGGAGTACCGCCAAGGTCACACCACTGCCGCGAATTATTCAGCCAATAGGTGCCATAGGACTGCGTGACGGCATTCCAAATGCTGATATTGTCTGCCACAGCGGAGTTCTTGCCTGATTTGCCATTAGTCAGCCCGGACAAATTGATGTCAATATCAGTGCTGAATGGATAAGACACCAGGTTCATTCCAGAAAACAGCACATTGGTAACAACCGCGTCATCCGTGACATCACCGCTGACCACTACGGTCTGATTGGATGTCCGGCGGTTACGAACCCAGAAACCCATGTCCGGAGTGAGCATGGCGTTCGTAGCCGGTAAGCCGCTCATATCGCTCCAAACGCCGGAGTTGTTGAGCCAATAAGTTTCATAGGTTTGATTGGTTTTGTTCCAAACCAGAATGTTGTCCGCAACACCCGAGTTCTTTCCGCCAACCAATTGTGTGCCGACGACTTCCTGAACGGTCGGTGTGGCTTTCCAGAACGGTGTGGATACCATCGTCATGCCACCGGACGCGCTCGTCACCTTCTGAAAGCCCACAATGTTGAGGGAGTACACTTCGCCGGACTGGGCCATGGCCGCGCCCGCCGCAATTCCAATCCCCGCACAAACAAGCAGTCCCAATTTCCAGCTAGTCAACCTCACAGCGCACCGCCTTTCTTTGATAAGCGCTTGTTACCTCTTGGACGTATTTGAAAAGCCACACTCGACCTTGATTATAGGATACAAAAAATCTCTATCCTGTAAAGCGCTTTTCATGTATTTTTTCATTTCTTGTTACCGGGTGCCAGCGCCGCTGGCTCCCCGATAATTATGTCTATGGCAGCGGATAGGGCCGGCGCTCAATCCAGATGCGATTGCTGGCGGCCCGGTTCCGATACCAGAAGCCCTGTCCGCCGCCGACGCGCACGCCGACACTGGGTGCGCCGTTCAGTTCATGGAATTGGCCGTCGAACTTGCTGATCCACCAAGTCTCATAGCAACAATTGGTGGCGTTCCACTTGTAGATTGCGTCAGCCAAACCGCTGCCTTTGCCGCCCAGCCCGTTAGTGAGGTCGCAGTGATTGATGTCCACATCCGCGCTGAACGGATACGACACCATGGTCAATCCGGGCGGCATGAGATTGGTCACGATCTCGTCGTTGACCACCGCGCCATGAAGGAAGAGGAGTACGTCGTTGGTGCGCCGGTTGCGCACCCAGAAGCCTGTGTCGGGATGGATGCATACATCCGTTGCCAGGTTCCCCGCCAAGTCATACCAGTCAGCGCCCGTGCGTCCTTTCCAGTAGGTGCGGTAACACTGATTGGTTTGATCCCAGAGCATGACTTGGTCCGATGAGCTGGAAGATTTGCCGCCGGTGAGTTGCGAGCCCACCACCGCGTCAATGGTCTGGGTCGCTGGAGTAAACGGCGTGGCGATCATGGCTATGCCGTTGGCCGGCACCACGATGGTCTGAAAGCCCACGTAGTTGACTTCAGGATCTGTCTCGTCGGCGCGCAATACGCCCGCCGCGACCAGTCCGGCGAGTGTGATGGCGGCCGCGCCGGCCAAACGGCTGAAGCTCAAAATTCTTTCCATGTTGATGTTTCCTTGTTAGAAAATTGCGGAAGATATCGGTAACAATTGGTTGTGTCAAATGGGAATGCGTGCGATCGAATGAAAAAAGGCGCGCGGACACCATGGAACACGGGAGTCCTGCCCGCTTAACTACCAGACCATTCCGGTTACGGCAGGCTCACGCGGATGCGGTAGTACACCGGGGTTGGTTCGTTGGTGACCGTCACGTATAGCAAACCGCCGCTGCCCGGGATGTTGGTTTGCAGGGTAGTCCACTCCGGCAGGCCAAGATTGGTCTTGTAGTAGATGGAATAGAAGCGGTCGGTATAAGCGGTCCCAAACTCCACGCGGTTCGACAGCGCCACTCGCACGGCATTGGCCCAGAAGGCCGAAAGGCTATTAGTCGGGATGGAGTGTGCGATATATTCGCCGAGGTTCGGCAGGCCGTCGCCATCGGAGTCCACATTCGGTGAGGCATTGGTTGGGCCCCCGAAGTATTCGAGTTCC
The DNA here is from genome assembly GCA_964570325.1 of uncultured Verrucomicrobiota bacterium. GTDB lineage: Bacteria > Verrucomicrobiota > Kiritimatiellia > CAIQIC01 > CAZMXS01 > CAZMXS01. The sequence goes on along the minus strand of CAZMXS010000039.1, from coordinate 38,231 downwards.
CAGTCGTTTGGGATGCCATCGCCGTCGTCGTCGTTGCCGGCGATTGCCGTGACGAGTCCGTAGAACTGGACATTGTCGTTGCGCCAGGTGCCGGCGGTCGAGGCGGCGTTGGTCCCATATATTCTGAAGGTGACGGTGCCGGTCAATCCGTTTAAGTTGATGGCCGCTGTGTTGGTACCCCAGACGCTGGCGGTGAGCTGGCTGCCGTTGGCCACACTGGCGGCGAAGCCGTCACCGCTATAGCGCAGGAACCAATTGGTCGGGCCGGTGCTGGAACGGTAGGAGTTCAGCACCATGCCGGTCACGCTGGCTTGATAGCCTGGGGCGATGGTAATGCTGAAATGGTAGTAATTCGTTCCGGCCAGCCAATAGGTATCTGAAATGGCCCGGCCGGGATTGCCGGCGGCGTCGGTGTAAACTCCTCGACCCGATGTGTAGCTGGTGGCGGTGAGGTTGGAATGCGTCGCGTCCGGCGTGTTGGTGAAGCCGCCGGCGCCGTCGTCGAAATCATACCGCGCCAGCAGATCCCCCGCGGATTCCGCCGGCGGTGTGATGGTGAACAGGACATATTCCGAGTCCGCGCCGTCTTTGTCGGCGGCGTAGAAGTAGCTGGTATAAACGCCGACCGGTGAAACATTCGCCCACACGAAGGAGCCGCTCTTGGTCGCGTTGGTCGCGTAAAACACGGAGCCGGGCGGCGGGTTGCTGACGGTCAGCGTGACCTCGTCGCCGTCCACCTCCGTGGCGCTTACAAGGAATTGGATGGTGTTGCCGAGCGTGGCCGTCTTATCGCTAATGGCGGCCACGACGGGCGGGTTGGTGGCGGTGTTGTTGACTGTAATATAAATGGTTTCCGAGTCGCTGCCGTCCATATCCACCGCATAGAAGGTAGTTGTGTACACGCCAGCGGGCGCGGCGTTGGTCCAGGTGAATGTACCGAGCTCGTTGGTCGCGCCGAGGACGGCGCCAGGCGGCGAGTTGCTGATGGACAGCGTGACCGCGCTGCCGTTGTAATCGGTGGCGGCGATGTTAAACATCAGCGTGGTGTTCTGGTCAATGGCCCGGTTGCCGATGCGGTAGAGCAGCGGCGGCTGGTTGGTGGCGGCGCCGCAGGGGTATATTTCCTGCAATGCATTGAGATCGCCGCGCGATGCTTGGTTGGTGGCGCCGGCCCAGCGGAATTGCCATTCCGCGACACCGACGCCGGTCAATTGCAGCGAGCAGTTGGTGGGCGCGGCATCCTCCTTGACCTTGATATCGTATGAAATGGAACCGGCGGCCGGTCCGTTGGAGGCGACAAAGGCGCCCTCATAACTCAAAAACTCAATCAGGTTGGAACCATTGTTGACCAGCGCGACCCCGTCCGGCCCCTGCTGCAGGCCGGGGATGGCCACCCAGACCGCGCCGTAGCCGCACCCCTCGTCGTCAATGAAGCCGGACAGGTTGGTGGTGGCATAGGCCAGACCGTCGGGCTGGTTGTAGGCGACCAAGCTGAAGAATCTCAAGTCGGTTCCCGCCGTGCCGGCGACTTCCACGCCTTCGTTGGTGTCCGTGCCGATGTTGTCATAGTGAATCTCGTTGATCCAGATGGCACCGTTGACCAGCACTTGGATTTGCACCGATTCCCAATCAGCCCCGTCATTGTCAACGGCGTAGAACAAGCTGGTGTAAATGCCCACCGGCGCGGCGCTGATCCACTCGAATGTGCCGGTGCTGCCCGACGGAGTGAACGTGGCGCCCGGCGGCAGATTGCTGGCGGATAGCGTAATGGGATCGCCATCCAAGTCGGAGGCGGAAACGCCGAATGTGAGCGTGTTGCTGCAGGTCACCCAGCGGCTGCCGATGGTCTGGAGGACCGGCAGGTTGGTCGGGGCCGAGATTGTGATTTTGATGGTCTCGTAATCATAGCCGTCGTCGTCCACCGCGTAGAAACGGCAGGTAACGACCGTGATGGGAGTACAGTTGGTCCAACTGAACCAGCCGTTGCCGTTGGTGGAGCTGAAGACCGCGCCGGCTGGGGCATTGCTGACGGAGAGGGTGATGGGGTCGTTCTCCGCGTCCGTTGCGGATACCGCGAAGGCCAGCGTCTGCGACTGGATCACGGATTTGTTTCCAATACTGGCCAGCACGGGTTTCTCCACGCCGGACCCCACCGTGATCTGGATCGTTTCCGAGTCCGTGCCGTCGTTGTCCGTTGCATAGAATGTGCAGGCATAGACGCCGGTCGGGCTGGGCACAGCCCAATAGAACGTGCCGCTTGAGTTGGTCGGGCTGAACACGGCGCCGATCGGTACATTGCTGGCGGAGAGCGTGATGGGATCGCCGTTATAGTCCACGGCGGTCACCACGAAATTGAGGGCGTTGCTTCGGATCGTAGTGCGGTTGCCGATGTAATTCAGGGCCGGCGGCTGCTCGGCGGCCGTGCCGCAGGGATACAGAGTTTGGCGGCTGTTCAGGCTGCCGCGCGAGGCGGCATTGGTGGGGCCGGCCCAACTGAACTGGTTCGCGTTAGTGCCGATGCCGATCAATTGCAGCGACATGTCGGTCTCGGTGCCGTCTTCGTCTACGATGATGTCGGTCGAGGTCATTTCAATGGCCGGTCCTTCGACCGCGACCACGACGCCCTCGTAGCTCGGGAAATCAACCACGTTGGTCGTCCCGTTCTGTCGAACCAGCGCCACCGCATCGGGCCCCTGCTGGAGTCCGTTGATCGGCACCCACACCGCGCCATAGCCGCAGCCCTCGTCATCAATATAGCCGGTAAGGTTATTGCTGTAGTAAATGGTGCCATCCTCGCCGTTGTAGGCATAGACCCAGTAGAATGCGAGGTCTAGACCGGCGGGACCCGCGATTTCAACGCCCTCGTTGGTGTCCGTACTGGCGTTGTCGTAGTGAATTTCGTTGATCCAAGGGGTGCCATCCACCAACACCTTGATGACAACATCCTCATGCTCGGCGCCGTCGCTGTCGGCGGCGTAGAAAATCGAAGTATAAATGCCGACCGGCGCGGCACCAGTCCAAGTAAAGGTCCCATATTGGTTTGTGGCCCCGAATGTTGCGCCGGGCGGCAGGTTGCTGGCGGTCAGCGTGACGGTGTCGCCGTCGGTGGGTTCGGCGATGACGCTGAACTGGAGCGTATCGCCTGCCAGCACGTTCTTTATGCCGATCGGCACGAGACTCGGCGGCGTGCGGCCGATACTGAACGACTTCATCACGGCCATGTGCGCCATTCCGGTAGCGGCCGAATCGGTGACCAGGACGGGTGTCGGGGGTGGGGTGTTGGTCCAGAGGCGGGTGTCGAAGACCAGGCCTTCCGTGAAATTACTGCCGCTGATCACGGTGGTGTAGTGATTGGAATTGAGATTACGCTTGGGCAGCACATAGTCAAAGCGCTGGTCGCGGTTGCGGCTGGTGTAGTAATTCGCGTTCTGGTCAACCGGCCGCCGGGCGTCCGTCACCACGTTGGTGAGCACGGCCAGGCAGGGCTCGCCCTCCGAGACCGTATTCAGGTCGCCGGCGATGACGAGGTAATCGTTGGCGGGGAACCCGGCGGTGGCGATGTAATTGGTCAACAGCCGCGCCTCGGCTTCGCGATCCGCCTCACCGCCGGAATAGTAGAAGTGGACGACAACAATGTGCAGATTGCGATCGCCGGGGATGTCAATCGTGGCCCAGACGAAATCGCGGTTGATCGTAAAAGTGTCCGACCATTCGCCGGCGGCGAGGATCGGCCAGCGGCTGACCACGCCGTTCGGCTGCGGGAAGAAGTTGGATGCTTGCGGTTCAATGTAATAGTAATAATTGCTGCCGAAATGCAGATCCACGAACTCGCGGATGCCGCCGGAGTTGGTGACACTCCATTCCTGCAAGGCGCAAATATCGGGTTTGAGTCCCTCGAGGATACGAAAACCGGGATCGCGATATACTGCCGGATACCCGCTTACCAGATTAGCCGTCATGATAGTGATCGCATCATTGTCGCGGATGGAAAGCGTGTGGGTGGCGGGGGGAGTGATGACGCAACCGGCGGCGTTGGTCAGGGCGAGGCAGATGGTCTCGATGCTTTCGGTCAGGCTGTCGTTCACCACGACTACGGAGCAATTCATCTGGGTGGGTCCGCCAGCGGAGAACACCACGGTTGTGGAGACCAGATAGAAATCCTGGTTGGTCCCCAGCGTGGCCGTGCCGCCGCTGACCAGGGCCACGCGGACGGTTGCGTCGGCGGGCCGGGTCAACACTACCTGCACCTGCTGGGTTCCCACGCCCTCGTCACACGTATATTCCGACAATAGAAAGGAAACGTTGGGCGGCGGGTAAACGCCGATAGTGACCGACTTGATGTCAGATCCGTCATGGTCAACAGCATAGAAGCGCACCGTATAGACGCCGGTGGGTTGGGCGATGGGCCAATTAAACCAGCCGTTCTCGTTGGTGGCGCTGAACACGGCCCCGGCCGGGAGATTGCTGGCCGAGAGCGTTACCGGGTCGCCGTCGGTCACGGTTGCGTTTACCGCGAATTGGACGGTGTTGCTGAGGGTGGCCACCTTGTTTTCCAGCGGCCATAGCACGGGTGGTGTGTTAGTGGTGGCGGCGTCGTAATAGAGCTCGACGAACTCGTAGGAGAATTGGGAATGATCCGCGAACTCGCTGATGCGCAGGCCGGTGGCGCCGTTGCCGGCCGCCCCGGAGCCGGGCGTGGCGGAAGAGTAGACAACGGAGTTCCAACTGGTGCTGCTGCCCGCCGGATATGAAGTGTTTTTGCGTTGGATCGAGCGGTTGACCGGGTCAATGGCCGCCGTCACGCCGTCCAGATTGGTCCCGCCGGCATTGAAGAGCACAAAGCGCTCCGCCCCGTCAATGCGGGGGAAATTGTTGGCCGCGTTGATGTAGGCCACGTTGGTCCCGAGCGTGACACCCCACTTGCTCTCAAATTGTGACTGGGAGGCGTTGCGGCCGATGACCACGTAACCGCCCGCGCCGACATTGGTGGACGGCAGCGTCAGGGCATAAGTGGAATTACTCTGGCGAATGACATAGCCGCCGATGTCCACAGCGGCGGCGGTTAGTGGATGGGATGCCGCGGAAAAGACCGCACAACCCAGCGCCAGCAGATGTAAAAGATCTCTGGTTGGCTTCAACAACAAAAACGAACGACTTTGCATTCTATAATATATACCAAGGTCCTCCCGCACTGTAAAATTGGACTCACCGACAGCAATGGGTGTTCACCTCGACTGAGCGCAAGCATTCAATCAGAAAACGGATTGGCCGCAATAAAACGCAAGAACCCCAAAGAAGCGTTTGATCGTCGCGCGGGTGCCCGCTTGCTGCTTGGCGGCTCTGTCACTCGAAGGGGACCGGCTCAGCCGGGGCCGCGGGATCTATCTTGTGAAAAATGTTGGCCCAATGGAAATTAACGGCGCGCCCGCGGTGACGGGCACCGCATGATGCCCAGTTCCGCTGGAGAATGGGTGCGATCCATGAAATCCATGTCGCGCCTGAGCCACAGTTTGGGGTGTTTTTTCCCCGCTTGACAATCCGGCGAAGTAGAGTAAAAGGCTGAACCCGTTTTTTTCGCGTATAGAAAGAAAACGGGATGCAACTCAAAGTCAGCGATATTGTTCGCTTGTTCGGCGTTTCCCAGCGCACGGTTTATGGCTGGGTGCGCAACCGAGGGTTGCCTGGTATCGAAGTGGGCGGCCAGTTCCGGTTCAACCGGGCAGAAGTGTTGGAGTGGGCGACAGCCCAGAACGTCGCCATTCCCGAAGAACTCATCGCCGGTGGTGCGGAGGAATCTGCCGGCCTTCCCGGCCTGGCGGCGGCAGTCGCGGCCGGCGGCATTCATTATGGAATTGCCGGCCGGACGAAGAGCGAAGTGCTGCGCGGGATTGTGGACCGCATGCCGTTGCCGGAAACGGTGGACCGCAACTTCCTTTATCGCGTTCTGCTGGCGCGCGAGGCGCTGGGTTCGACGGCCATCGGCGAGGGCATCGCCATCCCGCACCCGCGCAACCCGATCATTGTCCATGCCCCTCGGCCGGCCGTCAGCCTCTGTTTCCTGGAGCAGCCGATTGATTTCGAAGCACTCGATGCCCGGCCCGTCCACGTGCTCTTCTCCATGATCAGCACGACGGTTCGGATTCATCTGCATCTCTTGTCGCGGATTTCATTCGCCCTGCAAGATCCGGAGTTCAAAGCGGCCGTCATCCAACATTGCGCGGCCGATGAATTGCACGCGCACTTGCGGCGCATTGAAGGTGGGTTGCCGTATGCGGCTCCCAGCCCGCGGGTCTAAACATGACGGCGTTGCTGTCAGCCCTGGCCATTTACGGCATCGGCGCTTCATGCGCGCTGACCGGTCTGCGGTCGGGCCGCGGCGCCCGTTGGGCGCGGGTTTGCGCCGCGATGGCTTCGGCCCTTGTGCTGCTTCCGGCGCTGCGAGTGTTAAGCGGCGCGCCGCCAATTCGTTGGTCCGCTTGTTGGGCGCTGCCGTGCGCCGCTTTTGATCTTTGCCTGGACCCATTGTCCGCCGTCTTCGCGGCGGTGATTGGCCTGTTGACCGGCCTGGCCGCGATCTATGGCGGGCCTTATCTGCGCCATGCGCTCGACGGACGCCCCGCCGGTCCCGCCTGGTTTCACTTCAACTTGCTGGCGGCCTCCATGCTCGTGGTGGTCACGGCGGCAAACGCCGTGCTGTTTCTGATTGCCTGGGAGATCATGACGCTGGCGTCTTTTTTCCTCGTGACCCACGACCACCGGCAGGAGCGGGCCCGCGCCGCCGGTTGGATTTACTTGGTGGCCACGCATATCGGCACGGCTTTTCTCCTGGTGCTTTTCGTGCTGCTGGCCGGCGGTTCGGGCTGCATGGATTTCGCCAGCCTGGCGGCCGGCGCCGGTTGGGCCGCGCCTGGCATCCTGTTCGTGCTGGCGCTGGTCGGGTTTGGCGTAAAGGCCGGCTTCATGCCGCTTCACGTTTGGTTGCCGGAAGCCCATCCCGCCGCGCCCAGCCATGTTTCCGCCTTGATGTCCGGCGTCATGATCAAGACCGGCATCTACGGCATCCTGCGCATTTTGACCATCCTGCCGCCCCTGCCGGCGTGGGCCGGCTGGTTGATGCTCGCGATGGGCCTGGCCTCCGGCGTGCTCGGCGTGCTGTTCGCGCTGGCCCAGCATGACCTCAAACGCCTGCTGGCCTACTCCAGCGTGGAGAACATCGGCATTATCGGCATGGGTATCGGGCTTGGGTTGATCGGGCTGGACCGCGCGGCTCCGCTGATCGCGCTGCTTGGGTTCGGCGGAGCCCTGTTGCACGTGGTCAATCATACGCTCTTCAAGGGGCTGCTCTTTCTCGGCGCGGGCGCAGTGGTCATGCAGACTGGCACGCTGGAGATGGATCACTTGGGTGGACTGATGAAACGGATGCCGCGCGCCGGCCTGGCTTTTTTTGTCGGCGCGGCGGCCATTGCGGGTCTCCCGCCGTTAAACGGCTTCGTCAGCGAGTTGTTGATTTACGTCGGCGCCTTCCGCGCCATTCTGCAGTCGGGCACTGCCTTTCCAATTGCCGGTCTGGCGGTCGTGCTGGGGTTGGCCGTAATTGGAGTGCTGGCCGCCGCCTGTTTTGCCAAGGTGGTGGGCATTGCCTTTCTCGGCGAGCCGCGGACGCCGGCCGCCGGCGTAGCGCGCGAGCCGCCGGCGGCGATGTGGATGCCAATGATGGCCCTGGCGGGATTCTGCCTGGCCATTGGGTTGCTGGCGCCGTTGGCGGTGCGGATGGTTCTGCCGGCCGCTGACATGGTGGCCGGTCTGGGTGTGCCGCCGGTCGAACTGCTCGCGGCTGGGGGTGGCCTGCGGATTTTGGCGCGGGTTAGTCTATTGGCGGGTGGTTTCCTGCTGGTCGTGGCCGGCCTGTTGTGGTTGGTAGCCTGCTTGCGCCGCGGGCGTGAGGTGGCGGACGCAGTCACCTGGGACTGCGGGTATGCCGCGCCGTCGGCGCGAATGCAATACACGGCATCGTCGTTTGCGCGGCCGATCATCGCGCATTTTCGAAGCATTTTAGGCGCCGAGCGCCGCGTCTCAATTCCGGCCGGTTATTTCCCGGCCAATGGCGTGTTGCATTCGAAAACGGAGGATTCCTTTAAGCGCCGGTTCTATGCGCCGGTCTTTGCCGCAATCGCGCACGCGGCGGATCGGTGGAAGTGCCTGCAACATGGGCGGATGCAGTTGTATATCCTTTATATCGCGGCTGTCCTGTTGATCTTGCTGGTGTGGGAGTTGACCCGCCGATGAAACTGGTTTCCATACTGCCAACCCTGCTGGCGCTGGTCGTGGCGCCGCTGTTGCCAGGTATCATCAACCGGGTAAAGGCTTTTTTCGCCGGACGCCAGGGTCCGCCCCTCCTGCAGGCTTATTATGATGTTCGTAAGCTGTTGCGAAAAGGCGCGGTGTTTAGCCGGACAACCACCTGGGTTTTCTGCGCCGGCCCCGTTGTCAATCTGGCGGCGTTGCTTGTCGTGTCCTTGCTGTTGCCGTTTGGGGCGGTCCCGGCGCCGGCGGCGTTCCCCGGCGATTTAGTGCTAGTTATTTATTTGCTGGGCCTGGCCCGGTTCTTCACCGTTCTGGCGGCATTGGATACCGGTTCGAGTTTCGAGGGCATGGGTGCCAACCGCGAAATGCATTTTGCGCTTTTTGCTGAACCGGCCCTCATTTTGGCCTTGGCCGCTTTGGCTCATCGCGCCGGCGTTGTGTCGCTTTCGGGCATATATGCGGCGCTGTCGCCCGCAGCCTGGGTGGTCTCCGGCCCGGCGCTGGCGCTGGTGGCGGCCACGCTGCTGGCTGTTTATTTGGCCGAGAACGCGCGCGTTCCGGTGGACGATCCGAACACGCATCTGGAATTGACGATGATCCACGAAGTCATGGTGCTGGATCACGGCGGCATTGAATTTGGGCTGATCACGTATGCGGCAGCGCTCAAGCTCTGGCTGCTGGGGACACTGATCATCAGCCTCTTCCTCCCGTTGATCACCGCGAACCCGTTGGGCCAGTTGCTGGCCGGGTTGGCGGGCCAATTGTTGCTCGCGGCAATGGTGGGGGGGATCGAATCCTGTATGGCCCGCTTGCGCCTCGTGCGGGTGCCGCAAATGTTGGTCGGAGCCGCGGCCCTGGCGGCGCTGGCCTTTATTTTGGTTCTACGGTGAACAATGAATGCCTGGATTGATGGGTTGATGATCTACCTGATCCTTTCGGACCTGCTGCTCGTAGGGTCGAGCCGGCTCGGCGCCTGCATCCGGATTGTCGCAACGCAAGGCATTCTGCTGGGCTTGCTCCCCTGGTTGCAGCAGGGCCAGCTTACCGGTCATGTCCTGGTCCTGATGGCGGCCAGCGTGGTGACGAAGGGGTTGATTTTCCCGTTCCTGCTGGCTCGGGCCCTGCGCGAGGCTGATGTCCGCCGGGAAGTCGAACCGTTGGTCGGCTATCTGCCTTCTCTATTGTTTGGTGTGCTGATGCTGGGTGGCGCGTTCTGGTTCAGCGCCCGGTTGCCCATGCCGGCCGGTCCGCGCTCCGGCTTGGTGGTGCCGGTAGCCCTTTTCACCATTGCCACCGGCTTGTTCCTGATCGTGGCTCGCAAGAAAGCCATCACGCAGGTGCTCGGCTACATTGTGCTCGAAAACGGCATCTATATCGGCGGCATCGTCCTCGTCCGCGAGGCCCCGTTTCTGGTCGAACTGGGTGTGCTGCTGGATGTGTTTGTCGCCGTCTTCATCATGGGGATCTTGGTCTTTCATATCAGTCGGGAGTTTGATCACATTGACACCGACCGGCTGTCCAGCTTGAGGGACGCGTCGTGATGATGCCGATCCTGCTCATGCTGACGCCGGCCGTGGCCGGGGTGGCGGCGTTTTTCATTCGCTCCGATGGTTTCCGCCGCTGCCTCTGGTTGCTGGCGGCTCTGGTTCACCTGGGCCTGGTCTGGTCCGCCCGGCGCCTGCCGGCCGCGCCGCCCGCCGCCGGCTGGTTTTTCATTGACGCGCTGAGCCTGCTATTTCTCGCGGTCACCAGCGTCTTGTTCCTGGTAGTTTCCATCTATATCGTGGCGCAATTTCGGCGCGACGCGCCGTCCGATGAGCGCGAAGACCATCTTTTCTTTGCGCACGCGCCCGAGCCGGTATTCACCGGCTGCCTGCTGCTGTTCCTGGCTACGATGACCATGGTGGCGGTGAGCCGGCACCTGGGCTTGATCTGGGTGGGGGTCGAGGCGACCACATTGGCCAGCGCGCCCCTGATATGTTTCCACCGGCAGCCGCGGGCGCTCGAGGCAACGTGGAAATATCTGATGATCTGTTCGGTCGGCATTGCACTGGCGCTGCTGGGCAACTTCCTGCTGGCCGCGGCCGCCAGCGGGCCGGCCGGCGAGATTGCGCCGCTGCTCGTGGACCGCCTGGCGCAGGCGGGCGGCGCGCTGGATGGGCGTTGGCTGCGCGTGGCGTGCCTGTGCCTGCTGGTCGGCTATGGCACCAAGATGGGCCTGGCCCCGATGCATACCTGGCTGCCGGACGCCCACAGTGAGGCGCCCTCGGCCGTTTCGGCTTTGCTCTCCGGGGCGTTGTTGAACTGCGCATTCCTGGCGCTGCTGCGCGTGCAGCATGTCTGCGTCGCGGCCGGCCAGGCGGCTTACACGCAGGGATTGTTCATTGTTTTCGGCTTGATCTCGCTGGCCGTGGCCGCGGTGTTCATTCTCGGGCAGTCCGACTACAAACGCCTGCTGGCCTATTCAAGCGTCGAACACATGGGCATCCTGGCGCTGGGCGTGGGCGTGGGCGGCGTGGCGGCCGCGGGTTCGCTGCTGCATGTTATCAACCACTCGCTGGCCAAGGGCATGCTCTTCCTGGTGGCCGGCAACATCCTGGCTGCGTACGGGACCAAACGGACAGATGAGGTGCGCGGCCTGCTGGACCGATTGCCGGCGACCGGCGCGCTCTGGCTGGTCGGTTTTTTGGCGATCACGGGTTCGCCGCCGTTTGGCACATTTATTAGCGAGCTGATGATTCTCAAGGGGGCCTTTGCCCAGGGACATCCGTGGGTGGGGGTTGCGTTCTTGGGGCTGTTGGCTGTCATTTTTGTCGGGATGGCTACAATCTTCCTGAGCATGACGCATGGCCCGGCGGACGGAGGGCGGGAGCCGGCGCGCGGGCGGATTGCGTGGCGGATGCTGGCGGCGCCGGTTTTGTTGGGGGTGTCGGTCCTGGTGCTGGGTGTCTATCTGCCGCCCGGCTTGCAGCGCCTTTTGGCGGCCATTGCCGGCGGCTTGGGGGGAGGGTGGTGAACATGCGGCGCTTGCATAACGGCGAGGCGTTTGCCGTGGACGAACTGCCGGTGGTTTCAATGGCCGACTGGCGCCGGCAGATCATCGAAAGCAGGCAAGCCGGTCAACGGCTTGCGGCATTGTTCGGCGCGCCGGATCCGGCGGATGCGGTGCGATTGATCGCGGTGCTGGCCGATGCCGCCGGCGGCGACTTGGGCATAGTGGCCACGATCGCCACGGAGAGTTATCCGGCTTTGACGCCGGAGTATCCCGCCGCACATTGGTTCGAGCGCGAGATTGCCGAGCAATGGGGCATCCGGCCGGAGGGCCATCCGTGGCTCAAGCCGATCCGTTTCCATCGGTCATGGCGCGCCGGCCACGACGTCTGGGGGCGCGCTCCCGAAACTCAGATTGAGCCGGGGGTGACCGATTATTTCAAAATCGCCGGCGCGGAGGCGCACGAGGTGGCGGTCGGGCCCGTCCACGCGGGGATTATCGAGCCGGGGCATTTCCGTTTCCAGTGCCACGGGGAGACGGTCTTTCATCTCGAAATTTCGCTTGGTTACCAGCATCGCGGCGTGGAGCAGGCGTTGTTGGGCGGTCCGGACCGTCGGGCGATCCATTTGATCGAGACGTTGGCGGGGGATACGACCATCGGCCACACTCTGGCTTATTGCTCGGCGTTGGAGGCGTTAAGCGCCGTGGCGGCGCCGCCGCGCGCGCAGGCCGTGCGGGCGATTGCGCTCGAACTGGAACGGCTGGCGAATCATGCCGGCGACCTTGGCGCTTTGGCCGGCGACGTGGCCTATCTCCCGACCGCCTCTTTCTGCGGCCGCATTCGCGGCGATTTGCTGAATATGACCGGTTTGCTGTGCGGCAACCGTTTCGGTCGCGGCCTGATCACGCCGGGTGGTGTGACGTTTGACCTGGAACCCGCGCGCGCGGACGAGCTGCGCCGGCGTCTGGATCTCGCGGAGCGGGATTTGAAGTCCGCCATCGAACTGCTTTGGCGGACACCGTCGGTGCTGGCGCGTTTTGAGAACACCGGGGTCGTGGAGCGGGCGGTGGCGGTGGACCTGAACCTGGTCGGGCCGGCCGCGCGCGCGTGTGGCGTGGAGCGCGACATCCGGCGCGATCATCCGGCCGGCATCTACCGCTTTTTCCAGATGCCGGTGTCGGTGGCGCGGACCGGCGACGTGTTCGCGCGGGCCTACGTGCGCTGGCTTGAGATTCAGCGCTCGATTGATTTCATTCGCGAATTGCTGGCCAGTCTGCCGGACGGTTCGCTACAGGCGCCGCCTGGCGCGCTTCAACCCGGCCGGATGGCTGTTGCGCTGACTGAAGGCTGGCGCGGCGAGATTGTGCATGTGGCCCAAACGGACGCCGCCGGGCGGTTCGCGCGCTACAAGATCGTGGATCCGTCATTCAAGAACTGGTTCGGCCTGGCGCTGGCCCTGCGCGGCGAGGCGATTTCCGATTTTCCCCTCTGCAACAAGAGTTTCAACCTTTCCTACTGCGGGCACGATCTATGATCCACGCGCTGCTGGCACGTTGTAAACAGGGCTATCGGACGACCGATTTTCCGGACCGGCCGCCGGCGCTGCCGGACCGGTTTCGCGGCCGGCCCGTGTTCGATCCGACCCGCTGCGCGGGCGATTGCCGCGCGTGCGCGGAGGTCTGCCCAACCGGCGCGCTTGGCCGGGACGAGGCCGGCGCGGTGGTTTTGGACCTGGGCCGGTGCCTGTTCTGCGGCGCCTGCGCCCGCGTCTGCCAGTCGGGCGCCTTGCGCTTCAGCGCTGATTACCGTATGGCCGTCTCCCGGCGCGAGGACTTGCGGCTGCGCGGTTCCGGGTTCCAACTGGCGCAGGCGCTGGAGGAGCGCAGCCGCCGAATCTTCGGGCGCTCGTTGAAACTGCGCGAAGTCAGCGCGGGCGGCTGCAACGCCTGCGAGGCGGACACGAATGTGCTCAACACGTTGGCGTTTGACCTGGGGCGGTTTGGCATCCAGTTCGTGGCTTCGCCGCGCCATGCGGACGGCCTGCTGATTACCGGCCCGGTTACGCGCAACATGGAGGCGGCGCTGCGGCGGACTTATGCGGCGGTGCCGACTCCGCGGATCGTGATCGCGGTTGGCGCCTGCGCGATCGCCGGCGGACCTTACCGGGATCGGCCCGAGGTTTGTAACGGCGCTCCCGCGTGCCTGCCCGTGGATTTGTTCGTGCCCGGTTGTCCGCCGAATCCGTGGACCATCCTCGATGGCCTGTTGCGTTTGCTCGGACGGCTGGAAAGCGGCGCGCCGGCTACGGCGTGAGCGGCGCGGCGCTGCTCCAGCCCCATTGTTGCTGGTTGATCTGGCCGTTGCTGCTCTGGACGATGTACCACATGCCGAGCGGGGCGTAGTAAACGCACAGGTCCGTCCAGCCGTCCCCATCGTAGTCGCCCGGCACCGGCGCACAGCCGGCGAAGCCCCAGACCGCCTGACGCATCTGCCCGTTTGAACTTTTGAGAATATACCACCCGCCGGACGCCGCGTGATATACAGCCAGGTCGGTCTTGCCATCGCCATCGTAGTCGCCGGGCACCGGCGCACAACCGGCGAAGCCCCAATTGATGACATATGGACGGTGGCTGGCGCTGGGCGTGATCCACCAATTGCCACCGGCCGGGTCGTACACGGCCAGATCGGTCCGGTTGTCGCCGTCGTAGTCGCCCGGCGCGGGCAGGGTGCCGGCCCAGCCCCATTGCACGACCACCGGCTGGCAGTCGGAGCTTTGCAGGATGAACCAGAAGGCGTTGGTCCGGCGGTACACGGCCAGGTCGGTCCGACCATCGCCGTCGTAATCGCCGGCGACCGGCCGGCAGGATTCGCCGCCGAAAAGACCCCAGTTGGTGGTGAACATCTGGGCGTCGCTGCTGCGGAGCACGTACCAGTTGCCCCACGGCTCGTAATACACGGTAAAGTCGGTGCGGCAATCGCCGTCGAAATCGCCTGACACTGGCGTACAGCCGCGCCAGCCCCAGACGCCGGAAATGCTCCACAGCGGACCGGCGGCTGTGCGGATATACCACGCGCTGGCGGCCGGGTCGTAAACGGCCAGCTCGCTTTTGCCGTCGCCGTTATAGTCGCCGAAGGGCGCGTTGGTGATCGCGGCCGGCGCGTTTGTGCCCGGTGTCAGCTCGATCACCCCCAGGTCCAGCAAGGCTCCGGGCGGCAGGTTGGTGACGGCATTCGGGACCGCGCGGTCACGGTAGCCCGCGCGGCTCAACACCAGTTTCCAGCCGGCGGCCGGCAGCCAGACATTGGTCGGGAAGAGGCCGCCGGCCCCGCTGAACCACGGTTCCTTGTAAACGGTGTTATTGTGCCAGCCGTCGTAGGTCTGGCCGGTCAGGCGGCCGTCGCTGTTGATGAACCGGATATAGGCGTTGCTGACCGGCAGCCCGGTGGCGCCGTCGCGCACGCGCGCGGTGACGCGGCCCATCGGCATGAAGGCGAAGGTGACATACCCCCCGATGCCGTCGCTGATGCCGGCGGTGTACTGGACCAGGCGTGGGTTGCCGTAACTGGAGTTGTTCACGTTGTTTTCCTGCCCCGGCAGGTTGGGCGCCTCCTCGGGGAAATAGCCGGCCGGCAGGCCTGTGATTTGCACCGTGTGCGCGCCTTTGGCGACGTTGGCGAACTTGATATGATTCACGCCGCCCATCGGCGTTGCCGCGCCGCCGTCCAGCCAGGCGGTGGCGCCGGCCGGCATGACCCCAAGCAGGTCCACGCGCGCCAGGATCATCAGGTCGCCGCCCGCGATCGGCACGCTGATCTTCAGGTCGTAGGCGCTGCCCGCGCCCCAGTTGGCGCCGGTTGCGGGCCGGACCCGCACATAATACATGCCGGCCTCCGGTCGGTCGAGCCGCGTGTATTCGCCATCGTCCAGCCCCGCGCCGCTATCGTCAATATCCGCGTCTATGTTGGTTAGCGTGCCGTCCGCCCGCTCATAATAAATGTCCAGCGCGGTGTCGGCGTTGGTTCCGAGCTGGATGGTTTCGATTTCGTAAACTTGGTTGGCGAGCGCCAGGAATTTCACCCAGTCGCAGTCGTTGGAGCGGTGGAAGTTGTGCGTTTGGGTTTCATTGACGGCGAAGGCATAAGCCCGCCGCGGTTCGTCGTCCGGTTCGTACCCATCCGGGCCCATTACCCAGGCCTGCACCGGCGCGGACACCCGGTTCGAGCAGTCGCGCGCCTGGAAGGTGCAGACGTAGATGCCCGGCACGCTGAATCCATAGGTTCCCTCGTAACGCTGCGCGGTCTCACTCCAAACCAGGTCCACGCGGGGGAGGGGATTCGTGCCGGCGTAATCGGGCGGCGTGATCGTGCACCAGACGTTGGTGATGCCGTTGACGGAGGCGACCCCCGCGGCCCATAGGGTGACGGTCGCGGAACCGTCCAGCAGAAGGTCGGGGGTGACCGCGCCGATGGCCGGCGCGTCGTCGCCGGTGGCGAAGGCGGAACCGATATGGCGCGTGGCGGATAGCACGCCATCCATGTTCTTCTCGTTCGGGATGCCGTTGCGGTTGTCGTCGAGTTGAGCCGTTTGCCGCCGCGCGCCGGAGGCGACGCGCATCAGCCGCCGGGCGCGGAGAAACGCTTCCTTAAGCGATCGGCCGCCGCCGACATAGCTCATGAAATAGCGGAAGAAACTGACCAACCCGTTCTGGTCCCACAGGCACGGTTGCCCGGCGGCCGTGGCGGCGATGTTGATGCGCTCGAATTCGGACTGCGACGCGATCGCCGGCAGAAACGCGCCGGCGCCCGCGAACTCGAGCACGATCGTGCAGGCCTTGGCGCGCGCCGCTTGCGTGGCGTCCAAATCCTGGCGCAGGTCGGCCCCGGCCAGGTTTTCCCATGGGTTGAGCGCCAGCATATTATTCGTTCCGATCCCGACAAGACCGATGTCCAGCCGGTCGCAGCCCGCCGCCCAGTTGGTGATGGCGGCGGACAGCGCGGCTCGGGATGGCGCGGCGGCGACATCCGTCGCGCCGTCGCCGTCGAAATCAAGGTTGGTCGCGCTGCACAACACACAGATCCGTTCGGTCGGAATCCGGCGCGCCGCAAACGTGGCATAGGCCAGGCGCGTCATGTTCTCGATTGCCGGCCAGGCGGGATCGTTGGTTGGCCCGGCCGCGACCAGCACGGCCCGCTCGTCGAAGCCGCCTTGGACGACATAGCTCTGGCGGGGAGGGGAGACCGCGCCGTACATGTCGCGGGCATAGAAAGTGACGGTGTAAATTCCGTCGACGGTGAACCCGCGATAGTCGTTTTCATACCGGCCGGTCGTGGGGTTGAAGACCAGTTCGAGTTCCGGGAGCGCGCTGACCGGGTTGGCCGGATCGGGGGCGTGGCCCGGCGGGATGACCAGGCACCAGACACGGTCCAATGGGGAGGCCGCGGCCACGCCAGACGCCCACAATAGGGCGCGGCTGTCGCCCTCCAGGTATTGGTTGCCGCTGACCTCGCCGATTTGCGGTATATCCTGGCCGGCGACGAAGCCCGGGCCCAGTTGAACGGTCGCGGCGTACGCGCCGTCCACGCCGGGGATGTAACGCCCGTTGCCGTCGTCGTCAATCATCGCGCCTTGGTAGGTCTGCATGGCCGCCTGCGCCAGGTCGAACGCGCCGCCGACGGAAAGCCCGAGCAGGACGCCGTTGAGGAATGCGGCTGAAAAACTGGCCAGCCCGCCGGCGACAAAATACGTTGGTTCGTTAATCCCGCAGGCGGTGATGACGATGCGGTGCGCGGCGCCGCCGTAAGCGAGGTAGCTCATGAAACTGCCGGCGTAGCAGCAGTCAATCACGAGCGTGATTTCCGTGCCGTACTGATCCTGCAACCCGTCAAGCCAGGCGTCGAGTTGCAGCGCGGGGATGATCTCGGAATCATTCAGCCGAAAGAATCCCTGGCCGGACGACTGACCGCCGTGATCCACCAGGTAAACCAGCAATCGCGCGGCGCCCTTCGCCCAGTTGGTGAACGCCGCGGCCGCGTTGTCGAACGTGGCGGCGGCGTCCACGTCGGGACCGGGCAACGGGCTCAAGTAATGAATATTGTCCTGGCCGAAGCCGCGATAGCGCAGGTTGGCGTAACATTCGCGCGCAAGGTAGTCGGTGGTGGGCCAGAGCGGGTCGTCCGCGCTTTTGCGGCCGGCGATGATCAGCGCGCGGCCGGCCTGCGCAACGGCGCCGGTGCCGATAACGTTGAGCCACGCGCGGCCGAGTGCGTTGCCGACGTTCCAGGCCATGACGACGTCCGTGCAGTCGGCGGTTGCCCCGGCCCGGTACACGGCGGTTGTGGCATCGAGCGGCCGGAGGGTGCCGCCGCTGACATTGCGCGCAAAGGTCCAGTTAACCGCGCCGGTCGCCGCCTGTGCCTGCAGCACCTGCTCGGCGCCGGCCGGGACGGTCTTGCGCTCGGGCGACAGCGGCAGGAGCGGGTTCAGGACAACCGCGGCGTTTGATACAGCGGTTCGGCGCTTGCGGTTGGAATACCAGTACTCCGTGTACTCATCCGCGGTGACGCGACCGTCGAGATTGAAGTCGCCGCGCAGATATCCCTGCCGGCCAAGCTGGCTGTCGAAAACCTGCGCGTCAGCGGCGAGGTACTCGTTGTCGCTGTCGGCGTCGCCGGCCGGCAGGCCGGTGATGCCGGTTTCCAAACGCACGGCGCCATTGGTGCCGCCCGCGTAACGGCTGGAACTCGCGGTGAAGTCGTAGCTCAAGGCGCGCGTGTTGAAGAGCGCGGAGCGCGCGGCCAGGGCGGTCAGGTGGTTGCGATGCTGGACCGCCACCTGGTACGCGGCGCCCGGCGTGACCGCGAATACCAGCGCGGTTCGGCCGGCCTCGTCGGTCAGCCAGCCGTCGCTGCGCAGGAACACGCTGCGCGCGTACACCGGTGCGGCGCTGGTGGCCGGGCGCACCTGGAAGAGCACCCAGTCGGTGGTGTTGGGCGGGATGTTGGAGACGGTGCGCGCGTCAAGCGTGTAGGGCGCGGTGCGGGGCAGATAGGCGCCCAGCCCGGCGGTCATCCGGTGCAGATTGCGGTCGTATGGGCCTTGCAGAAAAAGGCGGATGGCGACGGTGAAGCCGAACTCATGGGCGCCCATATCCACGGCGCCGTTGAGGATGCGCGGGTTGCCGCCGAGGTCCAGCGCGCCGCCCATCCATTCCTGGTTGATGCCCCGGTCAATGCAGGGTGACAGCGCCTGTAACCGGTAATCGCCGCCGGACGAATTCTCGAACAGCGGCGCGTTGGTGAGGTTGCCCCAGCCCGCCGGCGCCGGCGTCGTGCATGAGTAATGAAACTCGCTGCGGCCGGCCGCGTCGAAATTGGGCCCGCCGCCTTCGGCCTTGTTCTCATAGATGATGCTGTTGTCCATTGGGCTGGCATAGACGCCGCCGCCGTCGCTTTCGGCGTAGTTGCGAACCACCGTGCAATTCCAGGCGCTCAAGTTGCCGAACAGCCCGCCGCCGTTGCCCGCCCGATTGGCATAAACAAGGCAATTCCAAAGCCGGCAACCGGCCGCGCCGCCGCCATCGCCGGCCGCGTTGCTTTCGATGCGGCCGTCATAGACGAAAGTGAAATAAGCGCCGCCGCCCAATCCATCGGCCGTGTTTTTGTACAGTCGGCCGCGGCGGATCACGCAGCCCCAGGCGCCGCCGCCGTTTTCTCCGGCGGTGTTGTATTCCACCGCGCAATCGGCCAGGTCGGCCGCGTAAGCGCCGCCGCCGTTGGTAATGGCGGTGTTGTTGGCGATCACGCAGTTTCGCGCGACGCCGCCATACAGGCCGCCGCCCATGGCGGCGGCGTTGCCGGCAATCCAGCAGTTGGAAAGCATTCCGTCCTGCTCGGCGTAGGCGCCGCCGCCCTGATCGCTCCAACCGCCGGTCAGCGTGAAACCGGCCAGCTCGGCGCCGCGCCCGACATAGGCGCAGCGTGCTGTGCCGCTGCTCCGCAGCACGGTCGCGGCCGGGCCGTTCAGGCTGGTCACGCGGATGCCGTTGGTGATGGAGGCCACCGCCGCCTGGTCGGGGCCGGCCGTGTACTCCCCGTCCTGCACGAGCACGCTGCCGCCGCCCGCGGGTCGCGCGGCAATGGCGTCCTGGATGTTAGTGGCCGCGTCGGCCCAACTGGTGAATGGCCAGACATGCCCGCCGGTCTTGGCAACGTAATTAGTGTAGGGCGGTACGACTTGGACAGTGATCTGGGTGGCGACCCGAGTGTCCGGGTTCCAGGCCTGTAGCGTCACCGTGTAGCAGCCGGTGCGAACATAGGCGTGCGCGGTTTCGCAAATGCCGGTGGCCGCGGCGCCATCGCCGAACTGCCAGATATAGTTCGCCGCCGCGCCGGCGACGCCCGCGCGGAAGGTGACGGGAAAGCCGGCCACCACGGCGGGGTAGTCGCAACTGATTGCGACCGTGAGCGCGCCGGTTTGCGCCGCCGCGTCATATTCCACGCAACCAAGATCCACCTGGCCGGCGCGCAACCGCGGCCCGCCAAGCAGGTCGGCCGCGCCGCTCATCCAGTCGGCCCGCTGCCCGCGGCCTAGACAGGGCGAGCCGGCCATCAGCCTCGGGTTGTCAATGGCCAGCAGTCCCGGCGGCGCGGTGATGTTGCCCTGGCCGCCGGCCGGGGCCGGTGTGACACAGGAGTAATCGCACGAACCGCCGTCAGGCAGGATGTTGTCGTCGCCCAGCGCCGCGCGGTTGAAATAGAGGATGCTGTTGAGTACCGCGCCCTTGTGCGCGCCGCCGCCGCGTCCGGAGGCCGCGTTGCCGGCCAGCGTGCAATTTTCGATCCGACTGCCGAAGCTGCCGCCGCCGCTGCCGTCGGTCCGGTTGCCCGCCAGCAGACAGTTGCGCAAGCGGCCATAAGCCGCGCCGCCACCGGCAAGCCGCGCGCGGTTGCCGGCAATGACACAACGCGCGATCATTGCGTCGTATTCGCCATACACCCCGCCGCCGCGTGTGGCCACCTGGCCGTTGGTGAGCGTGAAACCCTCAAGCCGGCTGGCATCGCCCACGTACGCGCCGCGTCCGGCTCCCGCGGCGTCAATCACGGTTGCCGCCGCGCCATTGACGCTGCGCACGATCACGCCGTTGGTGATGACCACGCGGTTGGGGGTTTCGCTGCCGGGGACAAATTGCGCGCCCGCGGCATAGACGCCGTCGGTGACCAGCACCAGGCTGCCGGCGTAGGGCGCCGCCGCGACTGCCGCTTGAATACTGGTGGCGGCCGCCGCCCAACTGGTGAATGGGGCGAGATGCGCGCCGGCCGGCGCGACATAGTTGGTGAAGCCATGCTCGATGCGAACCGGAAACGCGGCGCCGGCGGTTTGGTCGTTGTTCCATGTTTCGAGCTGCACGGCGTAGAGGCCGGCGGACGCGAAGGCATGCTCGACCGCGCACCGGTTGCTGATGATGACGCCGTCTCCAAAGTTCCAGCGGAACGCGCGTGTCTTGCCGTGCAGATCGGCGGCGAAGCGGATGGGGAAACCGGCGGCGGCGACGGTGAACCGGGCGCTCGCGGCGGCGGTGACCGCGCCGGTAAGGTTGCCGGGATGCACCTCGTCCGCGCCCAGGTCCACACTGACGCCGCCGTCCAATCGCGGCTCGCCGTCCAGGTCGGTGTCGGCCGCCATCCACGGAGCGTTCGTGCCGCGGTCAATGCACGGCGAGCCGGGCAGGAGCCGCGGTTCCCTGAAGCTGAGGATGACGGGGTCGTTGGTGATATTGCCGATCCCGCCGGGGTCCGGCGCGGTGCAGGTGAAATCACAGCGATCGGCTGAATCGGCCAGATAGATGTTTTCCGCCCCGCACAGTGCGCGATTGTAGTAGACGATGCTGTTGCGCGTCTGCCCGCGCATGAGGCCGCCGGCGAAGTCCAGCGCCAGGTTGTCCACTACGGTGCAGCATTCCAGTCGGCTCTGGGATGCCCCCCCGCCGAAGACGGCGCGGTTGCCGAAGATCATGCAGTTGGTGAATGCGCCGCCGGCGACGCCGCCCGCCGATTCGTTCGCCCGGTTGTCGCGGATGACGCACTTTGCGCCGGACCCGAACGCCGCGCCGCCGCCGGCCCGCGCGTTGTTGTTGGAGAAGAGGCACCGGGCGACCAGGCAATTGTAAGCGCCGCCGCCGAACTCGCCGGCGTCGTTATCCAACAGCGCACAGCGCAACAGGTTGGTTGAATAGGCCGCGCCGCCGCCGTTCGTCTGCGCCAGATTGCCGGCCAGGACGCAGTCAATGGCCTGGCCGAACAGCAGGCCGCCGCCAAACCACGCATAATTCTCGCGAACATCGCAACCGACCAATGTGCCGCCGTAGGCGCCGCCGCCGAACGGGGCGAAATTGCCGACAAGCGCGCAGCGGTCGAGCTCGGCTTCCGCGGCGGCGCCACCGGTCCCCGCCCAGTTACCGTTCAAGGCGCTGTCCGCGAAATAGCCGCCGTAAACGCCGCCACCGGCCTCGGTGGCGCCGTTGCCCGCCAGGACACAGCAGGATCCGGAAGCGTAAAGCGCGCCGCCGCCGTAAGCGGCGTTGTTGTCGAGCAAGGTCGTGTCGAACAGCCGGCCGGCGAATACGCCGCCGCCATACTGGAAGGCGGTGTTGTGGCGGATGACACAGTTGGAAATGATGCCACCCGGCTGACAATAGGCGCCGCCGCCGTTTTGATCCTCCAATGGCCCGGCGTCGTCGCGCGTCGCGCCGTCCGCCAGTGTGAAGCCGGCCAGGACCGCGTTGCTGCCGACAAATGCGCAACGCATGGCGGCCGGTCCGACCGGCCCCTGCCCGAGGATAATCGTGACATCCGGCCCATTGACGCTGGCCACGGTCAGCCGGCTGGTGATGGCCGCGCGATTGGACAAAAGGCCGGCCGCCGCCCGGCCGCCGGCCGCGTACACGCCATTGCTGACCAGGATCAAGTCGCCGGGCGCGGCGATATCAATGGCCGCCTGGATCGTGGTGGCCGCGCCGACCCAGGTGGTAAACGGCGGAATGTGCCGGCCATCCGGCGCCACGCAGCGCGTGGCCGCCCAGGCGGGCATAGCCAGCAGGCCCAGCGCGCATAGCCAGCGTTTCATGGCGTGCCTCCGCCGTTGGCTTGGATTTGTTCCAACCGCGTGCGCGTTGCTTTCTCTTCCGGCCGGCCGCGCGCCAGTTCCAACGCATTTTGCAGGACGCGCTCGGCCTCCATCGTATTGCCCCGCTGCTCATAAAGTTCCGCCAGTTGCCAGTGGAGGGTGATCAGCGCCCGGCCCGGTTCGGCTTGGCGCGCAATTTCCTCCCGGAGAATGGCAATCGCGCGGTCGGAGTCGCCCAACTCGGCATAAATGCCGGCCAGGTAAGCCTGCGGTTCCGGGTTGCCGACCATGGCTTGTCGCGCCCAGCGCAGTGCATCGTCGGGACGTTTCAACTCCGCGTACAATGAGGCGAGGCGACGGGCAATCGCGGCCTGTTGCGTCGGGTCCAGACTGGCGATTTGCTCGTACGCACGCGCGGCTTCTTCCGGCAGACCATTCCGTTCGGCCGCGAGCGCCTGTACTTTTACCCGGGCTAGTTCCGGGCTATCCGAATCGTCCGCGTGGGCTTCGGCCGGAGGGAACAAGTAGCCGTTGAGCAACACCAGCAGGCAGCTGCCCAGGGATGCAAGGGAATGACCGGAGTTCCCGGCGCGCCGGCGGCTCACCATCCACTGTGGCTTGATCGTCATGACCCGCTTCGTCCCCTTAAAAATGCTTGATGCAACTCACGAACACCTGATGTTCCCGGACGTCGGTTGAAAGCTCCGGGTGGCTGGGCACCAGGCTTTGCATCGCATTATTGGCCCACATGAAATTATAGGCGACATCAATGATGAGTTTACCCGGATCCTTGCCGATTGACACACCGGAACCGAGACTGAACCCGTAATAATTATCGGGGTCGCCGATGGCTGGACGCTGCTCCCAGATCAGGCCGCCGCGCAGCGGCACCTCGGTTTTCGAGAAGACCACCAGATATTCGGCGCCCCAGCGCGCGCTCCAGCAGTCGTCAATCCGGTGTTCGCCATGCGGCGTTCCGTCCAACGGGTTGAGCCGCGGCTCGCCGTCAGCTTGGTAGGCGTAATCCGACCAGCGCGTCTGGCTTAAGTCGAGCGAAGTGTATAACTTGTCCGTGATCCGGATCACGCTGCCGACCGCCCAGTACAGTGGAAAATCGAACTCGACATCCTTGGATGTCGTCTGCTGCGTGTCGGAATAATCCAGCACCTGGCGCCGGTCCGCCGTATAGGTGGTTACCCGGTTGCGAATCGTCTTGCGCTGAGTCGCGTACGCGGTCCAGGGCAGGTCCAGCGTCGCGCCGAGGCTGAGATAGCGGTTCACGGACCAGAGCACGCCGAAGGTGGCATTGAATCCGTACAGATCCTTGAACTCGTTGTATTCCTCATAAACGCCGTCCACGAACACATTGCCGCGCCGGCGAGAGACGGTTGTCCCGGAGAACGGCTGGACGACGCCACGGCCGGAGAAGGGGAGGTTGGTGTAAACCGGGCCGTCATAAAAATACCAGCGCCCGCTGTAGTCGTATGTGCCTTCCGTGGTTCGTTGATCGGTGATTGCGGAGGCCGCGCAGGAAAGCCCGGAGTACTCCGCCCGGGTGGTGGATTTGATGCTGCCGCCGGGCAGCCAACTGTCCTGGTAGAGGTTGAGCGCGGCGCCGGCGGAGAGGCCGGGCAGGATCTCGACCGCGAGCGCGGGGGTTCCGGCGTCAATGATACCCTGCTGCTCGAAGTCAATGGAACTGACCAGATCCTGGGCCAGCACCTCGTTGAGCACGCTGCGGTAGCGCGTGGTCAGGTAGGCGTTGACCGTCATTACGATCGTGCCGTCGTTGTAATTGGTGGTGGTGACGCCTTCAAATGTGCCGGAGCGCCCGGCGCCGGCGGCGGATGAGCCGCTGTTCAGGCCGGTGGCGCTGAATCGCTGGTTGAAATCGAACGCCTCCTGGTAGTTGATCGCGAAGACCAGATTGCGGTCGGCTAGCCGGAACGGCAGCGCGGCGCTGAAGTAGTTGAGGCTGATCTGCTGGAAGCGGTCGTCGCCGGCCCGGAAGGAATTGGAGCCGGACTTGTGGTTTTGCCGGATATACGCGCCGCGCAGCATCAGGGACGCCTCCGGCCGCTCGAGCTGAATCAGGCCGGCCGGGTTCCAGGAGGCGGCGGTGGCGTCGTCCGCGACCGCTGTAAACGCGCCCGCCAGCCCCAGCGCGCGCGCGCCGGAACCCGCCGGAACCGGCGTGGCGAAAATGGAAGGCGGACGAAACTCGGAAGCCGGCGGGGCCGGAGCAACGAGACTGCCGTCCGGCCCGACATGGGTGATCTCCACCTGCACATCGCCGCCTGGCGTGCTGATTGTCAGGAGCTCGGCGCACGCCGCCCCCGGCAACCAAAGCGCCGCAACGACCACGCTGATGGCCGGCCGTGGCATGCGCCAATACCCCATCCGTTCCATCCGTTGACCCCGCAAAGTCAGTATGGACCCGTCACATTATTATATTAAGCCGAGATTCTAGTCGTTAGGCCAGCCCGTTTTATTCCTCCATGTTCCCCGCCGTTTGCGCGGCGGCGCACAAGTCATCTGCGTGGAAAGACAAGAAACCTTGAGCCGTTTGCCCGGCGATGGTATGGTGCGCCTTGAATGGGGACGCACCCCGGCAGATTGACCGATAGCGCTTGCGGCGGTGTCAATGTGATCCATGTGGCGGCATATTGTCTCTGCGGGAATGCCGGGCTCTCGACTGGAGATTGGGCTGTGAACCGAACGCCACGTGAGCATGTCCCGGAACTGGTTCCGGAGCCAAGGCAGTTGGCGGCGCGGCGACGGGCGCAATGCGGGAGTGCGCAGTGAAGAAATCGGGAATTACGATCCTATGGTTGATGCTGGCCGCGTGGCCGGTCCTGGCCGCCAAGCTGGTCAACCCCAGCTTTGAGACCGGTACCTGGCAGGGCTGGAACGTTGCGGGGGCCAATTGGCGCATCAGCACGTGGAAGGCCGACCAGCGCCGCGGCATGTACGGCGTCGTGACCGACATTTTTACGAACGACGCCGGCGACGAATTCCGGCTGATTTACCAAGAGGTCAAGGCGTCGCCGGGCCGCGGTTACAATGCCAAGACTTATATCCGCGGCGTCTGCGTGGAAAGCTCCGAATCCTTCCTCGAAGTCCAGTTCCTGGACAAGAAAGGCGCGGTGCTGGCTCAGTACCGGTCGCCCGGCGTTACCAACGACCAGGATTTCACGCTGACCACGATCACCAATATGATCGCGCCGCCGGACACGGAAAAGGCCAGTATTCGCGGGGTCGTCTTTGTTCGGGAACCGCCCAGGATCAACACGGATTTCCACGTGTTCGACAACTTTGATTTCGATGCGCTGGCGCCATCGGAACTGCGGAAGCTGCAAGCGCCGGGGCCGTAGCCGGCCGTCAGGCCGCCATATCGGGGCCGCCAGCCGGCCGGCTTACGGCAATCGGACCTCGACTTGGTAATACCGATTGGTCCGGTTGAGGGTGATGTCGGTGAATTCGTTGGTGCGGCCCAGACCCTCGATCGGCTCCGTCAGCGGCGTGGCCAGGTGCCAGGCGTCTCGCTGCTGCCGAAGGTCTTCCGTGTACCAGACATAGTAGTAACGGTTGGATTTGCCATCGAACAGCAGTCCGATGTGACGGTTCGTCATCAGCCATGCCGTTTGGATATACAAGTAGTCATTGGAGTCGAACGGATTAGTGTTGGCGATATATTCACGAATGTTGAGGTAGCCATCGCCATCCGAATCCATGTTCGGCGCGATGCTGCCGACCGGCACATTCCACTGGCGTTCCCAGAAATCGGGGATGCCATCGCCGTTGCTGTCGTCGTTGACCGCGGCGTAGACCATGCGCTGCGCGTTCAGGCTGGGATATCCGCCGCGCTCAAAGGCCACCGCCAGCGTGTGTTGATAGGCCGGCTGGCCATTGTACAAGTTGGGCAGCGTGAAACTCAACGCGTGGTCATAAGCCGTGACATCGTGGAGGATGGTGTAGAGCTGATTCGACTGCGCCACGCCATTCAGCGAGACGGTGAAGCAGGTCCGGAGCTGGGCGTCCGTCAAGCCGTTGGTGAGCGACTGGCTGAAGTAGGCGACCAGGTTCGAGCCCACGCCCACCGTTGCGCCGTCGGCCGACGGACTGTGAATAAAGAGCCGGACACTGTTGCCGCCAGTGGCCACGGTCCGCTGGAGCGTGGTGAAGTGGCCGGCGGTGTCGCTCAACGCCATGTTGGTGGCCGAGGTCACCTCGCGCAGGCGGATCGAGATGGTGGCGGCCCCGTTGGTCGGGAGGTTGACATAGTTGAAACTCCATTCCTTTTCGTTCGCGCCGCGCGGCAGGGGTGAGGGCACGGCGCTCGCGATGGCCTTGACCCAGGCGTTATTGCCGTTGTTGACGCCAGTGGCGGAGTCGTCGTTGGCGGGATCGCTGTCGTCAATTCGATACCAGGCTTCCTCGACGGTTATGTCGGAGCGGGCGGTCACGCGCGCGCTCGATCCGGTCAGCGCGGTTCCGTCAGCGGCTGGCGTCACGATCCGGCCGGTGGGCGCCTGGATATCGTAGTAGAAGGTTTGGTTGAACTGGCGGTAGATGGGCGTATCGCCGGAGGCGCGGCCCAGAATGCACTTGGTGCGCAGAATATGATAGCCTTCGTCGAGTCCGGTTTGCATCGAGCCCCAATCATTGTCCGGATAGAAGGGGATGGCGGCTGCGTTGAAGTTGGTGATCGCGAACAGCGTCTCCATCCGATAGCGGATGGCGATATCCTCGTCACTCCACGGGAACCGGCTGGGCGCGTTATCGTCGTAGACGCCGATCTTGTAGCGCAGCGTGGTGCCGGCGGGCATGGCCGGCAGGGTGCCTTTCCACCAGTCCGGCACGCCGGTGCCGTCGTGCGCGCCGTTATGGTCCCAGCCGATCTCCACCACTTTAGTGTCGCCCTTGCCGAAGCCGCCGCTGCCTTCGGGGTTGGTCCCATTCGTGGTGTAGTACAAGTAAACCTTGTCGGCCAGGAATTGATAGCCGACCTTGACCCAGACATCCACCGGCGCGCCCGCGGCGAATTGGGGCAGGGGGTTGAACTGCGTAACGGCGCCATCGGTCTGATTGGTTGGCTCATGATAGACCCATGCCGCGGTGCCGCGGGTGGTGTTGGTTCCGCTGCCGGGGACCGCCGTGAAGCCGGCGGCGCCGATGGTGGCGAGATAGGTTTCCGCGCCCATGGAGCCGATGATGTTGCGCGCGACATTCTGCGCCGCGAACTTCTCGGCGACGCGTCGGACATACTTCATCTGCTCGTAGCCCAGGAAACGGTCCTGGCTCAGCGCGGGCGGGTTGTCGCGCGTGCCAGGAGTCTGTGAGACAATGTCGAGCTGCGAGTTCAAGTCTATGCCGCCGTCGAGCTTCATCAGGATATTCTCGGCCGAGCCGTCCGCGCGCGCGTAAAACGCCAGGTTGGTGGCGGAGGTAACGCGCGGGAGCGTGATGCTGTAGCTGTAATCGCTGGTGTTGGTGTCGGGCAATCCGTAGGGATTGAAGGCGGGATCGCCGTTGCGGCCGTCCGTGCGGACACAGGTCATCGTTCCGGCTTTGACCCCGTTTTCGTAGATCGTGATCGGCTGCATTTCCTGCTGGAGCCCCTCGCCCCAGACCAGCGGCATCTGGGGCGTGCGCCAGGAGAAGACAAAATACTGACCGGGCGGGACATAGATGCTGCTGCCGTCCATGTTTTTCAGCTTGCCGCCGACCACCTTGGCCCAAAACGCGCCGCCGTGATAAGCGTAGTTCACCAGGCGTGCGCCCTCCGGAAACATCGCGTCAATATTGCACAGCGGCCAGCCGCTGATGTAGTTCTTCGCCAGCATGAAAACCATCGTTACGCCGTGGTCATTGGCGCCGCAGTCGGGGTCGTAACGGGCCCAGGACGTATAATCCCAGGCGCTCCAACGGCTGGACTGGTAGCCCCAGCCGAAATGCCGGTTGATGTCGAGCAGGTTCGGGAGGTACGAGGAACCAAACTGGCCGAGGAACGGAACTTCCGCCGGCTTGGGGAACCAGTCGGGCGCGCCGCTCTGGTTGTAGCCGTCGGTGTAGATGATCGGCAGCCCTTCGCGGGTCAGCGTGACGGCGTAGGCCTGCTCGCGGTCGCCGCCCCAGATGTAATTGTTGTCGTGGCTCATCAGATAGATCACCCGGTCGCCCGGCGTGGAGACGCCGTAGTAGGGATTGTCCATGCCCTCCAGGTTGTTGCCGATGTTGCCCTTGACCGCGTTGAGATAGCCGTCGTCCGCCAGGCGCATGCCGGCGGCGACGTAGGATGATTTGGACGGTGGCTCGCCCATGTGTTCGCCAAAAAGCATCGCGTCATCCCGCGCTTGGACGTTGTTGAATACCGTGTCGCGGTGGTTGTCCCAGTCGCTGAAGCCGCGGCTGATGTTGAACTGCTCCTGGATCTGCCCGCCGAAGCCCCAGTTGTAGCTATCCTTCGGCTCATCCATTTTGCCGAAGAAATAGGCGGGCACGTGCTTGACGGCGTCGAGCCGGAAGCCGTCGCACCGGGTCAGATCGAGAAATCGCCGGACCGATCGGAACAGTAGGGAATTGACATCCTCGGCGACCGGGTTGCCCATGTTGTACACGCCATCGCCGTAGCCCCAGGCGGCGGTGCGCCGGTCGGCGCGCGACGGGTCGAGGCCGGTGTCGGTAAACGACTCGCACGGCTCGCCGGCGTTGTGCTGGCCGTTGGCGTTGGTGTCCTGCCAGTCAAATCGGCCATTGCCGACGGCGTTGCTGACGAAGACGCCGGAGTTGTTGGTGTAGCCGGCGTCCGCCCAGGGTTCCTTGTTGGCGAAAGTATAGACGGTGGTGGTGCTGCCGCCGTGGACGACCGTGATCGGCAAATCGGTGTCGAGATAGAACTCGGGATTGTTCGGGTGCCGGACGCCGATCCATTTCGGATAATCGTCCCCCTCGGTGTATCCAAAACTATCGTTCGGGCTCTCCTGCGCGATATCTGCGCCGAACCAGGTCCGGTTCAGCGTCTCCCATTCGTTCGGATTGGTCGGCGGACTGGGCGGGCTGGAGTAGGTGGTCCCCGAGGTCCGGATCAGATGGTAGTCTTCAGGAACCATGCCCGTGGGTCCGAGCGTGCCGGGCGCGCCGGACGGCCACGGGCCGCCGTCGTGCGCCATGACGTTGTCAAAATACACCCGCAGGCCAAACCGGTGAGCGGTCCGCACCAACTGCAACAACTCGGTTGCCGTGCCGTAACGGGTGGCGATGGTGCCGCACTGGTCGCGGTCGCCGAGATCGAACCGGTCGTAGGGATCGTAGCCGACGGAATACGCGCCGCCGGCGGCCTTGGTCGGCGGCGGCAGCCACAGTGCGTCATAGCCGGTCTCCGCGAGTTCGGGGATGCGCCGGGTAATCTCGGCCCAGGACGTGTTGAAATACTGCAGGATGGCTTCGCCGGCGAGAACGGGCGCGCCGGCGCCGAACAGTCCGGCCAACAGCGCCAAACGGAACAGGTCTTTCGTTTTCAAGATGGAAGGCTCCCTCTACCGGTTAATGTAGTAAAACGCTTTACATCTGTTAAGGCGTAAATGGGGATAAGCGGCCCGCGTGCGCGCGCCTCAAAAGCCGGCGCCGAATGGGCGCGATCTGGATGGTCATCCCGCCGCCGGAGTTTCAACTGGAGCGCGCCGCATGGGCCGTGGGTTGGCTGCGCGCTCGGTTTAATTCGCATCGGCCGCGGCTTTCGCCCGCGGACGGCGCGCGAACCACTCGGCCACCAACTCCGCGGCCAGACCGCATTCCAATCCGAAGGGCAGGTAGCCGGCGTAGCCCACCACCGGCATCTCGAAGATTCGGAAACGGCCGACGTACGGCACCGTATATACCCACTTCGGCGAACTGTTGAAATTCCACAACTCCCAGAAAAAGCCGCAGATCAGCGCCGCCAGCGCCAACCGTTCGATCTGCTGCAGCCCGGCGGCGGAGAGATACGGCCGCGCCCGGGTGTCGCCCGCCGCGACGCGCAGCGCCAAAACCAGCAACGGCGGCGTGACCCATAGCAGCGGGAACAGCCGATCGGGCCAGACTCCGATCCCGGCCAGGCCGAAGACGGAAATACCAATCGCGGCCCAAGCGGCCGGCATACTCCATCCCGGTATGCCCATCGCCGGTCGGGCGACGATTGGCGCGAGATGAGTTTCGAGCCAGGCGCGGGTGCTCAAAACCGCCGGCAGGACGGTGGCAAACGGCAGGGTCGCGGTCAGGAAATAGCGCGCCGGAGACATGTCTTCCGCGCCGATGTAATGCCAATTTTCGACGAACCGGTTGAGGTACTCAAAGAACCACCAGAACGCCGCGCTGGCCGGAAAAAGCGCCAGGAAATAGCCGGGCCGCTCCAGCATCAGGCAGCGGCCTGCGCGCCGGAACGTCAGGGCATTGACGGTGACGATGTAACCCAGCCAGAGCGCGGTGAAGGACGATGCCGGCCAGGCGGCGAGCCAGGCGTGGCGGTTCCAAGCCACCCACCAGCTCACGGCCGTCCACGCAACCGCCGCCCAGCCCCACCAGGTGAAGCGTCCCGCGGGTGGGCGCCGCTGCCAGTTCCGCGCCGCGTGGCCCAGCACCGGCCATAACAAGGCCAACCCCAGTACGGCGAACAGGGCAAACGCCGGCCATGAGAAGCCGGGCGGCTCGGCCACGCGCGGAATAGGCGGGAAGCGCAGGTGGGGGGCCAGCGGCAAACCCGCCCGCCACAAACCCAGCAGCGGCAGGCCGAGGAGCAGGCCGGCGGCCAGGCCCCAGGCGGCGCGCGCGCGCCCGGACGGGGGCGGCGGCGATGACGGCGCGGGGTCAGGCCCGGGTGGATTGGCCGCGGGCGCGGTGCGGGGGTCCATGTGTTCCTCCTCGTTTGCGGGGTTCGAGCCGGCACCGCGCGATTTCAGCGCAAAGCGCTCTGCATTGCAGAGTATAATGCCAGCGGATATCGGGCTTGGGTTTCTTCATCCGGTTTCGGTTCTCCTTGGGTTTAGACGCGGACTACGCGGCTCAGGGTGGGGGCGCAGCGGCGATTTTCATGGGGTAGGGCCTGGCGGGCCTTGACCAGGACTTCATCCAACGCGGCCAGGTATTCGCTGAAGCGATCCAGCCCGCGCGCCGAAAGGCGGATCGTGGTGCGCGGTTTTGCGCGGACGAAGGCTTTTTCAATCCGGACCGCGCCGGCGTCCTCGAGCGCCTTCAAGTGGCGATTGAGATTGCCGTCGGTCAGCGCGCAGGCCGCCTTGAGCTCGTTGAAGGTCAGGCCTGCGCGGCCGGGTGCGGCGCACAGGGCCGACATGATTGCAAGGCGGTTGGGCTCGTGAAAAATGCGTTCGAGCGCCTCGTAGGGATTGCCGTTTTCGGTGGTCATGTTGCCGCTCCGGGCGGGGCCAGCACGCGGTCCCGGGTTACGATCAGGATCAGGCCGCCGGCCAGCTCGCCGGCGCAGAAGACGATTCCCATCGGCCAGGGATTCAGGAACGAAACGCCCGGCGCCAGCAGGCAGATCGCCCCGGCTGCCAGGTAGTACAGGCCGACCGCATAGTTGCCGGCGGGCAGGGAATGGCGGCAGGCGGTGTGCGCCAGGCCGTAAAGCCCCATCCAGGTTCCGAAGAGCAGGTTCCACTGGCCGGCCGCGATCAGCGCAATCGAGAGCCCGCCGCCGACCAGCAGCGGCGGCACGGCGTCCGCCGCCGGCTTGAGCAGGCGCGGATTGCGCTGGAACGCAGGGTCAAAGCAAAAGGAGTAGGCGAGGGCGCCATAATTCAGCAGGAGCGCGGCGGCCAGCACCATGCCCCAGACCAGGAGGTGGGCGCGCGCTGACGGCGGAACGCCGCCGCATGCCAGCATCCCGGCGGCGGCCAGCGCCAGCGCGCCCGATGCGATCCGCGCCCGGCCCGAGTAGCCTCGGAAAATCCGTTTCTCCAGGATCAGCTCCTGCAAGGCGCGGACCTGCGCCAGCGCGTCATGAATGTGGTGGGCAATCATTTCAAACACTATGGATACGCCAAGCAAAGCACTTTGTCAAGCAAAGTATAAGGCTTATTTTTGGCGACGCCGGCGGGCATGCGGCGCGTTTTGCGCCGGCGCGCCGGGTATCTCGGGAGTGACGATTGTCCATCGGAATGTGACCGGGGCGGGGGGTGGAAAAGGCGAGCCCGGGTTCGGATGCGCCGGCCGCGGGTCGGCGACCAGGCGCAATTACTTGTTACGGGCGCGATCTTTTTGTTACTTTGGCCCTGGGAGAATGTGGCATGCCGATCAAGGCGGATATTCTGCGGCAGCTTCAAGCCGGTGATCCGGGGGCGTGGGACGCAGTCTTGCGGGAGCATGACGCGCTGATCCGTGCCGTGGTCGGCTGGTCCAAGTGGTGTTTCAACGAGACCGTGCAGCAGGAGGTCGCCCAACAGGTTCGGACCGAGCTGGTCAAGGCGGCGGACCGGCTTACGGCGGAATCCAGTCTCCTGCATTTCATCAAGAAAGTCTGTATCCGCCGCTGCATTGACGAGGTCCGCCGCCAGTACCGGCGCCGCCAGCATTTCGTGCCCATGCAGGAAATGTCCGACGATTCCTCCACCAGCGTCTTCCGGCGCGACTACGCCGCCGGCCGGGAATGGGATCCGGTGCGCGAAATCATCCTGCATGAGCGCGCCCGGGTGCTGCGCGACATTCTCGGCGGGCTTGATGCCACCTGCCGGGAAGCTATCCGGCGCTTTTACCTGGACGGAAAATCCTACAAGGAAATGGCGGATGAACTGGGTTTGTCCATTAATACCGTCGGCTCGCGCTTGTCAAAATGCCTCAATAAATTGAGGGAAATGATCGAAAAAAGCCCTGCCGCCGGGGAAGTTTTGCTCGACTCATACGACTAAAAGGGTGGCGGGACTGGATCATGAACGACGAAGCAAAAATCTGGGCTTATGCGCACGGCGAGCTGAATTCCACCGAGCGGGCGCAATTCGAGGCAGAATTGGCCCGGAACCCCCGGCTGCGCGACGAGGCCATGATGATCCGGCGTCTGGACGGTCGGCTGCGCGAGCTGATGCCGCGCATAGACCTGACCGCCGAACAGCTTGAGGGACAGGTTTGGCAGGCGCTTGAGCAGTCCACGGCCGGGACCCCGGAGGCAGGGGGCGAACCCGCCGGGATTCTCCTTTCATTCCCGCTCCTGCGAAGCCTGTCGGCTTTTGTCACACGCCGCCCCCGCGCGGCGTGGAGCGCGGTGCTGGCGCTGGCGGCCGGCCTGCTGATCGTGGTTGGTCTGCACGCCTACTATCCGGCGGCGGCGTTGGAATGGGCGCCGCCGCAATTCGTTGGCCCGGCGGTGCGCGGCGGGGAGGCGCCGCCGCCATACTATACTTCGGCGCAAATGAAGATGTTCCAGGCGGCGCTGCAAAAGGCCGTTGCGGAACGTTGGGCCGCGCATTCCGACCGTCGCGGCCAGTGGCGTCTGGGCGCTCGATTCCAAGAGCTGGCCAATGGCAATTTCAGCGTGCAGGTTGTCGCCATGCGCGCCGGTGGCGGCGCACCCGCGCGGGAGTGGGCGCGTTATTTTCAGGGGCGCCAGGCCTTTCGCGAGCAGGTGGATGATTTCGCCGGGACGATTGTCGCCGAACTGGGCCGATCCGCAACCGGGCAATGAAACACGGGCTGATGACGCATCTGGCCGCGGCCGGTTTGCTGGCCGCGGCCATGAGCTGTCGGACCACGCCCGACGAGGGCGCGGGTTCCGCCGATGTTCTCTATCATCACAACTGGTGGAATTATTACGCGCGCGGCAGCGCGCGGCTGGCTCGCGGCGACTATGCGGCGGCGCGCGCGGACTTTGAGTCGGCCCTCGGCCTGCGCCCCGGCGCGCGGTTTGGCTATCCCCGGGACATGTGGCGAGCCCGGACCTATGGCCTCCATTTCGTCGAAGGTTACTTCCCGCACCGCGAACTGGGGGTCTGTCTTTACCACCTCGATGAAACACCGGCCGCGATCCGCTATCTTGAGCTTTCTCTGGAGCAGGAGCCTTCCGGCCGGGCGCGGCATTACCTGAACCTGGCGCGCGCCCGGCAGGTCACCGCCGCCGGCGCGCCGCCGCCGGCGATTCGGTTTGATCCGGACACCGGCGGCTACACGCGGCTTCGGACCTGCCATCTGTCGGGCGCGGTCGCGGCGGAAGGCTATGTGCGGGCCGTCACCATTGCCGGCCGGCCCGAGTTTATCGAATTGGCTTCGCGCGACTTCCCGCTGCGCGCGGCGGTCCCGTTGCGGGCCGGAACCAATCGGATCACGGTCGCCGCGACCGATCTGGCCGGGCAGCAGACGGCGCGAGATTGGCTTGTGATTGCCGACTGGCGGCCGCCCGAACTGCTGATCCGGGACGTGCGCCGCGTTCGCGGCCACTGGATTGCCGCCGCCGTCTGCGTGGACGATCACCTGCTGGCGCAAGTCAAAGTGGACGGCCGCGACCGGCTGGGGCGCGCGGATCAGTCGCGGCTCGAACTGGATCTGGAACTGGATGCGGATCGGCCCGCCCTGGTCGAGGCGCGCGACGCGGCGGGGAATGTTTTCCGCACCTTGGTGGCGGCGAACGAACTGGCGACGTTGGCCGCCCGGCCGGCGTTGGACGCCTATGCCGTCGCGGCCGCCGGCACGCCGGATGTGCCGGCCGCGCCCAAGCCAACCGCCGATCGCCTCAAGCCCGCGTTGACGCTGAACAGCGAGGTCTTCAGTGTGGTTTTTGATGAGGAGTTCTATCTGGACGGCGTCGCCGGCGATGGCGGCGGGCTGGGGGCCATCACGGTCAACGGCGAGGACGTGCTGCAGCCGGATGAGCGCGGGGCGCGGCAGAAACGGTTTGCCCGGCGCATACCGCTGGACGCGGGAACCAATGAATTGGTGGTCGCGGCCGCCGATGTCGCCGGCAATACCATAGCGAAACGCTTGGTGGTGGTGCGCCGCGCTCCGGAATACCTGGACGAGGAATATCGTTTGCGGCTTGGCGTGCCGCCGCCGGCCAACGCGCCGGACACTGCGCTGGCCGGATTGATCCGCAATGGCCTGGAGGTGGAGATCATGCGCGCCCCGGCGCGTTTCCGCCTGCTGGAGCGCGATGCGGCCGGCTGGGGCCTGATCCTGCGCGAGCAGGAGTTGAGCCTGTCCGACCTGGCCGACCGGGACGCGGCCCTGCGGGTGGGCAAGATGCTGCCGGCCGAGCTGGTGTTGTTGACCACTGTGCTGGCCAACGGCGGCGGGCTGACACTGGTCGCCCGCGTGGTGGATACGGCCGACGGCCGCCGCCTGTGGACCGGCGATGTCTACACCGAGACCATGGGCGCCGCGCTGGATTACCAGGTCGGCGGCCTGGTGCTGAAAATCGAGCAGGCCTTTCCCCTGGTCGCGGCGCGGATTGCGTCCGTCGGCGATGGAACCGCGGTTATTGACGCCGGCGCGGACAGCGGGGTGCGCGCCGGCACCCGCTTCCTGATCCGGCCGGTTGGCGAGGACGGGGCCGCGCCATCATCCGGGACGATCCTCAAGTGCGGCGCCACACCCGTGGAACTGAAGATTGAGCGCGTGCAAAACGCCAGCGGCGAGGGAATAATCCAGCCGGCCGGGGCGACTGAACAAATTAAGGCGGGGGATCTGGTCTATGCGCGGTAGGATCATCATCGCGATCGGGGCGATTTGCATCATCGGCGCGGCGTCGGCGCCGGCCCAGACGGCCGCGCCCGCGGACCGCGGCTGGGTGCGCGGCCGCGATTTGGAGTGGTCGCCGTTCGCCACGCTTACCAACCTGGTTCCGCGTTATCACGCCATCGTCATTGGCATTAACGACTACGATGCCCGCCGGCCGCAGGCTTGGGAGCCATTGTCCACGGCGCGCCAGGATGCCGAGGCGGTCGCCAATGTTCTCGAACGGCAGTACCACTTTGAGGTGCGGCGGCTTTTCGACCGCCAGGCCACGCGCGCGGCCATCATGCAGACGCTCGACGGCCTCGCGAGTCTGGGCGTGGATGACGCGGTGCTGATCTACTTCGCGGGTCATGGCTTTTTTGACCCGAAACTGGGCGAGGGGTTCTGGATCCCGTGCGATGCGCGCAAGAAGGACGGCGCGCGCGAACCCAAGGAGGACTGGATCTGGAACTCCACGCTGTCCAAGATCATCGGCGCCTCGGAGGCGCGTCATGTGCTGGTCGTGGCCGATTCCTGTTACGCGGGATCGCTGTTCCGGGGCGATGAACTGGCGCCGATCCAATCCGATCAGAGCTGGTACCGGCGCGCGCTGGTCAAGCCCTCCCGTTATCTGATCAGCAGCGGTGACCTCGAGCCGGTGCTGGACAACGGCGCGGGACACAGTGTGTTCGCGACGGTGCTGCTCAACTACCTGCAATATGGCGACCGTCCGGTTTTCTCCGCCTCCGAGATGGGCCTGGCGCTGCGTGACCGGGTCAGCACGCTGGCCGGCCAGATGGTGCGCATGGGTCCGCTCGCGTTGCCGTCCCATGCCGGCGGTGAATTTGTGTTCCTCCGGCCGGGTGCGACACTGCCGGAGGCCGCGCCGGCGCCGGCCGTCGCGGCCGCCGCCGCCACCCGCGGCGCGGAACCGGCGTTGAGCGGCGTGGCGCGCGATCAGGCGCTTGGCGACGCGATGCTGATGAATAGCCAGGGCGCGACGAACGCGGCGCGGAATCTGCTGCGGGCCGTCCTTAATCTCAGTCCCGAGGACGGGCTGGCGCGCGCCGTGGCGGCCTACGTGGACCAGGACCGCCGCGCGCGGGATCAGGAGGAACTGCGGCAGTTGATTGGCCGGATCGAAGCGGCCCGGCGAGCGGGCCGTGTGCCGGGTCCGCCGGCGCCCGGCTATGCCGCGCCGCGTATTCTGGCTTGTCTCGGGCCCCAGGCGGTGGGCGGCGACGCGGCCGCGGAGGCGCAGGCGTTGCTGTACCGGATCGGATTGCGCGCGGCGTTCGAGCGACTGGGCGGCCTGGTGCTGGTGGAGCGCGAGAACTTGCAGGATATCCTGCGCGAAATGAACCTTGGCGTGTCCGACCTCGCGGCGCCGGACGCGCGCACCGCGGTCGGCCGCCTGCTGCCCGCCAGCCTGCTGCTGGTGGGCGACTGGGTGCCGCAGGCGGACGGCGGCCGCCTGTTTCTGCGCCTGGTGGACACGGAAACCACGCGCGTGCTGGGATCGTATCCCGCCACAGCGGATCAGGATGGCGATGTGCTGGCCGTCAGCGAACGGCTGGCGGCGCAGATCCAAACGCGCGCTTTGGAAGTCCGGCCGCAGGCCGCCCGCGTCTTTCATCAGGCCGGCTCGCGCCTGCGCGCCGGCGTGGGCGCCCTGAACGGAGTGCAGCCGGGTATGCGTTTCGAGCTGGTCGAGAAAACCGGCGACGCACCCGGCACGCCCACGGCAGCGGGCGGCGAGGTCATTGGGTCGGCGCACGTCGTGGCGGTCGCCGACAGCGAATGCGATCTTGACGCCAACTGGCGGCGCCCGGTGAGTACCAACGCTTATGTGACGCTGTGGGTGCGGCCGGAGGAATAAGGGTGAAAGGTAAATGGGGCAGGGTAATCGTGTTATATCCAAGGTGTTCGTAATGCGGAGGGCTTGGGAGCACGACTGGTATAGTGCCGGTCGGTGGTTCGTTTGGAAACCGGGAATTGGTCTTTGGCAATGGTTGTTCCCATGACGGAACGCGATAACAGCCAGCTAACTTTCTATCCCCAGCCATCCCCGGATGGGGCGCCCACGATGTCTGCCGCGCCGCCGCCGGCGGCGGCCCTGC
>CAZMXS010000038.1:0-44540 GCA_964570325.1 uncultured Verrucomicrobiota bacterium | reverse complement strand
GTGAAAGCATTTTGGATTCAAGCCGAGTTGTCACTGTAATTGTGAAGGATCAATAAGCCGTTGCGGGCCTTTCGTTCCACAACCACCCCTGGACCGGATCGTGCCGCACAAGCCGGCGTTGGAAACCCACCTGGCCGGGCGTTGGAAGGATTGGTTCAACGCCTCGTTCGACCTTTTGTTATATAACCTGACCAGCACGTACTTTGAGGGCGAAGCCGCCGACGTCTCCCCCGCCCGACGGGGCTACTCCCGTGACCACCGGCCGGACTGTGTCCAAGTGGTGCTGGCGTTGGTGGTGACCCCCGGAAGGCTTCCCGCTGACCTACGAAGTGTTTCCCGGCAACCAGTTGGATGGGACCACCCTCACCGCGATCCTGGATGCCATCGAACAGCAATATGGGAAGGCCCGGCGGTTGTGGGTGTTGGACCGGGGGATTGTCAGCGAAGAGAACCTGGCTTGGTTGCGGGCACGTGGCGCCCACTATCTGGTGGGAACGCCAAAACGGAAACTAAAGGCCTGCGAGCAAAAAATGATCGCAGGCTCTTGGAGCCAGGCGTCCGCCGAGGTGGATGTGCAGTTGGTGCCGGAATCCGATGAGGTGTATGTGCTCTGTCGCAGCGCCGGCCGGCGACAGAAGGAATGCGCCATGCGCCGGCGCTGGCTGGAATCGGTACGGCATGAGAACGGCGCGATCGTTTGGACGTGGGATCGGAAGCGCCCCAAGCCTTGTTATTATCCCAGCTCGGCTGGCAACTTCCCGCGCGGCCGTCCCCGCGAATCCGGACGACTCAACTGGACGCGCCCGGGGCGGCAAACTGATTTGTGTGGCCGACTTTTGGGGGTGCTCACACAAAAACTCCTGTAAATCCGCTGTTCCCTATGACGCCGTGCGAAAGTCAGACTAGCGGATTTTGTTTTCCTTGCGGCGTTTTTCGACAATCTGCTCGGCCAAGGCGAACGGCACGGCCTCGTAGTGCTCGAAATGCATCGTGAAGGAGGCGCGCCCCTGGGTGAGCGAGCGCAGTGAATTGGCGTAGCCGAACATTTCGGCCAGCGGCACCATTCCGGAGATCACTTTTTGACCGCCTTTATTCTCCATTGTTTCAATCCGGCCGCGACGCTGGCAGATGGATCCGGATACCGCGCCCATAAATTCTTCGGGCGTAACCACTTCGACCGACATAATCGGTTCCAGCAGCTCGGGGCTGGCCTTGCTGAACAACTCCTTGAATCCGGCGCGACCGGCTTCCTGGAACGCGAAGTCGTTCGAATCCACCTCATGGTAGGAACCGTCGTATAGCGTCACGCGCATGTCCACCACGGGGTAGCCTGCATAGGGGCCGGCGTGCATGGCCTTGATTACGCCTTTCTCGACCGCCGGAATAAAATTGGCCGGGATGCGTCCGCCAACGATATCGTTGACGAACTCGAAGCCGCCGCCTGGCGGCAGCGGCTCGAGCTTGAGGCAAACGTGCGCATACTGGCCGCGCCCGCCGCTTTGTTTGATGTGCTTGTAAACGCCGTCCACCGCCTCGGTGCCGGTCTCGCGGTAGGCCACCTCCGGCCGCCCCACCATGGCCGCGACATTGAATTCCCGCTTTAGCCGGTCCACGATGATTTCCAGGTGCAGTTCGCCCATCCCGGAAATGATCGTCTCGTTTGTTTCCTGATCGAAGCCCACCACGAAAGTCGGATCCTCGTCCGACAGCCGGTGCAGCGCCTCGCCCAGCTTTTCGTTGTCAGCCTGCGAGCTGGGGGCGATGCTGATGGAAACCACAGGCGACGGGAACTCGATTGCCTCCAGATGGATCGGGTGCTCTTGGGAACAAACCGTATCGCCGGTCTTGGTGTTGGTCAGGCCGATTACCGCGACAATGTCACCGGCATAGGCCTCTTCCAACTGCTCCTGCCGGTTCGCGTGCATCCGCAGGATGCGGCCCACCCGCTGCATTTTATCCTGCGTGCTGTTGTACACCATTTGGCCGGACTTGAGCGTGCCCGAATAAATCCGGATGTAGGTCAGTTTGCCGCTGTGCTTGTCGGCCATGATCTTGAAAGCCAGCGCGCAGAACGGAGCATCGTCCGACGGCGTGCGGATGTTGATTTCGGGCTCCTTGGCGCAAATAATTGGCGGGATTTCGTCCGGGGCCGGCAGGCAGCGGATCACGCCGTCGAGCACGCGCTGGATGCCTTTGTTCTTGAACGCGGAACCGCAATAGACGGGCACCACGCGCCGGGCGATCGTCGCCTTCCGCAGGATGGAGAGGATTTCCGCCTCCGACAGGTCGCCGGTCTCGAGGAACTTCTCGACCAGGGCGTCATCCTGCTCGGCGCATTTCTCAACCAGGAACGCGCGCCATTTGCGGGCCTTCTCCAGTTTGTCGGCGGGGATTTCCTCCTCATGGTATTTCTGGCCGCGACTCTCGTCGTCGTAGTAGATCGCCTTCATCGTCACCAGGTCAATGATCCCGCGGAAGTCTTCCTCCTTGCCGATGGGGACGACGACCGGCACGGCGTTTGCGCCCAGGTCGCGCTGAATTTCCTCCAGAACTCCGAAGAAATCGGCGCCGGTGCGGTCCATCTTGTTAATAAACGCAATCTTGGGGACGTTGTATTTCTCGCTTTGGTGCCAAACTTTTTCCGATTGCGGTTCCACGCCGCCGACCGCGCAAAAGAGCGCGATCGCGCCATCGAGCACGCGCAAGCTGCGCTCCACCTCGACCGTGAAGTCCACGTGTCCCGGGGTATCAATCAGTGAGATTTGGTGGTCGCGCCAGGTCAGCGAGGTGGCGGCGGATGTGATCGTAATGCCGCGCTCGCGCTCTTGGGGCATCCAGTCCAGAACGGTTGTCCCGTCATGCACCTCGCCCAGTTTATGGGTTTTGCCCGCGTAAAAGAGAATGCGCTCGCTACAGGTCGTCTTGCCTGCGTCAATATGCGCCATGATGCCGATATTGCGCACCTTGGATAATGGAATCTGCCTGGCCATACTTCACCTTTCAAATGTATCCGGTATCGTCTTGCCGCTGAAAAAGGCGGGGAATATGGCGACAAGACCGGACAAGTGCAAGGTGAAAAGCAAAAAAAATCCGGGCTAAAAGCCCGGGACAAGGGTCGTTATTTTCCCGCGGCGCCGTTGGCCTTGGAAGGATAGCGCTTTGACGGATGCGTCCTGCTCCCCCCGGCAACTTCCGCGCGAATATCATTTGCTTCGCCCGGACTGACTGGCTATAAGAAAGACGCTTTTCCCAATCAAGAGGGACCGATGAGGATTTTCATGGCAATGCGCGGCGCGCTTTGCGCCGTGGTCGTGATTGTGGTGTTGTTTATTGTAACCGGTTGCACAAAGGCGCCGGACGATAAAACGCCCGATGGGCGGACCATCGTCACTTACTGGGAAAAGTGGACTGGTTTTGAAGGCGAGGCGATGGATGCGGTCATCAAGGACTTTAACGAGTCCCAAACCAACATTTGGGTTGAGCGTCTGACGGTTAGCACGATTGACCGCAAGATGATGCTGGCCACAGCCGGCGGCAATCCGCCCGACATTGCCGGCCTCTGGGGTTTCAACATCAATACTTACGCCGAGAAAGGCGCGCTCACTCCGTTGGACCGAATGCTGGAGCAGGCCGGCATTACCAAGGACCGCTATATTCCAGTTTACTGGGAGATATGCCGCAATCACGGCTTTACCTGGGCCTTGCCATCCACGCCGGCTTCGCTCGCGCTGCATTGGAACAAGAAGATGTTCCGCGAGGCCGGCCTGGATCCTGAGCGCCCGCCGCGGAGCATCGCCGAGCTGGACCGAATGGCTGAACAGTTGACCGTTGTGGCGGTGGAACGTAATGGGAAAAAGGAACGGGTTCGCTATTCCGACCTGACGCCGGCCGAGAAGGAGTCCCGCAAGTTCGATATCGTTCAATTGGGGTTCTCCCCGGCCGAGCCGGGTTGGTGGAACCCCCTCTGGTGCTACTGGTTTGGCGGCGATATCTGGGACCACGACCGCAAAATTCTGGCCAACAGCCCGGAGAATGTTCAGGCGCTGACTTGGTTCGAGTCGTATCCGAAAAAGTACGGGCTCGAGAACATGCGCACATTCGGCTCATCTTTCGGCAACTTCTCATCGCCGCAGAATCCCTTCCTGGCCGGCCAGATCGCGATGGTTCTGCAAGGTGTCTGGCTCTACAACTTCATTGATAAATATGCCCCGACGCTGGAGTGGGGCGCGGCCCCGTTTCCGGCATGGGATCCCGAGAAATACCCCGATGTCACCATCGCCGAAGGCGATATCCTTTGCATTCCGCGCGGCGCGCGGCATCCGCGGGAGGCCTTTGAGTTCATCAAGTATGTCAACTCGCAGGGGCCAATGGAAAAACTTTGCCTCGGCCAGCGCAAGTTCTCGCCGCTGGCGGTGATGAGCGATGATTTTATCAAGCGACACCCCAACCGCTACATTGAGACCTTTATCCGGCTGGCCAAGAGTCCGAACGCGCGCTCGACGCCGCGGCTGGTGGTCTGGACGGAGTACCAGGATGAGATGAACGTCGCCTATGGCCAGGTCTTCTCGCTGCTGGTGTCGCCGTCCAAGGCGCTGGACACGGTGCAGCAGCGCGTCCAGGCGCGCTTCGATCGCGTATTGGCGCGCTGGGATCTGGTGAAGGAACAACGCGTGAAGCAATGGAGCGAACAATGACCCGCGGCGAATGGCGCACACTTGGCATGGGGCTGGCCTTCATCAGCCCGTGGATCGTTGGCTTTCTCGCTTTTACCGTCTACCCGGTGGGGATGTCGCTCTACTACTCGTTCTGCGACTATGACGTGCTCTCCAAGCCGATCTGGATCGGTACGCTGAACTACCAGCAGATGGTTACGGACAACGTGTTCTGGAAGTCGCTCTACAATACTTTCTACTATGCCGCCTTCTCTCTGCCGCTGTGCCTGGTGCTGGCGCTGTTGATCGCGGTCCTGTTGAATAACTCGGTCCGGGGCCGGCCCGCGTTCCGGACATTCTTCTTTCTGCCATCTTTGGTGCCGGCGGTGGCGATTGCGATGATCTGGCTCTGGTTGTTCAATGGCAAGTTCGGCCTGCTCAACTATGCGCTGGGATTGTTGGGTATCAAGGGGCCCAACTGGCTGGCCGACCAGAATTGGACCAAGCCTTCGCTAATCCTGACCTCGCTGTGGGGCGTCGGCGGCACGGTGGTGATCTATCTGGCCGCGTTGCAGGATGTTTCGCGCGAGTTGTATGAGTCGGCGGACATTGACGGCGCCACCGCCTGGCACAAACTTTGGCATATCACGATCCCGATGATCTCGCCGGTAATCTACTTCAACCTGATCATGGGCATCATCGGCGCGCTGCAGGTCTTTGCCGGTCCTTACATTATGTTCGGCGGCGGCGGGCCGAATCGCTCGGCGCTGTTCTACGCGGTCTACATTTACGATAATGCGTTCAATTATCTCCAGATGGGATACGCCTGTGCGATGGCCTGGGTGCTGTTCCTGCTGATCCTCGGCTTGACATGGATCGCGACCAAGAGCACCCGCAAACACATCTATTACGCCGGGGAGTGAGGCGATGAAATCATTTATCGGACGCCTGATTATCTATGCGCTGCTGGTCGCCGGTTCGGCGATCTTCCTGGTTCCGTTGCTGTGGATGATCGTCACCGCGCTCAAGCCGATTGACCAGACCATGTCCATGCCGCCGACTTGGATTCCTTACCAATTGTTCGTGAAGGATGGCGCCACGCTCAAGCCCGTCAAGCAGGGCGATCAGATCACCGTCCCCTCCGTGCTGGTGCGTATAACCTCGACGGGCGAGAAGCGGATCATGCTGCCCGACCAGGTGGTGGATGGAAAAATCATTACACGGGGTCCGGCCGGGGATGTGGCGGTGGCGGCGACCGTGCTCAAGGAGATTCCCGGCACGGCGGCGCGGCCGTGGGTGCGCGTGGTCGCGGATACGACCGAGGCGGGGGCCGACGACTGGGATGTCGTTGCGCCGGACCAGTTGGTGCGCAAGGCCGCGCCGCGCTGGAACAATTTCTCTAAGGCGATCCAGGCGATGAAGTATTTTCCGCAGTACCTGCGGAATACGCTGATCCTCTGTTTCCTGACGGTGATCGGGACGGTCGCTTCCAGCGCGCTGGCGGCCTACGGCTTCGCGCGCATCCCATGGCGCGGCCGCAACCAGGTCTTCGTGCTGGC
Source organism: uncultured Verrucomicrobiota bacterium (assembly GCA_964570325.1). Taxonomy (GTDB): domain Bacteria; phylum Verrucomicrobiota; class Kiritimatiellia; order CAIQIC01; family CAZMXS01; genus CAZMXS01. The sequence continues at coordinate 38,329 of CAZMXS010000038.1, read as the reverse complement.
GCTGGCGACGATGATGATCCCGTTTCCGGTGGTGATGGTGCCGGTTTATACCCTGTTCCGCGCGTTGGGCTGGATCGGCACGCTCAAGCCGCTTTGGGTTGGTTCGTTCTGCGCTGGGGCCTTCAACGTCTTCCTGCTGCGGCAGTTCTTTCTGGGTATCCCGAAGGATCTTTCCGACGCGGCGCGCATTGATGGCTGCAGCGAGTTTCGTATCTTCTGGCAGATCATCCTGCCGCTGTGCCGGCCCGCCCTGATGGTCGTTGCGCTGTTTCAGTTCATGGGCACTTGGAACGACTTCCTCGGCCCCCTGATCTATCTGACGAACCAAAGCGATTTTACCCTCGCGCTCGGCCTGCAGTTCTTCCAGAGCCAGCACGGCGGCACCGAATGGCACTACCTAATGGCCGCCAGCACGCTGATCGTTCTGCCGGTGATTGTCCTGTTTTTCTTTACCCAGAAGACCTTCATCGAGGGCATCTCGATGACGGGGTTGAAGGGCTAGCCGGGCGCTCCCGCCCGATTGATGACGGCTACACCGGTGAAGAAAAGGTTGCGTTAACAAAGTGGGAACGCCTGGCAATGAATATTTTGTCCGCGGAACAACAAAACTGGGTTGACCATGTTTTCCGGTCGCTATCGCGAAACGAGCGGATTGCGCAACTGCTGCTGCCCGTCGCCTGGGGGCCGGGGAACTTCGAGAAAGTCAGCGCCCTGTTGTCGGAGATACCGCTCGGGGGCGCGTTTGTTTTTGGGCAGTCCCTCGCGGAACACCATCGGATCACGCGCGGTCTGCAAAAACTCGCGCGCGTGCCGCTGGTGATCGCGGCTGACCTGGAGTGCGGCGCGGGCAACATCGTCACGGGCGCCGTCGAGTTTCCGGACTTGCTGGCGCTTGGCGCCGCGGACGATGAGCGACTGGCGTTGGCGATGGGCCGGGCCGCGGCGCTTGAAGGGCGCGCCGCCGGCATCCACTGGACGTTCGCGCCGGTGGCCGACGTCAACGTCAACCCCGACAATCCAATCGCCGCCACGCGCTCGCTGGGGGACCGGCCGGAGCGCGTGGCCCGGCTGGTGTGCGCGATTGTACGCGGGATGCAGGAAAACGGTCTGGCGGCGTGCGTTAAGCATTTTCCTGGCGATGGCGTGGACGACTTCGATCAGCATACGGTGACAACCGTGAACTCCCTGCCGCTCGAAAAGTGGAAAGCCGTGTCGGCTCGCCCGTTCGCGGCCGCCTTCGCGCAGGGAGTTTGGAGCCTGATGGCCGGGCATATCGCGCTGCCGGCCTGGGATCCGGAAACGGACGCACGCGGCGCGTTGCGGCCGGCCACTGTCAATCGGCGCATTATCACCGATTTGCTGCGCCGCGAACTGGGATTCCAGGGCCTGGTGGTTACCGATGACATGAGCATGGGCGGCGTTTCGGGGTACCTGAACCGCCGCGAGCGCACGGTCCAGTGCATTACCGCGGGTTGCGATATGCTGTTGTTTCCGCGCCTGCCGGAGGATTTTTACCTGCTGGTCTCTGCCGCGGATTCCGGCGAGCTGCCGGCGGAGCGGGTGGACGAAGCGGCCCGCCGGGTTCTGGAGTTCAAGGCGCGGCTCAACCTGCATCGCGGCGAGTTTGAGGGTCCGGGGCCGACGCCGGATCAGCGGCGGGAATTTGAAGCCGCCAGCCGTACGATTGCGGAGCGCGCACTGGTCCGGGTGCGCGACGTGAACGGCCGGTTGCCGGTCCGGGGCTTGAAGCCCGGCGCCCGCGTGGCGACAGTGACGCTGACCGCCGATAGCGGCGAACTGACGGAAGTTGACGCTGCGCTGCGTGCGCGGGGGTTCGCGGTGGAACATTTTCTGAATCCAGCCTACGGGTTCCATGACATCGCGCCGCAGTTTGACGCGGTGTTCGTGAACTTCCATTTCAAGGCCTGCTGGGGAGTGAACACGGTGCGCTCGGTCGGCGTGCATAACCGGCTGTTCATGCACGGGTTCCACCTGGATCATCCGTGCGCGGTGTTCACCTCGTTCGGCTCGCCTTACCACCTGCGGCAGTTCAGCGGCCTGCCGAACTACATCAACGCGCATTCCTCTTCGGCCCACAGCCAGCGGGCCGCGGTGTCCGCCTGGTTCGGCGATCTGCCGTTCACCGGCCAGAGCCCCGTCGGCCAGCTTGTCCGCGAATTTTAGCGGCGCGACCGCCGCGCGCCAGGCGGCCGTTGGCCTGCGCCGCCAGATGAACCGCGGCCGGCCCGTTGCGTCGGCTGAAGAAAAAAGGCGAATGCCGAAGACCAGCTTGTCAAGAAACGCCGAATACACGATGCTTTCAGGCCCGAAAATGGAGACATGCTATGCGTTGGCGGGTTCTGATCCCGATCCTACTGATGATGAATTTGTTGTTCGTTGCGATCAGGGCTGACATCGTTGATTTCAAAACGACTGGGACCATGCGCGACTGCACGATTCTTGGGTTTGAAGACGGCTTGCTTGTAGTTAAAACCTTGGCGGGTGTCATTACTCGAACGCCGATCGGCGAGGTCCAGTCGTTTATGCTCGATGCAGCGACCGACATGGCGGTGTCACAACCTGTGGCGATTAGTTCGGCGTTGACGGCTGCGCCTTCCAGCAGCCCCGGAGAGAAGGATTACTCATCGTATCGTGACACACTGGCTATCTATGCTAATCTCAACAGTCAAATGCAGGCGAAAGGAGCGGCAATATGGCGGACGATGTAAAGTTGTTTTTTGAGAAATACAAGCGGGATATGGGCCAACTGACGGCGCAGGCGCCGGACATGCTCAAGGGTTTCAACGCCCTTTTTACAGGTGTGATGAAGGATGGCGCGATCTCCCTGAAGCACAAGGAGCTGATTGCGCTGGCGCTGGGCGTGGCCGTGCGCTGCGCGCCGTGCATCAACCTGCACGTGAAAAAATGCCTCGACGCCGGCGCGACGCGCGCGGAAATCATCGAGGCCGCGACGGTCGCCGTGGTGATGCAAGGCGGCCCCTCGTTCACTTACATGCCTTATGTCCTGGACGCGCTCGAGGCGTTGGGCAAGTAGCCGCATGGCGGCTGGCACGACCCCGAGCCGGATGCGCCCGGCGCACAAGAGGGGTGCCTGGCTTTTGGGTTAGCCCCCGGTCATGCGGGATTTACAGGAAAGCATCCGGCGCCTGGCGCTGGACCTTGGATTCGACGCGGTCGGTTTTGCGCCTGCTGCCCGGGCGCCGCATGCCGATGCCTGGCTGCGCTGGTTGGATGCCGGCTACGCCGCCGACATGCGCTGGTTGGCGCGCGCGCCGGAGCGGCGCGCCGATCCCCGGCGGGTGATGCCCGCTGCTCGGTCGGCGGTGGTGGTGGCGCTCTCCTATTTCACGCGGGAACCGCCGGCCGCGATCTGGGATGACCCCGCGCGCGGTCGCGTCGCCCGTTATGCCTGGGGCCGCGACTATCATGACATCATGCGGCCCATGCTGGCCGAACTCGCCGGCCGCATCACGACGGCGTGCGGCCATCCGGTGCAATGGATGGCGTTTGCCGATAACGGACCGATTCTCGAAAAAGATTTGGCCGCGTCGGCCGGTTTGGGTGTCTGTGGCAAGAACACGCAATTGATCCATCCGCAACTGGGCAGCTATGTGTTGCTCGGGGAATTGCTGCTGGATTTGGAACTGGATCACGACCCGCCGCCGACCATGGCGGATCCTTGCGGCGACTGCGAGGCGTGTCGGCAAGTATGCCCCACCGGCGCCTTGGCGGCGCCATATACGCTGGACTGCCGCCGGTGTATCGCCTATCTGACGATTGAACATCGAGGCGAAATCGCGCCTGATCTGCGTCCGCGGCTGGGCCGGTGGGTATTTGGCTGTAATGAGTGCCTCACGGCGTGCCCGTGGACCCGTAAATTATCCCAACCCTCCCGAAGGCGCTTTTTGGATTATGATCCGGACCTTGCGGCCCCACGCCTGGCCGACGCATTGGCCTGGCGCGAGGCGGATTTCATAAAGCGATATGGCGGCACACCGGTGGCGCGGATCGGGTTTCAGCGTTTCCTGCGGAACGTGCGGCTGGCCGCGGAGAACGCGCGGTCGGCTTGATAAGGGGCCGGTGCACGATCAGTTTATGGCTTTCGGAACCGCGCGAAGCAATCCAGCAAGGCAGGGGAAAGCGCTGCCTTGGAACGGTTGAGAACGTAAAGGTGGATGCCGGGGACGTCGCGTTCAAGCAACTCGCGGATCTGGCGCGCGCTCCACTCGATGCCGACCTGCTCGGCGGCGGCTCCCTCGCCGCCGGCCGCCTGCATCGCGTCAGCCAGCGCGGCCGGCAGCGCGGTCTGGCAGCGCGAGGTCATTCGCTGGGCTTGCGCAAGCGAGACGGCCGGCAGCAGGCCGGGGACAATCGGTTGATGAATTCCCGCCGCGCGGCAGCGCGCCACAAAGTCCAGGTAGAATCGGTTCTCAAAAAACAGTTGCGTGGTGATGAAGTCCGCGCCGGCATCAACTTTGAGCTTCAGATGGCGGATGTCGGCCGCGAGCGTGTCAGCCTCGGGATGTTTTTCGGGATAGCCGGCCACGCCGCACCCAATGTCGGGATGGTGTTGCTTGATCAGCGCGACCAGGTCGGAGGCGTGCGCCAGACCGCCGGCGGCCACCTGGAACTGCGTCGCGCCTTTTGGCGGATCGCCGCGCAGCGTCATAATGTTGCGATAGCCCCGCCGATAAAGGTCATCCACGATGCCGGCCAACTCCCCCCGTGTATTTTCCACGCAGGTCAGATGCGGCATCACCACGCGGAACCCCATTTGCCGGAGGGTGTCGCAGATTTCCAGGGTTCGCTGCCGGGTGGAACCGCCGGCGCCGTAGGTGACCGTGACGAAATCAGGCTGCGCGGCCAGCAGTTTTTGCGCGGCCCGTTTCAGCGACTCCACGCCCGTTTCATCCTTCGGCGGAAAAAACTCGAAGGACAGCAGCGGGCGCGTTCGTTTTTGCAGCATCTCGCCAATGGTCATGTCGGCTTGAGTTTTCCAATGATTGGAAAAAGAGCAAGACTGTTTTTCAATCCTGGCGCGGGACGCCGCCCCGCCCTGCAAGCTGGAGTCATCGCCCGGTCGAGCTAATGGCGGGGTGATGGGGTGGCGAGTCCGAATAAGAGGGGAACTTGCAATGGCGGCGGGGTTGCGGCAGAATCGCCGCCTTTATGAACGCTGCCGCGTGGATCAGTCTGGCGATTTTCATCCTTTGTTACGCGTTGTTTATCGCGCTGCCCAGGCGCCGTTCGTGGGTTGCCTGCGGCGGCGCAGTCCTGCTGCTGGCGACCGGCGCGGTGGGTTGGCGCGACGCGCTGGTCCGGCTGGTTAACTGGAACGTCATCGCCCTGTTCTTCGGCACGTTGATTCTGGCGGACCTGTTCATGCGTTCGCGCATGCCGGCGGTCATGGCGGAGTTCTTTGTGGACAAGACCCGCACGATGCGCGGCGCGATGCTGGCCGTCTGCGCGCTTTCGGGGTTGTTATCCATGTTCGTCGAGAATGTGGCCGTGGTGTTGCTGGTGGCGCCGGTGGCGTTGAGCCTGGCCGAGAAACTGCAAATCGCGCCGGTTCGCCTGCTGATCCTGATCGCCATCTGTTCCAACCTGCAGGGGACGGCGACCCTGATCGGCGACCCGCCGAGCATGATTCTCGGCGGCTATATGAAAATGAATTTCAACGATTTCTTCGTTTACCATGGCCGCCCCGGCATTTTTTTTGCCGTGCAGGTTGGAGCGCTGGCGGCGCTTGCGGTCTCGGCCTGGCTGTTGCGCGAGCATGGCGAGCCAATTGAGATGGTTACGGTCGAGAAGGTGGTGTCATGGATGCCGACGGGCCTGATGCTGGCGCTGATCGGCGGCCTCTCCGTCACGTCCGTGTTCGACCCGGATTTCAAATGGCTGGCGGGCACGCTGACGCTGACTTTGGCGGCGGCGGGGTTGATCTGGTTCAAAGCCGTCGCCCGATGGGGTTCCGCGCGCAGCCTCCTGCGTGAATTGGACTGGGATACCACGTTCTTTCTGGTCGGCGTGTTTATCGTGGTCGGCGCGTTAAGCGAATCGGGCTGGATGGATGTCATCGCGGACTGGCTGTCAAGCCGGTTCGGGGCCAGCGTGCTGGCCGCGTTCGTGGCGATTGTGCTTTTTTCCGTTTTCATCTCGGCCTTTGTGGATAACGTGCCGTACCTGCTCGCGATGATTCCCGTGACGCAGAAGGTCGCGGACACGCTGGGCGCGCCGGTGCCGCTGCTGATGTACGGCCTGCTGATTGGCGCATGCCTTGGCGGGAATATTACGCCGATCGGCGCCTCAGCCAATGTGGTGGCCATCGGCATGCTGCGCAAGCAGGGGCGCGTGGTCACCTTCCGCGAATTCATGAGCGCGGGCATTCCATTCACGGCCGCCGCGGTGGTTTCGTCGAGCCTGTTTGTCTGGTGGATCTGGGCGCCGTGATTGGCGTTTGACACCTCCGGCGCGCGTTGGTATTCAAGGCCGCCATGCTGATTGTCATGCGTCATGATGCGACGGACGAGCAGGTCCGGCGGGTGATGGATCAGGTGCGGGCGCTGGGTTTCGATCCCAAGCCGGTGCCGGGCGCCGAGCGCACCGCCGTCTGCGTGCTGGGCAACCGCGGGCCGGTTGACCCGGAGCCGTTGGAGAATCTGGCCGGGGTGCTGGAGTGCATCCGGGTTACGAAGCCTTACAAGCTGGTCAGCCGCGATACCCATCCGACCGACACCGTGGTTGAGGTCAACGGTGTGCGCTTTGGCGGCAGCAGCGGCTGCGCGTTGATTGCCGGGCCTTGCTCGGTGGAATCACGCGACCAGGTTTTTCGCGTGGCCGAGTTCCTCGCGCGGCGCGGAGTCCGATTGCTGCGCGGGGGGGCATTCAAGCCGCGCACCTCGCCCTATGCCTTCCAGGGGCTGGGCGATGAGGCGCTGCGGTTGCTGGCCGAGGTGCGCCGCGAGTTCGGGCTGGGCATCGTGACCGAAGCGATTGATCACGAAAATTTCGATGCGGTTGAGGCGGCGGTGGATATCGTTCAGATCGGCGCCCGCAATATGCAGAACTTCAGCCTGCTGCGACGGGCCGGCCGCAGCGCCAAACCGGTGTTGCTTAAGCGCGGGATGTCGGCCACGATCGAGGAACTGCTGATGGCGGCTGAATACATTGTAACCGGCGGCAATGGCCGGGTGATCTTGTGCGAGCGCGGGGTGCGGACATTCGCGGACCACATGCGCAATACGCTTGACTTGGGCTCGATTCCGGCGGTCAAGCGGCTTAGCCATCTGCCGATGATCGTGGATCCGAGTCATGCGGCCGGCAAGTCCGAGTTCGTGATTCCTCTGTCGCTGGGTGCGCGCGCGGTAGGTGCGGACGGGCTGATTGTTGAGGTGCATCCCGAGCCGGAGAAGGCCCTCAGCGACGGTGCGCAATCATTGAACCTGCCGCAATTCGAAGAGTTACTGGCCCGGCTGGCTTGAAGTGAAGCGCCCTCGTGGGCCTTGGGGCCGCCAAAACGGGTCAACCTTCAAGTTGTGATTAGCCCCGCTTCAATACTCGTATTTCACCGGCACGGATTCCTTGGTGCCGTAGTCAATGTGTATCGGCCCGCTATTGGTGGGGGACGGATGGTTGACCAGTTGCGGGGCGTTGGGGGAAAGCGTGGCATTGGAGCGCGTTGCGAGCAGTTGGGCGCCGAATGAAAGACGGGTTTTGGGGCCGACCAGTTGGTGATTGATTTCCGGGCGGCTGGGAATGAGCGCGAAGTTCATGCCCCAGAGGATTAGCAGAATGGCGGCCAGCGCCAGACGAAATGCAGGGCGCGGTCCCAAGAGGAGTTCCCACAGGGTTACGGTTTCGGTTTCCTTTTCCGCCTCCAAGTTCTCGATTCGGCGGCAGATCCGATCCAGCGAACGGCTGGGAAAACCGGGATCGGGAACCTCGTAACGCTTGAGCGCCATCAACTTCTTAATGGTGTCCGCCCGCTCAGCCGCCTGGCGGCACGCATCGCAGGTGAAAAGGTGTTCCCGGATGCTATCCGGCCGCTCCCCGTCCTCGTGTTCGACCAATGCCAGTTGGATCTGCTTGCAGTTCATGGCGCATACTCCGCCAGTTCAGTTTGCAGTCGCTGCCGGGCGTAGAAAAGTCGCGACCGCACCGTTCCCTGTGAGCACCCGATCATTTTTGCTATCTCGTCGTGGGGGACGCCCTGAATGTCATGTAGAACCACTACCGCTCTATGTTTTTCAGACAAGGTGAGCAGGGCTTTGTTCAATTTTCCTTGCAATTCCGAAAGCGTGGCGTCGCGGAAGGGCGATTCCCGCGCCCGCAGTTCGACATAGGCCGGATCGCGCTCCACCGCGCTATCCATGTCGTCCAGACTCAATTGCGGCCCGCGTTTGCGCTTCTTGAGAAAATTGATCGTCTGATTGACGGCGATTCGGTACACCCAAGTGTAGAAAGATGAATGCCCTTTGAACTGGCTGAGAGATTTATATGTTTTAACGAAGACATCCTGGACCAAATCCTCCGCATCCTCCCGGTTGCTCGTCATATTATAGATGAGCCCGTAGATGCGCGACTGGTAGCGCTGCACGAGCTGGGCATAGGCGGCCAAATCCTGTTCCCTGGCCTTGGCAACCAATTGCACATCATCTTCTTGCGAAGGATCTGGCGCTTTGTTGCTTTGCCGGTCCTCGTTCATGAACAGGCGGAGAATAAATTATCCCGCATGAATATGCGAGTGTGTTTTGAGAAAAACACCCGAACCAACCGGAAAAGTAAAGGCCAACGAAAAGCACACAGGCAATGCCACGGAACGAACCCGGCCGACTCGATCTACATTGGCCCTATGCTTGGAGCAATAACGCTGAACATCAACTAACAGCCGGCCTTATTCGCCGACGGCCACCAGCTCGTTCTGCTTGTCGGCTTGGATGGCGTGCTGGATCGCGTCCCGGAAGTTGTCGAGGCCAGTAGACGGGATGATGATCGTATCCCGGCGCCCGCCGACCTCCTCCGTGATCTTGAGGAACCGCCCCCGCGGATTCTCCTTCAGGTCAAAATAGAAAAGTTTGCGCTCAATCTGAACGCGTTCGCTCATCAACTGATTCTCCATGTTCCCCTCCCTCGGCTTACCGCCATAATATCCATCCATTGCCCCAAAACTTGAGTGAAATTGCGAATTTTTCATAGTATACGTAAACCTTACCCCAAACCGGATATTTGTTTAGCGTATTTTTATTCTTTTTTTCTCACTTTTGATATTAAAGTGGCTGCAAAAGGCTTCGGCAAGTGTATTTTTCAAAAAAAGTTATACATGGATCCGCTGTGGGTGTAACGTTTTACCCGAGCGGGGGCGGTAACTTGCGAGGTGTTTATGAAAAAAGCTGACTGGTCAGTCAAAATCCTGCTTGGGGTGGTGGTGGGGTTATGCGGAGAGGGGATGGCTTTTGCCGGAAGTTACAAAGTGTATTCCTCGTATCTTTGGCACTTGCAGCAGCCTATTTACTGGCCGGAAAAGGTGTCCGGCCTCAATCGCTACCAGTTCGCCTATGAGTCGCTCAGCGGCAGTCCGACATATCCGGGGCATCCCCAGAACAATTTGAGCGATATTTTCGGGTTAGATGACCGTAAGGCGGCTTATCAGTATCGCACCCGCGACTCCGTGGCCGCGATGAGCGGCCAGCCCGATGGTGGCGCGCAGTTATCGTACGCCGGCAGTCTGATTGAGAATGTCTGGAGCCTCGGCGACCACAATTCGCTCGGATACGGTCCCACGTGGTATGCCTCGATTCGCGAGGCGCGCGGCTGGAAAACGACGCGCAACCGCAGCAAGCTGGAGCCGGTTGGTTTTGCCTATCATCATGCGTTCATGCCGTTGATTGACAAGGATGCGCGCCGGAAGGAGATCGCCATCAACCAGGATATCTGGTGGAAGGCATGGGTCGGCAGTGACACGGGCGAACGCTCCTACGGATTCCGCTGTTCCGAGGAGGCGTTCTCCGAACGCATTATCAAGGATGTGGTGGATGCCGGCTACACGTGGGTCATTGTCCCCAATCATCACCTTTCGCGCACGCATCCCAATTATGTGCAGTTGCATGGCAAGGGGCTTTACGATCCGCCCAACAAGGCCGACCAAAACAATGCCGTCAACAGCGGCGGCTGGTACTCGGGTGAGATTGACGGGCGCGGTTCGACCGAATCGCTGCCGTTTTCCTTCCAACCGCATTGGGTCAAGTACGTGGACCCGACCAACGGCGCGGAATATAAAATCATCGCCGTCCCCATGACCGACCTCGGCAGCTATCGCGATGGCTACAGCCAGCAGGGGATTGATATCCTCAATATGCTCAACGGCTACGCTTCCCATGACCGTCCCTGTATCGCGCTGTTTTCCCACGACGGCGATAACGCCTGGGGCGGCGGCTTCAGTTACTACCAGGAGGCTGTGCCCAACTTCGTCAATTCCGCCGGCGGCGCTGGTTACCGACCGACGACCATTCAAACGTTCCTCGACGAGAATCCGCCGCCGGAGAGCGACCTGGTCCACATCGAGGATGGCGCCTGGTTCAACGCCGCCGATGACTGGGGCCACCCGATGTATGTCAACTGGCTCTGGCCTCCGCAACGCGACCGCCGCTCGCCCGCCTACGTTTATTCCGACCCCGCAACCTACGCCGACATCACCAATGGCTGGGCGGAGGACTTTCGCAACTGGGCCGTCATTATGGCCGCGCAGAACTTTGTCAGCACCGCCGAGCAGATCTACAAATCATGGAATGTCACCAACCAGGTGCTGGCGTGGAAGATCCAGGAACCGGTCCAGCGCAACGGGACCGACAACGGCGCCAACGCGGCCGAACTGGCCTGGCATTTCTTCCTTGGCGCGCTCGACAGCGGTTACATGTACTACGGCGCCGCCATTGACATGGAGGTCAAGCCTTCACTGGCCGGCAACAAGGCCATTGAATACGCCAACCAAATCCTTTCCGGCCATTTGCACCAGGATGCGCTCGGCCCGACGGTTTTCATTCCGCAGCGTTATCCGTACAACCCCGGCGCGACCAACTATGGCGCCATCTTCGGCTATCGCCAATGGATCGCGCCTTCGGACTTCCACGTCTGGACGTTTGCCTACGACGTCAATGGCGTGACCTCGGTCGTGCTCAAGGTGCGCGCGGATTACGACGGCTTCAACCCCGTTGACAACAACGACAACGAAACCTATGCCGGTGGCGCCTCCGTGGGTCCATGGTCAAGCTGGCCGATGAACGTCCGCCTCGGCAGCACGTTCGTCAGCAACATCTTCAATAGCGGCGAGATTAATTTCTTTATCATGCCGACCGCGATCGCCGACGAGTACTGGGCCTACGTCACCGGTTACAATAATCAGTTGCTGGATTATTACGTCGAAGCGTATGACGGTCGCGGCAATGTGACGCGGACCGACATCCAACACGTCTTTGTCGGTTCGCAGGGCGGCGGTGTGCCGGTGACTTTCACGCCCGCCGCGCCGCGCGATTGCGACCAGTTGGTCACGCGCTACAACGCGACCACCCGCAGTTTGAGCAATGCCAGCCCCGTTTATCTCAAGCTTACGTTCGACAATTTCGCCACCGGAGCTTCGAATTATCCGATGGCCGCCAGCGGCGCGAAGCAATGGGTGGTGACCAATGCCATCCCCGCCGGCGCGACCAATGCGATTGTGTATTTTAGCGATACGGCCGGCGCCGGCGGCGTGATTGACAACAACAGCGGCGCCAACTGGGCGGTCGGAATCAGCGCTTGCGCCAGCTCGCGGCCATCGGCTGTAAGTTTTAATCCGTCCGCCCCGGACGGTTGCGACGACATTCTTATCACCTACAGCCCAAATGACGGTCCGCTGAAGACCGCTACCAACATCTACATCCACGTCGGGCGCAACCTGCCGTGGCAGGACGTCACGGATGTCCTTATGGCCAGGCAGGGCACAAACTGGGTGTATACGAACCGCACCGCGTATGGCACCTACCGCGTGAACTGCGTGTTCCATAACGGGGTCGGCTTGTGGGATAACAACTATGATCAGGACTGGTATGTGGCGGTTGCCAATTGCAGCAACCCGGTTGCCTTCAGCCCCGTCCAGCCGGAGGACTGTGGTGTGCTGACGGTGAACTATGATTCGAGCCACCGCGTGCTGAACACCGCCAACCCGGTGCACATGGTCCTGACCTTTAGCGGTCACTTCGCGATTACCACGAACAAGGCCATGACCGGCGTCATGGGCGGTGTCTGGACCGGCTCCAACTCGATTCCCGGCGGCGCGCAGTCGGCCAGCGTTTACTTTGAAAATGCGTCCGGCACGACCAAGGACGGTGAAGCCAATCCATGGGCCACGGTAATTTTCGCGTGCTCGACCAATCCGACGTTGTCCTCCGTCGCCTGGACCCCGACGAACCCGGTTGGCTGCGACCCGGTTGTGATCACCTATCTTCCCGGGAACGGTCCGCTGGCAAACGCGACTGGTGTGTATATCCACGTCGGCCGCAACGGTTGGCGGGACGTAATCACACCCGCGCCCGCGATGGCCCGTTACGGCGCAAGCTGGATCTGGACCAACAATCTGTTGCCGGGAACGGAAGTCATCAATGTCTGCTTTAACGATGGCGCCGGCGTTTGGGACAACAACTACGCCCAGGACTGGGCAAAGTCGGTGGACAACTGTTCCGGCGGGGTGACGCAGAGTGTTTATTTCGCGCCGGGCACGCCGACTATCCACGCGAGCACCGGCGCGATGAATTATGTGGGCGAGGCCTTTGATATGAATCTGGCCGGTGGCGACGCAGTGACGGTGGACCAGGGTGGGTTCGGGAGTTTCGGGCATGTATACCTGAACTATGACGCTTCCAACCTGTATATCGGCGGCATCGGCGCCAACGTGTCTGGTTCGGAGACCAACAACGCAATGGCGCTGTTCCTGGCGCTGAACACGCTCACGGACAATGCGGAGAATTTCTGGTATATCTTTTCGCGGCCGAACGGCTTGAGCAATATGCACAACCTGGCGTTCACGCCGCCGGTGGATATCGCCATTCTGCTGGGCGATCAGTGGGGCGACGGCACCTTCCCCGAGTTCAATCTGGCGAACGGATACGATTTCGGCCAGGGTGTGTTCTACACGGCGACGGGTGGCTTCTGGACGGTGGGCGGCGCGCGTCTGGCGCAGTTTAACGGCGTGTCCACCAACCCCGTCACGGACAGTTACGATCCGGCCCGGGTTACCACGCGCTGGATATGCTCCATTCCCTGGTCCAGCCTGAATGCGCCGCAGGGCATCGGCAGCATCAGCAACTGTCACCTTTCCGGCGTGCTGGCCAATTCGTCGGTCAACGGCAGCGACCGTTACCTTTCCGGCAATTACCTGGGATTGACGGCCACGAACAACGCCGCGCGCGACGAGTGGAACAACTTTGCGTTCACGTTTGTCACGCTCACGGGGTTGCCTATCGGAAAGTTAGGCCAGGATTCCAACCAGAACGGCATCCCGGATGATTGGGAAACCCGTTACTTCGGCAGCGCGACCGGTGCGGTGGCGTCGGCCGACAGCGATAACGACGGCTTTACAAATCTGGAGGAGTATTGGCTCAACACCAATCCGCGGAGCGCCGCCTCGCGGCTGATCGTTGAGTCCTGCGAGTATCCGACCAACCCGGGCTCGCGGGTCACTTGGCAGACGGTGGGTGGCAAGACCTACCATGTGGACGTGTCCACGAACCTGTTGGGGGTGCCCATATTCACCAACCTGGCGACGGTCACGGAAACCGGCGCGGCGGAAGGCGTGGGCTCGACGGAAACCTACGTGGATGCCGCCGCGGTCAGCAACACCTTCCGGGCTTATCGCATCCGATTTGAACCATAAGCCGCGAATTCCGGAGGCTGGGTCGGACGCGCCGGCTGGTGGCGCGACGGCGGGCCCAAGCGTACTCCCGACCGACGTCCACCGTTGGCGTTCCCGGTCGGTCGGGCTCTATTCAGCGCCACTCGTGCTTGGGATACTTGCGTTGCAATTCCTGCTTGATGCGCGGATAGTGGTCGCGCCAGAAACCGGCGAGATCCTGCGTGACCTGCACCGGGCGCTGGCTGGGCGCGAGGATGTGGATGACCAGCGGCACGCGGCCCATTGCCACGCGAAAATCCCCTTTCACATCGTACAAATCCTGGATGCGCGCGGAGATGAAGGGGGCGGCATCGCTGGTGTAGGTCACCTTGGCCTTGCGGTCGGCGCGGATGACGATCCGTTCCGGCGCGTGTTTATCCAACAGATCCTGTTGGGCCGGGTTCAGCCATTCCCGCAGCACGGGCCAGACCGGCTGGTCTTTGATTTCCTTGTAGGATACCGCGCCGTGGCAGACCTGTTGGATGATCGCCATGCGATCGGCTGCCGTTACCGGCGGCAGGCCCAGTTCGGGACAGGCGCGCGCCAGGAAGTTTACGCGTAGAATCCATTGCTCAACCGCATGGTCCCAACTGTTGAGCGTCAGGTTGCCCTTGATTACCTCGAACGCCAGCAATTCCGCGGCGGCGTCCGCCGGCGGACGTTCGGTGCGCCGACTTTCCAGCGCCAGGTCGCGGAAGCGGCGGCTGACGACGCCGAAACAACGCTTCTGGCCCGCGTCGTAAATCACCTCCTGCGTCTCGCTGAAATCGCCGGGGAACATTTCGCGGAGCCACTCCTCGCGCACCGCCGTCGCCAGCGAAAGCAGAACGTTCAGTTCGCGCGCGCGGCCGCCTTCGATCTCGCGCACCTCCGCCGCGACCAGCAGCGGACTGTCGCGGACGACGCTCTCGCGCGCCAATTCGCCCTTGCGGCCGTGAACCAACTCGCAGCGCAATGTGCCGGTGTCGAGCCGCCGCGCCAACTGGTCGGAAAATCCGGCCAGAACGCATTGCTGCACGGCTTCATCGGCCGCTGGCGCGTCTTCGATCCGCAGACCCTGTTCGCGGGCGATGCGGATGAAGAATTCGAACAGCGGGCGCGCCTGTCGCGCGGCTTGGGCATGGATTCCGAGCCGACGGCATTTGTCTACGTTGAAGTGGTGCTTCTCCGCGTAGGTCAGCGCGCGCATGAGGATGAAGAAATCCGAGGCGGCCTCCGCGCCGAGGAAATCCTCGCGATCGGCGTCCGCCTCGCGTCCGCTCCGCCGTTGGAGCAGGTTGCGGCCTTGGGTCAAAGCCGCGATCCAAGCGGCGGAACGGACGGCGCCAAAGCGTTCGGCGGCGAGCAGCATGCGCGCGTAGCGCGGATGCACCGGGAACGAGAGCATTCGCCGGCCCAGTTCCGTGACCGCGCCGGAGGCGGCATCCACGGCGCCCAGATCGCACAGCAGGCTTTCGGCGCGGGCGAGCGCGCGCGGCTCCGGCGGCTCCAGCCAGCGGAAGGCGCGGGCGTCGGATACGCCGGACGCCTTGAGCATCAGCACCACTTCGGCCAGGTCCAGCCGGCGGACCTCGGGGATTTCCTGCAGCGGGCGCGCGGCATGGTCGCGCTCGGTCCATAGCCGCAGACAGTGGCCGGCCGCGGTGCGCCCTGCGCGTCCGGCGCGCTGATCGGCCGCGGCGCGGCTGATTTTCTCGATCAGGAGCGTGTTGATGCCGCGATAAGGGTCGAAGCGGGCGACGCGCGCCAATCCGCTGTCAATTACCAGCCGGATGCCGTCAATGGTCAGCGAGGTCTCCGCGACGTTGGTCGCCACCACGACCTTGCGCCGGTCGTAGCGGGCTACGGCGGCGTCCTGCGCGTCGGGCGGCAGTTCGCCGTGCAGGGGCAGCACGAGGCATCCATGCGCCGCCGGCGAATGCTGCAGGGCTTGGACGGTCCGGCCGATCTCGTACCCGCCGGGCATGAAAATCAATACGTCGCCTTCGTGCGCGCGCGCGAGCCGCTCGAACTCGCGCGCGGCGATTTCCCAGGGGCGGTCATCGGCGATTTCGGCCGGGTGCGCCAGATACTCGATCGTCACCGGGAATACGCGCCCTTCGGAGTTGAGCGCGGGGCAGGGGGCCAGATAGCGTTGCAGCGGCTCCGCCGCGAGGGTCGCGGACATGACCAGAATTTTCAGGTCAGGCCGGACGGATTCCTGGATGTCGAGCGCGCGCGCAAGCGTGATGTCGCCGTAGAGATGGCGCTCGTGAAACTCATCGAAGATGACGGCGGCCACGCCTTTCAACTCCGGATTGCTCAGCATTTGCCGCAGCAGGATGCCTTCGGTTTCGTACTTGATTCGGGTGCGGGGGCCGGAGCGGTCCTCGAAGCGGATCTGGTAGCCGACCTCGTCGCCTAGCCGCGCGCCACGCTCGGCTGCCACGCGGGCGGCCAACAGGCGGGTGGCGAGCCGTCGCGGCTGCAGGATCACCACCTGTCCGTCGCCGAGCAAGCCGCGGTCCAACAGTATTTGCGGAACCTGTGTGGTTTTTCCGGAGCCGGTTGGCGCCTGGACAATCAGGCGGTTATGCCCGCGCAAGTGCGTGACCAGTGCCGTCTCAATCTCGTATACCGGTAGGGATTTGGGGTTCATCGGGTGGGGCATTGATAACCCATCGGCAGGAGGGCAACAAGCCGGGATTCGAGCCCGGTTCGCTGCGCGGCCGTTCAGGGTGGATGGTTCTGCCATTTTCGACGCCCGCCCCCGACACTTGGGATGAAAAGCGGTATCAGCCAAACGAACATCCAGCCATTGATCTGAGCGGTCGCCAGACCGCCATAAGCCCAGATGGCCCAGATGATGGCGCACAATAGGCAACCATAAGGCGCAAGCATAAGTTTCCAATATGCCGTTGTCGGGTGCCGCCAGGGAGCGCCCAGAATAATACTGCCAAGAGCCAGCGCGAAAAGGGCTAACCCCACTGCTGCCACCAGGCGCCGCCCCTGCGCCAGGAACACGGCGGATAGAATGGCCAGCCAGATGAAACCGCCGATCCAGCCTACGGTCCAACCGATTTTCTCGCCTTTACGTTCCGTCATGGCTATGGGGGCCGATTTGCTCCGATGATTATTCATGGCCACGAGCTTTCATCCTCTTTTACGGGCGTGCGGTAGCGGTGGAATCGAACCATTCACGAATCACAGTTATATTCACCTCAATGCCATCCGGTTTACGCAAGCGAAGCCGTACCGGCGTATGTTCGGGCCCGCGGATGGCCGCCGAAATTTCGGATAGGCCGCCCAGTTCACGGACGGGCCGGTCATCCACAGCCACCAGCAGGTCGCCCGGGCGGATGCCCGCGCGGGCCGCCGGGGTGCCGGCGGCCAGAGGCGACAGCCACACGCCTTGGCCATCGTCGCTTGGCGCGATGCGCGCGCCGATGCCGGTATAGCGAAGCGGGGGCCCGGAGATGGGCGCCAGCTTTTCATCGAGTCGGTTCCGGGCGCGCACCAGTTCGCGCAGTTGCTCTTCCTTGATTTCCGGAGGGGTCGTGCTGGTGGTGATGATGCGCTCGATCCGATAGCGGCCGTTTGGACCGTCCTGCACGTAGGTGATGGCGGACCCGGCGCTTAGCGTTTCAACCAATTGCTCCAGTTCGCAGTCACCCAGCGCCACCGTAACCACCGATGTATTGGCAGGCGCCAGCACGATGGGAATGCCGGTGGTTTCGGACACATGACGAAGGATGGCGTTGACCGGCGCCTGGTTTGCCTCCAGCCAGCACCGTTCCTGCTCCCATGCAAAGGTGAAGTTGCCTGGCGCCAGTTGATCGGCCATGGCGCCGCCCAGTCCCAGCCAAGTGGTCACGAGGATCGGCAGCCATCGGCCGATGCGCATATTGCTTGATAATTTCACTAAACGGAATTCTAGCTGGAATTTAAACGGGAGTGAAGCGCAGACAAAACGCCCCCGGCCCGGCTGGGCCGGGTCCTTGGCGTTGGCGCTTATCGCGTGCGCCGCAGGAGGTCTATCAGGCTGCGGCGGCCTGACCGCGGCGCCCACCCCCATGGGGGTGGGGAGGGAGACGGAGCAGAGCGGAAAACATCAGGACAAACCAACAACCGATGACCCCCAACCCTCTATTGTATCCTAAACACTTTTTGGTCTAGACCATGGGGTCCACCCCAGTCGATTGAAAACTTTGATCTACTCCTTTTTGACATCAAAACTCATGCCTCCCAAAAGCTTCCACTGGCCTTCCTGTCTTATCCATGTATGGGTAATCCGCGATGACTGTGTTCGCACCATTCCGGATGCCATCGGGCAGTCCACATCCAGAACATACTGCGTCAATGCCGTATCTCCCGACTGCTGCAAACCGGCACGTTCAATTCTGATGATACATTGTGTGGGCTGAGGAATCAGCCTCTTCATAAACTCTGCGCTCTCTTCTTTGCCGATAGGTTTTGGCAGGTTGGCGGGCCAACCCAAAAACTGTGGGTGTACGAGGGCAAGGATTCCTTCATAGTTGGCCCTGTAAAGATTAGTAAAGTAGGCCTCTTCCAGTTTCCATATCTCTTCTTCCACTGTGTTTCTCCTGTTTTCCAAATCCATTGCTAACGATAGCGAAAAGAAGCCGAAAACGAGTTTCAGAAGGACAAGGACTATTGCGGTCCGGACTTTTTGAACAAGAAAGCCCGCCTTTGCTGTTGTTTGACAACCAACCATACCGTTTCCCCTCATGTTTGCCCAACGTTACCAGTGAGCGGATTTTTGCCCGCTCCGGGCAAAAAACACGCGCAACCTGTTGGTGTACGTCCAGTATGTGTGTGAACTTATCGGGTTCAAGTCCTCTTTCGGAGGATCAATTTAGAGAATGAATCGTCGAAGGTAAGTTCTTCTGACTGCGCTTAGCCGCAAGAGTTATGGGCAGACCTCCCCCACGATGACGACGCGGTGGGGCCTGAACGACGCCTGGCTGAAATCACAGGGCTTGATCTCTATTCGTGACCTGTGGATTGCGTATCACCACCCGGCAGCAAACCAGTCCGGGTGACTCGTCTCCGTGACGGGGAAATCTTCTGAACCGCTGGATGCGGATCCGCATGTCCGTAGTGTGGGAAGGGGAAACTAATCATTCCCCCTGACCCGCTTCGGGGTCCCTGCTCTACTTCCTCATGCTTTTCTTAGCAGACTTGATGAAACGACCGAATGCTCTGTCCTTCTTCCGCTTCTCGACGTAGGAGAGATTATGGAACTCGGTTTCCTTCTTAAGCTTGAGATAGCTCCGGTAACGGTCATCACGGATGGTCCCATTCTCCACGGCCAAAAGGACGGCGCATCCGGGCTCGTTGGTATGTGTGCAATCGGCAAAGCGACAGTTCACGGAGAGTTCGTGGATGTCGGAGAATGTGTTGTCCAGTCCATCGCCTGTCCCGAGAAGTCCCAACTCGCGCATCCCTGGCGTATCAATCAACATGGAACCGTTATCCAGCACAAGCAACTGGCGTCGGGAAGTCGTATGGACGCCTTCTCCCGTCTCGCTGACGGCTCTTGTGTTATATGCGTCACGGCCAATCAGCCGATTGATTAGCGTGGTTTTCCCAACTCCCGAGGAGCCAAGCAGACAATAGGTTCGTCCCGAGACAAGAAGCGCCCGCAACTCGTCCAGGCCGACGCCTGTCGTATTGCTGAGCGCAATGATCGGGGCGAAAGCGCACCTGTGCTTTACTTGCTCGATAGCATGATTCAGTTCCCCGGGCGATACGAGATCGGTCTTCGTCAGCAGTATCCACGGCTCAATCGCGCCCTCGTTGGTCATCACCAAGTATCGGTCGAGCCTCGCCAGATTGAAATCATAGCCACAAGCCTGCACGATAAAAGCGACATCAATGTTCGCCGCAATCAACTGGAAGTCTACAGTCTTGTCAGGGCACTTGCGGCGCAGGAATGTCTTTCTTGGGACAACGCTGTGAATAATGGCGGGGCCGCCCGACGCAGGGCACTGTACGCACACCCAGTCACCCACACACGGCAAACCGATGGTGGACTTGATTGCGAATCGGAATTTGCCCGCGAGTTCCGCATAAGTCTCGGCGTGTTGATCTCGGATGAGGAATGCGCCCCGATCAACGGCCGTCACGCGCGCAATACTGTGTCCCGACTGGAGCAGGGGCGCGCAACGTTGCTCAAACCAGCTATCAAATCCCAGATCAGCCAGATTCATAATTCTCTCTTGCGCCGAACGATAGCCCTTCCCGGCGCGCGGTAGCGCCGTGTGCAGCAGGGCATGGTTTGGCTTTCATTTTTCACAGATATAAAGAGACAGGAATCCTTCCTGTCTCTTTTCAATGATCGTCAATCCGGTGCGCGCGATCATTCCTTCAAGGATCCAATCCAGTGTCGAATACTCGGTCTTGATGTGCTGGACGGTTTGCTCGGCCACATCGTCGCCTGCGCGTGATCTAACACCCTCTATTACCGCTTGAAAGTAGGCGTCGTAATCAACAGTTGCCGAAGGGAACACAACGTCGCGAAGATACAGGCGCCCGCCAGATTGAAGACTGTTGGCAATTGCTGAAATGGCTTTCGACTTCCAAAAATCCGGGAGGTGATGTAATGCTAGCTGCGTGATAATGCCATCTATAGGATGATCAGGACGAAATCCTGACAGGAACCCGCCTTCTGCAAATGTGACATTCGTAATACCGCGCCGTTTCGTCTTTTGACGGGCATATTCAAGCATCACGGGAGAAACGTCCGTGGCGTAGACATGTTTGACCACCCCGCAGATGGCAATAGCGCATTCTCCTGTGCCGGTACCGATCTCCCACACGGTTGAGCTCGCCGATAGATTCAGAGCCTTTGCGATGTCTGTTGCCTCGACATCCGTATTGCGAAGTTTCTGCATCCGTTTGTCATACGCAGCAACCTCGCTCTCGTCGCGGTAGTCAGTTCCTATCTGGGTCGTCTCATCGTATTGCCAGGGATAGTTCATCACGTTGTCTCTATCAGCTGAACGCCGGCCCTCACCGGACGCGACGCCCGCCGCGGGCGGAGCGTCCGGCGGAGACGCGGGTTCGGGCTTCCTTGAATTTCACGTTTTCAAACGCTTTGAAGTGTTCATCCTGCGTCCAGAGGATTGCCCGATGCGCATATGTGGTGGATAGCATGAGGCTGTCAGCCATCGGGAGTCTGTGTTTGATGCTGATGAGCGCCGCACGCAGAGCAATGTCTTCTGTTATGTTAACGACATGGCCTTGCTTCATGTGGCTATCGCACACGGCTAATCCTTATTTTGTTCGACTCATCCGTCAATCTTGCTCAGTTCATGTAGGATCATGATCAACTGAATCGGTGAGGTCACAATGTCCACAAGAACGGCCGGGACCAGTAGGATTTGTGCCGGGCGATGCCACGCATCAGTGCGCTGGGCGTCAGCTGCTGCTATTTGGGTCTCGCATACCAAAAGGGTAAATGACTTGTTTGATACCGACACCAAATAGTGGGGGCATGATCCAGCACCAAGATCGGGAACCTGGTTCCATGGAGCGCACTCGGATGGGAGCCGCGGCGCACGGTATTTGTCCGATATGGGTGGAACGAGTCTGAATCCGTCTGGAGTGGCATTTGTGAGGTCTGATTTTATGAATCCGGCTGTTATCACGGCAAAGGCCTTGTCGTCTGGACGCGCGAAAGCGGCTGCGTGTGCCTCAATAGAGGCCCAGGCAGATTGACTCGCGCAAACGTAGCGGGGGCCCATGTCTACCCGACGAGATGAGGCAGGCCTGAAATCTGTCAACTGGCACTCCAGAAGTCGGTCGTGACATGAGTTTGTCCAGAATGCACGTGGTGAAAGTTGAAGAGTATGTACGCCAATCTTCTTTACTTTCTCGACACACATGCAGCCGACCAGGCTGCTCGCGCACAGTGCCAGGAGAAGCGCTGTTCCGATTGTTTTCATTTTCGTCGAATCGGGATAGGGACGCCTCGCGGCGCTGCCCTTCCCACACCACCGGGCATATGGGTCACGTACCCGGCGATTCCGTTAGCAAACCTCCTGTAACATGGGAAGGCCCAGTTTGGCAAAGAAGTCCGTGGGCAGGGCAATGGCCAGCGCCGGGCTTCGGTTCAGGCGCCAAACCCCGCGCGCTGACTTACCGGTGTTCCAAGCAAATGCGCGGTCCACGCCGCGACGCCGGAGTTCCCCATATCCGCGCGCGCGCCATTGTTTCCATTGGTAGCGGCACAG
This sequence comes from uncultured Verrucomicrobiota bacterium, assembly GCA_964570325.1. Lineage (GTDB taxonomy): Bacteria > Verrucomicrobiota > Kiritimatiellia > CAIQIC01 > CAZMXS01 > CAZMXS01. Next base: position 16,150 of record CAZMXS010000038.1, on the reverse strand, counting down.
ACGCCATATGATCCAGCACCCCCATTCCCGCATTCGGTTCCGCGTTTACCTGAACAGAGGTCTTGCACCTCCTAGCGATCGGACATGCCCGGCGCACACGGCCGAGGTGAGTTTTGTTTTGCCCGCACCGGGCAAAAAACTCGACCTCTTGGTCGGGGACTCTCTTTGTCCTCTTCCAATGACGCCCCGATCTTCTCGAGAATGCTTGGTTGAATGTGTCCCCCCCTATACCTTCATTTTCGCGATCAGGTTGCGGAAATCCTCGCTCGATATGTAGCGGCAGTACTCGCTGAGCCCAATCTTGCGGAACGTCGGGCGGCCGAGTTCGCTCAACACTTTGCTCTGACGGTCTCTGGGCGCGACGCCAACGTATGACTTCATCACCGACCCCGCTTTGCGACCCGCCGAGAGATCCGCCGAGCCTTCCGAGCCGGAAGTGGGATCAGCTCAACAATCAAGGTGAGTCCAGTCCCGCCTCGCGTGCAAGGTTCTTGAACAGTTCCGGATCCATCCCGGATACGCTTTGGGCTGCCAGCGCCAGATCGTCGAGCGAGAGGGGTCGCGCATTGGCTTCGTCGGGCGCGCCATGGATCTCGACGGGGAGGCGGGGGGTCTCTATCTTGGCAGTGACTGGCAGCCCTTGCGGTTCGTAGTGGCGGAAACGAAGGTTGTTGAGCACCTCGTTGGCCCAGACTTCCTGCACCCAATCCGGTTTCCGGCGCGGGACTTCCCGGCGGCCGGCGAGGTTGTCGAAAAGCTCCTTCCACAGCCTTTTCTGCTCCTGATCCATTGCTTTCTCGAAGGGTGAAGGCCGCGCGGGTTCTCTGCTGATCCTGTTCCAGTTCAACATGCCTTCATCGGCGCTCCACTGCCGGTTTTCCTTGTCGTAGACCCACATCCCGTTGCGGATCGACGGCTCCGGCGACGGGGCGTTTGCCGAAACGATCTTGTTCCATTGGAGTTGGCGTTCATCGAACCGCCACAGGTCGTTCAGAAGCGCCCCTTCGCCGGTGAGGTCCAGGAAAGAGATGGGGTTGTTGAACGCGTACTGGTAGGGATTGATCAACTGTGGGTCTTCAACCTGTGGCCAGACCGGCTCGAGGGTCAGGAAGCGGCCTGCTTGCGCGTCATACCAACGCGCCCGCACGTGGTAGAGGCCGTTGGTATCGGCCATCCACACGCCTCCCTGGCCGACGAAAGTGAAGGGCTGGGAGCTGGTTCCGGTGTGTCCGAGCAGCCGGCCGAAGGGAGTGTACGCGTAGGCATCGGTCACGTTTCCCGCGGCGTCGGTGAGGGCCAGGGTGGAACCCGAACGGTCGAAGTGGAAGTAGCGCACCTGGTTGCCGCCGGAGGTTTCGATCATGTAGAGCAGGGTGCCGTTTGGCGTCCACACGTAGTACCGCTCGAACTGGCCTGTGGCCTCGTTGCGCTCGGCCACGACCGGCGCGAGCGCCAGAGCCAGGTTGTAGTGGAAGCGGGTTGTCACGCCGCCGCTGGTACGGGTGCGGAGGCCGCCGAGCCCGTTGTAAGAGAACGCGATTGCGTTCATGCCCGTGAGCCGCGAGGCGGCATCCCAGCGCAGTTCCCGGCCGGGCGCGTTGGTCAGCCGGCCGCGCACATCCCAGGCGTAGCCTGGCGCGATGATCCGGCATGCGCCGTCCACGGCGTTGGTCTGGGCGGCGGTTACCAGCATCGTGGCGGGATCGAGCGGCGCGACTCTCTCTTCGCGCACCACCCGTCCCGCCGCGTCCAAGGTGTAGCGCAGATCGAGAATACCGCCGTCTTGCACGCGGGTCACCCGGCCGACGGCATCCCGTGTGAACGTTGCGTGTACGCCGTTCGCGCGGCGGATGCCCACCAGCCGCTCGTCCGCATCGTAGAGGAAGTCCACCTGGGCGCCGACGAGGTTGTCGGCAACGCGAACGAGACGGCCCGTGACGGCGTCGTAGGTGTAGGTGACGCAAAACGCGCCGTTGCTGTAGCTTGCGGTGGCGAGGCGCCGGCCCGCGTCGTAGGAGGCGCCGAATCCCACGCCCGCATCAACGGTATTGGTCACCCGTCCCGCGATGTCCCGCTGCACTACAAGGCCGTCGGTGGAGACGAGGCGGCCCAGTCCGTCGCGCCGGACGGCAATGGACTCGCCGCTGCTGTAGGTCCAGTTCGTTCCGCGACCTGCGGCATCGCGGCGGACGTTCACGGTGACGCCGTCGGGGAAGACGGCCGATCGCAGTCGATCGTTTCCATCCCATTCATACTGGGTGGCGTGGCCGAGAGGATTGGTGGCCGCCGCGAGGCGGCCGAGGGGCGAGTACGCGAACGACCAAATCTGGGTGTTGAGATCCGTGATGCGAACGATCTGGCCCAGCGGGTTCCGCTCGTAGCGCGCTGTGCCTAGACCTGGCGGAGAGACGGCGGCCAGACGGCCCGCGCCGTCGTAGGCGTATTCGGTCCGATTCCCCAGCGGGTCGGTCACCGAGGTGAGCCGGCCCATCGCATCACGGGCGTACGACCACCGCTGCCCGGCGGCATCCACGATGGCGGTGGTCATTCCAAGTGGATCGGTCTGGTACACGGTGGTGTATCCCAACGCGGAGGTGCGCGAGGTGAGGACGCCTTCGGGATCATAGGCCATGCGCCAGGCATTGCCCGCGCGGGTCAGGTTCGTCATTCGCCCGTCGCCATCGTAGGCGAAGTGGGTCTCCACGCCCCCGGCATCGCGGATGGACGCCAACCGCGCCCCGTTGTCGTACGTGAACGAACGCAGTCGGCCCAGCGAGTCGGCCGAGTTGGTCACGCGATCCATCAGATCGTAGGCGTAGCCGAGCGCATAGCCGTCGGGCGCCGTGAGGGCCGTGAGGTTGCCATTGGGGTCGTACTCGGCTCCCCAGGGCTGGCCCAGTTCATCGGTCACATTGGTGATCCGGTCGAGCCTGTCGCAGGCGAAACGGCGGATGGTCCCGTCCGCGTTGGAGATCGAAGTAAGGCGGAACAGCGGGTCGTAGCCGTAGGCCGTGGTGCCGCGTTCGGCGTCGCTTCGGGTGGCGAGCGTACCGTCAGGGTTGTAGGCGAAGGTTATTACACCGCCGGCTGGATTGGTCACCGCCACGAGCTGGCTGCGGCTGTTCCAGGCGAAGCGCCAGGTGTTGGTGGCGCGATCCACGCGGGTGAGCACGTTGCCGCATCCGTCGCGCGTGTACTGCTCGCGCGTCCCGTCGGCGAAATCGGTCTGCGCGAGGCTGTGGAACGTGAAGGTGACCTCGTTTGTGAGCGTGGCCCGGTTTGTGAAAGTCTGGTCCTGGGCCAGGTAGGTGTGTCGGAGTCCCTGATCCGCCGCATTGGTGAAGGCGGCCAGCTTGCCGGAGGGCTCGTGCCAGACGAAAGACACGCGGTCTCCGAGCCGGTCCTGCACGGCAGATCCGCGTTCGTGCACGTCATACTCGTTGGTCCAGACGTTGCCCGCCGCGTCGCGTACGGCCGCGTTCAGGCGGGACTCGATGTGCGCGAACACGTGCACCGATCCGTCCGCGTTTGTGACGATGCTGAAACCGTTGGTGGGCGAATCAACGGCGATGGTCGTGGTGTTGCCGTAGGCGTCGGTCTGACTTCCGACGCGCCCCACGTTGGGCAGCGAATACGCCTGCGTATAGGGCCGATTTCCGGCGGGCCGGGTGACGGAGGTGATTTTGGGCGGCGTGTAGGTACCTAAGTTGCCGTAGATTTCGGCGCCGCCGGCGGCGTTGGTCGCCGAAGACAGGCGCAGGTAGGTGTCGTAGCCGAAGCTGACGGTGCGGATTCCGTCGGAGACGTGTGCAAGGCGATAGAACCATATCCCGAAGGCATTCTTGAGATAGTCGTACTGGAAGGCTATGGAGCGGCCGAGGCCATCGGAGACCTGCGTGACGCGGCCGGTGCCGCCATCGAGGGTCAGAGCCAGGCCGTTGTGGTTGCGATCGCAGACTTCGCAGAGCCGGCCGGCGGCGTCGAAGCGGAAGACGAGATCCTTCGCGGGATCGAGGAACCAGAAATGACCGGCCCCGTCCCTTTTCAACTCGTAGGGAACGGGCTCCTGGGCGAAGTTGAGGCTGTAGGCCGTGCCGCCATCGTTTGTGACGGTCTGGAAATACACGACCTTGCCTTGCTCGTAGACGACCGTTGCGCCCTGATAGAGGCCGCTCACCTCCAAGAGCCGGAGATCGAAGTTGTGCATCCAGTTGGCCGGGGTGCCGTCGAGATAAGACATCACGTCTTCTGTTCCGGCCGGACCACTGAGGTAGGAAGCGTAATGGCGGCGGAACGACAGGGGCAGGGGACCGCCCAGGTTCAGGTCCGGGGCTGGATCGTAGTAGTACTCGCCCGTCGCCGCATTGATGGGGTCTCCCGCCCTTGGCGCCGCCGGGTTGGCGCCGGTGGTCTTGTTCTGGTCGCCCCCTGCCGTCTGGCTGTAGTAGCCGACACTGGCCAGTTCGTTGGAGGCCGCATCCAGCACCGCGGCCCGGTTCAGAATGGACATGTCCGGTATTCCGGTGACGGTGGATTCGTAAACCACGTCGAAGGTCTGGCCCGAGGCCATGATTGCCGGGAGGTTCCAGACCGCGCTGGAGTCCGCGCCGCCGCCCTGGTCGGGCGGAGGCGTGGCCGCACCGTAGCCGGTGAAACCGATCACGTGCGTATCCCGCAGGTAGAATGTCCCGGACACCGGCGAACCGGTGCGCGTCACCCGGCAGTGAAAGGTGAGTTTCTTGGCGTAGTCGGCCGATCTGGACGTGGCGGTTTTCTCGATCCGCCAGCCGTTCCGCTCGCACACGGTCGCGAGCGACGGAAGGGGTGCGAGTCCGATGGAGATTGCGAGACAGACACGCGCGCTCCAACCACAGAAAACTGACCACCGCACATGCATGGCTCGAACAAATTTCCTCAAGACAGCCCGGCCATCGCACCCCATCTACGGCGTTCTCCACACTTGCACCCGGAAAAACCCTCTCGTGGCGCCAGCCACGCTGGAACGCGCAACAAGCACAATGGAGACAAGAACGCACATCCCTATTGCCGCGTATTTCATGCCCGGCTCCCGGCAGCACCCAATACAGTACCACCTGATTGCCGGCGACGCAATAGTTGGATTGACACCGTCTGCCATTCAGACAGCGTGAAGGGGAGCGGGTGTGGCTTTACAGCCTGTGAAACGGCGGCGTTGGGGGGCCAATTGGCTGTCCGTCCTTCAATACGGCGCGAAAATAACGTTAAACTGGCGCGGGTACACCGCCGAGTTCAATTATATCGAAGAACTTGGGCTCGATCAGGAGTGATCGCGCCCCGATATTTCGGAAATATGAAGCGAAGCGTTTTCATTGGATTTATGCAACGAGTTTCAGTTCGTAGTCAAGCGGCAGCGGAACGCCGCCGCAAATACCCTTTGTTCCCAATGAATGGCGGGGAGGCGAGCAAGCGCTTGCGCGACGCCCACCAGCTTGTGTGAGACGTTGCAAGCGAATCTGACCCATGAAGCCTCGATATACCAGCATCTGGACGCCTGCCTGCAGGATTTCTTTCGGCCGCCCTCCCTGCGGACGCCGGGCGTTTCCCATGAGCAACGCCGCGATTATTATGCCCGTGTCTGGGACAAACTCCTGATCAAATGGCGCGATGCCGCCGCCATCCAGCAGGCCTTTGCGGATGGCGCGCCACTGGAGCACTGGAGAACCATGCTCAATGAACTTTACGATCTGAAGCTCAGCCAAATCTCGCCCCAGTATGAGCGGTTGCGCAATCGGTAGAAACGTTTCCGGGCGGCCGGCCCGATGGCTGACCGTACGGTGTCATCCCGATTTCTGCTGCAAGGCAGACGGGAATGGCTCTTTCGCAGAATGTCACGTGGCCGGCCCGCCTTTATTCCCGAGCTCTTCAATCGAGCATCGGAACTACCGCTGGAGGCTCTTGGTCGAACCGGCCGCGGCCGGTTACGGCTCTGTATATTAGCATGTGGAGGGTGTGGCTGGTCGCTCGTCACAATTCGGCCGCCCGGCGTTTCGATCCCGTTGCCGACCCCTGATCGGTGGGTCAAGTTTCTTCCGCGTTTCCCGCGGACCAGCGGAGCTCTGCCCTTTTTTCAGGCCGTAATCTTTTTTCACTTTTCACTTGAACCGAAGAAGGCTCTCTGGAAGGCCTTGTTCGACCATTCCTATGCAGTCAGTCGCTCAACCTCTGCAGGAATCCGACTCAGGCTGATTTCCTTCAGGTCAACTTTCCGGCTCGCGTTGTCTATGTCAATGCCGACGATGTGGCCAGCCGCGTCATAATCCAGCACAACGCCCTCGGAGATCTCTCGGCTCTCTGCACTCGGCTTGGAAGACAGGTCGATGTAAAGCGAATCGGTGTCTTTGTAATAGTTAAGTTTCATCGCTTGTATCCCCTGTCTGGAAATGCGTTGTGTATTGTCCTCTTGTCCTAGAGGGTGATCACTCGAAGAACCCGCCCCTCCAATTCGGCAATCTCAACCCAGAAGCGGTATCGGTTTCCTTCCTGCCGCTCAACCCGAAGCGGCTTCTCGCAGACTTGTATACACCATTCTTTCTTGAGGTAAGGGCGTTTGCGCAGAACCTCATTCTCAAAGTACCTCGTGAACTGGTATTCGGACATCAGGTGAATGATACCCCATTGGAGATGAACTGGGGATCATTTCCTTTGGTCGCACGTCAGCCCTCACTTTCGTTTTGCCGCCTTGGGTAAAACGTAAAGTGCAGGGCCGGGTGTGCGCCCAGCATGGGCGCGTTGCAAATGGGGTGCAAGTCCCCTGTCGAAAGGACCGCACGTGAAAACGTAAAGAACGACTACGCGAATCCAACGCCGGAAGGATAACCGCCCGGCGGAAGGAAGGATAGCGGAAACCGTCGGGCCGATGAACAAGAACCGCATACCCAGACCGCCCGCGATGCGGCGAGCGGGCACCACACAGCGAAGCCACAAGGTTCAGTCGCGGAGGTAAATGCGGCGGTCGTGCTGGGAAACAACGCGTTCTTACCTGGGGAGACCCCTAACGGGTGACCAGGCGGGGAGTAAGCGGCCATAGTACCCGCGCCGCGAGCCGGGGGCTGGAATACGCCCGTATCAACTGGGAGACCGGAAGACTCGATGTCGGGAAGGGCCGAACCGGACCGGATCGTTCCGCCCGCGGAGCGGACGGCGCAATCGAAGATGCCGGAAGGCGAGGAAGCGCCGAGCGCCGCACCGTCGGACGACAGCGGAGCGGTCAGGAGTAGACCATGATGGAGGCAATACTGGCTCCGGAGAACCTGCAACGGGCTTGGCAACGCGTCAGGACCAACGCGGGCGCTCCGGGCGTGGATGGGATGACCGTCGCGGCGTTTCCGGCGTTCTGCCGGCAACTGTGGTCGGCGATTCGCTCCGCGCTGAGGTCGGGGACGTACCGTCCGGCGCCCGTGCGCCGGGTGTTCATTCCCAAGCCCGACGGATTGCAACGACCGCTGGGCGTGCCGACCGTGCTGGATCGCCTGATTCAGCAGGCGTTGGCCCAGGTGCTGACGCCGCTCTTCGATGGCGGCTTCAGTGACCACAGCTATGGATTCCGCGAAGACCGCAACGCCCATCAGGCGGTGCGGGCCGTGGAAACCGGCTGGAAAGAGGGACGCCGTTACGCGGTGGACTCACGCTCGATCCTCTGGACCAGGGACTCGAATGGCGCGGGTATTGGTTTGCCCGGTATGCCGATGACTTCCTGGTCATGGTGAAAAGCGCGAAGGCGGCCGAACGGGTGCTGGCGAGCCTGACCCGATTCGTCGAAGGGCGGCTCAAACTGGTGGTCAACCGGGTCAAAAGCAAGGCCGCGCCGTTCAAAACGTGCGCCTTTTTGGGTTTCCAGATCGGGGCGCGGGGACGAGCCGTGTGGTCGGCCAAGGCCCACGCACGATTCAAGCGGCGGGTGAGGAAAATCACCCGGCGCAACCGGGGACATCGGGTGCAGGACGTCATCGACGAACTGCGCCGGTACGTCGTCGGATGGCTCAACTACTTCAGTCTCAACGATACCTATTCGGCGTTGATGGAACTGGACGAATGGCTGCGCCGGAGAGTGCGGTTGTATTACTGGAAGCAATGGAGCCGGAGGGGCGGGAGCCCCGGAGACGGCCAGCCGAAGGTTGCCCGCAGAGCGGAAGGCGCGGGCGCGCCTTCCGGCAACCAGCCGCGGACGCGCCGACGCCATCTGATCGCGCTGGGCATTTCGCCCGACGAGGTCCATATGGCCACGCGCAGCCGTAAAGGGTATTGGCGAATGAGTGCCAATAGCATCGTTCAACGCGCCCTGACTAACCGCTGGCTGCACGAACAAGGGGTCCCCGATATGCGCATGTTATGGATCACTCTTCACTATGGGCCTTTGGCCCGTCTCTGACCGGAACCGCCGGTTGCGGACCCGCATGACCGGTGGTGTGGGAGCCCCGGTTGGCCCCTCAGGGGTCAGTCGGGGCGACCCGATTCGCTGCCCATTTCTCAGTCGTCGCTTGCCGGTTTGTTACTGGGAATGTGCGCCATAGCCCTCATGAACTTGCTGCGGCTGGCCCGTTTCGCTCGCTGCCCGATATACTCTTCCGTGTCTAGCGCCGATATCTTCTCTGCCACGGCCGAAGTCACGAACTGATTGATGGAGACATGGTCCTTCGTTGACAGAACCTTCAGTCGATTATGAAGCGAATTCGGCAGCCTCAGACTCAATGCGCTCATGTTACTCCTCCATCTCTTCCAAGAACTCCCTTGGTGTTTGCAGCAGAATGCCGATTCTCGCGACCTCCGCAAGATCTCGCTTGTTGAACGTGACGATCCGGTCACACCCTCCGGCCACGGCCAGTTCCGCCAGCATCTCGTCCTTCGGATCCTTGGCAATCGGCCGCCACAAGTACGGCGGCTGGACCGCTTCAGATACCAAGCAAACGTAGTCGATGATATCCTGTATCGCTCGCCGCGCTGGCTTCCCCGGCCAATTGCCCCTCTCGGCCGTTGACTCATACTCGAGTATCAAGGGGACCGAGATACAGACCACGAAGCGCTTGTCCCCAACCATCGACAGCAACCTGTGTGACGCACCCGCCCGTGATCGGAGGGCCGAAATGAACACGTTTGTGTCGATGACGATTCTCGGCCTCGACTTCATGGTGGTATCATACACGATACCGCACAGATGTCAATATCTGCGCAGCGAATATTACGGGTGAGTGTACGGTGCGACCGCCGCGGGTGCGCCGTACGCTAATACCATTTGTTGAACCCAGCCGGCGCGGCGCCGGCAGATTGAAACCGTTCGGGCATCCATCCTAAAAAGCGCCTGGGATGTGGCCCGGCCGTACCACGCGGCCGGGTGTACCGCATCCCACAACCCAGGAGGCGCCATGAGTACCGTGCCCAATGCCGCAAATCCCCGTCAACGCATGATCGAGGAAATGCAACTGCGCCGTTTCTCGGAGCGCCGCATCGAGTCCTACCTGCGCGCCGTCAGCCAGCTCGCCGGCTTCTGCTGGAAGAGCCCGGACCTCGTCCGCGACGAGGCGTTGCGCGATTACTTCCTCTACCTGCGCAACCCGAAGCGCCTCGCCCGCGCCCCCGCCACCATCGCGCTCTGCGGCATCAAGTTCTTCTTCACCGCCGTGCTCAAACGCGACTGGACCACCATGGCCATCCCGCGCCCGCGCGCCGAGCACAAGCGGCCCGTCGTTCTCTCCGTCGCCGAGACCTGGCGCATCTTGGACGCCGTCCGCGAGCTGCGCCATCGCGCCTGCCTGGCGCGCTATATCTACCGCGTCGCGCTCGCCGACACGGCGCTCATCGCGGCCGATGCGGACACGGTCACGTTCCGCTACCGCGACGCCGTTACCCGCAAAAAGAAAAAGCTGACGCTCCCGGCCGCGGAGTTCATCCGCCGCTTCCTCCAGCACGTCCTGCCGTCCGGCTTCGTCAAGGTCCGCTATTACGGCCTGCACCATCCCAGTCAGCGTCAAGCCTTGGCCTTGGCCCGCGCGGCGCTCGGCTGGCAACAGGGCCGGCCGCTCCCGCCGCCGGAACCGGAGCCCGCGCCCCGCCAGATAACGTGTCCCGACTGCGAGACGGTGATGCTATGCGTCGCGGTGCTCATGCCCGGGCGCGGGGCCACCCACGCCCGCGCCCCGCCCAACCCCGCAGGCCGGTCCGGATGAAAAGGCGCGGGCCCATTACCCCTGCAATTTTACCGCGGGGCCGCCGCGGCCAGGCGAAGGTCCCGCAACTGGATTCCACGGGTCTGGCGCGGGGCCGCATGCTCATGGGGCCGCTCGCTCACGGCCGGTTTTGCGGCGACGCACGCCACGAGAGGCTGTGGACTTGAGGGGCTGACGTTCTTGGCGCTCCGGTTCCCGGAGCAAAGTACAGGTCTTCCCGCGCGGCTGGTTCAACCCAGGATTGCAGTGTGGCTTCGCACATGGCTAATCCTTATTAGGTTCGACCGCGCTTTGTGTTGACTACTCGCGATTGTAGTGGTATATATCATAGTATATACTAAATGGAGAACGCGATGAAGACTGCTTCGTTGTTCACAAATGGCCGAAGCCAAGCTGTCAGGTTGCCCAAGGAATGCCGCTTCAGGGGACGGGAAGTGTATGTGCGTAAGTATGAGGATGTCGTAATCCTCTTCCCCAAGCGTAATCCTTGGTCGCCGTTGGTGAACAGCCTCAAGAAGTTCTCGGAGGACTTCATGTCGGACCGCGCGCAACCCGGCCATGATGAGCGGGAGGCCATCTGATGCGGTTCATGTTGGACACCAACGTGTGCATCGATCTCATCCGCCGAAGAACGGCCGCGATACTCAGGAACCTGGAGCGAACAAGGCCCGAGGATGTGTGTGTGTCCGTCATCACGTTGAGCGAGTTGGAGTACGGTGTTGCCAAGAGCACCGCACCGGAAAGAAACCGCTTGGCTTTGGCGGAATTCATGGCCCCGATCACGGTCCTTCCCTATAGTGACACGGTGGCTCCTGTGTACGGTCGGGTTCGCGCGCACTTGGATGCGAAGGGCATTGGAATCGGATCTCTTGATATGTTGATTGCCGCCCAGGCACTTTCGGCGGGTCTCACGCTTGTGACAAACAATGAACGTGAGTTCCGGCGCGTGCCCGATTTGCAGGTGGTCAACTGGACGAAGTAGTCTCATCCTCTTCTGTCGAACGTTGCGGCTCTCCGGCGCGAGGCCCGCCGCGGGCCGAGCATACGAGAGAAGCCGGTTGTGTACGCCCAGCATATGTGTGAACTCATGGGGTTAAAGTCCCCTTTCGGAGGATCAGTATAGAGAACGAATAGTCGAAGGCGAATTTACATCCGCGAGGATGTGGATGAAGGAAGCCGGAGCGCAAAGCCGCGGGGCGAGGAACACGAACCGCATATAAGGCTCAGCTCCGGGGCGAGTCAGCACAACATGACGCAGCCCCCTGGTCCGGGAGCAGGGTAAATGCGGCGTTTGCGCGGCGGAAGCTCACACACTTATCTGGGGAGACCTGCCCGGCATCGGCTGGGGGCGAACGCTTGCGGAGCCGCCGGCGCGGCGGATGGAGACATCCGCCGGTCTTCGGGCAGCCGCCGTCGCCAAGCGGCTATGGCGGCCAAGGGAGTCAGCAGAGGCCGTAGTCGTGATGAAGCGGGGTAATGCCCGTGGAGCGCAGGGCCGAACGGAAGAACGAGGAAGATCCCGTGACCGCAACGAAAGCCAGGAAGCCGAACGGCGGAGCCAACGATTGTCTGGCCACGGACCCGTCTGCCTCGAACGCGAACCTCATGGCGCAGGTACTCACACGGGAGAACCTGCAACGCGCATGGGAACCACTACGGGCGAACCACGGGGCGTCGGGGGTGGATGGCGTACTTCTCGCTGTCGGAATACTACAGCGCGGTGCCGGTGCTCGAGGAGTGGATTCGCTGTCGCGTACGCATGTGTTACTGGAAACAGTGGCGCCGATGTCGCAAGCGGGTGGGCGAACGGCTCAAGCTGGGGGTCTCGGAGCGGCGGGCCGTTCTGACCGCCCTCAGCCGCAAGAGCTACTGGCATCTCTCCCGCACGATGGCGACGCAGTGGGGTTTGAACGACGCCTGACTGAAATCACAAGGCTTGGTCTCGGTGCGCGACCGGTGGATTGCGTTTCATTACCCGGCAGCAAATCCGTCCGGGTGACCTGTCTTCGTGACGGGGAATTCTTCTGAACCGCCGGATGCGGACCCGCATGTCCGGTGGTGTGGGAGCTGGGACTGGCCCTCACGGGTCAGTCCCGGCGACCCGCTTCGGCAGTTCATCTGATTTCTGTCTGTCGGAATCCCCCGATGATGCATGATCTGAGGTACGAGCCGATTGAGTCCGATGTCATCATCCGCCGGTATTCTGCGGGTGGGACATCATGGTAGAGCCAGATACCTCCGCGTCGGAAGATAACTTCCAGTGTTCTTGTCTGCTTGTCGTATCCGACGGCATAGACCATTGACGAATCAACCTTCTTCAGCGTCTTGCTCATCACATTGTGTCTTCCTGCCGAACGTCAGCGGTGAGGGGCGCGGCGTTAGCCGCGTACCACGCTCTGGTCGGCTGATTTCTTTCATCCGCGAATCACATCGAAGGCAGAGTGCCTCTCCCTGTTTGCATGTCTGGTCTACGTACGAGCATACGGAGCAGTAGTTGTAGTTGCACCGATCGCATCGAAACACTGCCGTGATGAAACGGCTCTTACCTGGTCTGTCTGCGTCGCTTTGCTCGCCGATTCTTCCTCCACAGAAATAGCAAAACGGTGTTGATGATTTCTGTTTCGCCGATTGTTTCACTCGTGGCTTTTTCTTCATGTTCAGCCAACGTCACGCCTCACCCGCGAGGAACCCGCCGCGGGTTCCGATTAGGGTGAATGCGGTGGTTGGCCGATCTCTTCTCTAGCGCATCCAAGGAGATGAACCGCCCTTGGCGAATGTCTTCTCTCGCCTGTGCGATCTTCCTCAAGAAGCGCTCATCATGCTCTATGCGATAGTCAAACCAATCATCCTCATCGTGGAAGCCCACGACGATGGCGGCTGGCTTGCCGTGGCGCGTGATCACCACCTCTTGTTTCTCCGCGTCCCGGATGATGGTGCAGATGTCGTTCTTCGCCTCGGTCATAGATATGGTTTTCATTCTGGTACTCCGTGTTGGCTCAGCCATTGAGCCGATTGTTCTTTCAGCGTCACTCCAATGACTTCGACCCGTTGAGTCTTATCATCGACGTCGTAGTAGATGCGCAGTCTATCTATCCGTAGCCGATATTGCGGCTGGCGCATGCCGCGCAATCTCTTAATCCGGCTCTTGCTCTCCTTCTTGGGTTCGTGCTCGAGATGCTCACGCATTGCTCGGAACGAAGCCGATTGCCAGCGCGCATCAAACTGATCGAGACCTTCCTGAGCAGTCTGCGCGACAATGACCGTGTATTTCATTCTGGGAATAATCTAGCCAGATTATGCGCCGGTGTCAAGTTGTGGTCTTCGGCTAACGTCACGGGTGAGCGTATTTTTTGCCCGCCGCGGGCAAAAAATACCACTCGCTTGACTCTCATCTAAGCCCTAAGCGGGGTTCTGGTTAACATGGCTCCTGGGCGCGGACGGTCCGCGCCCGGGACCTCAACCCATAGGAGCCGAGATGAAGTATTACACGTCGCTGACCGAATACAACGCCGGAGTGGACCTGCATTCCCGCAACCTGTACCTGTGCCTCATGGACCGAGCCGGCAAGGTGCTGGTCCATGAGAACATCCGCGGCAACGACCTGGACCGCCTGCGGCAGCTCATCGAACCTTACTGCCATGACCTGACGGTGACCTTCGAGAGCTCTTTCATGGGCGCCTGGTTCGCGGATTTCTGCGAGGACGAGGGGCTGCCCCATGTCATGGCCCACGCCTGCTATCTCCGGAGCATCCAGGGCTCCAAGCACAAGAACGACAAGCGCGACAGCCAGGAACTGGCCGACTGCCTGCGCACCAACCGCATTCCGCCCGCTTATGTCTCCCCCCGCGCCATCCGACCCATCCGGGCACTCCTGCGCCGGCGTATGGCCTTCGTCCGCTACCGCCGCAAGCTGTTGGGCTTTAGCATGATTGACCGGATGGCCCACGGCCTGCCCACCCCGCCGATCCATGCCCGATCCCGTACCCGCTGGTGTGCCGCGCTGCGCTCGGCCTTTGACGAGCCTTTCCAGAAGGCCATCGCCGAGGCCAATGTCAACATGGTCGAGCACTTCGACCGCCAGATTGAGCTCATGGAGCAACGGCTGATCCGTCACTCCGCCACCCAGGAGAGTCTGGACTTCAACCGGCTCAACACCATCCCCGGCGTGGGCGAGATCCTGGCCCTGACCATCCGCTATGAGACCATAGACGTGAGCCGCTTCCCCTGCGTCAAGGACTACGTCAGCTATTGCCGGCTGGCCAAGGGTGTTGAGGAAAGCGGAGGCAAGACGCTGGGCACCCGGGGCGGCAAAATGGGCAACCCCTACCTTAAGTGGGCGTTTATCGAGGCGGCCTGCCTGGCCAAGCGCTCCCACCCGGCCATCGCCAAGTTTGCTGGCCGTCTGGAGAAGAAGAAGGGGGCCAAGAAGCTCGTCAACGCCATCCTCGCGGCCAGGCTGGCCCGCGCGGCCTATTGCATGCTTCTTCACAAGACCGCATTCGATCCCCAGCGGATCGTACAGGGGGGCTAACCAATATCAGGGGACGTCCATAGACCGCAGGGCCCAACGGGGAGCATCGTCGCAGCCCGTCTCGCGCCGCTTTCCGCCTGGGTCATCCGTCCTGGCGGCGCTGGGCGCTTGCGCATCCCGCGCGCTTTGACTGGTCGGGCCGTCCCCGCTTTTTTACATAGCTCGTTCCCGTGCTCGATCCGCCCCTGTCGCCGACCCGTTGCCAACTGGCGCCGAGCTCGACTCGGCAAGCCGCCCGCTTTGTCTGGGATGCGTTCAGGGTGTACCCAATATGTTTCTGGTGCTTCCGGGGATCCTGGCGATTGCCGGTCGGCGCGCGGCCCGTGCGCGGTGAGCCCGTATGGTTGTTTGGTCGGATCGGCCGTCGGCCGCATTCCGCCATCCGTGGAATAAACAAAAGTCGGTTGGGACCGGGAAGAGAAAGCTGAAAGTCTCTGTTTTGGACTGCGTTTCGTGCGGGGCAAAATAGTTACTTGTAGGACCCGTTTTTTGCGGTTGACCTTAAGGGCTTAATGGTGGTTCGCCTTCTACCTGCTCGTTTCTCCAGTCCTTTCCGAGAATAGAATCCAGCGCCAGCCCTGCGCTGTACGCCGGACTGACGATGTAATCGGTACGTGGCTTCGGCTCCGGTGTTTTCATATGCCTGCGAAGCAAAGGTACAAAGGCCCGATTCTGCGTGAATCCGGCTTTCTCCATAGACGCCACCAGCGAGATTGCATCCTCAAGCGTAAAAGGCTCTGGTATCGGTTGGCTTAGCTGTGTCGTGATGTTGGATATGTGATCCTGGCTTCCCAGCTTGGCGATTGCCGCTTCAGCCGCATCCCGAAGCTTGGCCCTTCATGTCGGGGTCTGATGTGTGTTCTCATATAGCTTCTTCAGAAGGGGAAAGTCCGCCTTATCGCCTGTCAGGCCTATGGCGTAGAGAGCCTGTTCTCCCGCATCGGCATTCGTCTCAGCTTCAAGGCATCGGACTGCAGCATCGTGCATTTCTTTCCGACACCCAACCTTCTCTCCGTTCTGAATGAGCCTGATGTACAACTTGAACGTATGGAGCTGAATGTTGCGGTCGCTCTTGGGCATTGACGTGAAGATAAGAGGCGCGGCCTTGTCTTTATCCAGGACCAGCATCGTCTCTGAAGCCTGCCATCCGAGTTCAGGGTCGGTCAGAAGCGTTTCAAGCGTCCGCATCGCGGACTCGCCAAAGGGCTTCAGTTTCTCTGCATGCTCCTGCCATGGAAGTTTGCTCCAGTCCCGACGTTCCTCCTTCAGGACTGCGATCACGAAGGCGCGGTCAGCGGCGATCTCTTGCGCCACACAATAGGGCAGGGCTTGCATCAAGAGTAATATCGTCAGGAACAATCTGGAGCCCATGTTCATTGTCTTCGGCGAACGTCACGCTTCTGGCTATCGGCGACCCGCG
>CAZMXS010000037.1:0-44662 GCA_964570325.1 uncultured Verrucomicrobiota bacterium | reverse complement strand
CGGCGCCGATGTGAATCTCCCGCCATGCGCGCTCCGCCCCAAAAATCCAGAAAACGACAACCATCTCGATAAAGCCGCACAGCGCCAGCCCCACCGTCCCCGCCCAGAAGTCCAGCTCGTCCAGCGCTCCCGCCTCCAACCCCAGCATCGGTATGTGCGCCGCGCCGAGCACCACCAGCCCCACCGCCGTCACCGCCTTCCGCCGACTCCACCCCAATTCATCCTCCAGCAAGGCCACCGGCCCTTGCAGCAGGGCAACCGACGATGTGATGCCGGCGATGAACAGCAGCAGGAACCACAGCCCGCCGAACAGGGCCCCCAGCGGCAATTGTTGAAAAATCACCGGCATCGCGGCGAACCCCAGGTTGAAAGATCCGCCCCGCGCGATGCCCACTGTGGCGCCCACCCCAAAAAACGCCACCGCGATCGGGATCGCGATGGACCCACCCAAAACCACCTCGGCGAACTCATTCGTCGCCGCGGTAGACAGGCCGGTGATCACCAGGTCATCGTGCCGGCGCATGTAGCTGGCGTAGCAGGCCATGATGCCGAATCCCACGCTCAACGTGAAGAACACCTGCCCCGCCGCCGCCAGCCAGACCTTCGCGTTGCGCAACTGGAAAAGATCGGGGTTCCAGATAAAGCCCAGCCCGTTGAGCACATTATTTTCCGGGCGGGCCGGATCCGGCGCGCCGAGGGTAAACACACGAATCACCAGCAATACGGCAATGATGAACAGCAGCGGCATCCCGACGACCGCCAGGCGCTCGATCCCGCGCGCAATCCCGCCGTACAGCACCGCAAGGTTGACGGCCATCGTCAGCAGAAAAAAACAATACGCGACCGGCGTCCAGTTCAACGGCCGGCCGATACCCTGAAAAGCATGCAGTGCCGCCGACATCTGCTCCGGCGTGGTGCGGCCAAAATACGCCTTGGTCACGGAGAAAAACGAAAACGCCAATGTCCACGATTCGATATAAACATAATAAATGCCGACGATCAGCGGCAGGATGATGCCCAACGCTCCCAGGTAGCGCGCCGCCGGATGCCTCCACAGCGCGTAAAACATCCCGGGCGTGCTGCCGTGCCGGTGAATTCCCCCGTGCCGCCCAATCGCCCACTCGCACCACATCAGCGGAATCCCCAGCAGCAGCAGCGCCGTGAAATAGGGAATCATAAACGCACCGCCGCCGTTTTGCGCCGCCTGCACCGGAAAACGCAGGAAATTCCCCACCCCCACCGCATGGCCCGCCATCGCCAGGATCACCCCGATCCGCGTCGCCCACAAATCCCGCCCCGGTTTCCGCTCCATATTCATCCCCCCCCGCGCTTGCTTCTCGCTCATGAAATGGCTTATTCGCCGCCGTGTTTCGAGCACACCGGCGGCTGCCCGATCGGATGAATCCAATACTCGCCGCCGGCCGGGCACTTCAAGGCTTTCCAGCCGCCCTCCGTCAATTCTCCCAGTTGCTCCGCGGCCACCGGCGCGCCATTGGTCAGGCCATGCTCCGCCCGCAACAATTCCTTGGCCCGCGCGATCGCCGCCAGGTTGCGGGCGCAATGGGCGGCGCGCATATAGGGACAAAAGAAATCGCGCTCCCGCAGCCAACCCCAGGCCACCGTCACGACAATGAAGATGAAAATGCCGGTGAAAATCATCCCGGTGACGACATAGTTCCGGCGGGCGGCCTTGCTCATTTTTATCATGGCGGTCCTCCGTGATCCGCGGCCAAGGTAGCCGGAATCTGAAAAACATTCAACAATTGCGCCGAACCCGTTATGATCCGACGCCACAAGTGAAAAAGACGGAAACCATCCTGACCCGCGGCCCGGCCGAAACGCACCGATTCGCCGCCGCACTCGCGGCGGAGTTGCGGCCCGGCGCGGTGCTGGCCCTGCACGGCGATCTCGGCGCCGGCAAGACCTGTCTGGTCCAGGGTCTGGCCTGCGCGCTGGGCATCCGCGGCGCCGTCAACAGCCCCACATTCACGCTGATCAATGAGCACGGCGGCGGGCGCCTGCCGCTCTACCACATTGACCTCTATCGCATCAACGGCCCGGCCGAGGCGCTCGGCCTCGGACTCGATGATTACCTGCTCGGCCAGGGCATCACCGCGATCGAATGGGCCGAGCGCATCGCACCCCTGTTGCCGCGGACCACCATCCATATCCGGCTGGAGGCCGGCGCCGCGCCGGACGAACGCCGCATCACCATTGAACGCGAGAACGCGCCGTGATCACGTTGGCCATCGAAATGTCCTCCGCCATCGGCAGCGTCGCCCTCCTGCGCGCGGACGCCGTGCTGGCCGCCGCCGACTGGGCCGACCGCGACGGCCGCAGCCGCCAACTCTTCGACCGGCTGCCCGCGCTGCTCGCCGCGGCCGGCCTGCGATGGCCGGACATCGAGCTTTACGCGGTCGGCCGCGGCCCCGGCTCCTACTCGGGACTGCGCGCCGCCATCACGGCCGCCCAGGGTTTCGCCCTGCCGGACAACCGGCCGATCCACGCCGTCAGCAGCGGCGCGGCGCTCGCCTTTGAAATCGCGCGCGAGCGCCCGGCCCGGCCGATCGCCATCATCGGCGACGCGCGGCGCGAGCAGTTCTGGATCGGCATCTTCGAACTGGACGGCGCCGGCGCATGGCATGTCCGGCGCGACTGGTTCCTGGCTCCGGCGGATGGCTGGGCGGATGGCCTGCCGGCGGACGCCGTGGTGGCGACGCCGGACGAGCGCATTTTTCCAATCATTGGAAAAATGGCCGGCCCGGTTTTCCAATCATTGGAAAAACCGCGCCAGCCAACGGCCGCCGCGATTGCCCGCCTCGCGCACCAGCGGATTGCCGCGGGCGTCCCCTCGGACCCCCTGACGCCGATCTACATGCACCCGGCCGTCGCGGCCCGACCGGCTTCCTGATTTTTAAGTCTCGCTCCCGCGGCTCCTGCACGCGCTCCCCGCGTCTTTTTTTTCAACGGCCGGGCGGCGGCGCTTTGCGCCTTGTAATCAGAGGTGGTTGTGTTATTAAGTCCGCCCAAAACAGGAATCATCATGCAACGGCAAATGCTGAAATCGAAGATTCACCGCGCCACCGTGACGGGGCTGGACATCAATTACCAGGGGAGCATCACGCTGGATACGACATTGCTGGAAAAAGCCGACATCCTGCCCGGCGAACAGGTGCATGTTTTGAATCTGAACAACGGCGAGCGGTTTCTCACTTACACCATCCCGGCGCCGCGCGGCTCGGGCACGGTGATGCTGAACGGCCCGGCGGCGCGATTGGCCATCGCGGGCGACAAGGTCATCATCCTCACCTACTGCGCGGTCTCCGATGCCGAAGCCCGCAAGTTGAAGCCGCGGATCGTGCTCGTGGATGATCGCAACCGGCCGCTGAAGAAATAGCGAGCCGCTAGAAACTCTTCGTCAACGCCGCCAATTCGTCCAGTTTCCGCAGCGCCGCGCCGGAATCAACCGCCTGGGCCGCGACCGCCAGGCCGGCCCGCAGATCAGCGGCCTTTTCGGCAGCGGTGATAACCGCCGCCGCGTTCAAGAGGACAATGTCACGCCTGGGCCCTTTTTCCCCGGATAGCACCTGCCGCACCAGGCGCGCGTTCTCGGCCGGCGCGCCGCCTTTCAAATCCGCGGCCGTGGCCGCAGGCAGACCCAAATCCCGCGGCTGGATTTCATAAGTCTGGATGGCGCCGTCCCGGATTTCCGCGACGAATGTGGCGGCCACGGTGGTAATCTCGTCGAGGCCGTCATGGCCGTGCACGACGAACAGGCGCCGCGCGCCAAGCTCCAGCGCCGCGCGCGCGATCGTGGCGGCCATCTCGCGGCTGTATACGCCCAGCAGGCCATAGCGCGCGCCGGCGGGGTTGGAGAGCGGGCCAAGGATGTTAAACACCGTCCGGATGCCGATCTCGCGCCGGGGCCCGATCGCGTGCTTCATCGCCGGATGCAGCAGCGGAGCGAACAAAAACGCGATTCCGGCCTGCCGCAAGCAGACCGCCATGGCCTCGGGGGGGATGTCTATCTTGACGCCCAGTTCGCCCAGCACGTCCGCGCTGCCGCACTGGCTGGAAACGCTGCGGTTGCCGTGCTTGGCCACGACGACGCCGGCGGCGGCGGCCACGAACGCGGCGGTCGTGGAGATGTTGAAGGTGTGCGCGCCGTCGCCGCCGGTCCCGCAGGTATCGGCCACGATGCCTTCGGGCGCGGCCACCGGCGTGAATTTTTGGCGCATCGCCTCGGCGCTGCCGGCAATTACCTCCGGCGTTTCGCCGCGAATGCGCAGCGCCGTGATGTAAGCGGCGACCTGCGCCGGCGTGGCTTCGCCGGACATGATCTCCAGCATCGTTGCCCGCGCCTCATCGCGCCCGATGGTTTTGCCCTCCGCCAACCGCGCAATGGATTCCCGGATCATACTGCATCCCCCTCGTTGAGCCCGAATTTCATGTATTCCTCGATCGCGTACCGGTCCGTCATGCCGGAAAGATAGTCGCATGCCGCGCGCCACAGGCCGTCCACCGCAATTCGCGCGCGCGCCTTACGGCCCATTGTCTCCGGATGGTCAATGTAAAAAAGGAACAGGCGGCGGATCATCCGCACCCCGGCCTGGCTGCCGGCGGTGACGCCGGAGTTGAAATACATATTCTTAAAAAGGAA
Source organism: uncultured Verrucomicrobiota bacterium (assembly GCA_964570325.1). Classification (GTDB taxonomy): domain Bacteria; phylum Verrucomicrobiota; class Kiritimatiellia; order CAIQIC01; family CAZMXS01; genus CAZMXS01. The sequence continues at coordinate 40,002 of CAZMXS010000037.1, read as the reverse complement.
AGACTTGTGCGCCTCCAGCATGGCCTTCATCTCCGGGCTGAAGGCGACCAGCCGTTCGGGCGCGCGCATCACCGCCCCGGGGGAGTCCGGCCGGTGGCGTTCCAGCAATGCGGCGCTGTGCTTGAGCACGTCCTCGACCTGCAGGTCCAGCAGGCGGCGAATCGTCGCGCGCATCCGGCGGTCCTCCGCGATACCGGGATTTTCCGCGCGGACGCGTTCATCCGCGCGGCGCCAGACATCCACCGTGCGCAACTGTTCCTCCGACAGCAGGCCGGCATCGAGGCCGTCGTCAATGTCATGGGCGAAATAGGTCATGTCGTCGGCGATGTCGGCGATCTGCGCCTCGATCATCTGGCACGGCCCGAGCGCGTGGCCGTCCAGCGCGGCGCCGGCGACCTGCGCGGCGTGTTTGCGCAACCCGGCGCGGACCTCCCAGGTCAGATTGAGGCCGGGGAACTCCGGATACGGCTGCTCGAGGATTTCGACCCAGCGACAGCTCTGCTCGTTGTGGTCGAAACCGCCTTCGTTCTTCATCAATTCATCCAGCGCCTCCTCGCCGACATGGCCGAACGGGCTGTGGCCGATGTCGTGCGCCAGCGCGATCGCCTCGGTCAGATCCTCGTTGGCGCGCAGCGCGCGGGCCAGCGTGCGGCCGACCGCGGCCATTTCGATCGTGTGGGTCAGGCGGGTGCGGTAATGATCCACCTGGCTGTTGACAAAGACCTGCGTCTTGTATTCCAGCCGCCGGAAGGCCCGGCTGTGCAGAATCCGGTCGCGGTCGCGCTGAAACTCGGACCGGTAATCGTGCCGCGCCTCGGGATAGGCGCGGCCGCGGCTTTCCGCGCTGCGCGCGGCATAGGGCGCGAGGCTCTGCGCCTCCAGCCGCTCGCGGTCCTGCCGGGTGTGAATCATGCGCGCTCCGAGAAATTGCCTGTACCTTGAAAAAAGCCTTCGTTATGCTGATTAACTTAATAAGGGATTCGGGCGGGCGAAACAATGGAAATGTCCGTGCAAGAAAAAACCCTCAACGCGAAAACCATCTACGACGGGCGCATCCTCCGGCTGGAAGTCCAGGACGTCGCGCTGGAGGACGGCCGGGTGGCGTTCCGCGAAATCGTTCGTCACCGGGGCGCGGCGGCGGTGCTGGCCCGGCTGCCGGACGGCCGGTTCGTCTTCGTGCGCCAGTTCCGCAAACCGGTTGAGCGCGTGATGCTCGAAGTGGTCGCGGGGATACGCGAAGACGGCGAGTCCGCCGCGGATTGCGCGCGGCGCGAGATCGCGGAGGAAACCGGCTACCGGACCGCCGCGCTGCGCCGCCTGGGCGAGGTGTTCCCCACCCCCGGCTATGTGGACGAGCGGATTGACCTTTTCTTCGCCGAGTTGGAACCGGCCGCGGGCCGGACCCACTGCGACGCGGACGAGCGGGTCGAGGCCGTGCTGCTCGATCGGGCCGAGGTGCTCCGCCGGATCCGCGCCAACGAGATCACCGACTCCAAAACCCTGGCCGCGTGGCTGCTGTTCGAGAAGAGCACGGAGCATGGCGAATAGGTTCACAGATTTCTGGACCGAGGCGAAGCAGTTCGTCCTCCATGATGTCTGGGACATGGACCTGCAGTCCATGACCGCCAAGCGCGGCATCCTGGTCCGGGCGGTGCGCGTCGTCCAACTGGTCATCAAGGGGTTCAAGGAGGACGACCTGGCCATCCACGCCTCGGCGCTGACGTTTGTGACGCTGATGTCGCTGGTGCCCATGCTGGCGGTCGCCTTCGCGGTGTTGAAGGGGTTCGGCTTCGGGCAGACGCAGATCAACAGCCTGTTGGAGTGGAAGGACTCCATGCCGGAGCAGCTCCAGGAGTTCCTGGACAACGTCCTGAACATTGTCAACACGACCAACTTCTCCGCGCTCGGCTGGGTCGGCGTCGGCTTCTTCATCTTCACGGCCGTGATGGTGCTCACCAGCGTCGAAACGTCGTTCAACCGCATCTGGGGCATCGCCCGTTCGCGCACCGTCGTCCGGCAGGCGGCCAATTACGTGAGCGTGCTGGTGCTGGTGCCGCTGCTGATCGGCGTCGCGGTCTCGCTGACGGCCTCGCTGCGCGCGGGGCAGAGCATCCTGCCCGAAGCCGCCAACTGGGTCGTGCGCAACCTGCTGCAACTGACCTCGCTGTTCACGGCGTGGCTGGCGTTCTGGTGCCTTTATGTGTTCGTGCCCAACACGCGCGTGCGGGCCCTGCCGGCGCTGGCCAGCAGCCTGGTCGGCGCCCTGCTCTTCCTCGGCTGGCAGAAAATCTACATCAGCCTGCAGGTCGGCGTCGCCCGCTACAACGCGATTTATGGCACGTTTGCCTCGGTGCCGATCTTCCTCGCCTGGCTCTATGTGAGCTGGGTAATCGTGCTGCTGGGCGCCGAGCTGTCCTTCGCCTTCCAGAATTCGGCGACCTATCAGTTGGAGGGCGTGTCCGACAGCGCCAGCCCGCGCGCGCGCCTGGTGCTGGCCCTTTCCATCCTCCGCGACGCCGCCCATTCGCTGCGGACCGGCGCGCCGCGCTTCGAGACCAGCGCCTACGCGCGCGCGCACCGCGTGCCGATTCGGCTGATCAACCACCTCGTCCGCATGTGTGTCCGTCACGGTCTGCTGGCCGAAACCGCGGAGCGCCAGGGCATTTATGTCCTGCTCCGCGCGCCGGACAGCGTGTGCCTGCGGGAAATCGTGGACCTCGTGCTGCAGGAGGGCGCGCCGCCCGAGACTTTGGGGCTGCTGCACCTCGACCCCGCCATTGACCAGGTGCTGACCTCCGTGGACAACGGCCTCAACCAGTCCCTGGAAACGCTTACGCTCAACCACCTGCTCCACGCGGCGGCACCCGCCGCGCAAGGCCCCCACGTCCCGCCGGCGCAGACTTGAACAGCGAATCGCGCGGGGCCCCCGGCCGCCGGAAGTTTTCTCACTTTTCGTCGTGATCTGGCTCGCCCACTTCGGCTTTAATCCCCAACTTTGAACGTTGAACTTTGATCCTTGAACGAACTTGAACATCAACTTTGAAAACGCCCTGAATGCGGAGCAACTGGCGGCCGTGCAGGCGCCGGATGGGCCGGTGCTGGTCATCGCCGCCGCCGGAACCGGCAAGACGCGGACGCTGACCTACCGCGTGGCGTGGCTTGTCGAGCGCGGCGTGGACCCGCATCGCGTGCTCCTGCTCACGTTCACCAACCGCGCCGCGCGCGAAATGCTCGAACGCGCCCAGGCGCTGGTCGGCGAGCGCGTCGGCGGGCTCTGGGGCGGCACTTTCCACCACATGGCCAATCGGATGCTCCGGCGCCACGCGGACGCCATCGGCTACGGGAACGATTACACCATTCTCGACCAGGACGACGCGCGCGGGCTGGTCCGCCAGTGCGCCGACGAACTGGACCTGCTGGGCAAGCATTTCCCCAAGCCCGATGTCCTGCTCGGCCTCATCAGCCTCGCCGCCAACCGCGAGGCGCCCGTGGACGAGATCGCGCGCGAGCACTTTGAGGACGAGCCGATCAACATCGAGGACATTGTCCGCGTCCACGCCGCCTACGCCGCGAAGAAACGCCAGCTCAACGCGATGGATTTCGACGATCTGCTGGTCAACGGCCTGCTGCTATTTCGCGACCATCCCGAGATCCTCGCGCGCTATCAGGAACGGTTCCTCTACACTCTCGTGGATGAATACCAGGACACCAACCCGATTCAGGCCGAGTGGGTGGACCGCATCGCCGCGCAGCACCGCAACCTGCTCGTCGTCGGCGACGATTTTCAAAGCATCTACTCCTGGCGCGGGGCGGATTTCCGCAATATCATGAGCTTCCCGGACCGCTATGCCGACGCCACCGTGTTCAAGCTGGAGACTAACTACCGCAGCCTGCCGGAAATCCTGGACGTCGCCAACGCCTGCATCGCCGGCAACCCGGAGCAGTTTCAGAAGAATCTGCGGGCCGTCCGCAAAGGCCATCACAAGCCGCGCCTCGTGCACCTGCGCGACGGCGGACAACAGGCGCGCTACGTCGTCCAGCGGGTCGCCGACCTGCGCCGCCGGGGCCGGCCGGCGGGCGACATCGTCGTGCTCTACCGCGCCCATTTCCACGCGATGGAGCTGCAACTCGAGCTGGCGCGCAGCCGCATCCCGTATGTCGTCACCTCCGGCGTGCGCTTTTTCGAACAGGCGCACATCAAGGACATCTGCGCGATCCCGCGCCTGCTGGCGAACCCCGGCGACGAGTTGGCGTTCCGCCGCCTGCTTGGCCTGCTGCCCAAGGTCGGGGAAAAGACCTGCGCGCGAATTTGGGAAAAGCTGGGCCGGAAGGCGGATTTGCGCGAGCCCGATCGGCGCCGGCAACTGGCGGACCTGCTGCCGGCGGCGGCTTCCAAGCATTGGAAAATGATGGAGCCGGTTTTCCAATCATTGGAAAATCCGGCGCCGGGCAATCCCGCCGGCGAGCTCATCTTCCAGTTCACCCAGGTCTTCTACCGGCATTATGCGGCGGAGACCTTCGACAATTTTCAGCGGCGGCTGGAGGACATCGCCGAAGTGATCAACTTCACCGGCCGTTTCGAGACGCTCGAGGCCTTCCTGGGCGAAGTCGCGCTGATGAGCAATCTGGACGCGGAAAATGATGAGTTGCAGGCGGGGGATGAAGCGCCGCTGAAGCTGACCACCGTGCATCAGGCCAAGGGGCTGGAATGGGGGGTGGTGTTCGTGCTCTGGCTGACGCAGGGAATGTTTCCCTCGAGCCGCGCGCTGAACGATGCCGGCGGCGCCGCCGAAGAGCGCCGGCTGTTTTATGTGGCCACCACGCGCGCGAAGGACGAATTGTACCTGTGCGTGCCCGAGGTCCGGCGGATGCGGGACGGCGGGGTGATGTTCTGCGACCCCTCCATGTTCGTGCAGGAACTCAAAGGCAGCCTGGTTCAGGACGAGCACGTGGGTTTTGTCTGAACCGCCTGCCCGGTCCGTGTGCCGCTTGCGCGGTGGTCCGACATAGCAAAGGATTGCCTTTCCGGCCGGTTCCACGCAATATGCAGCCGGTTTTTTCATGCCATGAACAACACGGCCAACGACAAGCAACTGGATCTTTCCGTTGTCATCCCCGTCTACAACGAGGAGGAAAACGTCGCGCAGCTCTGCGCCCGCCTGCACGAATCGCTTTCCCAACTGGGCCAGTCCTACGAAGTTTTACTGGTGGACGACGGCAGCACGGACGACACCTGGCCCCGGCTGGTCGCCGCCGCCGGTCAATACCCGGCTTTTCGCCTGATTCGTTTCCGGCGCAATTTCGGCCAGACGGCCGCGATGAGCGCGGGGTTCGACCACGCCGCCGGCCGGGTCATCATCACGCTCGACGCGGACCTGCAGAACGATCCGGCGGACATCCCCTTGCTGATGGAACGGATTGCGCGGGGCGCGGACGTGGTCAGCGGCTGGCGACGGAACCGCCAGGACAAGTTCATCACGCGGCGGATTCCCTCCATGCTGGCGAATGCCCTGATCAGCAAGATCACCGGCGTCGCGTTGCACGATTATGGCTGCACCCTGAAGGCGTATCGCGCCGACGTGATTAAAAATGTGCGGCTCTATGGCGAGATGCACCGTTTCATCCCGGCGCTGGCCAGTTGGGTCGGCGGGCGAATTGACGAGGTGGTGGTGACCCACCACCCGCGCCGGTTCGGCAAATCCAAGTACGGGCTTTCGCGCACCTACCGGGTGGTGTTGGATCTCCTGACGGTCAAGTTCCTGCTGCACTACAGCACCGGCCCGATCCAGATGTTCGGCAAGATCGCGGCGGCGTTCGCGGCGCCCGGCATCCTGATGTTCCTGCTCATGGTCGGCGGCAATCTCTCCTATCGGATGTTCGGCACCGAGTTCGCGGCGGGCCTGATCAAACGCCCCTTCTGGCTGATGTCCGCATTCATGTTAATCCTGTTTGGCATGCAATTCATCAGCATGGGGCTGCTGGCCGAGATGCAAATCCGAACCTACCACGAGTCGCAGTCCAAACCGATCTACATGATCCGTGAGGAATTCACCTCGAAGGGGAGTTAAGTCCAAGTTTTGAAGTTTTGAGGATCAGACATACGGCGGACTTTGAACTTGGAACTCTTTCCCATCCCACAATGACTTGGAGCTTCCCATTGTTGATTCCGGGCTGGGCCGGCGTCAACTGGCCCGCGGTTCAACTGACCGGCAAGGAATGGATCATCGCGACGACTTACCTGACGGTGGTCACGCTGGGCCTGCTGGTGGACCTCTGGCTGGTGTTCCGACTGCGCGCGCGGCCGCCCGCCTGGCCGCGCCATGTGCAACAACTGACCGCCCGCCCCTGGCCGTGGATGGAGGGCGGCCGCATTGCCGTCATCCTGCTGGCGGTGTTCAGCCTGATGGCCTCGACCAGCCACATCGCCCGGGCCCTCGGCGGTGAAATCGCCGGCGGCGAGCAGTACTGGATCATCATCCAAAGCCTGGCTTTCCATTGGCTGGGGCTGGGGCTGATTGCCGCGTCGCTGTTTCAGCGCCACGTCGGCTGGCGGCCGGCATTCGGCATGGATCCGCGCCGCCTGCTGCGCGACATTGGGCGCGGGACGGCCTTCTACCTGGCGGTGATGCCGCTGCTCTGGTTTTATGCGATCCTGTACCAAGCGGCGTTAACGCAGGCGGGTTACGAACCAACCATGCAAGAGGTCGCGGTCGCCCTGACCGGCGCCCAACCCTGGTGGATGCGAATCTACCTGCTGGTCCTCGGCGTGGCGCTGGCCCCTTTTTTTGAGGAGCTTTTTTTTCGCGGCATTGTATTGCCGATCCTCGCGCGTTATCTCGGCGTGGCCGGCGCCATCGGTGTGGTCTCCGTGCTCTTTGCCGCCATCCATTTTCACCTGCCCTCGCTGGTGCCGCTGTTCATCATCGCCGTTGCCCTGGCGCTGGCCTATATCTACACGGAATCCATTATCGTCCCGGCCGTGATGCATGGGCTCTTCAACGCGGTGAACCTGGGCCTGATGATGGTGCTCCGACAATGTTAAGCGCCAAGCCGGCGGGACGCCGCGCGCAATCGTTTCCGGGCTTGGATGCCGGCGGCGCACACCGTATAAGAAGGTCGGAATGACGTTGAAGACCATCGAATGGATTCCCGAGCAGGCCGGCCGGCTAACGCCGGGTCATATCCGGCTGATTGATCAGACCTGTCTGCCGGAGAAACTGGTTTACATCGAAACCGCGGACATCCACGCGGTCTGGAATGCGATCAAGACCCTGCAGGTGCGCGGCGCGCCCGCGATCGGCGTGGCGGCGGCCATGGGCGTGACGGCGGCGATCCAGCACGAAACGGCCGGCGGCAGCCGCGAGCGGCTGACACGCTTCAATGCGGCCTGCGACTATCTGGCCGATTCACGGCCGACGGCGGTGAACCTGTTTCACGCGCTCAATCGGATGAAGCGGGCCGCCATCCAGGCGCGGGACTTGCCGGCCGATGAGTGGCGGGAACGCCTGGCGCGGGAGGCGGTGGCCATCGGCGAGGAGGACGCCGCCCTCTGCCGCGCCATCGGACAGCACGGCGCGACGCTGCTTCAGGACGGCCAGACCATCCTCACCCACTGCAACGCCGGCAGTCTCGCCACCGCGCAGTTCGGCACCGCCCTCGCCCCGGTTTATGTTGCGCATGAGGCAGGCCGACGGATCCGCGTGTTTGCCGACGAGACCCGCCCGCTGCTCCAGGGCGCGCGCCTGACGGCATGGGAACTGATGCAGGCCGGCATTGACGTCACCCTGATCTGCGATAACACCGCCGCCCAGGTGATGAAGGAAGGCCGCATTGACGCCGTGCTCGTCGGCGCGGACCGGATCGCCGCCAACGGCGACACGGCCAACAAGATCGGCACCTACGCGGTGGCGGTTTTAGCGCAGGCGCACGGCATCCCCTTCTATGTGTTTGCGCCTTCCACCAGCTTTGACTTGGGGCTGGCTTCCGGCGCGCAGATCCCGATCGAACACCGCGCCGCCGAGGAGGTCACGCAGGGCTTTGGCCGCCGCACCGCCCCCGCCGGCGTCAAGGTTTACTCCCCGGCGTTCGATGTCACGCCCGCCCGGCTGATCACCGCCATGGTGTGCGAAAAAGGAATTGTCCGCGCCCCCTTTGAATCAAACATCCGCAGCCTGCTGGGATGACCACCCTCCGTCAGATGGGCGAACGGGCCGTGATCCGCCGCTTGGCCCGCCTGCTGCCTTTGCGGCCCGATGTTCGCACCGGCATCGGCGACGACGTGGCGGTAGTCACCGTCCGGCGCAGCCGTTACGATTATCTGCTGACCTCGGACGCGGTAATCGAAGGCACGCATTTCCTGCCGTCCGCGCGGCCGGAAGCCATCGGGCACAAAGCCATCGGCCGGGTGTTAAGCGACATCGCCTCGGCCGGCGGCGAAGCGCTGTTCGCGTTGATCAACCTGGTGGCGCCGGGCAACGAGAATATGCGCCGGTTGGAGCGCATCTACCGGGGCGCGGCGGCACTGGCCCGGCGCTGGGGTTTGAGCATCATCGGCGGCGACACGGCCGGCGGTCCGGAGCTGCAACTGCATGTATTCGCGGTCGGGCGTCTACCCAAAGGCCGGGCCGTTTTACGATCCGGCGCGCGGCCCGGCGACTGGTTATACGTAACCGGAACGCTGGGCGGCAGCATTGCCGGGAAGCACTTGCGCTTCACCCCGCGGCTGGCTGAAGGCCGCTGGCTGAAACGCGGCCGGTGGGCCAGCGCCATGATTGACATCAGCGACGGCCTGGCCACTGATGTAGGACATATCCTTGAAATGAGCCGGGTTGGCGCGGAGATCTGGCTGAACCGGATTCCCGTTTCCGCCGCGGCGCGCCGCGTGCCAGGCCCCCAATCACCGGTGGAACATGCCTTGACGGACGGCGAGGATTTTGAATTGCTGTTTACGGTGCCGGCGCACAAGCAGGCGGCCTTTGAACGCCAGTGGAAAAAAGCGTTCCGCACCGCCTGCCGCTGTATCGGCCGCATCCTGCCGCGGCCGGCGGGCCTGCAGATGGTGGCGCACGGGCGGCGACAGCGCCTCGCTTATGCTGGATTCGAGCATTTCGTCCGCCGCCCGTAATCCACCTGTTCCGCACGGCCATTGCTTCCACCCGCAAATCCTTCGGCTATATCCGGAGCGAAGCTCGCTTATCCCAAAGTAACCTTGGTCACCGGCGAGGAAGGACGGCATAGGGTGAAGATGAAAGGAGCGCAACGCCCGCCGGCCGCGGCTTGGTGAGGACAATGGGCCGATCGGCATCAAGCAGGACAATCCAAATCAGCCGGCAACCCGTCATGGGCTCGGCCGGTGTCCTGTGGCGATTTATTCTCCAATCAGAGTTTCGCCGAGCGCCACGGTGACCGTGTCCGACAGGTCACGGGACGTGAACGGCTTCTGCAGGAAAAAAGTCTTCTTCATCCGCAGCGCCTTGCGGATATCCGGCTGATTCGGACCAAAACCGCTGACCAGCACGACCGGTACTTCCGATCCCTGCTCCTTCAGCCACTCGCATAATTGCAAGCCGTTATACTCCGGCATGCTGAAATCCACGATAATCAAGTTTGGCCGCGACTTGTGGCTCCGCCAGAGTTCCTGCATTTCGCGCCCGCCGGCCAGTTCTTCGACCGCGTGCCCGCCCTCCTCCGCCAGCACCTGGCGGCACATGGCGCGGAAAATCGGATCGTCATCCACCACCCATACCTGGCTGGGCGCCAGCTTGCGGCGCGACTTCTGCTCGTGTGTTTTCTCCGCCTCGGCCGCCACGGTCGGCAGCAGCACCCGCACCTGGCCGCCGCCGGTAGGCGTGGTGGTGACCACCACCGTGCCATCCAGCCGGCCGACGATGCGGTACACGCTCGACAACTTGAGATTGGCGCGCGACTCGCCGGTTGCCTCGCCGCGCTGAGTTTCGCGCGCGGGAGCGCGGGATTTGGCGGTGGAGGTGTCGGAAACTTCCAACTGGAAGAAATCGGCCGCGCGCCCTTTTTCAGCCTCCATATTCACGTTGGCCGTCCGAACCGTCAATGTGCCGCCATTAGGCAGACTGTCAATCGCGTTGGTCAACAGGTTAAAGACGATCTGGCGAATCGAACCGGGCGGCGCCAGAACCGTATCCCGGGTGCTATCCAAATGCGTAGCCACCCGAACCCGGGTGCCGGTCTGGGATTCGAGCAGGGAAATAACGCTGATGAGCACTTCGTGAACCCGGCAAACGGATTCCTCCTCCTCATCGCTGCCCAGGAACGCCAGCACCTCCTCAGTCAGGCGGCGGCCGCGCTGGGCGGCTTCGCTGATCTTGTGCAAGGCATCGGTCGCCTCGCGGGAAACTTTTTCGCGATTCAACACGAAGGAGGCATAACCGAGGATAATAGACAACAGATTGTTGAAATGGTGCGCGACACCGCCGGACAAGGTGCCCAGCGAATGCGTCCGCTCCGACTGCACCAGTTGCCGGGTCAGTTCGCCGGCCCGAACATGATGGGCAATCGAATGCTCCAACGCGCACCGCAACCGCGAACACATTTCAAACAGCCGGTCAATCTGGCTGCGCGGGAGCGGCGGCGCGGCGGCCATGAAATGTTCCAATTCCGCCGGGGAAACCCCTAATTCCCCGGCGATTTTGGCGAGTTCTCCGGGCGGCAGCCCGGCCGATCGAATTTTGCCGGTCCACAGACAATGAACCACGCGACCGCGAACACGGATAGGAAATGCCGCCTCCAGGATGCCCCACGGGGCGGCGTGAATATGATCCGCTCCGGTTTCCTTAACCGCGAGGATAAACTCCAAGTCCGATTCCAGCAGCACGCGAGCGGCAACCGGCGAGCGACTGGCGAGTTCCCGGCACACACGGGCGGTTTCGGGATACACCCCGCCATCATCTTCCCATGGCAAATCCGCGCCGGTCAGCAATTCGCGCGCGAACGCCGGGTCAATGTGCTTGAAAATCTCGGGCGCATCAGACTGTCCGGACAGGCTGAAAAAGTTCAGCGCATCGAGGAGTTTCTGGCGCTCCGCCTGTAACACTTGTACCGTTGGTTCTTTTTTCACGATATGAATAATACCGGGTTACCGATCTTTTGTTTCGAGGTCATCCCAAAAAATCCGGTTGGTCACCGCCACCCCCGGCGTGTCGCCGCCAGCCACTACGATCAAGCGCAAGGCGTCTGTGCCGGGCGGCGTGCGGCCCGACAACGTGGCCAGTTGCCAGATCCCGCCGGTGTCCTGGGTGAGCCGGTCGCCTTCAACCTCGCCCAGTTTCCGACCTTGGTCGTCATAATACTCCGCCTTGAGAAAGGTAGCACACGCTGCCGGCAAGTCGCCGCCCTGAATCAGGTAATACCCCGAAAGCGAAAAAGATTGATCGGCGCCCCATGGCACTTGCTGCCAGGCCCCGTGCCACGAGCCAGAAGGGATATCCACCCGCAGGAAACGGCTGCCGGTGTGCGACTGATGCGGCACACCCACCGCGCCCACCATGACCTGGGTGGCGGCGCCCCAAAGCTGCCCGGGATTGCCCCAACCCCCTGCGTCAATCGGCTCTTCAAAACCTGGATTGCCAAGCCATTCCGCGCCGGCCACAACGGCCGCCAACCCACCCAACACCGCGACCACGGTCCAAATGCGCATGTTTCAGCTTCTCCCGACCACCCGAATGCCGAATAGTGGCCAACCCGCGGCAAAACCGGGAAACAAGCTAAAACAAATGCGTCAGCCGGGCAATTTCAAAAACGCCGTTGACTGACCCGGCGATTGACCTGCGCTTCGATCTGACGGGCTCGATAATCCACATCGCACCGCAGGCGCGAATTGGCGTCGAGTTCGGCCATGCGAACCGTGACCAGTTGGCCATCCACCAGCAGTCCAATGGTATTGTTTGTCGCCGATTGATACAAACCGCGCGTGATCTGGCCGGTAGTGCGCCGCACCATGACGGTTTCGCCGCCCGCGAACAGCGGGCATTCCAAGTCCATCCGCTCGGTGAGCGCGCGGCGAACTGACTGCGCAAACTGCTCCTGGTTCGGGAACTGCGCGGGATCTGACCCCAGGATACGGCTCAATAGATTGGGCGCGCCTGGCGAAGTCGGGGAATTGGTGTCCGTTAAGGAATTAAACTCAGTCAAAGCGGGCGCAGACTGGCCAATTCCAATCGCCGCCCAAGCAATATCGCCTTCATACCAACGCCAGCCAATCACCACGGCCAGCCCCAACACCACCCCGGCTGTGCTCCAGACAAAAGCCTTAACCGGCGCGCCCCACCGGCGCGGCCCGCGATACCGACGGCCCGTTTTCAGGCTAAAGCCGCAGCGGGTGCAGAACACGGCATCGGCCGGCATGCCAACCTTGCAGGATGGACACAGTTTCTCGCCGGAAACCGTGCTGCCCATGTTCAACCGGTAGCCGCCACGGCCGGCCGGCGGTATGATCTGGCGCCGTCCGCAACGCGGACAGACGGAATAGGAATCACCCTCCGTATCCGGCTTGGGCCAAAGATAACCGAACTGACAATACGCGCAAAAAAGTTGCAGGTCCGCCATATACTCCTCATCCCTTCAGTCCGTCGCGCCACGCGCGCGGAACGATATCGTTACTCAACTCCGCTCTGCCACCCCAAACGGGCAGCACAAATTATGCTTGATATGATACCGGAATCATGTTCGGATGCAAGATATTTTTTTGGGGGTTTTGAGCAAGGCTAATTTGACCTGTTCACACAGTATTGAAAGGGCAACAACAAAGAGCACATTATGAGCCGCTGGACTTTTTTTGACACGTTGGTGATTGTCCTCTTGATCGCCGCCGCAGTCGTGTGGTGGTTGGGACGCGAACAGCCCATTCGCATCATCGCGCAGACTTGGGCTCAATCCACGGCTCAGGCCTGCCCGGTCTGTGGCGGCACGCGTCTGATTAGCTGCGAGCGCTGCGGCGGCCGCGGCCGGATCGAAGCCGGCAAGGCTTGCCGCGCCTGCCGGGGCACGGGGCGACTAGCCTACCAGCTTGATTCCCAGCAGAGCACTCAACAATACCCCTGCCCGCATTGCCGCGGCACCGGCATCCAAATTCAGGCCGGCCAGTTCAACGATTGCCCGCAATGCGCGGGCAAAGGCCGCGTAACCTGCCCGCAATGCAAAGGCACCGGGCAGAAAACGGCGCTGATTCAGCGGCAGACTCACACAACTCGGGCGGATTATTCCCTCTGGGAACGTTGTCTGCGCCTGCTCGGCACAGAACCGGCGACCAATAGCGCACCCCAACGCCGGCGCGACGGTTCCGTCCCGCTGATCCGGCAATACCTCTGGTTGATGTACCCGGAACAAGCGCCCGCCTTGGAAGTGAATTATGGCGCGATCGAACCGACCGATGAGGGGTGGCAGATCACCGCCCGCGTCCGCCTGCGGGACGCCGCGACCAATACCGAACAGATGCTGCGGTTCAAGATTCAGAACCGGCAGGTCGCCGGCGTCGAGACCGCCGGCCCGTAAGCGGGAGCGGCCGGCGCTACTTCTCCAAGCCGGCGATTTTCCGGCGAACCCGGGACTCAATCACACTCTCGCGGTACCGCGAGTCGCAACGCGCGCGAGTGTTCTGATCCAACTCGGCAAACGGGACCGCCACCTGGCCGCCCCCGCTGCGGATCATCACCGCATTGCTCACCGCCGCTTCAAAAGCGCCACGCGTGATCTGACCGGTGGTGCGGCGCACGGCAATGGTTTCCCCCAGCTTAAACATCGGATAACGCTGGTCAAACTGCGCGCTCAATCGCAAGCGGATATCCGCCTCGATGCGGGCCACATCCACAGTCGGGGCCGGCGCCATCACAAGCTCGGCCGCAACCGGCGTCGGCGGCGGGCGATCCACGCCCTCCAACTCGTTAGTGACCGCCGCCAGGGCATTGTCCCGCAAGCTCACCGCCTGTGAAAGCAAGGTCGTGGTCTCGACGGCCGGCAGCGTCGCCGGACGGCTTTTGGCGTGACGCGACCATACCCAGAAAAGGCCAACGGCGATCACGGCGCCTAAAACCAGCAGGATCACCTGCGCATATTGGGCGCGATCCGGCACCAGCTCGCCCACATGACGGCCGGTGCGCTTGTTGAACCCGCAGGCCACGCAGAACGTCGCGTCCTCAAACATCGTAACCCCGCAGGAAGGGCATTGCTTTTCGCCCGCCGCCAGCAGGTTGGGCGGGGCGGGCGGCGCATCCGGCTTGGCCACTGGCGGCACGAACACCCGCCGCTTGCAGCGCGGGCAAGTAGTGAAACCGCCGCCAATCTCCTCCGGCACTTCCATGCCGAACTGGCAATAAGCACAGTAAATATGAGTTGTCGCCATGGCGTCCCTTTGAAGTTGCAACGCGCCGATTCTTCACGGGTGAGGCGCGAATGTCAAGGCGGGGCGGGCCGCCTGAAAAATAAAGCCAGAATGGTGATGAGGCAAGCGAGACAGGATGCCCGCGCTCCGCCTGACGGGCGCGGCCCGTCCGTAAAAATACGGCAGAGTTTGTTGTGTGGCGGGCAGACCGGATGCCCGCGCGCCCAGAAGCCGGGTGGCGGATGATACTTGACTTGTTCGCCCCAATGCCAAAAATACGCCCCCTGATTGAATCAGTTGTACCCATGAGCTCGGAATCCAATCCGTCCGCGCACAAACATCGCCAGCCGCATGGCGGCTGGTGGCTTTGGCTAATACTCGGCCTGATGTCGCTCTCCACCCTCGTCTGTTGGGCGGTCATTGAACTCAACCGGCCGGTAACCTTTCTGGTCCTGGGTTCGGACCGCCGGGCCGGCAGCATCATGCCCTCGCGCTCGGATTCCATCTTCGTCCTGCGCACCGATCCACAACAGCATGTCATCCGCGGCCTGGCGCTCCCCCGCGACCTCTATGTCCCCATCACCGGCATCCCGTTGCGGCACAAACGCGACCGGATCAATACCGCCCTCTTCTGGGGCGACTACTACGCGACCGACGGCGGGCTTGACGCGGCCTGCCGGACCATCGGCGACCAGATCGGCGCGCCCATAAATGGCGCCATCGAGGTCAGCTTTTTCTTCGTCGAGAAACTGATTGACACACTCGGCGGCGTGGAGATTTATTTCGACAAGCCGGCGGCGGACCAGACCTTTCACCTGCTCGACGGCCAGCCCAGCCCGCTGCGCTTCGAGGCCGGCTGGAACTTTCTCGACGGCAAGCGCGCGCTCCAATTCGTGCGCCTGCGCAAGTGCGACACGGATTTCGGCAGGATGAATCGCAACCAGCAACTCGCAGACACCCTCGCGGAGCGTCTGCGCGCCCCGGCGAACTGGCTCAAGCTGCCCGGCCTGCTTCCCACGCTGGCCCGCGAAACGGACACCAATCTGGGCTTCATGGACAGCCTGCGCATCGCCTGGGCGTTGTACCGCTGCGGGGCGCGCAAGATCCAATGGGACTTCATCGGCAAAGAGCGGGTCTGCCCGGCCATCACCCCGCGCAAGGCGCAGGTGCTGGTGCCCGAGCCGGGAATTCTCAAGCTGGCCGGCCGGCGCCTGCTGGGCGAACCGGAACATTTCGCGCGGGCAGAAGGCGGTTCGCGATGATCTACGTGGTCTCCGGTCTGCCCCGCTCCGGCACATCGCTGATGATGCAAATGCTCACGGCCGGCGGCCTGACGCCATTCACCGACGGCCAACGCACCCCCGACGCCGACAACCCCCGCGGCTACTTTGAATATGAGCGGGTCAAGCAACTCAAGCGGGACGCCGCCTGGGTCAGCGCCGCCGAAGGCCAGGTCATCAAGGTCGTCTCCCCTTTGCTGCAGGATCTGCCGGACCCATTCCACTACAAGGTGGTCTTCATGTTGCGCCGCATGGAGGAAATTCTGGCATCCCAGCGCGCGATGATGCGCCGGCGCGGCGCGGCCGAGACTGGACCGGACGACGCGCGGATGGCGCGCTACTTCACGGAGCACCTGGAACAAATCCGTCGCTGGCTGGCCGCGCGGGCGCAAATGGAAGTCATTTATTGCGACTACAACCAACTGCTGGCCGAGCCGCGTCCGCTCGTGGAAAGCATTATCCGCTTCATTGGGCAACCGCTCAACGCGGAACGGATGGTTGCCAGCGTTGACCCGAACCTGCACCGGCAGAAATAACCGGCGAACGATCGGCAAACCCGCGGCCGTCCCGTCCGTATTCAGTCCAGATAGCCCAGGCCCTGCAGGCGTTTCTTGATGGCCTCTTCCGACTCACTGCGCCCCTGATCCGCCACGGCCTTTTCCAAAACATGCATGATAAACTCTTCCGTCGCGGAATAGCCGGCCGCCGCCGCGGCCTGGGTCAGTTTCTCGTACAAGGCGGGCTCGATTTTGATTTTAGGTGTCAGCATGGCGTCACAACTCAACTTTCAAAGGATATTTCAGGACCAATCCCAGCGCCAGTGAAAGCCCAAAGAGCGCGACGACCCAATTGACCGTCCGGCCGCCAACGGTCAACGTCCGCGCGGGATAATTGAGGGTCAAGGCCCGCGCCGGAAACGAACGCGCCAGCGGCGGTTCGGCGGGACAAGCCAGGCCGGCCAGGGTCTGATCCACGCGCACGCGCCGGGGCGAAACCGCCATCCGGCCCGGCGCGACCGCCACCGTCTTGCGCGCCATGGCGCCGCCGGCGCGGACTTCGATCCAACCGTCCGGGTCGTCCGCCACGGCGGTGAACCGCCAGACCGCCTGCCGGTCATGCTGCGAAATGAACGGCGCCGGATCCAGCCGGATGCCTGCGGAACCGGCCGCCGTCGGTTGCAGCGCCGCCAGATCGGCGGGCGCATCGAACTGCGCGGTCAGCAAGCCGCCTTCGCCCGGTCGAAACGGGCGATACGCATACCAGCCGGCCAGTTGAACCAGCAGCAGCGCCATCGGCGCCAGCATAATCAGCAACGGCGCCAGCGTCGCGCCAAGATACCGGCCGCCGGCCGCCACCACCCCGCCGAGGATGCCGAAGATCGCGCCCCCGGGATGCGTGAACAACAGCACATCGAGGCTCCGCGCCACCATGCGCCCGCGCGCGCGGCGCAGGCGCTCCTGGTTCGAGGTGTATTTGAAAACCAACAGCGCCAGAACAGCGAACACCAGCGCCGCGACACTCAGGCCCACCCAGGGGGAATAGTCCTGGAAAGGACGTATCAGCAACGCGCCAAGCAGATTAAAGATGCGGTTGATCCATCCGATCATGCGCACAATGTAGCTTGACGATGGGCGAATGGCGATGGCGATTTTTGATTTGGCCGGCCGTCTTCATCCCGCCGCCGGCCACAGTTCCGCGCGCCCCGTCATCGCTGCCGGGACCGGCACGTTGAAAGCCCGCAGAATGGACGGCGCCAGGTCCAGCAGGCGCGGATCCGCGGCCGCCGGCGCCCGATTGCAGAGCAACACGCCCGGAATCAACGGGGCGTCCATGCAATGGTCGCCGCTCCAGGGGTCGCGGTTGTCGAGGAGCACATCGCGCGGATATTTGCCGAGAATCGTGTCCCACGAAGCGCGGTGATGGCGGTTGTAGCCGACGATCAGGTCCGGGGCGAGCGCCGTGCAGGGCCCTGTATAAATATCTTCCGGCCGATACACGTGCGCCATGACCGTCTCGCCCGTCTGCGGATCCACCAGCGCGGTCAGCCGGCGGATCAATTCCGTCTTGAGCGCCTCGGCCTCGGCGCCCGGCGCAACAATCCCGTCCGGTTCGCGGCCCTTGAGATTCAGATACAGACTGTTGATGCCCAAGCCGTAGGCGCGGGTGCGCCCCCAGTCCGTGTCCATGAAATAGCCGGCGGCGCCGCGGTCGAGCGGATTCAACATGCGGGCGTAACCGTTTTCCAACAGCCACGAGTTCAGGTTGAACTGGCGCCGGAATGAAGAAAACCCATGATCGGAGATGACCAGCAGCAACGTGCGCTCGTCGAGCTGTTGCATGGCCTCGCCAACCGCCGTGTCTATCCGCGCGTACAGCCAGGGCAGAAAATCGCCCTGCCGGGCGGCCAGCTCCGGCGTATAGAGCGGGTGGTCCGGATCAATCGCGCGCCAGAACGCGTGGGAATCGAGATCGAGCGATGAAAAATAGGAATACAGGAACCCCTCGCGGAACCGGTTCAGATCGTGCCGGAAAAAGCGCATCTGCTCCTCCAACACGAACGTCGCTTGCGCGCGGAATTCATCGTCGTCGAATACCCCGCTCGACAAAGCCGAGGTATCTTCGGGCATCCCCTGCGTGTAGAACGGGCCGACGTCGCGGACCAGCTCGCGGGAGTAACCGCCCGGCGTGGAGATCGGCAGCGCGGGGTCGGCCGGATCAATGTTGACCGGCGACACATACAACTCCAGGTGCGGCCGGGTGCGCTTGAGATAAAGCCGGCAAATTCCGGAAACCTCCGCCAACCAGCCCAGCATCGGGAAACGCACCGTGATCCAATCGCTCCATTCGCCCGGCCGCAACAACACTTGGGTATCCGCCAGGATCACGCGGGCGGCGCGGCGTTCCGAATCCAGTTCGATCGTGAACGGCGCCTCCACGTCCGCGCCGTCCGCCTTGAACGAATCCGGCGGACCGCGCAGGCGGCAGGCGGCGCGGCCGTTTTCCAACACGATCCGCTCGATGCGGCCGCCGGGCACATCGCGGGTCGCCTGGCCGGGATCCTCGGTGTAGAATGAAAACACGCCATAGCTGCCGTGAATATCCGGCGTGGTGATCCCGGAAACCGTCCGGGCCGCGCAGTCCGTCGGCGGGAAATTCACCGGCGCGCGAAAGACGGTCGCCGGGACGCCGGCGTCCTGGAGCAGTTTCCAAAGCGTCGGCCCGCGGCGGAGCAGTTCGGCGCGCGTGCCGGAAAGCGGCAGGCAGAACTTGCCCAACCGGAGCGTTCGGGCGGGCGGCTCCACCCTGGAAGTGGACAGGAACGGCCGGAGCGTGGCGGCGTCGCGCGCGATGAAATCGAAGATACCGTGGCCGCCGGGATTGGTGCCCGAGATGAAGTTGGACCACGCAACGGGGCTTTGCGGCGGATCGCTGGTCCCGAGCCGGGCGAAGGCGCCCATCCGCATCAGGCGAACGCAATTCGGCAAGCGGCCGGCGGCGGCGTACCGCTCGAGGAGCGCCGGGTCCATGCCGTCCACGGCCAGCACGATGACCTTGGAAATTTTCGCCGCTGGTTTTCCAATCCTTGGAAAACAGCCGGCGGCGGCCAACGCCAAGGCCGCGCCCCCGGCGGTCGCGCAGAACTCGCGCCGGGTGTACCGCCGCGCCGGGGCGCGCGGCAATCGGTGCTTGGCAATTGCAGGCATATCAGGCAGGCATCTTTTTTAATACGATACGTCAGGCAACCGGTTCCCGCAAGGCAGCGGAGCGGCCATCCATGTAGGCGGGCGCCGGAACCCCCAATAGATTCAGCACCGTTGGCGCGATATCCACGATGCGCAGCGGCGCCGGGGCGTTCAACGCTCGGTTGCAGAAAAAGACGCCGGGCACCAACGCGCGGTCCACGCAGTGATCACCACTCCAAGGCTGGGTGTTGTCGCTGAACACGTCGCCATCGGCGCGGCCGACAGCCGCCTCCCATGCGGCGCGGTAGCCGGCCTCGAAACCCACGATCAGGTCCGGGCCTTCCTCAACGTATGGGCCGCGGTAAGTTTGGCGGGCATCGTAAACCTCGCGAACGGCGCGTTGTCCGGTCGCCGGATCCACAAGGGCGCGAAGGCGGTCCGCGATTTCCTGTTTTGCCCGCTCCGCCTCCGCCGCGTTGAGGATGCCCTGCGCCTCGCGGCCGCGGCGGTTGAGATAGATGCCGCTGAGGCCGAACGTGTAGGCGCGGGTGCGGGTCCAGTCAATGCCCTGCAAATACGCCGCGGCCTCCCGCCCCGGCCGGCTGGCCAGCCAGCCCTGCGTCCGAAGCCAGGCGTTGAGATTGACGCCGCGACGGAACCGGGTAAACCCGTGATCGGACATCACGATCAACACATCGTCCGGCCCAAGTTCGCCGCGCACGGCGCCAACCAGCGCGTCAAGCCGCGCATACATCTCCTCGATCACGGCCTCCGGCGGCTGGTCCAATCCTTCCAGCTTTGCGCCGTCCGGCCGCATAAACATGTGCTGAATGCGATCGGAAGCGTCAAACACGCAGACGCACAGGCCGCGGCGGGTGCGCCGCAAGGCATCGAGGAACATCGCCTCGCGTTCGGCGTGAATGGACCAGACCTGTTCCAGAAAGGTCCGGTCGTCAATCACACCCGCGTTCCGCGCCCAAGTGTCCTCCGCCAGGCCCAACGTGGCAAATGGGCCATGCAGCTTGGCCAGATAGATCGCATACAGCGGCGGGTGCGAGATGGGCAGGGCCGGCTTTTCGGGATCTATGTTCACCGGCGTGACATAGAGCCGGAAAGGCCGAATCGAGTGCAGGTAGAAGCGGCAGATGCCGTTGACCGCGCGCCAGGGACCGAGCCGGAAGCGCACGCGGATCCAGCCGGAGTAGCGCCCGGGCTGCAGCGTCAGACGCTGACGGGAGATGTCAAGGCGGACGCGCCGGCCGTCGGGTCGGATCCGGATGGTCAAGGGGGCGCCGATGTTCTCGCCCGGCTGTTTCGGCTTCGGCGGGCCGGGCAGGCAACCATTGGCGCAGCCATCCACGAAATGCAACGGGATGACCTGCCCGCCCTCGGAGCGGCCGGCAGCCAGCGCCGGGTCGTCGGTGAAGCAGGTGAATGTGCCTTGGGTTCCCTGGAGGTCGGGGACGCACATACCGGAGAGCAGCAACCCCTCGAACGGCTCGGGCGGGAACGTGAGCGGCACGCGCAGGATCGCGCTGAAGACACCATGCTCGCCTAACACATGCCAGAACGGGCGACTGCGTCGCAGCCCGCGGAAAACGGGACGGCCGCGCACGGTTTCCACCCGGGCGGAGGAGAGTTCCGGCAGATAGGTGCGCGGATCGCGGCCGAGAAAATCAAAAATGCCATGCTTGCCCGGATTGGCGCCGGTCATGAACGACGACCACGCCACCGGCGAGATCGGCGGGCAAGTGGTGGCCAGGTCGCGGAACATCCCCTCCTCCGCGAGCCGCGCCAGCGCCGGCAAGCGGCCGGCCGCGATCAATGCCCGGCAGCGCGCCGGGTCCAGACCGTCCAAGCCGACAATCACCACGCGGCGGATCCCGGTCCGGCGGCGCGCCCGGCCGCGCCGCCGGAACAAGGCCAGCGCGGCGCGGAAAGGCCAGCTCAAAAGAGCCAGAATGACCAGGAACACGGCGGCCAGCAAAATGAAGAACGAGCCGAGAAAAGCGAATCCGGCGCCTGGCCCGATGTAGGCCAGTTGCAGCGCTTCAGGATTACAAATGGCGGAAAGCGTCATCGCGCGGCACAATATCCGGCCGGCGGCGCAACCATGCAAGTCCGGACTGGCCGATTTTGCCGCAACAATGAAATGGCGAATCGCTGATAGCGAGCAATGACGAGGGTCCGCCATGGCCACAAAAAGGCATAACCGGCGTAAAAAAGACCCGATTAGGGGCGTTAAGCGGGCAGGCCCCGGACTCCGGGGAAATCCAAGCGTCGCGCCTGTGGCAATAACGCAAGCGTGGGGATCGGCAAGCGGATAAGATGCCCGCGCGCCGAAACGGGCGGGAGCCAGGATCGAGTGAAACCTGAAAAAGAGCAAAGAGCAAAAGGCGGAAGCAGCGGCCCAACCGCGCGGGCAGGACGCCCCGCGCCATGTGTTTCGGCCCGCGGGCATCCTGGCCACTTAACCGGCAACTTGTTCTGCGCATTTCACCGGCAAGGTGGCGCGGCCGATATTTCCTCTTACTTTCAACTTTATCCGCCGCAGGCAATCCCCTATCCTCACGGCCGAAAAAAAAGGGGCTACAGGGCCTTTCCCGGCGCAATGGCCGGTCCGGCCGGTCTTTCCCTGATGACTTGAGGCAAAGGAACGCAATGGAATCCAATCGTTCATTATTTTGGGCGGCGGTTAAACGCTGGGCGGGGCCGGTCTTGTTTATATTGAGCCTGACGGTCTACCTGATCACCATGTGTCGCGGCGCATTTCCAGGCGAATCGGCGCGACTGATTACCCAACACACCGGGCTCGATCCCTTCCCCCCGCTGGCCCATCCGGTCTGGAGCCTGCTGGCGCGGGCAGTGGCGCTCATCCCCCTGGGCGCCCTGCCATGGCGACTGAACCTGCTCAGCGTCGGCTGCGGCGCCGCGGCAGTCTGGCTGTTCTACTCCATCGTGGCTCGTTTCACGCATAACCGCGGGCCGGAAACCAACTACAGCGGCGTCACGCACCTGGCCCTGCAACAGATTTCGGGAATTTTTGCGGCGCTGGCTTTTGCCTTTTGCATCCCGTTCTGGATCGTTGCCACACGCGCCTACACGCTGGCGCTGGATGTCCTGTTGCTGCTGTCCGCGATCTGGCTGCTGATCCGTTATCGGGAAACCAAACGCCCGAGTTGGCTGTACGGCTGGGCGTTGCTCTGCGGCGTCGGCGTGACGGAGTTTGCCACCTTCTTTTTGTTCGCGCCGATCCTGGGCGTCTGGGCGCTCTTTCTCATGTGGCAGAACGGCGCGTTGAAGCTGGGGCGCCTGGCGGCGCTGGCCGGGTTGGGCGCGCTGGGCCTGCTTTTCTATCTGGTGCCCGTGCTGGAAAACTGGTTCAGCCCGGCTTATGAATGGCGCGGCTTCAAAGGTTTCTGGAGCATCCTCTTCTTCGTCCTGCGCGAGCAATATGTGCTCATCGGCCGCAGCCTGCCGAAAATCGGCTGGCTGGTCATCCTGCTCGTCAGCGTAGTCCCCTGGTTGCTGGTGGTTGTGTTGCCGACGCACGGCGATCTGCGCGGCGGAACAATCGGGGCCAAGCTGCTGCGCCTGCTGCTGGCGGGGTTGGCGCTGCTGCTGCTCTTCAACCACTTCATCGCGCCGTGGTCCATGCTGGGCCTGGGCTTCCTGCTGGTCACCCCCTACCTGCTCATTGCCGCCTGGGCCGGGCACATCGCCGCCTACTGGTATGGCGTTTTGGCGGCGCCGTCGCGTTTTGGAATGACGCCGCTGACCGCGCTGCGCATGCGGCTGGCGCCGTATTACCTCGCCGGTCTCGCGATACTGCTGGCGGTCATCGCCGGCTTCAACCTGCGCGTCACCGCCGGGCGCAACAACCGGGTGGTGGAGCGGTTTGTCCAGCAGGTGGTGGACAACCTCGGCGGCCGTGACTGGCTGATCACCAACGGCTACCTGGACGACAACATCATGATCGCCGCCGCCGGGCGCGGCATTCCGCTGCGCATCATCAACACCTCGCTGGGACGCGCCACCGCCTATTTGAAATACGTCGGTTCGCTGTTCGACGATCCCCGCCTGCAGGGCCTGGCGCAGGTCGGGCTTGGCCCGCTGATTTCGGAATGGCTGGCGACCTGGCCCGACGCCTCCGCGCGGGTCGCGATCATGAGCGAATCGGACGTCTGGCTGGCAGCCGGATTCCAGCCCCTGCCCGATGAGGTGTTCATCCGCGGCGTGAAGGATCCCGCCGCCGTCGCGCCGGCGGAAATCTACGAACGCCACCGTCGCTTCTGGGCCGATTACGGGGCATTTGCCATCCGGGACACGACGCGCAACCGGCTCACCGGCGTCTGGAACCGGTGGATCCTGCGCCACCTGTCGAAACTGGCAAACAACCTGGGGGTGTTCCTGGAGGACCGCGGCGAAATCGAGAACGCCTTCGCGTCCTACCAGGAGGCCCGCCGGCTCGATCCCGCCAACATCAGCGCCCTGTTGAACCTGCTCAACCTGGCCGCAAGCAGCGCGCGCCCCGAGCTGGAGGCGCTGCAGACGGAGTTCGAAAAACTGGTCAACAGCCCCGCCCGCCGGCCGGATGTCTGGTCGCTGGCCTTTAACTACGGATTCGTCCGCAACCCCGAAATCTTTTTGCGGCGCGGCCAGGCTTGGGCCATGTCCGGCAAGCCGCAACTGGCCATCCGCGACCTGCAACGCGCGCGCGATCTCGGCGCCGACACCGACCGGATCGGCGTGGCGCTCGGCTCGCTGTATTTCATGCAGGACATGAGCGCGGAGAGCGGCGCGGCCTATGCCGAAGTGCTGGAGCGCAATCCCGACAACCCGGAGGCGCTGCTGGGCATGCTGCGGGTCTGTCTGCGGCAGAATGACCTGGCCGGCGCCCGCGGCTATCTGGAGCGAATCAAGGCGCTCCAGCCGCCGGATGCGCTCGTGCGGTTCGAGGAGGCGCGCCTGGATCTGCTGGCCGGCGACCGGGAGAAGGCCCGCGAAAGCCTGATCAAGATCACCGCGGAAAATGCGAAGCTGATTGACGCCTGGGCCTTGCTGGCGTTCATCGCCCAGGCCGAAAACAACCCGCGCCTGCTGGCGCGGTGCCTGGAAATGCTCGAGCCCGCGGCCGCGCGCACGCCCAGCCTGCGGCTCACGCTGGCTGAGCTGGCGCTCGCGCGCAACGATCTGGCGGTTGCCCGCAAGCAGCTCGAGGATTTCCGTCGCGTCCAGCCCAACAGCATCCGCGCGCTGGAACTGCTGGTGGGCATTGATATCCGGCAAAACCAGCGCGATGACGCGGAACGGCATGTGGACGCCCTGTTGAACCTGGATCCGCGCAACGCCCTGGCCAACCAGGTGCTCGGTTCGATTCAGATGTACCGCGAACAATACGCGCTCGCCGAAGCCTCGCTGCGCGCGAGTTTGGCCACGCGCCGCAGCTCGGATGCGCTCAACGACCTGGCGTGGGTGCTGCACCTGAAGGGAGCCGACGCCGAGGCCCTGCCGCTGGCCGAGGAGGCCGTCCAGTTGAATCCGGCCAACATCCTGGCCTTCGATACGCTCGGTGTGATTCAGATGAGCCTCGGCCAGATTGACGCGGCGGAGACATCGCTGCAGAAGGCCATCGCCGCCTATCCCGGGCACCCACAGATTCAACTCCACGTAGCCCAGCTTTACGAAAAGAAAGGCTTGGCGGCGGAATCCTTGCGCATGGCGGATCAACTCCTCGTCCAACCGGGCCGCCTGCCGACCGACGATTACAAGGAACTCCGGGCGCTCGTAAAACGCCTGCGGCCGGGGGCGTGAACGCGGGATTTTAAGTTCAAGGTCCAAAGTTGAGTTGTCATCGTTCAGCGGGGGCGCATTCCGGCTTCCAGTTTCATGTTGTATGTTTTCTGGTCGCGCTCCTCCTGTTGCCGACCGGCATCTTCAGTCGGCGCGCGGGCGCGGCCGATACCCGCCCGGCCCTCCGCATCATCAGCCTCGCGCCCAATCTGACGGAAATCGTGTGCGCGCTCGGCTTGCAGGCTCGTCTGGTGGGCCGGTCCAGCGCTTGCGATTTTCCCCCGGAAATTGGCGATCGGCCGGTCGTCGCCGAATTTGGACGCCCCAACGTCGAGGCCGTTTTAGCCCTGCGCCCGGATCTCATCCTGGCGACGGACATGGAAAAACCGGCATTACTCCAAACCTTCAATGCCGCCGGCATCGAGTGCCGCCTGCTGCCCTGCGAAGGCTGGGACCAAATGCTGGCGGCGGCCCACACCATTGCCCAAGCCGCGGGTCAGGCGGAGGCTGGTGAAAAGTGGGCGCAGGACATGAATAGCCGTCGTGCCGCGCTGGCCGAACGCTCGGCCCGCTGGCGCGCCGGTCAACCGCCGCCGCGGGTGTATGTGGAAATCTGGGGCGATCCCATCACCACCGCCAACCGGCAGACGTTCTTGAACGACCTGATCACGCTGGCCGGCGGCGCCAATATCGCGGCGGCGCTCGGACCGCAGTATCCGCATATCAACGCCGAATGGGTCGTGAAGGAAAACCCGGACGTTATCCTCATCGCTTACATGACCACCGACACCAACGCCGCCACTCTTTTGCGACGCCGGCCGGGCTGGTCCGGCATCACGGCCATCCAACACGGGCGGGTTTGCAGTCATATTTCGCCGGATTTACTCTTGCGACCCGGCCCGCGCATGATCGCGGGCGCGGAGCAGTTTGCGCAATGGCTGGAGGCGAATTACAAATGGTAGAGGCCGAAACCTGAGACTTGAGGGATGAAACCTGAAAATCGAAGGTTGAAGGCAGGCACAGCAGACGAAATGGAATTGCATTTGATCATTCAAAATCGCAAATGACTCGTCATGCGCCGTCGTAATACCGTGTTCTGGTTGTTAATCTGCTCCGCGCCGCTGGCGATCGGACTGGCGCTTTTTCTAGGCGATGGGTGGCGTGATCCATTGGCGCTTTTTGCGCCGGAGCGCGCGGGCATCCTGGAAATCCGGCTCTGGCGCGTCGCGCTGGGCGCGCTGGTCGGAGCGACCCTGGCCGCCGCCGGCGCTGTCTTGCAGGCGGTGTTGCGTAACCCGCTCGCGGACCCCTACGTGCTGGGGCTTTCCGCCGGCGCAGGGCTGGGCGCGGCCGGCTGCATCGTTGCGGGGGGCGCAACGCTGCTGGCCGGCCTGCTGCTCCCGCTGGCCGGATTCGCCGGCGCCCTGTTGAGTCTGCTGGCGGTCTATCGCCTGGCGCGGATCGGGCCGCGCACCACCGGGCACACGCTGATCCTGGCCGGCGTCGTCTGGGGCGCGCTCTGCGGCAGCCTCCTGATGTTCATCGTCTCGCAGTCTTCCGCCGCCGGTCTGCATGCGATCATGTGGTGGTTTCTTGGCGATCTCCAGGTTTACGACGTGCGGCTGGTCGTGGCCGCCGCCGTTCTCGCCGGCGGCGCGCTGGCGCAGCTCATGCGCATTGTCAACCATCTTAACGCGCTGACGCTGGGCGAGGAAATGGCCGGACACGTCGGACTGAATCCCGAACGGGCGCGCCTGACCGCTCTGGCGCTGGCTGCGGTGCTGACGGCGGTGGCGGTGGCGGTGAGCGGGCTGATTGGATTTGTGGGCCTGGTCGTGCCCCATGCCGTACGGGCGCTGGTCGGACCGGACCACCGGCGCCTGCTGCCGGCCGCGGCGCTGGTCGGCGCGGCGTTCCTGGCGTTGGCTGACGGCCTGGGGCGCATGCTGCTGTTCCCGGTGGAAATCCCGGTCG
Organism: uncultured Verrucomicrobiota bacterium; assembly: GCA_964570325.1. Taxonomy (GTDB): domain Bacteria; phylum Verrucomicrobiota; class Kiritimatiellia; order CAIQIC01; family CAZMXS01; genus CAZMXS01. The sequence continues at coordinate 12,922 of CAZMXS010000037.1, read as the reverse complement.
GCGTCATCACCTCCATCGCGGGCGCGCCATTCTTTCTCTTCCTGCTGCGCCGGCGCCCAAAGGAGATCTGGTCTTGAGCGCGCGGGCTTTTGTCCTCGAAGACGGTTCGGCGGGCTATGCCGGCCGCATGGTATTGCATGAGCTGACGCTGGCCATCCCGGCCGGCGGCTTTACCGGCGTCATCGGGCCAAATGGGGCGGGCAAGACCACGCTGCTGCGGGTACTGGGCGGCAGCCTGCCGTTAGCCGCCGGCCGGCTGACCATCCAGGACCGCGCGGCGGCCGCCTGCGATCGCCGTGAGCTGGCGCGTATCCTGGCTTTTGTCCCGCATACCCTGGATGTGCCGGTTCCTTTCACCGTCGCCGAATTCGCGCTGCTGGGCCGCACGCCGCATCTTCCCGCCTGGGCGCTGCCGGGCCGGCGCGACCGCGAGATTGTCGCGCGCGCGCTGGCGGCCGTGGACCTGGCCGGATTGGAGGAGCGACCGCTTGACGAACTCAGCGGTGGCGAGCGCCAGCGGGCGCTGATCGCGCTGGCGTTGGCGCAGGAACCGCGGATTCTATTGCTGGACGAACCCACCGCCCACCTGGATATCCCCCATGCCTGGCGGTTGATGGAAATGGTCGCCCGCTTGAACCGTGAACAGGCGCTGACCATTGTGATGACCACGCACGATCTGAACCTGGCCGCGGAGTTCGCAGGGCATTTCATCCTGCTGGATCGCGGCCGCATTGCCGCCCAAGGTTCCCGAGACGAGGTGATCACCACGGAGCGGCTGGCGGCGGTTTACCAGTTCCCGTTTGAGGTATTCCAACCGCCAGGGCGGGATGGCCGGCTGGTTGTGCCACGGCGTCCGTGAGGTCGCCGGCCAGGGAAAAGGCAACGCCTCCGGCTCGGCCGTCTTGCGCACAGTCAGCATAATTTCGATCTCGTCAAGTTCGAGCGGCCGACGGCCTCAATTCCCCGCCGTCCCGCCCCAGATATTCAGCACCAACAAGCCCGCGAGCCGGAAAAGCAACCGCAATTCCGTCCCCACAAAACCCCGTTCCCGGACCGGCAGTGACGGCAAACCCTGCCGCGGGGAAATGCGCCCGACTCGACCAGGGCCACGAGATCGAAGCGCCCCTCCGCGACATCCTGGTTCGTAGACCGGCGTATGCGCGTCAAAAAGCAGCTCCCATGATTTGGGGGGTTGCATCGGACACGCCAAACCGTATGTCGTTTACAACCCCGGCAACAACGGCAGGTTCGAGGGCAGCTTCGCAGGCGCGGCCTGCGGGATCAGCTCCTTGAACGCCGGGTTGTTGCGCAGCGCATCGAAGCGATTGTCCTTGCGGATAATATCCTGGGCCTGCGGGCCACCGGTCTGAATCGCGCGGCGAATGGCCTCCAGCGCCTCGTCGCGTTTCTGGGTCAGGGTCAGGGCGGCGGCCAGGTCAATCCAGGCGCGCGGGTTGCCGGGATCGCGCATGACATAGCGCTGCAGCGCGACGGCCAGCAGGTCAATCCGTTTGGCATCGGCATAGAGCTGCGCCACGGCCATGTAGTATTGCGGCGGCAGATTGGTGTTGTTGAGGATGTTCATCGTCAAACCGATGAAATCATTCTCGCGGCCCATCTTGCGGTAGAGGTCGGACAATTCGAGCGCGCTGTTGATATCCGCCTGGCCGGACGACAGGACGCCCTCCAGTTCCTGGCGGCGGGCATCCGCGCCCTCCGTGCCCTTGATCTGGTTGAGGAACTCGGCCACCTTGTCATTGCCTGGGTCATTGCGCAGAAAATCCTCGATCAGCAGGCGCGCGTCGCTGAAACGGCCCATCTGCATATAGATGTCGGCCAGCCGGAAATTGGCCTCGGGGCTGAGGGGATAGAGTTCGACCGCCTGCTTGAAAGCATACTCGGCCTCCCGGAACATCCGGCGGTAAGCGTACAGGCCGGCGATCGCGCTGCGCAGCTTCGAGAATGTCTTGCGCGCCACCACGTCATGCAGGAACTTCCAGTTGCCGCCCAGACGGATCTTCTTGACGCCATTGGGGTCCACGCTGATGACTTCGACGCGCGTGCCTTTGGGCACATAAAGATTCGGATCATCCGCCGCCGGATTTTCCGGCCGATTGTCGGACACGATCACCCGTCCGTTGGGCGCCAGATTGGTGATCCGGCCGATTTCCATATTGCAGTACCAGTCCCAGAATTTCGTGTCGTTCTCCACCATCTGAGGCGTAAGGCCGGGCAACATCTCACGGTTGATTTTCATGATCAGGCCGTGGGGTTCCAGATAAGGATACATCCACGGGATGACGTAACTTTCCTCGACATAGAAATCGTGCTTGTACTTGTTGGCCTCGAAAATCATCTTGGCCAGGATGCCGTTGATCATCATCACGCCCTGAACCCCCTGGACACTGACGCGGCCGTTCTCGAAACTGACCTCCGCACCCGGCGGGATGCGGCCGGCCTGCACATCCTCGACATACTGCTGAAATGCGTAGTTGCTGTCTTGCTGCGACGGGATCCAGATGCGGTCGCCGTAGAGGTCGCGCATGACGCTCATGTAGGTGTTGTCCGCCAGCGCGTTCTGGGTAATCAGGTAGACGTCCGGCCGGACCGGCGGGCAGTAAACCATGTAGGTTGGCACAAAACGGCCGGGGTCGGTGCCGCCGAAGAAGATGGCGTTGGTACCCATCTCAGGCGGATAGCCGGGGGTCGGATAATCCTTCCAGCGCCGCTGGAAGTCCGCCTCATCCCCTTTGCTCAAGTAGCGGTAATCATTGCTGATGCCGTTGACGCCGCGCAATTGCCAGTTGCCAAACTGCCAGCCGAAATCGTGGCCGTTCTGTTCCGCGCCGCCAACGATCCGGACCTGGTCCTTGTCAAAGTAGTTCTGGTAAACCAGCACCAGCGGCAGCAGGAAAACCAGCAGGATGGCGAGCCCTTTGATCCGCCCGCGCCCGCCGGTCAGCACCTCCAGATGCGTCAGGCCGAAGACCAGCCCATAACCCAGCCAGACCGCGTATACCGCATGCGACTGGATGAACTGAACGCGGCCGATGAACAGCGTCTGGATGTCGAGCTGCGGGTTCTGGAACGCGATGAGGATGATCCCCAGCGAGATGAAGGACACCAGCGTGGCGATCAGCCAGCGCTGAAGGGCCGGCGTCATTTCATAGTGAATGCCGAACAGATCGGGGTCGGCATCCCCAGCCGCCGCCTTCTGGCGTGTGAACAGCGGCACGATGAACTTGAGGAATAACACAATCACGCCGACAGTGGCCATGATCATAATACCGAGGGTCAGCAACTTGTAGAGCTTCGTCAAGAAGGCATGCAGCAACCCGGTTTCGGGCAGGAACCCCTGCAGCACAATCAGCACCGTTGCCCCGGCCGCCAGCGCCATACTCGCCAGGAAGGCGCTGAAGTCGCGGCCGCGCAGGCGCAGGTTCCACGCGCAGAATGGCAGGAAGCCGAATAACACAATCGGCAGCGTGAACTGGCCGCGCAAGTCCGAAAGATACGAACCGATCTGCGCGATAAACCGGGTGCTGAAAATGTCCGTCAAGGTGATCTTCTCATACTGGCCGCGGGTAATGGCGTGGATGAAACCCTCCCAGGTGCGGGGATAGCCCCAATTGATCGGCGGATTCTGGTCGGAGGCAAATGGCATGAAGCCGTAGAACGCCAGCCCGACATAGAACAACAGGAAGGAGATGCAGACCGTCTTTCCGCGCGGCAGCAGCAGGCCGGCGATCGGCAGCAACACCGCCAGGATCATATACACCCAGAACGCCGTCGAGTGCGGCCCGGACAGCCACATCATCTCCGGATGGCGGTTGGCCGCCGCCCACTTGTTAATCAGCACAATGGCAATGATTCCCGTACCGACCACGGCGAAATCACGAAAGAGGCGGATGTCCTTGAGCATGACGCCGACCGCCAGGCCAAGACCAAGAAACATCAGCGTCTGGTGGTTGGTCAATCCGAGTCCGAATAGAAAGGCCAGCGTGTAGAGCGACTGGTCCTCCTTCGGCCGGCTCATCCAGCGATACATGAACAGCATGATGATCATCTGGAAAAAAGCATTGAGCGAATACACCTCGACGATCACCGACTGCGACCACATCACGGGGCTGAACGCCAGCAGCAAGCCCGCCGCCACGCCCGCGACCCAGCAGAAAAGGTTTTCGGTCGACACGCCGACGATTTCCATCGTTCGCCGCATGCCGCGCAGCATGTCTGCGCCCGAGCGGCTGACCATCAGCGCCAAAATGCCGCAAGCCATGGCTCCGGCGAAGGCAGCCGAAAGCCCCACCCCCCAGGCCGGATTTGGATAGCCGTAATACCGCACCCAGCCGAAAATCCACTGGAAAAACCACGTATAAAGCGTCCAGATCGGGTAACCGGGCGGATGCGGCACACCGAGATAGTCGGACGCCACCGCCAGCTCGCCGGAATCCTCCAACGTGACGGTCGGCGCCAACGTGGCCCAGTATGAAATAAAAGTGACCAGGAAGGCCGTCCAAAATGCTCCCCAGTCCACTTTCCGGAAAAACGCGCCGCTCTGCTGATCAAAGAAGGCGACCTCCGCCTCCTCCTGCGCGGTTAAGACTTTGGTTTTCAATGTTTTATCTGACGCCATGAAACACTACTCCCATCTGGTTCCTGCCAAAAAAGCGCAAATTTCGTTAAAGGTATGTTTTTAGGCGGCAAAGCGTCAAGCACTGACATTTGGCCGCAAAGATTCGGGCGCATCGGCGATTCATCGATCTGGATCAGGCGGCAAGCGGCCAGAGGCGATGGAGAAGAAGCTGGAGGAGATGGGGGGGTAAGGGGCAGCGAACATCCAACATCGAACGCCGAACGTCCAAGTGAAGAGAACTGAACACTCTCCCCCGCCGCTCCATCACCCCAACACTCCATCACTCCTTCTTCCAGTTCTCCGCGGGCAACCCGGGGAAGCGGCGGAAGTGTTTGAGGTTGCCGCTGACAAGGCGGGCGTTGTGCCGGAGGGCGGCGGCGGCGATGAGGATGTCGGCGTCGGGCAGGCGATGGCCCTGCGCTTCGAGCCGGGCCTTTTCCTCGCCGAACCGGCGCATGATCTCGCGGTCGGTCTCGACGCAGCCGACGGTCAGCAGGAACCGTTCGACCCGCTCGCGGTTGGCGTCGGGCTTCGAGGAGCGCGCCGCGCCGTAGAACAGCTCGCCCGCGGTCATGAAGGTGATGGCGACGTCGTCGGCCTCGCGCTCGCGCCGTTCCAGGATGCGGCGATTGCCCCGCAGGAGTTCGATCACGATGTCGGTGTCGAGGAGGATCACAGCGACACCTTCCGGCCCATGGAGCGGGCGCGACGGATGTCGGCGACGATCTCCGCCGTATCGCGTTCGTCCTCCCACGTGCCCGCCAGTTCCTTCCACAGGGCCAGTTGGATGTCCCGGGGAACGCGTTCAAACCCGGGGGCGGCAGGTCTCCCGGCCAGATGCGATCGGACGCCCTCTTCCAGCACGACCAGGATCTCGCTGTTCAGGCTCCGGCGCTCCCTGGACGAAAGCGCGCGCAGCGTTTCGAGGACGTCTTCGGGTATGTCACGAACCGTCAGGGAACTCATGGCCCAAACTCCTTACAACCATTATGAATATAATATATGTTCATAACGGTTACAGGTCAAGCATGCTGTCTTCAGAAAGCGAGGTTGTGATGAAAACGAGGAAGAATGGAGTATTAGACGGGAGCGGGGTCAAACCGGAATGGCGCTTAGTTAAGGCCTAATACTCGATCCGTCAATGGCTTGCGGCGACGCGTATCGGGTAGGGTCCGAAAGATCACCAACCGCGATATCTGTTCCATTCGCTCCAGGATTTGCTGGATCTGATGCCAGTTCGCGATGGCGGCTTTCATCGCCGCGTACTGTTCCTTGGACAGAGCGACCGAAACAGTCTTCTTCTTTTCCTTGCGGGTCCACTGATAACAAGGTCCGCCCGCGCCCGGACCGCGATCCTGCACGTAGCCGTGACTGATCCAGCCGGTGGCGGCCAGTTGCCTTTGCAGCGCGGCATACTCGGCGCGCAGTTTCGTGAGCTTCGGTTTCATATGGAAAAGAGTAGCATACCGGTCAATAAGGCGGTATGTATACCGCCCTATGAACCCTCCTTGCTTCCCGGTCTGGCGTCGGAAGCCGGCGGCGGTTCTGGGTCCGCAAACCGCCCAAGGGCCCCATTTATCTCACGCCGGTAGAATGGAACAACGTGCCGGAAACCATCACGGTGCGTATCCTCCATATCTGGTTCCAACAGAAGGGATTCCGGGCCTAGGAATTATGGATTTCCACCCCCCTCCTCGACCCGGTGGCCTACCCGGCCGAACGCATTGCCCAACTTGATTATCGCCACTGGCAGATGGAACTGTGCTTCCGCGACCTGCAAACCACGATGGGGATGGAGGAACTGCGTTGTCGGACCCCGACGATGGCGCACAAGGAACTCCTGGCCTTCAGGCGCGGCGGGTCGCGCGATCCAAACGCCAAGCCCGCCGGCCTAAACATCAGCCCACGATCCTGGAAAGAGCGAAAACACGAAGATGCCAAATGTCATTTGCCATGAAGTTTCTTGTGATTCGTTATTTTCTTTCTGTATAGAGATAAATCATAAATGTCGCTGTGAATGGTGACGATCTTAAATATGTAGTGCGACAGTTCATTGAAGCCGGCCTTCCGGACGCTCGCCCTCGCAAACTGGCGCTCCCCGTAGATACCGGAAAAGTGATCGGGCTGTCCGGGCCGCGCAGATCGGGCAAGACCTTCCTGTTATTTGACACGATCAAACGACTCTCGCGACAGGGAGTGGACCGGCACCGCATCGTCTAACGGAAGGTAATTCGCAATGACAAAGACTTTCCAATGTCTGGGAAAAAAGAAAACGATTTTTCCAATGATTGGAAAAATCGCCATGGTCAAGCTGGGCTTGTGGTTGGCGACCACCTCGGCACGGGCGGCAACGTTCTACGTCTGGACCAACAGCCCGGCGGACGGGCCGGGCACCGATTGGACCAACGCGTTTCACACAATTCAGGGCGCGGTGGATGTCGCGGCGAGCGGCGACACGGTTCTCGTGACCAACGGCCTGTACAACGCGGGCGGAAGGGTTGCGCCAGGACAGGGCCTTTTCAGCCGGCTCTGTGTGACCGGCGCCGTGACGATCCTCAGCGTAAACGGTCCGGGAAATACCATTATCAGCGGTTCTTCAAACGGACTGGCGCCGGGCCGGTGCATCAGTCTCGACGGCACCGGAGATTATGTGCGGATCGAGGACCGGAGCGCCCTTGATTTAACGGGCGACTTTACCGTCGAGGCATGGATCAAGCCGGATACCTTTGGAAATCACAAAGGAATTGTGAGCAAGTACCAGAGCGGCGGAGCCAATGGATGGGTACTGCGGCTCAACGGAACGTCGCCCTATACCGGAATCGAGTTCAACGAACAGTACACGACCAACGGCGTGCTTTCCGCCGGAACCTGGACTCACGTCGCGGCCGTCCGCAACGGCGGGACCAACCGCGTTTTCATCAACGGCACGGAACAACCGCTGGCGGGCACACCTCTGGGCCTTGCGTCGAACAGCGACCCCGTCCTCATCGGCTGTGACTTTCTCGCGACACCGCGCTATTTCGACGGGATGATTGACGAGGTGCGCATCTGGGGACAGGCCCGGTCCAAAACGGAAATTCAGGCAAACATGTACTCTCCACTTTCGGGCTCCGAAACGAGCTTGATTGCCTGCTGGCCGTTTCAGGAGGCACAGAGCGCGACCCAGGCGTATGATATTTCCTCGAATGCGTTTCACGGCGTATTATATGGGAATGCTACGCGAAGCGCGTCTCTGCTGGATGAAGAACAGCCGATACGCGGCGTCTATCTGGCGGCGGGCGCGATCCTCAATGGTTTCACGGTTACCAACGGCTTTGCCCGGATATCCGGCGGCTCGGCGGACGATGACGGCGGCGGGGCTTATCTCGATCAAGGCGGGATACTGAGCAACTGCGTTTTGACGGGCAATTCAGCCGCAGACAACGGCGGCGGACTTCGTTTTCATCAGGGGGGACTGGCGGACCGCTGTGTGATCAAGGGCAATCGAAGCAGTGACAACGGCGGCGGCGTTTTTTTCTATCAGGGGGGTGAGTTGCGAAACAGCCTGGTCATCAATAACTATGCGGCCACGAACAGCGGGGGGTTACGTTTCAGCAACGGCGGGCAGGCGCGCAACTGCACGGTCAGCGGGAACAACGCCGGCAAGGAGGCCGGCGGCATCGGCGTATACGGCTCGGGCACCAGCCGGAATTGCATCGTTTATTTCAATACCGCGCCGTCCAACGCGAATATTTCGGGCGGCACGTACGCCTACAGTTGTCTGGCTACCAATCCAGGGGGGACCGGCAACATCACCAATAACCCCCTGTTTGTGAGTGCGGGAACCAACTATCATCTCCAAAGCGCCTCGCCCTGCCGGTTCGCGGGGCTGGCCGGTTCAGCGCGCGGCGACTTCGATCTGGATGGGGGGCCGCGCATTGTCATGAACAGCGTGGATATGGGTTGCTACCAATGGCCGTCGCCATTCGTGGAGCAAACCAATGTCCTTCTGCAGGCCGTTGAACAGTCCAGCGTGGCGTGGGGCGACTACGACAGCGACGGCGATTTGGATTTCCTGCTGGCGGGCCTGCGCACGGGCGACGTTTCCTACGCCGGCCTTTATCGAAACACGGCCGAAAGCTTCGCCTACGTCTATTCGGGGCTTCCGGGAGTTCTGGAGTGCAGTCTGGCGTGGGGCGATTACGACAACGATGGCGACCTCGATGTTTTGCTCGCGGGCTACAGCATTTCGCTGGACAGCCGACTCGCCCGCATCTATCGAAACAATGCGGGCTCCTTTTCCAATATCGGCGCGCCCCTGACGGGAGTCATGGCTTGTAGCACGGCCTGGGGCGACTACGACAACGACGGCGACCTCGATGTCCTGCTCGCGGGCGAAACCAGCACGGGTAGCATCACGCACCTCTATCGCAACAACGCGGGCTCTTTCACCAATGCCAATGCCGGCCTGCCGGGGGTCGCGTTCTGCAGTGTGGCCTGGGGCGACTATGACAACGACGGCGACCTGGATATCCTCCTCGCGGGCAACAGCGCCACAGGCCGAATATCGAGCATTTACCGCAATGACAATGGGATCTTTACTGAAATCGGAGCAGGTCTGGTGGGCGTTTCAAGCTGTAGTGCGGCCTGGGGCGACTATGACAACGACGGCGACCTGGATATCCTCCTCGCGGGCAACAGCGCCACAGGCCGAATATCGAGCATTTACCGCAATGACAATGGGATCTTTACTGAAATCGGAGCAGGTCTGGTGGGCGTTTCAAGCTGTAGTGCGGCCTGGGGCGACTATGACAACGACGGCGACTTGGATTTCCTGGTGGCGGGATATGGCGCGGCGGATCCCATCTCGCGTATTTTCCGCAATGAGGGATCCGTCTCCAACACGCCGCCGGTGGCTCCATCTGGACTTGTGGCCACAAATGGGACGGCCTCGCCGTCCGGAGTGGATATGGAATTCCGCTGGTCCGGTGCAAGCGATTCCGAAACCCCTTCCGCGGGATTAACCTACAATATCCGCATTGGAACCAATGTGCTTGGAGAAACCGTCCTATCTCCCATGGCGAATCTGACGAACGGCTGGCGCCGCGTGGCGGCCATGGGAAATGTAAATCAGGCAACCAACCTAAAGATCACCGCCTTGAGCCGCGGCCGCACGTATTACTGGAGCGTTCAGGCCGTGGATGGCGCCCTGGCCGGCGGGGCTTGGTCTGGTGAAAGAAGTATCACGGCGCCCGACCTGCCTTCGGTGGCGACCTATGCGCCGTCCAACATCCACGCGACCACGGTTGATTACGGCGGGGCCGTGATCAGCCAAGGCGGATCGGCGGTGACGGGGCGCGGTGTGGTATGGGGCACAAATGCGTCGGTCTCCATCGCCGATTGTCTTGGCTGGGCCGACCACGGAAGCAGTACGGGCGCATTTGGAGGTACACTGACCAACCTCACTCCGGTGCAGACTTATTACCTTCGAGCCTACGCCAGCAACAGCATGGGGCTGGCCTATGGCGATCTTCGATCCTTCGCCACGAGCAATGGACTGTCCGTGACCACCTTTGCGCCCAGCAACATCACTCCGGAGACGGCTGACTGCTTGGGCGATGTGGCGACGGAAGATGGGGGGCCGGTTTTGTCGAAAGGATTTGTCTGGCACACCAACAGTTCCGTTTGGGTAACGAATCGCCTTGGCATCACGGATCAGGGCGGCGGGACTGGCGCATTCAACGCTACCCTGACCAATCTTGCGCCGGCGAAGACTTATTATGTCAAAGCTTATGCCAGCAACAGCTACGGGGTCGGTTATGGCATCACCCGCTTCTTCACGACCAGTAATGGACTGGCCAGTGTGACCACCTATGTGCCCAGTAATGTCACGTATGAAAGCGCCCAATGCGGCGGGACGGTAACGACCTCGGCTTTTTCGCCTGTCACGGCCAAGGGCCTGGTGTGGAACACGAACAGCACGCCAACCGTAAGCAATTATCTGGGAAAGACGGATTATGGAGGCGGCCTCGGCGCATTCAGCGACACACTGACCAATCTCGTGCCGGTAAGGACGTATTATGTTCGCGCCTACGCCAGCAACCACTACGGGGTCAGCTATGGCGCGCAATATTCCTTCCTGACCAGCAATGGCTTGCCGACCGTTTCCACGCTTCCCGCGAGCAATGTCACCATGGATTCCGCTTTTAGCGGCGGGCTGTTGAGTTCAATGGGGGCTTCAAGCCAATGTGCCGCGGGAGTTCTGTGGAGCACCAACGCCAGTCCCACCTTGACCGTCTCTGACGGCTTGACGGCGCAGACATTGACCACCACCGGCGTGTTTGAGGCACAGATGACCGGCTTGACGCCGGGACAGCGCTATTATTTCCGCGCTTATGCCACCAACGCCTACGGCGCGGGATACGGCAATGTGTCTCAGATCGTTGCGCGGTTGCCCGGCCCGGGCCATGCGCTTACCGTGGACGGATCCGGCGATTATGCATCCGTTTCAGACCGCCCGGTTCTCGACCTGACCAACAATTACACCATCGAAATATGGTTCAAGCCGGACCTCCTCGTACGCCTGGGCGGACTGGTCAGCAAGTATCACAGCACCGGAGCCAACGGATACCTGGTGCGCCTGTCTTCCACGGCGCCCTACGACGGAATCAACTTCGATGAAATGACCACGACCAACGGACTGGTGACCACCGGCCAGTGGCACCATGTTGCGGCGGTGAACAGCAACGGCGTGCGAACCCTTTACCTGAACGGGATCCGCCGCGAGCTGAGCGGAACGCCCATGGCCGTCAAGGCTAATGCGGATGCCCTGACCATCGGCGCGGATTATCTATCCTCTGCCCGCTATTTCAACGGACAGATTGACGAGGTCCGGCTCTGGTCGCGCGTGTTGTCCGAGGATGAAGTGCGGGATTCCATGCACCGGGCACTGACAGGAACGGAAAGCAATCTTGTGGCCTATTATGCGTGCGATCAGATGGACGGCACTTTGTTTTGGGATGCCTCTGGCCGCGGGAATGACGGCACACTGGTTGCCAATGCGGGCTGGACCAACAGCACGCTACCCTGCGCGGTTGCGATCACAAACCGTAACAACATTCGTGGCGCGTGGCTTGCGCAGAGCAACAGTCTTGAGTCTTCTATTCTCCGTGTGTCCAGCGCTGTGGCAGACGGAAGGAATTTCCGCGTCTTCGGCCACGACGGCGGCGCGTTGACCAACGACACAGCCGACAAGCCCGCGAACGTGGCGTGGCGGCTCAATCGGGCATGGCAGGTGGAGGGCTTCGGCACACTCGCCGGCGATGTTGTCTTTGATTGTTCCGATATCACCAATTTCATCGGAGACGGCATGCGCCTGAAACTGCTGTCCGATGCGGACGGAGTATTTGCGGATGCCAGCCCGGTGGCGGGCGTCTATGCGCCACCGCAGTTTGTGGTCGCGGCGCAGTCCGTCCCAACCGGCGGATATTACACCCTTGCCGGACAGTGGGTGCATACGATCAACGCTAGTGCCGGACCACATGGGGGCATTGCTCCATCCGGCGCGGTGGAAGTCGTCAACGGCAGTGACACCAGCTTCGTCATCGCGCCCGATGGCTACTGGCATGTCGCCGATGTATCCACAAACGGCGCGAGCGTCGGCGCGGTGTCGGCGTTCACATGGTCGAATGTCGTCGCCGACGGCGCGATCCACGCCGAGTTCGCCGCGGACCTCGCGGCGGGTGGGACGCCGCACTGGTGGCTGGCGCAGTACGGATGGACGAGCGAATTCGATTTCTGGGAGACTAACGACACCGACGGCGACACCTTCTTCGCATGGGAGGAGCAGATTGCCGACACGATTCCAACGGATAGCAACTCGTTCTTCCGCCTCATCAGCGTGCGCCGAACCAACCCGTGTGCCGTCGCCTTCGGTTGCACCAACTCGCGGATCTACACGCTCGAAGCCAACGGGTCACTGGCCACCAATCACTGGTCATGGGTCGCCGGCCCCGTCACCGGCGCCGCGGATGGAACTCTGACCCTGACCGATTCCGTGGATGCGGTCCATCGCTTGTACCGGGTGGGCGTCTCGCGGCCATAACCGGAATTTCGGGCACGAAAACAAAGCGGTTAAAAAACGATGGGGAGCCGATGTGCTGTCGGTTCCGACGCACAGATTCTGTGATCTTCGGGGCCATATGGGCCATATGGGGTCAAGTCTATACATTCATATAATTGATAACACCCTTCATGGCCTTCCTCAGGGTCCGATCGGATTCAAGCCGGCGACGGATTCGACTAATT
>CAZMXS010000036.1:0-44898 GCA_964570325.1 uncultured Verrucomicrobiota bacterium | reverse complement strand
CAACCTGCAGAAAGAGTTCGAGCAGATGCAGAAGGAGATCCAGCGCATCACCAGCGGCGCCACCGCGGCCGGCAAGTTCAACGGCCTGTACCTGTTCCGCGGCGGCTCGGGCGTTGCGACCGCCACCGGCGACGGCGTCCAGGCTGGCTTCGGCGCGGTCCGCCTGCAGGTGGGTCCGGACTCGAACCAGGTGTTCCAGGAGGTTCCGATCAACCTGACGGCCACGAACTTCACGGTGGTCGGGTCCTACAACACCTACAGCTACGGCTCGGTCAACATGACCCTGCTCGGGTCCAACCCGCGCACCGTCCGGTGGGCCAGCCTGATCTGCGGGCAGCAACTGAGCATCTCCGTTCAGTCGTTCGCCCAGGGCGCGGTGGATAAGCTGAACCTCGGCATTGACTACATCAGCTCGATCCGGTCGGTGCTCGGCGCCGAGATGAACCGCATGAGCCAGGCCCTCAGCGGCCTGCGCAACTATGAGGAGAACATCCGCGCGACCGAGAGCCGCATCCGCGACGTGGATGTGGCCTACGAGACCACGTTGTTCGCCAAGTACCAGATTCTCACCCAGATCGGCACGGCGATGTTGGCGCAGGCCAACGCGCTGCCGGGCAGCGTGATGAACCTGATCGGCTAACGGGTAATCGCGTGACGGCGTCCGGCCCGGCGCGGGTCGGGCCGGGCGCCCGTCCGTCCCCCCGCGCCCGCGGCGCGGCATGAAAGGCGGAAACAGATGAACACGACCGGCGAAACACTCCAGATTGATTCCATCGAACAGCTCACCCTCTTCGCGCTCGACCGCTCGCAGGAAGGGCTGACCTCGCTGCAACAGGACTGTCGGCGCTGCGCCGACCTGCTCGACATCAACGCCGCAGGCACCACGGCCGACCTGACGCAGGCAGCCGAACACCTCGCGGGCTTCCGCGTTTTCGAGGCGGACGTGGTCACCTTTTTTGGCATTGATTCGGCCGTGATCGCGGACCCACGCGGCTCGTTGCAAGACGCTGAACGGCAATACGGCGAGGCCCTCGACCGGCTGCTGGCGCTGCTCGGTGCCGGCGAGTTCATCCGGCTGGCCGACCTGCTGCGGAACGACCTGCCCGCCATTTTGGCGCGGTTCCAGGAGCTGCTCCCCCGGGTGCGAGATTATGTGGACGTGCAATACATCGAGAACGGAAATGCCGTCTGAAACCGAGCGGCGGCTGGCGCAACTCGCCGCCCTGGATCCGGTGAGCGCCGGCCAGATTCGGCCGCACCTGCCGGTGACGGACCTCCCGCCTCCCGCCCCCGCGTTGGAAAGCCCCGCGGAACAGATGGCCCGTTGGCCGGCCGAAGCGCCGGATATTGTTATTTTGCTCGGCGCCGCCGGCGGCGAGGAACTCGCGGCGATCCTGCGGGATTTGCCCGACATGTGCCAATGCCTCCTCATTGAATACGACCTCGCGCAGGCGGCGCGTCTTTTCACCGAATGGCCGTTGGAGGATCACCTCCGCACCGGGCGACTGGCGCTGGCATTCGGGACCGATGAGGAACACGTCGAAAACCGTTTTCTGGCCCTGCTCGACATCAAGCGGGCGCCGGCGGTGCGCCTGCTGGAAATGACCGCGGCCCCGGCGGCGGCCGCCCGCTTTTACCAGGCGGCGCTGGCCCGCGCGCAGAAGACCGTTCACCTCAATCTTTTTAACCTGGGCACGCTGGTGTATCGCGGCCCGCTCTGGCAGCACAACACGATCCGCAACCTGCCGCGCATCCTCGCCCACCCTGGCGTCCAGGCGCTCGATGACGCGTTTGCCGGCCGACCGGCCGTCGTGGTCGGCGCCGGGCCGTCGCTCAACGATGTCCTGCCGGTGCTCGCGGAACATGCGCGGCGCTTCGTGGTCATCTCGACCGGCACCGCGCTACGCGCCTTGCGGCGCGCGAACATCCGGCCCGACCTGGTCGTGTCGGTTGACGCCAGCCACCTGACCGGCGCCCAATTCACCGTGGATTGTTCCGATCTTTACCTGGCCTGCTCATTACTGGCCTTCCCGCCGGTGCTGACCCGCTTCAAAGGCCTGTTCGGCTCCTCGATGAACGCCAACCCGATCAGCCGCTGGCTGGCCGCGCTCGGCGCTCCCAAAGGCGAGCTGATTGCCGCCGGTACGGTAACGACGACAGCCATTGACCTCGCCGTCCGCATGGGCTGCGGCCCGGTCATCGTGGTCGGCGCGGACTTGAGTTTTGCGGACGACGGCACGACGCACGCGGACCACACGATGTACCACGGCCGCCGGCTGGATCCCGAGCGGCTGGTGCGGGTGCCGGGCAATTACCAGGCCGAGGTGCGGACCACCGAGCAATTCCGATGCTACATCGAGCTGCTCCAGGACTATGTTCGCAACCATCCGGCGGTCCGCTTCATCAACGCCACGACGCGCGGCGCCCGGATCGAAGGACTGGAATTGGTTCGCCCCGGCGCGCTCGCCGCGCTGGGATCCGCGCCATTCGACGCGTATGCCGTAATCGCGGCCCGCCACGCGGCGTTCACGGATGATGTCCGGGCAGACGCCGCCGCGGCGCTGGCGCGGATCGCGGACGAATTGGCGGAAATTCAAAATGACGCGCGGCGCGCGGCGATGCTGTGCAACCAGTTGATCATGCTGCTGCGCGCCCCGCACGCCGGCGATGAAGCGGTTGGCCGCGAATACCTGGAAACGCTGCGCCAGATTGACGCGCGGCTCACGGCCGGCGGCGCCAGCGCGATGTTTCTCGACATGAGCCTGTGGCCGATCGGCTATAAATCGGGCGTCAAGCGCGAACGGCACGAGGAACACTTCTCGGACGCGCTGCTCGCCAACCGGCGCTCGCGCGAACTGTACGAGCAGATCGCGGGCGCGGCGCGCTGGACCGGCCAATTGGTCCGCGCCGTCATTGGCGAACTGGAAAGCGACCGGCCCGGCGTGGCGGCAAGCCGCGATGACGCGGGACCGCCCGCGGTCGCCCGGCTGGAACTGGCGGATTTGGCAGTTTGAACGAAACAAGATGGCAACGCACGGAGGCAGAAAAATGACAATGGCAAGAAAATATCAGGAAATCAACGTGACCACGGCCAGCCCGATGGAACTCGTCCTGATGCTCTACGACGAGTGCATCCGCTCGCTGGAAAAGGCCGAGGCCGCCTTCGACATCGCCGGCCCCGAGCGCATCGAAGCCGTAAACAACACGCTGCTGCACGCCCAGGACATCATCACGGAACTCGCGGTCTCGCTGGACTTCGAGAAAGGCGGGGAGATCGCCAAAAATCTGCAGCGGCTCTACGACTTCATGGTCAACCACCTCAGCTACGCGAACGTCAACAAGGCGCCCAAGGCCGTAAGCGACGTGCGCAAGATGATGACCGAACTGCGCGATGCCTGGCGCGAGATCGCCAAGCAGGAAAGCGCGCGCGAGGAAACCCCGGCCGCCGTGACCGGCAGCTTCCGAATCGCGGGGTAGGCCGTGGCCTGCGCCTTCAGAGCCACCCGCGCCGGACTGACGGAACTGGCCCGCGAGATCACCACCGCCCTGGCGGAGGAAAAGATCGCGCGCTTCCAGGAACTGGTCAACGAACGCGGACACATGCTGCAGGCGTTTTTCGGCAATCCGGCCAACGCCGGCATCCTTGGCGAATTCGGCCGCGAATGCGCCGCCCAGAACGAAACCTGGATCATCCGGGCGCGCGAACTGCTGAACAAGCGCAAGGCGGAACTCGACCGCGTAAGACTCGAACGTCAAGCTCGGCGCACGGTCCGTCGCGCATACAGCCCGGGCAATGGTTCCGACAGCCGTATTCTTTCACGCAAAGGCTGAACCATGGGAGACAGTGACCCGCAATCAGGAATGGTGGATTCGTACGGCCACCGGGTTGCCGCAACGTCAACCCAAATAGATTTGGAAAGACTTTGGTCATCCCGAATCCCTGGTCCATCTTGGCGGACGGGATGGTGGGATCCGGTTTGAGACCTGCAAATAGCGGCAGGGGAAAGGTTACGCGCTTGCTTCGCCCCGCCGCGCATGCAAGACTGCCGCGCATGAATGACGGACCCCGGCAACCATCCGGCCACGCCCCATCCGTGCTGGTCATTGATGACGAACCCATTCTGGCGCGAACGGTCGCGCGCTTCCTTGAACGGCACGGCTGCGCGGTCACGGTCTGTCACGACGGCCCCTCCGGTCTTGATCAATTCCAAGCCGGTCGTTTCGATGTCGTGATCACCGACCTCGAATTGCCGGGGGTGGACGGAAATGCCCTGGTCCGCGAACTGAACGATCGTCGCCACCCCCCCCGCATCATAGTCATTTCCGCACACGTCGCGGGCGACGACACGCTTTCAATATACAACTCATTGTCTGTATATTATTTACAAAAGCCGTTTAATCTGGACGAACTCTTGCCGCTCGTGCTGGGGCCACTGCCTCCCGTGGCGCGGGCCTAGTGGAACCGATACTGCTTAACCCAAATAACTTATTTACTCTTGTTTGGCGGCTATTGCGCGGGTATATATCGGCGTGGGCCGGCCATGCCGGCATTGATACGCCAACCATTGATGAGACATAGAAGCTATGGGCGAATTCAAAGACAAGCAGATATTGATTGTTGATGATTCTTCCAAGATGCGCCGAATCATGCGTTTGACGCTTTCGCGTTGTGGTTTGAGCAACGTGGATGAAGGTGAAAACGGGGTCCAGGGGCTTGCCAAAGCAGCCGCCAAACAATACGACCTTGTTATCACAGACTGGAATATGCCGGAGATGGACGGACTGGAAATGACCAAGGCCCTGCGCAAACTGCCGAACTACGAAAAAGTGCCCATAATGATGGTGACCACGGAGGGCGGCAAGCAGGAGGTAATTGAAGCCCTGATGCAAGGCGTCAACTCCTATATCGTCAAGCCGTTCACCGAACAGATCCTGGCCGAAAAATTGAAAGGCATATTTGGGAGTTAACCATGCCCAAGGTCGAGACAGACACCAACCAAGTTTACCGCAAGAAGTATTTCGTGTCGTCCGAGAACGTGGTCATGCACCGCGAGATCGCGCGCGACATTCGCCGGCCGGTTTACGACAAGGTGGTGGACGCCTCCCGGGTGGTGTTCGACGCCACGCCGGTGCCCCTCCGGCCCCCGCCGGTGCCACCAAAAAAGGCCAACACCGAAGAAGACAGCCAGATTCAGATCGAAGTTGTAAAAAATGGCAACCAGATCCGCGGCTTGAACATCAAATGTCCTTGCGGGCGGCATGCGGAGCTGGATGTTCAATATGGTCCAACAAACGGTTGATCCTCTATTCAGCAGTGACAGGAATGGCAATATGAGCACAGATAAACTGGAAAAAGTTAAAAAGCTCGTCCCTGCCTTTGCGGAAAGCGCAAAAAGCACGTTTGAGACCATGGTTTTTCTGCCACTCACGGTGGGCGAACCGAAGGCCAAGGACAAGGGGCAGCCCACAGGTTATATCTCCGGCACTATCAGCCTCACCGGCGATGACCAATGCGGTAACTTGTCCCTGATTTTCCCGATGGAGATGGCCAAGGTCGTCTTCCGCTCGATGATGGGCATGTCGGAAAGCGACGCAGTGGCGGATGCCGAACTCAACGACGTGGTGGGCGAGCTGGCCAACATGGTCGCCGGCGGCGCCAAATCGCGCCTGCAGGAACTGGGCATCAATTTCAAAATCGGCCTGCCAACAGTAGTCGTCGGCAATGATCATCACTTGGAGCCGCCCAAGGATGCGGCCACATTGGTTATCCCCTGCACGACCGAAAAAGGGGTGCTGCACCTGGAGTTATCCATCTAGCCGGAATGGCCTTAAACACCCATGCGCGCCGCAATCACCATCGTCAGTCGGATCCTCGCGGCAGCGGCCGCGCTGGCGCCAGCCGGTTGCGCCGTCCAGCGCGGTCGCGACTTCGGCCACTGGGCCGGCATGGCTGAACCGGTGCGGCTGGTGCGTGTTTACAACGTGGACGAAAGCCGTCTGCTCACCACCAACGCCGTGCTGCTGCTGCTGCCGGCCGTCAACGATATGCCCCAACCATACCGCGCCGATTTCCAAAACGCGCTGTTAAAGCAGTTGCAGTATTATACACCGGCGCGTGTCGTTGACGCCGAGCCCCGCGGGTCCCTCGCCGAATACCTGAAGCAAGAAAATATTGCACCCACGGCCGGTCAGTTCGATTTTCAGGAGTGCGGCCGAATCGGGCAATTATTGGGCGCCACCCACGTTATCTGTTGCCGCGTCAAGGATTATCGCCTTAACCCACACCAGTTGTTACAGTTATACATGGCGATAATTGAATCTACATCGGGGCGGGTCATCGCTGAACTCGATGGCACGTTCGATGCTGCTGAACAGCAGACGGTGCTCGCGCTGGATGATTATTTGCAGGCGCGACGCTCCAGGGAATACGACAAAACGAACCTGGAGATCATCCTGCGGTCGCCCAGCGAGTATGCGTCGTTTGTCAATGCCCAGTGCTGTCGGGCGCTGGCCATGCGGATCTGGCCGCCACGGTAATGGCGCGCTTAAGTCTGGGATGGAAAGGACGAATACTGTAAAGGGCGAAGGCAGCAGCAGCAACGGAAGGCGATGTCGTGAGAATAGATGGAATATCCGACAATATGTCGCCGGAACGGGTTTCCGGCTTCGACGCGCTCAGCACCGCCAAGGGCAAAGCGGCCGCGCGCAAGGCGGGTCCGATGGGCGACCAAGCGGACACATCCCGCTTGAGCCAGTTGATGTCGAAAAGCGCACGGCAATTGGGCGAAATGACGCGGCCTCGAGCCGACAAGATCGCGGCTTATCGCGCCACGCTGGACGAACCGGTTGAAGCTTCCCCGGCGGTTGTCACCACCATCCTGAAACGCATGCTCAACGGCTAGGCGGCAATTTCTGCCGCCCAATGCCAAAGCGGGGATTTCGAGCGCAATTCAATTCGGCGCTCGTTGATTTAAGCCATCGCCCCGAACGCCCGCCCCACCCACGTCTGCCCCCCGGTCCGCTCCGATCTGTCAATCGCGCCGGCTGTATTCGTCGTTCTCATTTCATCGTTCGCCTCCGTGGCATCCCGGTTGCTTTATTTTGGAGCATGAACTCCGGCTCATATAGTCCGGCCTTCCGGATGATTGTGGGACAGGTCAATCGCCTGGAAGCCATCAGCGAGAACCTGGCCAACGCCACCCAACCGGGCTACAAGAAGCTCACGGCTGATCACAAGGTCTTTGACCTGATTTTCCGCGACGCCTTGGCAGGCCCGATGAACTGGCAGGCGGGCCTGCAATACGAACCAATCGAGGTGGATTTCACGCCCGGTCCGCTGCGGAACACCGACCGGTCGCTCGATTTTGCGATTCACGGCGATGCTTTCTTCGTGCTGGCCAAGGACGGGCGCGACTATTACACGCGCGATGGTGTCTTCCGCCTCGACCCGGACAACCGGCTGGTCAACACGGCCGGCATCGCCGTCCAAGGCAACAGCGGCGACATTGTCCTGCCGCCGCGGACGAATCTGGCGACACTCACCGTGGATCCCGACGGCACCCTGCGCGCCGACAACCGGCCGATTGACGCGCTCAAGATGGCCCATTTCCCGGATGTCCGGAAATTGATCCGCGAAGGCCCCGCCCTCTACAGCGCACCGTCCGACATGCCGGCCGAGCCCCCGCCGCCGGATGCGCAGATGCTCAATAAAACGCTGGAAATGAGCAATACGACCATCTTTGCCGAAATCACGGACATGATCAGTTGCATGCGGGCCTTTGAAATCTGCCAGCGGATGATCCGCCAGCAGGACGAAGCCGAGGGGCGCCTGATCACGCAGACCGCCATGTAGCAGTGCAGCCCCATACGCCATAACGGGAAGGAGATAGGAAATGGAAAGAGCACTCTGGTCCTCGGTCACCGGCATGAACGCCCAGTCACTCTCGCTGGACACCATCGCCAACAATCTCGCCAACATCTCCACCGCCGGCTACAAAGCCAGCCAGATCCGCTTTCAGGATCTGCTGTACTCGCAGTTGAAAAGCCCCGGCGCCAAGAGCGGCGAAACGGAGCTCCCCACCGGTATCCAGATCGGCTATGGCACGCGGGTTTCGGAAATCTCCAAGGATTTCAGCCAGGGCCCCCTGCGCGAGACGGGCAAGGCGCTGGACATCGGGATCGAGGGCCAGGGCTTTTTCGAGATCATCCTGCCCGATGGCACCTCGGCCTATACGCGCGACGGTTCATTCCATACCACGGCGGCGGGCGAAGTCGTCACCGCCGAAGGTTTGAAAGTCCAGGGCTTCGACACAATTGACCAGGGCACAACGGAGATCACGATCGCGCCGGACGGCAACATGACCACCGTCGTCAATGGCGTGCAAACGCCCAAGACCCGGATCACGCTGGTCATGTTCCAAAACCCTGAGGGGCTGCGTTCGATCGGCCACAACCTGTTCCAGCCGACCGACGCCAGCGGGCCGGCGCAAGCGGGCAACAACCCCGGCGAAAACGGCTCCGGTTATCTCGCGCAGCGCTACCTGGAGCACTCCAACGTCAATCCGGCCGAGGAAATGGTCAATATGATTGTCACTCAGCGCGCCTACGAGGCCAACTCGAAGGCTATCAAGGCGGCGGATGAGATGCTGGAAGTGGCTAATGGCCTGCGGCGGTAAGCCGCGGCGGAGGTCAATAATGAAACGCTTGATACAATGGCTGATCCGGACGGCGGCGGCCGCCGCCCTGCTGGCGCCGCTCGCCGGCCGCGCGAACACCGCACTCGGCATTCGCAGCCAGGTCAGCGTGACCGGGCCGGATATCCTGCTGCGCGATCTGGCGGCGGCGCCCGACAGCCTGCCCCCCGAATGGGCAACGCGCGTGGTGCTCCCCGCCCCCGTCCCCGGCAAACCCCAACCATACCCGCTGACGGCGGTCGCCTATGCCTTGCAAAAATACCCGGACATGGCCGACATCTCGCTCCGCGGCGAGATGAACCTGACGATCCAGCGCGAAGGGGTGCCGTACGACCCGCGGCTTATCGCCGAGGCGCTCGCGGCGCACGTCCAGGCGGACGAACGCTGGCAGGACACCCGCGTCCAAGTGGAACTCGACCCCCGCGCCGGCCCGGTGCTGGTCCCGCGCGAGGGCCGCGTCGAACTGCTCGTGGACGGCTTCCGGCCGGACGAGCGCGTGCCCGGCGATTTTATCTTCGACGCCACGCTGCTCGTCAATGGCGCGCGGGACCGCGCATTGTCGCTCCGGGCCCGCGTGAATGCGTTGCAGGAGTTCTGGGTGGCCGCCCGACCGCTCGACCGCGGCGCCTGCCTGGGCGCGGACGACGTGGTCCGCCGCTGGTATCCGCAGGACAGCGTCCGGCGCGGGTTCATCCCGGCTACGGAGCCGGTCGCGGGCTTCCAGGTCAACCGCACTTTCCGACCGGACCAGCCGCTGGTCCGCTATTACCTGCAACAGCCGGTCTGCGCGGAACGCGGCGAACTGGTCAACGTGCAGAGCCAGCGCGGCGGGTTGCGGGTCACCCTGCGCGCCCGGGCCCTAGGCCCCGGGCGTCTCGGCGAACGAATCCTGTGCATGAACGAAGTTTCCAAGCGGCGTGTGCTGGTCCGGATGGTCGGCCCGCGCCTGGCCGTCCTCGACATCCCCAATGCCGGCGAATCCGCCCGGCTCAACCCGGAGCAAACCCAATGAAATCAATCCCGCGCTGGCTGCTGATCACCTCGTGCCTGCTCGCGCTCGCCGCCGGCGCGCCGGCGCTCGACGAGTATCCGTGGGCCATGGCCTCCAAGATGTACGGCGACAAGAAGGCGCGCCGCATCGGCGACATCGTCCAGGTGCAGATTGTCGAGGAATCCTCGTCCACCAAGGACGCGACCAAGACCTCGGACAAGAGCTATGACAGCAGCGGCAAACTCAGCTTCTTCGCCCCGCAGGTGGACGGCAACTCGCAGGCGTCCTGGACCAACGTGACCGTCCCCGCCTGGAGCATTGACACCAAGCGCGGCTTCAGCGGCAAGGGCTCGATGGAGAACAAGGACTCGCTGACCGCGGTGATCTCCGCGCGCGTGATGGAGGTGCTGCCGAACGGCAACCTGCTGATTGAAGGCTCGCGGATGTTGACAATCCAGGGCGAATCGGTCGAGTTCATCCTGACCGGCACGATCCGTCCGCTCGACATTTCGCGCGACAATGTCGTCAAATCAACCGCGGTCGCGGATGCCTCGATCCGCTACGTCAGCCAGGGCACAATCGCGAAGAACCAGCAACCCGGCATCCTCCCCCGCCTGATTGATTGGATCAACCCGTTCTAGGATGAGGAACCGACATGCACCCGAAACCCAAACGCATCCTCCGCCGGGCGGCGACCCCGCTGCTGGCGGCGCTCCTGCTGGCCGGCGGGCCGGCCCGGCCGGCGCCGGCGATCGAGGCGCGGATCAAGGACATTGCCCGCATCGCCGGGCTCGAGGGCCGCGAACTGGTCGGCTACGGCGTCGTCATCGGCCTCAGCGGAACAGGCGACAAGGATTTGACCCTGACCAAGCACACCATGGCCAACCTGCTTGAGGAGTTCGAGATCACGCTCGCGGTCCAGGATATCAAGAGCAAGAACGTCGCCGCCGTGTTCGTCACCGCCTACGCCCCGCCTTTCCACAAGCCCGGCGACCGGATCACCGTCCAGGTCTCGTCCATCGGCGATGCGACCTCGCTCGAGGGCGGCCTGCTGCTGATGACGCCGCTGGTGGACGGCGACGGCGAGCTTTACGCGCTGGCCCAGGGTCCGCTGACCGTCGGCGGGTTCAGCGCCGGCGTGGCCGGACCGGGCGGCCAGACCGTCAGCAAGAACTACACCACCATCGGCACGATCCCCGGCGGCGCCGTCGTGCGCCGCGGGCAGACGGACGATTATCTGAAGAACGGCATGATGCAACTGGTGCTGCGCAACCCCGACTTCACCACCGCCACGCGGATGGCCGATGCGATCAACGCCCGGTTCGAGGGCGCCGCGGTCGCGCGCGACGCCGGCCTGATCATGATCCGCGTGCCGGAGGAGCTGCTGGACGTCGGGCGCACCGCGGAGTTCATCGCCGGCCTCGAACGCATCCCGCTTACGCCCGACGCCACGGCCAAGGTCATCGTCAACGAGCGCACCGGCACGATCGTCATGGGCGCGGACGTGCACATCGCCGAGGCCGTCGTGGCCCACGGCAACCTGACGGTCAACATCGGCTCGACGCTGTCGGCCTATATGCCCGAGTCGTTCACCGTCGCGCCGCCGGTCGTCACCGAGCAGGTCGCGACGCAAACAAAAGAAGACAAAGCCACCGTCATGCTGATGCCCGGCACAACGACCGTCCGCGAGCTGGCCGACATGCTCAACGAGATGGGCGCGACGCCGCGCGATCTGATCTCGATCCTTGAAGCGCTGCAGCGGCTCGGCGCCCTGCAGATGGAAGTCGTAACCATGTAGGTGAATCATGCTGAATGATCTCGTCACATTGGACCCCGCGCCGGCCCCGGACGCCGCGCGCCCGGAGCGCGCGCCGGACCCGACCAGCCCGGCGGAACTGGCCCGCCTGCGCGCGGCCTGCCGCAGTTTCGAGGGGGTCTTCCTGGGCATTCTGTTCAAGGAAGGGTTGAAACTGTCCGAGCCCGAGGAGGGACAGAGCGCGATCGAGAAGAACGGCCTGCTCCAGGATTACGCGCTTGAGGAAATGGCGCGGTACATGGGCGAAAACGAGTCCACCGGCATCGCCCGGATGATGTATGAGTCCATCGTCGCGCGCCTGGGCGCGCGGCCGGAGGAAATGCAATAAGGACGGCGGGCCGGGCCGCGCCCGGCCGCCGGGAGGAATGACCATCATGGCGGAACGTTGCACGGCCGACCGGTATGCCACGCAGTTGGTGGAATGCCTGCGCGAACTCGAACGTCAGGGCCGCGAACTGCAGCAGGCGCTGGTCCGGCGCCAGACCGATGCCATCTGGCACGCCATCGAGCTCCACGAGCACTCGCTCGCGAAGTTCGGCGCCTGCTATCGGGAATACGAGTCGCACAAGCGCCAGGCCGCGGGCCTGCCCGCCGACCCAAGCGCCGGCGGCGCCGATACGCTGGTTGCCGACCTGGCGCAGCGGATCAAGCGCATCCATCGGACGAACCGCGCGCTGGCCTTGTCGTTCCTGGATGTGATTGACCGGACGATCGCCGGGTTGAGCCAGCACGTGCAATCGAACCCCTTGATGTATGACGCCTCCGGCCGCGTCGGCCGGGTATCGGCGCCGGTGCTGGTGTCGCAGAAAGGATGACCCCATGGCCTCCCTGAACGACGCCCTGACCATTGCCCGCAGCGGGGTGCTCACCCATCAAGAGCGGATGGCGGTCATCAGCCACAACATCGCCAACGTTGACACCAAGGGCTATCACCGCCAGCGCGCGGTGCTGGGCACCAACCCGCCGAACGAGCCCAATCTCTACGTCGCGCGCCGCTACTCCATCGGGACCGGCGTGCGCGTGGTGGACGTCGTCCGCCTGACGGACACGCTGACCGAATCCCGCGTCCGCGGCGAATTGTCGAACTACGGTCTGCACGACCAGCTCGCCGCCTCGCTGGGCGACATCGAAGCCCTGCTCAACGGCGACGAAGACGCGGCCCTCGCCGCGCGGTTGCAGGAATTCTGGACGGCGTGGCAGGATCTGGCCAATAACGCCGACCGCCTGGCTTTTCGCGATGTCGTGATCGGGCGCGGCATTGCGCTGACCGAACAGTTGAATCTGCTGGCCAGCCGCCTGAGCGATTACCGGACCAGCATTGCCGCCGGCGGCGCCGGCCCGGATTTCACCGGCCAGGTCGCGACCACGGTCAAGGAAATCAACCAGCAGGCCGCGCAGGTCCAGGATCTCAACCGCAAGATCGCCTTCGCCGCGGCCGCCGGCCAAAACGCGAACGACCTGTGCGACCGGCGCGACCAACTCATCCGCGAACTGGCCGAAAAGGTCAACCTCACCGTCGCCACCGACTACACGCTCACGATTGACGGCCAACTCCTCGTCAGCGGCGACGGCTTGACGCGCAACGAGCTGCAGATCACCAACACGGCCGCCGTTCCGATCACCTTCGCCCTCGCCGGCAACCCGGTCAATATCAACGGCGGGCGCCTCGGCGGCTATGTCGAGGCGGCCGGCGTGATTGACGGGCTGTTGACCCGGCTCGACACGCTGGCGTCCGAACTGGTCACGCAGGTCAACGCCATCCACAGCGCGGCCGGCAGCGCCTATGATCTCGACGGGAATCCCGGCATCGCGTTCTTTACCGGGACCACGGCCGCGACGATTGCGCTCAACCCCCTGATTCACGATCCCGCCAACCCGAACAACGACAACCCGCGCCTGATCGCGGCCGCCAACACGGTCCATGATCCCGGTCCGCCGGTGGTCCCGAACGTCGGCGACGGCGGCAACGCGCTCGAGATCGCGGACCTGTGCCGCGCCTTGATCCCCGGCCTCGGCAATCAGACTTTCGGCTCTTACTGGAGCGCCGCGCTCTCCAACCTTGGCGACCGGGTGGCCGATGAACAGGCCCTCGCCGACGACGCCGACAAGGTGATCCAGATGCTGGACGCCTCGATCCAGAGCACGGACGGCGTCAACCTTGATGAGGAACTGGTTGAGATGCTCAGCGCACAACGAGCGTTCGAGGCCTCTTCCCGCGTCATTACCACCGTCAACGAGATGTTGGACGTGGTGATCAACCGGATGGGGTAAGGCGTAAATGATGAACGGTGAAGGCAGAATGGGGCAGGCGGCGCAGGCCGACGCGGATCGCTCGCGCGTGCCGTGGGCATCTGGGCTGCTTGATCAAATGGAGAGGGAACACATCATGGACAAGGTCAAAAACCGAAAGAAGTACGACTCGAAGAAGCAGAACATGCTGTCCGAACTGAACAGCAGCCTCTACACGCTGGCCGCCTATCTCTCGGAATACGTGTCCGCCCTGCGCGAAGCGACAGCGAAACCGGCGTTGCGCTGAAGATTCGGACGCGCGGAGGAGGGGCATGTCACACCGACGCAGAGCGCCGCCGCCGGAACCCGGGCCGGACGCCTGGACCGAGGAAATCCTCGGCGCCGCGGCGCCGGCGCGCCCGCTGATTATCATCGGCGCGGGCACGTTCCTGGGGGATATCGTGCGCCTGTTGCGCGAGCACACGGAATTCCGGATCGCCGGCATCCTGGATCCCGCCCCCGCCCTGCGCGGCCAGCAAATCCACGGGATCCCCGTGCGCGGCTGGCTGGAGGATCTGCCGGATGACGTAGACGCCGCGGTGATCGGCAACCCGGCGGGCGCGCCGGGATTTGATCGCGAGGCGGTTTTCCGCCTGCTGGCCCGGCGGCACATTTTCTTCCCCATCCTGGCCGCCGCCACCGCCCGGCACGCTCCGGACGTGATCCTGCGCCGCGGCACGGTTTTGCTGGATCGGGTGACGGTTGCCGCAGGCGCCACGCTCGGCGAAAATTGCCTGCTGGGCGCCGGCGCGAGTGTCGCGGCCGGCGCGCAAGTCGCCGACCATGCGCTGGTTGCGCCAGCCGCCCACGTGGCGGCCCGCGCGGCGGCCGGCGCGGCGGACGCGCAGCCGCGCAGCCTCGCGGCGACCTTGGCGCGGGAAACCGATAATATCCGGGATGTCATCCAACGAATCAACTGGGCCAACATGGAGATCATTCTGGTCGTGGACGCCGCGGGCCGACTGCTCGGAACGATCACGGATGGCGACATCCGGCGCGGCATCCTGGCCGGCGTGGATCTCGATCGCCCCGTCGCGCTGATCATGAACCGCGATCCCGTCACCGTCCCGATCGGCGCGCCCCACGGCGAGATGCTCGAGATTATGCGCCGGCGCTCCATCCGGCATCTGCCGGTTGTGGACAACGAGGGGCGGCCGGTCCGGCTCGAACGGATGGAGACCCTGCTGGACGAGCTCGGCGGACAGGCGGCGGTGGTCATGGCCGGCGGACTGGGCGCGCGGCTGCGGCCGCTGACCAACGACACGCCCAAGCCCCTGTTGCCGGTCGGCGGGCGGCCGATCCTGGATCACATCCTGGCGGGACTGCGCGACAGCGGGATTGAGGATGTCTGCCTGTCCGTCAACTACCTTGGCGATCGCATTCGCGAGCATGTCGGCAGCGGCCGGGGGCATCAACTGAACGTCAATTATATCGCCGAGAAAGAGCGGCTCGGCACCGCCGGCGCCCTGGCGCTGCTGCGGCCGCGTCCGCGGCGCCCGTTTCTGGTGATGAACGGCGACCTGTTGACTCGGATGAACTTCGCCAAATTGCTGCGCTTTCAGCGGGAGCATCGCCACGACCTGGTAATGTGCGTCCGCCGGCATGCGCTCCAGATCCCGTATGGCGTGGTGGAACTGCGCGACGGGCTGGTGGCCGGCCTGCGCGAGAAACCGGTCCAGGAATTCTTTATCAACGCCGGCATCTACGTCCTGCAGCCGCGGTGCATCGAGTTGATTCCGGCCGGCCGCTATTTCGACATGACCGATCTGGCCCAGGCGGTGCTGGACAACGGCGGCACGATCGGCGCGTTCCCGATATTGGAGTACTGGCGCGACATCGGCCGGCCCGAAGACTTGCAGGCCGCCGGACGCGAACAGGCCGAGGCGGAAACGCCGCCGGACACGACCACGTTCCCGGCCGCCAGCGTCCCGATGGAACTGGTGGGCGGCGGGAAATGAGGAGTGATGGCGAATCCATATTCCGTTGAGAATGATCCGTAATCAGCGAGCCGTGGCCCGCGTTGATTACTGTTCACCGATTACGGGCAACAGAACCGAGGCAAAGATGACACCGACAGGGGCAAACGGGCTGGGCGAAAAACCGATCCGCGCGGTGGTTTTCGACCTGGACGACACACTGTATCCCCAGCAGCAATACGTGCTGAGCGGTTTTCGCGCCGTGGCCGAGTTCATTCACAACCTGTACGGGGTGGACCTTTACCGCGAGCTGGCCGAGTCATACCTGGCCGGCACGCGGCAGGACTTGTTTGCCACCGTGCTCAAACGCCATTTCAAAACGGTTGAGGAACACCTGCTGCGCAAGCTGCTGTACGTGCACCGGACACACAATCCGGTGCTCGAACTCTACCAGGATGCCCGCGTGTGCCTGGCGCAGTTGATCGGCCGCGGGTTGCGCGTGGGCGTGCTGACCGACGGCTCGGCGTGCATCCAGCGGCGCAAGGTCGCCGCGCTGGAGATTGAGCCGCTGGTGGATGCCATCGTGTACTCCGACGACCTGTTGGGCTCACGGCAGTCGCTGCAGTTGCGCGAGGACGCCTTCCAGATCATGGCGCTGCAACTGGAGGTGGACTTCGCCGAGACGGTGTATGTCGGCGACAACCCGCTGGTGGATTTTGTCACCCCGCGCCGGCTGGGCCTGCGCACCGTCCGCATCCAGCGCAGTCGCGGGGAGCACGCGGCGGACGAACCGCCGACCCCGGAGTTCGCCCCGGACCTGACGCTCCAGTCGCTCTGTTTCCTGTCCGACCTGCTGGCGTCCGCCCCGCGGTAAAAACCGGGCCCCCTGCCAACCGAAAAACCCGCTGATGCGCCCTTTACGTTGGCGCGCGCATGCCGTATTGTTTCCCTGCATTGCCTGGACCGGCAGGTGAATCATTAAACTCGACCCTGAGATCGAAAAGATCGTGATGAGCCAGAACCGGCGGGAGACCGAGTGCGCCCAGTGCGGCCGGTTCATCGCATCCTGGGAAATCTGCCCCTTCTGTCGCGCGTTCAATCCCAAGCGCCCGGTCGTGCGCCTCATCAAGTACACCAGCCCCATTTTAACCATCCTCGGGCTGTTCCTGCTCGCGCACCTCGGCCGGGTTTACGGTTCGCCACAGGTCAAGATCGCCGAGCTCGGCCGCAAAACCAATTTCGCGCAAGTCCAGATCGCGGGCATCGTTCCGGGCGAATTGCGCCTTCACGCATCCGACGACGAAACCGGCGAGAGCCGGAACAGCCTGGAATTCGACGTGGATGACGGCACCGGCGTCATTCGCGTGCGCGCCTATGACGACGCCACGCAGGAGCTGATGGCGGCCGGCGAACTGCCCAATTTCGGCGATCGGGTGACGCTGGTCGGCAACTACCAGTTCAAGGGGCGCCGCCAGTTCATGATTCTCAGCTCGCCGTTCGACCTGGAAATTGACCGCCCCCGGCCGGCGCAGGCCACCGCGATCAGCGACCTCAGCCGCCTGCGCGCGGACCAGTTCCCGGTCGGCCGGCGGGTCAAGGTCACCGGCCGCGTCGCGCAGGCCCGCCTGACCGCCTACGACCTGCTCTGCAAACTGGAAGACCCGGACCGAAACACGATCACGCTCAAACTTTCGCGCGATCTCTTCGCGGCCTACGGCCTGACCCGCGGCGACACGGTGACCTGGCCGATCCCGCAGCCCGGCGAATACCTCACCTGCTACGGCGCGCTCAACTGGTACAAGGGCAAGAGCGGCGAGTTCCCCGAACTGCTGCCGGCCGCGCCCAGCGAGATCATCAAGGCCGACGCCGCCGCCTGGAAGAAAGACAATGGCTGAGCAACCCACCATCCCCTGCCCCAGTTGCGGCCAGCCGAATCCGGCCGACCAGGTCTTTTGCCGCTGTTGCACGGCCAAGCTAACCGAGCGCATGCCGGCCTGGTATCTGACCGTCGGGGCGCTGTTGCTGTTGCTGATCGGCGCCATTCATTTCCGCGCCGCGCTGACCTACCGGCCGGCCTATCTCACCTTCGGCGAACTTACGCCGGACAAGAACTTCGAAAAGGTCCGCGTCCTCGGCCGCATTAACCGCATCAGCGTCGTGCGCGAGGACTATAGCAACCAGACGGTCAAAATCGAACTTGTCCCGCCCAACCCGCGCCCACGCGGCGCCCCAGCCGATGCCATCACGCTCAAGATCGAGGGCGAGATCGCCCGCGACTTCACCGCGCTCGCGGCGCCGCCCCGCGTCGGCGATGTCGTGGACGTCGCGGCGACCATCTACGCCGGCGCCGGCTACCGCCACTTGAGCCTCAACGGCGTGCAATTCATCCGCGTGGTGGAGTCCGCGCCGCCACCTGAGCCTGCCGCCGAGGCGCCGGGCCTGACGGTCGCCGAATTGCTGGCCCACCCCGAAAAACACCGGGACCGCCCGATCCACTTGCCGCGCGCGGAGGTGGTTTACGTGTCCAGCGACTGGCCGCTGGTCAAGGTCGCCGACCCCGGGAGCACCAACCCGGTCGCGGTCTTCGGCTATGAAGGACGCGATCTGGCCACGGGCCGGCTGGTTGCCGTCCAGGGCACGTGGGAGTTCTACAAGAAAAAAGGCCTCTGGGAAATTCGCGTCAAAGCCGGCGATCCCGCGGCCGTCGTGCCGGCCGCCGCAAACGCCGCCGGAGGGAAATGAGCGATGGAACCGACTTTCATCATCGTCTGTTGCTTGTTCGCGCTGGCCGGCGTGGCGGTCGCCGCCATTTTTTCGATCATCCCCGGTCTGCACATTTACAACGTTATCGCGTTCACCATGATGATCGCCTTCGCGGCAATGGACCTCTTCAAGAGCCTCGATCCGATGTACACGACCTGTTTCATTATGGGCATGGTGGTCGGCTTCGCGGTCCTGTTCACCGTTTCCAGCCAGTTCTTCCAGCCCTGCGACGACAGCTTCCGCTCGATGATGCTGCCGCACGAGCGCTTCCTGTTCGAGGGCCGCGGATACGAGGCGGTCATGATCAGCGGCCTGGGCTCATTGGCGGCGCTGTTGATCATCACCGCCCTGTTCCCGTTCATCACGCACTTCATCGGCATCCTCCGCGAACTGATCAAGCCGCACGTTTACTGGATCCTCGCGGCCGTCTGCATCTTCATCCTGGTCGGCGAATGGCCCAAGGATCATGGCGTCGGCGCGACGGTCCGCCAGCGGCTGCAGGACGGCTGGGTCCAGCTTGGCATGGGTCTGTTCGTCTTCCTGGCGGCGGCGGCGCTGGGCATGTTCGTCTTCTACAACACGATCATCCCCGTCCAAAACGCGTTCCAGTCGTTGATGCCGGTGTTCATCGGGCTCTTCGCCTTCTCCAGCCAGATCATGTCGCTGATCTCGCGCGCGACCATTCCGCCGCAACATATCGCCCGCACCCTCGACTGCGCGCCGCATGATGTGGTCCGCGGCACGCTCACGGGTTTCGCGGCCGGCCTGTTTTCGAGCCTGACCCCCGGCCTGACTCCCGGCCCGGCGCTGCTGGTCGGCGCGCACGCGACAGCCGCTTCGGGCGAAAAGCAGTTTCTGGTCGGCGGCGGCACCGCCCGGGTGCTCTACTACATCGGCGCGCTGGTGTTTTTCTTCATGCCCGACCTCTACATGCGGCGCGGCGGCGCGGCAATCAACATCAGCCTGTTTTTCGTGCCGGAGACCGTCGAGCAGTATTTCCTGATCTCGGGCGTCATTGCCTTCGCCGGCGCCATCGCGATCCTGTTCCTGCCGGTTTACGCGCGGCTGTGCGCGGCCATTACCGAGCGCGTGGATTTCCGCTTCATTTCGCTCGGCTCGCTGATCCTGCTGTTGGCCATTGTCTGGTTCGTCACCGGCTGGCAGGGAGTCGTGCTGATGCTGGTCGCGACCGCGCTCGGGTTGGTGCCCAATTTCTGGCACACCCGGCGCATCCCGCTGCTGGCGGTGCTGATGGTGCCCGTTAGCCTCAATATGTCCGGTGTCGGCCCGCAGGTGGCGCAATGGCTGGGTTTCCGATGAGCAACGGCCGCCAGCCGGGCGACGGGAGGATGAAACCATGAAAGGCATAACCCATTTTCTGACCGGCGTCGCGACGGCGACCTGTTTCCCGCTGGCGGTGCAATCCGCCTACACGGACAAGACCTTTCTGATCGCCTTGGGCGGATTCTTCGGCGTCCTGTGCGACACGCTCGATTTCAAATTCGCCCGCTACTTCTGGAAACACGACTATCGGGTTCGGCTCACGGAGGATCATCTGGACCCGCGCGAACCCGCGGAAACAATCGCCAGGGCGATTGACCAGGCCGCCGAAACCGGAAAACCGGTCCGCGTGAAATTGGACATCATTCGGCTTTCGACCAATTACTACCGCACCTATGCCGTACTGATGGACGACAAAAAGAAGGAAGTCACCTGTATGATCGGGCCGCTCAAGACCATGAGCCACGTCATGGATCGCGGCGAACACATGCCGGCGGACACGAGCAAACGCAACCGCGCCTACCAGTTGGTCGGCGCGGTCGGCATCCTCGACGCGCTGGCGCGCCAGACTCCGGCCCTGCCCGACAGCACACCCACCACGGCGGACGGCGCGCCGCTCTACCACACGGCGACATTCAAGGCCGATTTGCACAACACCTATTACCAGGATTCCGAAGTCGGCATCTTCTCCGGCCCCGACTTCGAGTTTGACCGCGAGCCCAACGGCAAAGTCCGCGCGGACTTCATCCCCTGGCACCGCCGCTGGACGCACAGCCTGACGCTCGGCCTGCTGATGGGACCGATCGGCTTCGCGCTTTACGCGGGCTGGCGCGCGCTGGCCGGCGGCGACTGGGCCGGCTTCTTCAACCCCCTGGCGATCAACGCGTTCTTCATCGCGATCCTCGCCTTCTGGAGCCACATCCTCGTGGACCAGACCGGGCACCTCGGATCCAACCTGTTCCCGCCCTTCACCAAAAAACGCAGCCCCGGCTGGTATTGGTGCACCTCCGGCTCGCCGTTCCCCAACTTCCTCGTGAACTGGCTGTCCATCTCCATCATCATCTGGAACCTGAATGCTTATGCGCCAACGCCGGTGTTCACACTGCCTTGGGCGGCCGGCATCCCGGGGGGCTTCGGCAACCCGCTCTATTACCTGGTGTCGCTCATCAACTATGCCGCCTACTGCGTGGCGCTGCCGCTGCTGATCCTCTACCTGATCGTGCGCATTTACCGCCGCAAGTATTATGACCCGCGCGAAATGCGGCTCGAGGAAGGCTTCAGCGGCAGCGACTATGCCGGCGGCGCCGCGGATCTGTGAGCGCCGGCGGACCTTCCATTCAGACCGGCCGTCCGCCGCTGCCGATGGCGGCGGGGCGCGCGCTTCACAACGACCGGATTTCGGGTATCTTGTGGCGCATGAAACGGTTGATCACCGCCGGCCTGCCGCTGTTCCTGGGCATAGCCGGCCGCGCCGCCGACCCGGCGCCGCCGCCCGCCTACACCCCGGCGGAGGTCAATGCCCTCACCGTCGCCGCGCCGCGCCAGGTGTTCCCACTCAACGGCATATTTGCGTGGCGCGACGATCCGCGGCGGATCGGCGAGCGGGAGCGCTGGTTCGAATCCGACACGCCGTTTGCGCAAACCGCCCGTGTGCCGGGCGCGCTCCAAACCCAGGGACTGCGCCCCGATTATGCGGACGAATACCGCGGCCAGTGGACCCATCTCGGCCGGTTCGCGGACCGCATTCCACCCGGCTGGTACCGCCGGGATTTTACCCTGCCGTGGCCGGTCGGCAATGCGCGGATCTGGCTCAAGTTCGGCGGCGCGCACCCCGGCGCCCGCGTCTGGCTGAACGACCGGCCGGTCGGCGCGCACCGCGGCGCGTTCATCCCGTTCGAGTTCGACGTCACCGCCCTGGTCCGGGCCGACGGCGAAACCAATACACTGGCGGTTGAATTGATCGAGGACACCGCCGCGCGCGCGCTCGGCGGCCATTACAACAAATATGGCGGGCTCTGGTCCGGCCTCTTTCGCGGCGTCGAACTCGAGCGGCGTCCGGCGGTCTGGATCGCGGACGCCTTCCTGCGCGCGGACGCGACGGGCACGGCCGCCTGCGCGCGCGTCACCATCCGCAACGACTCCGCCGCGCCCTTCGCCGGCGCGCTCAGCGTCGCGATCGGCCCCACCGGCCGGCCGCCGGAGACCGCCCATTTCCAAATCGTGGCCCTCCCCGCCGGCGGCGCCGCCGAATACGAACTGGTCATGGCGCCGCCGCGGGCCCGCGCGTGGTCGCCCGACGACCCGTTTCTCTATACCGCCCGCGTCAGCCTGCAACAAACCAACGCACTCGTGGATGCCCGCGACTTTCGGTTCGGGCTGCGCCGCGCGCGCGCCGACGGCGCGCGGATTTTGCTCAACGAGACTCCGCTGTACCTGCGCGGCTACGGCGACATCTTCGTCTTCCCCGAAACCTTCGCCCCCGCTGTTGACCGCGATTATTACCGCCGCCGGTTCCGGCTGGCGCGGGATTGCGGGTTTAATTTCGTCCGTTTCCACAGCCACGTGCCCACGCCCGAATGCCTGGACGCGGCCGACGAGGTCGGGTTGTGCGTCCAAATCGAGCCGGCCGCGATCGGCCAGTGGTCGCAATACAACGACTTCCCCGCGCGCGCCGCCAACTGGGCGGACGCGATCCGCGCGGCGCGCAATCACCCCTGCGTGCTGACCTATTGCATGGGCAATGAAGGCTACGCGCAATTCGACGACAAGGAACAACTGCGCGCCGCCGCGCGCGCGCTCGATCCCGACCGCTTCATCATCGCCACCGCCCACCACGAGGGCGGCGCCAACAGTCCGAACATCCCCTTATCCGACCTGCTCGAAAGCAATCACGACGGCCATCGCGACAAGCCCTATTTCCGCCATGAGTATGGCCATTGGTCCTCGCTGCCGGATCCGGCGGCGGCCGGCCGCTTTGCCGCTTTTTCTAACGGCACGCCGTTCTGGATCGCCGCGACCGCCGCCCGGCTCGCCGAACACGGGCTGGCCGGCCTGGCCGACACGCTGGTGGTCCATTCGCGGCGCGCGCAGGCCGCGACCCGCAAATATGGCATCGAGCGGTTCCGCATCGAAAAGGAATGGGCCGACGGCTACACCCTCTGGCTCGGACCCGACAGCCAGTATACGATGGGGCTCTGGGATGACTTCGGCCAACTCAAAGGAGTGACCCCGGAGGAATTCCGCCGCAGCAACGGCGCGACGGTCGTGCTCACCGGCTCCGACGACCGGCACCGGACCTTCTTCGCGGGACGGGTGCTGGACACCGAACTGGCTGTTCATCATACCGGCCCGGCGCCGCTGCGGGACGGACGACTTTGCTGGTCGGTGGACGGCCCCGCCGGGACCATCGCCACCGGCGCGGCGGACTGCGTGGATCTGGCGCCGGGCGCCCGCGAGATCATCACGGAGGCCCGCGCGCGGCTACCGGACGCGGCGGCGCCGGCAGCGTTGACGCTGGCCGCGCGCCTGGAGACGGCGGACGGCGTGTTTTCCAATGATTGGAAGTTCTGGCTCTTCCCTTTCCAACCGTTGGGCCGGGTCACCGCCGACCGCGACATCCGGTTCGAGCTGCGCCGGCGCGGCGAACTGCGACTGCTGCTGCACCAGCCGGGCTTCTCCAATGCCTGGCGCTCGGCGACGGCGGAGACGCTGCTGGTCACCGACACCTTCACGGATCGGCTCGCGGCGCACCTCGAGCGCGGCGGCCGCGCGCTGCTGCTGGCCCGCGACATCTTCCCGGCGGTCGTGAAAGAGGCGCCGGACGAGCGAGTCCGGTCCAAGTGGGCCACCAGCCTCGCCGCCAGCAGTTACTTCGGCGCCCGCGGCCATATCTTCGGCACGGTCATCACCGACCATCCGGCGCTGGGCGCTTTCCCCCACGCAGGGTTCTGCGACTTCAACTTCGCCGGCCTGCTGCGGGACGCCCCCGCGATCATCCTGGATGCCGCGCCGGTGGCCATCGCGCCCATCATCCGCGGCATTGATTACTATGAAACCGGACGCTCGCTGGGATACCTGTTCGAGACATGGGTTGGCCCGGGCCGGTTGCTGGTTACCAGTTTCACTTTCGATCCGGATCAGCCCGAATGTCACTACCTGCTCAACTCCCTGCTCCGCTACGCCTCCGGGCCGGAGTTTCAGCCGGCGACGGCGCTGGATGCGGCGCAGCTCAAGCGTTTTGCTCGCGCGGCGCCGCCGGAGAAATGAGGAACGGCTTGATGGTCAAAGCGAACAGTAGGCCGCGCGAATTGTTTGATTTACCCACGCTGGCCTTTCCGGTAGGGTATAGGCAGCAAGCGGGATTCTCATGCGCATATTGATTGCCGAAGACCAACCGGAAATCGTTGAAATCATGCGGCGATTTCTCTCGGCCAAGGGTCACGAAGTGGCGCATGCCTACGATGGGGCCGCCGCCCTGCGCCTGTTCGAGGAGACCAAGCCGGACCTGGTCTTCAGCGACGTGCGGATGCCGGGTCTGGATGGTTTGTCCCTGCTGAAGAAAATCCGCGAGCGGAATCCCGACACGATCGTGGTCATCGTCACCGGCGAAGGCAGCGAGAACTGCGCCATCGAGGCCCTGCGCCACGGCGCGAACAATTACCTGCAAAAACCGTTCGCGCCGCGCGACCTCCTGCCGCTGGTGAACAAGTACGAGGGCCTGGTCGGGACGCGCGCGCTCAACCGCGCCCTGCGCCAGTGGATTACGCGCCGGTCGTTCAGCATGCGGATCGAGAATCGGCCGCACTTGAGCACAGAGATCGCGCGCCTGCTGGTTGCGGAAACCGGCGAGCGGATCCCGCCGGACGACCGGCTGGACATCACGCTGGGGCTCGACGAACTGCTGATGAACGCCGTCGAGCACGGCAACCTGGGCATCACCGCGGAGGAAAAACGGCAGGCCTTGACCCGGCCCGAGGGATTGCAGCAGTTGTACCAGGAACGGTTGGCGGACCCAGCCCGCGCCGCCCGACGGGTGGCCATTGATTTCACCGAGGACGCCGCCGGCCTGGAATGGATCATCACGGACGAGGGCGCGGGGTTCGACTGGCGCAGCGTGCCGGATCCGACCGCGGACGGCAACGTCATGGATATGTGCGGCCGCGGCATATTCCTTTGTCGGGTCTTTTTTGACGAGTTGGAATACAGCGGCCGGGGCAATCGCGTGCGCATTCGGAAGAAGGTCGACTAACCCGCCCTGAGCCGACGTTGACAACATCAGGCTGAAATGCAAAATTAAAGCAACGTTTGAGGGTACACAAATCCGCCAGGCGAGGCACCCATGGACAAGACCGATCAGATATTCCAAACACTGGACAAGATCCGCAATTTGCCCACCCTGCCGGCGGTGATCCAGAAACTGCGCAAAGCGGTGGCAGACCCCAACTCCGACGCCTCCAAGATCGCCAAGATCATCGAGGATGACCCGTCCATGATGGCCCGGATTCTGAAGGTGGTAAACTCGGTCCTTTATGGCGCCTCGGTCCCGATCAACTCGCTGCAGTTGGCCGTCGCCCGCATGGGGCTGAACGCGGTCAATAATATCGCGATGTCCACCTCGGTTTTCTCGACTTTCAGCAAGGCCGAGCAGAAGGATTTCAACCGTGTCGAGTTCTGGCGGCACTGCATCTCGACCGGCATCGCCGTGGCGGTGCTCTATGATCGTTGCAAGCCGAACCTGACCAAGCGGTACACCAAGGATATCCTCCACCTGGCCGGCTTGCTGCATGACATCGGCAAGGTGATCCTCGAACAGTTTTTCCACAACGAATTCATCGGCGCGGTCAAGCTGGCCGAGCAGAACCACATCCCGCTGTCGCAATCGGAAATCGAAAGCATCGGCGCGGACCACGCGCAGGTAGGCGCCTGGCTGGGCATGAAGTGGTTTCTCTCCAACGAGATTCTACAGACCATCCGCTGGCACCACGATCCGGAATACGCCGATGTCGAGCACCAGGAAATTGTGATGCTGTGCCATACGGCCAACTACATCTGCAACCTCGAAAAAATCGGCGACAGCGGCGATTCGACCGCCCCTGCCTTCCATCAGAGTATCTGGCAGAAATTGGGCCTCGCGGTGAAGGACATCGCGGAAATTGTGGACAAGGTCACCGAGGAATCCAAGAAGTCCGAAGTTTTGATGGCCTTCGTGTAGGAATGATGATAGGTGAATGCAGCGTAATGAAGCGAATCAATCGGCCGTCCTGATTCATCCTCTGCCGCCTTTGCCGTTCCCTCTTCCGTTTTCACCCCAGCGCCGCCAGGCAGGGAGTCTCGACAGCGGGCGCGGGCGGCGTGGCCGGCAGCAGGCGGATTTTGCCGCGCGGCGCGCGGTACCGGGCGCGTTCCTTGGATGAATCAATCCCCAGTTCATCGCGATACTTGGCCACCGTCCGCCGCGCCAGGCGCAGGCCTTTCTGTTGCAACGCGCGCCCGATCTCCAGGTCCGTCAGCGGCCGCGCCGGATCCTCGCCCGCGACCAGACCGGCGATCAGTTCCTTGACGGACTCCGGCGTCAGCGTCGAGCCGTCGCTGCACTGGTAGCCGATCCGGAAGAAAAACTTCATCTCGTGCAAGCCGCGCGGGGTCTGGATGTACTTGTTGGCAATCGCGCGGCTGACGGTCGTTTCATGGACCCCGAGCACCGACGCCACTTTGACCATCGTCAATGGCCGTAACTCGCCGTCGGGCTGATCAAAGTATTCGCGCTGGACGCGGACAATCTCCTGGACCACCTTGCGCAGCGTCTCCTGGCGCTGGCCGATGCCCTGGATCAGGAAGGCGGCGTTGCGGATTTTGCGCCGGATCCAGGCCTGATCCGCGGCCGAGAGGTTGCGCTCCTCAAGCAGGCGGCGCACGCTGCCGCTCAGCCTCAAGTGCGGGATAAAATCGTCATTGAGCTCAATCTCGTAGTCATCGCCCCGCCGGCGCACACAGACATCCGGTTCGACATATTGCACCGGCGGCGCGGTGAATGCGCGGCCGGGTTCGGGATTCAGGCCCGCGAGCGCGGCGCGCGCGGCGCGCACTTCAGATTCGGCAACCCCAAGATGGCGCGCCATATCCGCCTCGCGCCTTTCGGCCAGCAGATCGGGACACTCCTGGAGCAGACGCGCCGCGGTGGCGGTCGCGCCCCAAGCCGCGCGCGCCTGGAGCAACAGGCATTCGCGCAAGTCGCGCGCGGCGATGCCGGCGGGTTCCAGCGCCTGAACGCGGCGCAGCACTTCACCGGCGCGGTCGGTCGGCACGCCGGCGGCGGCCGCCAGTTCGTCCAGCGCCACGCACAAGTAACCGCGCTCGTCGAGCGAGCCGACGATCAGTTCCGCCAGCGCCAGTTCCGCCCCCGTCAACCCGGTCGCGCCCAGTTGCCGCAATAGATGTTCCGCCAGCGTGGTATCCGCCACCAGGCTGTCGAGGATAAACTGGTGGCGTTCCTCCTCATCCGCGCGCGAACCGCGGTTGAGCCCTTTGTTTTGGCCGTGGTCCTCGCGCCACTCGGCGTCCAATTCGCGGAACAATTCGAACTTCGCCTCGATTTCGCTCAACGGTTCCCCGTCCCTGTCGCCCATCTCCGGCAAGCCTTCGTCGTCCCCATCGCCCGCCTCCATTCCGCCGGCGGCCAGCTCGTCCGCCTCCAGCGCCGGGTTGGTTTCCAGTTCATGTCGGACCAGTTGCGACAACTCGGCCGTCGGCGCCTGCAACAATCGCAACCATTGCAACAGTTGCGGAGCCAGACCGAGCTGCTGGGACAGGTTAGGACCCTGATAGACGCCCAATTCGAGGTTACTCATGACGGCATCCTTTCTGCTTACCAACATTGACGGGGTGATTGATCATCCTCGGAAACAGGTTCCAGCAGAAAATGTGCCGACTCCATGCCCGCTTAATCAAAACTCACAGATCGCCCCCCCCAATGGAACCCAAAATAATGAGATTTTCTTAAGGTTTTCGCATAATCGCCGGCCAAACTGCCCGGCTCATTTTCCTCTTTTTTCTTTGATAACCGCGCCCGACGGCGGCGACCCAGGCCGGATGCGGCGGTTGCTGGATTCGACCGTTGTCGCAAAAAACCACGCCGCCGGCAGGCTGGCCGCGCCCCGATTCAGGGCAACGCAACCACCCGCTCAATGCCTCAAGGCGCTTCAGCAGCCGGGCCCTCGCCATATTCGGCCGCTGGTTGCTTTTTGGCTTCAGCCGGGCCCAAGCGCTTGGTCACATTCTTCACTCAACCGTCGCGAACTGGCCGCATAGCCGTAGTTTATTCTTCAACATCCGGCGAGCGCGTGGTAAGGTGTCAGCGATTGCGAAGGGGAGCGTTGTCAGCATGCAGGATTTGGAACTGCTCCAATCGTTTTATTCAGAAGGTCTCGACATGCTCGACGAAGTCGAGCCGAAACTGGTCGAGATTCAGCATGTCGCCGAAAACCAAGGGGCGTTCAATCCCGAACAAATCAACGCTGTCTTTCGATTGTTCCATTCACTGAAAGGCAGCGCGGGCTTCCTGCAGTTAAATCACATCGCCGCCGTCACGCATGAGGCGGAGACTTTGCTGGACCTTTTCCGCAAGGGCAAGGCCTTGATCACCGCGCAGCACACCCAGTTGCTTTGCCGCACCTGCGACTGTCTCCGGCACCTGCTCGGCCGTGTCGAAACCACGCACAGCGATCATGATGG
Organism: uncultured Verrucomicrobiota bacterium; assembly: GCA_964570325.1. Classification (GTDB taxonomy): domain Bacteria; phylum Verrucomicrobiota; class Kiritimatiellia; order CAIQIC01; family CAZMXS01; genus CAZMXS01. The sequence continues at coordinate 16,419 of CAZMXS010000036.1, read as the reverse complement.
AGCAGCCGAAGCCAAAACGATGAGCAGCGAGCTCGCGGCGACGATTGCCCGGGAAACCGCCGGCCGACCGGCGCCGGCGGCCGTCAAACCACCACCTCCCGCCCCCACTCCGCCGCCGGCGGCGCCCCCGCTCACCGCGGGCGCGGACATGGTCCATCTGTTTGTACAGGAGGCCGCCGAAGTGCTCGAGGTCGCCGAACAAGGCTTGATCCGCATCGAGCAGCAACCGGATCAAACCTCCGAGACCATCGCCGATATCCTGCGCGCGATCCACACCTTTAAGGGCAACTGCGGTCTGCTGGCGCTGGCGGACCTGGAGCGGATCAGCCACAAGATGGAAACCGTCCTGCAAGGCATCCGCGACGGCACGGTGCCTTCCGCCGGACCGCACCTGCGCCTGCTCCTGCGCCTGCTCGATGTGTTCCGGGGTGGCGTCGCCGCCCTTTCGCATGGCCAATCCCCGACAATCGCCGGCTGCCCCGGCATGCTCGACCTGCTCGACGAAATGCTGCCCCACGGCGGAATCGCCGGCGAAATGACGCGCGCGCCGGAACCGGAACCTGCGCCACCCCCGCCGCCGGCCGCACAACCGGCCACGCTCGAACCGAAGCCTGCGCCAACCCCACCCCCAGCCGCGCCGGAAGCCGCCGGCATGTCAGCCGAAGCTGCTGAGCGCGGCGCGGCGCGCCTGGACGCCGCGGCGGCGCCGGCCGCGGCCATTGCCCGCCGTGACATCCGCGTAAATGTGGACAAACTCGACCTGTTGACCAACCTGATCGGCGAACTGGTCATCGCCGAGGCGATGGTCACGCACAATAGCGACCTGCAAGGGCTGCATTTGGAAAATTTCGACCGCTCCGCCCACCAGCTTAACCGCATCACCAACGACCTGCAGGACATTGCCATGTCGTTGCGGATGGTCCCGATTGAAGCCACCTTCCGCAAAATGATCCGGCTGGTCCACGATCTCTCCGCCAAGGCCGGCAAGCGGATTGAGCTGAAGCTGCTCGGCGAGGACACGGAGGTGGACCGCACCGTCGCCGAATTGATTTCCGATCCGCTGGTGCACATGGTTCGCAACTCGATTGACCACGGAATCGAGACGCCGGCGGAGCGCGTGCGAAGCGGCAAACCGGAGAGCGGCACGCTCACCATCGAGGCCCGCTACCAGGCCGGCGAGGTCTGGATTATCGTCAGCGACAACGGCCGCGGCTTGAACCGCGACAAGATCCTGGCCAAGGGCCTTGAACGCGGACTGGTACCGCCCGGCGCCGCCTTGCGCGATGAAGAGATTTACAACCTGATCTTCCTGCCCGGCTTTTCGACCGCCGACCGGATCACGGACGTCTCCGGCCGCGGCGTCGGCATGGACGTCGTCAAGCGCAACATCGAAAGAATCCGCGGCCGGGTGGAAATTCAGACCACGCCAGGCCAGGGCACGCGGTTTACCATCCGGATTCCACTGACCCTGGCGATCATCTCCGGTATGCTGGTGCGCGTTGGCGCGGAACGCTATATCATCCCCTTGTTGTGCATCCGCGAATCCCTGCATCCTACCGCGGATATGCTGCACACCGTAACCGGCCGGGGCGAAATGATCATGATGCGCGGCGAATTACTGCCGCTCTTCCGACTGGCGCAGCTTTTCTCCACGGCCGGCGCAATTGGGGACGCCGCGCAGGGAATCGTCGTTGTGGTCCAGGACGGGCCGCTGCGCGTCGGCCTGCTGGTGGATGAATTGCTCGGTCAGCAGCAAACCGTGATCAAGAGCCTCGGCGACATGTTCGGCGATATCAAGGGCGTTTCCGGCGCCAGCATCATGTCCGATGGACGGATCGGTCTGATCCTGGATATCGAAGGCATCGTAAAACTGGCGCATGGTGTTTGAGGCAGTGGACCATGATCAGTCGTCTGTAATAAGTAATCGGTAATCAGCAAGCCGCGGGGCCGCTGGATTGCCGCGGCGTTAATTTGGATGGACATGAGAAAAGCATAGGACATCATCCGCCGGTTGCCAACCGGCAGCTTCGGAATGATAACATAACGGATGTCAGACTCGATTTCTGACTGGCTACTGAACACCGGTCACCAAACGAGGATAACGGCTATGAGCAAGGCACTCGAACTGGTGGAACAAGCGGCGGAAATGCTGGTTTTGCTGGAGCCGGACGATGCCGCGGCAACCACGGCCTTGCGCGACCGGCTGATGGCGCTTGTCCGGGCCGTCGGCCCGCGCGGCCCGGCGGTCGCGCGCCAGGCGGCGCGCGCAGCGGCCGGCTTGCTGGAGGATCTGCTCGGCGGGCGGGTCGCGGACGCCGGCCGCGCATTGACCACGGTCGGCCGAACGGTCAGCGCGCTTCAATCCATGATCCGGGACAAGCGCAATCCGGACGAAATCGCTTTTCCCCCGGAGTTGGAGTTGGCGCGCGAAGACTCCGCGCCCGCTGAAGAACCACCACCCGCGCCGGCCACGGAGGAACCCGCCGCGCCACAACCGCCACCCGCGCCACTGCCGGTCGCCGGTCCTCCAGAACCGGCGCCGGAAGCCCCGCCGCCGCCAACGGCTCCGGCCCGCCCGCCGGCAGAATCGGCCTCGTCCCAGCCGGACGCCGACGCGCGAGCTTCTCCGACTCAACTGGCCGGCAAGTACCTGACCTTCCGGCTGGCCGCCGAGGAGTTCGGGATCGAGATCCTGCGCGTGCAGGAAATCATCAAGCTGCTGGACATCACCCGCGTTCCGCGCACCCCGGACTTCATCCGGGGAGTAATCAATCTGCGCGGCAAGGTCATTCCGGTGATTGACCTGCGCATCAAGTTCGGCATGCCGGCCCAGGCCGCGACCGACAAGACCTGCATCGTGGTCGTGCAGGTCAAACGCGGCGAATCCATACTCACCGTCGGGATCATCGTGGATGAAGTATCCGAGGTGCTCGAAGTGGCGGCAGCCGAAATCGAGCCGCCGCCGGCCTTCGGCGCGGCGGTGGACACCGCCTTTATTCTGGGTATGGCCAAAACACGCGGCGCGGTCCGGATACTGCTGGATATCAGCCGCGTGTTGACCGAGGGCGCAAGCGGGCAATGATTTTTTTTGCACAACGCCGTCCGTGCCGGCCATAGGCGGCGGGGGCTCACAAACGAAAGGAATCGAATGCGTTAATCCATACAGCGCGTTCGTCGTGATTCGGGCATAGCTCGAACTCGCGCACGAAAATCGCACTCGCCCTTGATCCATGCGAAGGAGAGAGCACAAGTCGGAGCTTGAGAAAAAAGGGGGAGGAAATCATGACTGGAAAGCAATTCAATTTAACCCAACGCCTGGTGTTCGCCAGCCTGGGTTTGGTGTTGATCCCGGTGGTGGTGATGGGATTGCTGGCCGTAGGTTCGTTCCTGGGATTCAGCCGGACGATCACCGCCAATTCGGTGGGCGCGCTGGAACAGGAGGCCATCCGCAACCTGCAAGCCGGCAGCCGGTCGGACCGCGACACGATCGAATCCTTCGTTCGCGGCATCCAGCACGACACCTTGAAAATGGCGCAATCCGGCAACCTGCGCAACTACGTTGAGGCGTTGGCGGGACGCAGCGACACCTGGAATCAGACCGCCACCACCGAGGCCGGCCGAATTCTCGAGGGCATCCGGATGATGTGCCAGGCGCAGCAGGCGCTGTTGGAAAAAGCGCTCCGCGATGACCTGGCCGTCGCCGCGCGGCTCCTGGAACAGGCCGGCCCAATCACGCCGACCGGCGCCGAGGAAACCTGGCCGGCAATCGACCAGTTTACCAAAGCCAGCCAGACCCTCACCCTGCCCGCCCTGCAGATCGGCGCGCAGGCCATCGGCCAGAACAACTCCTTCGACAAGCCCGCGCCGGTCGTGGATGACGTGCAACAGTTGGTTGGCGCCGCTTGCACGATCTTCCAACGCATGAACGCAGCCGGCGATATGCTTCGCGTAGCCACCAATGTCCGGGATACGGAAGGCCGGCGCGCCATTGGCACCTTCATTCCCGCCGTCGGCGCCGATGGCAAACCCAATCCCATCATCCACGCCGTAATGCAAGGCGAGACCTATGTCGGCCGGGCTTTTGTGGTGAATGCCTGGTACCTCGCCGCCTACCAGCCGATCCGCGATGCGCAAGGCGGGATTCTGGGCATGCTCTTCGTCGGCGTGCCGGAACAGGAAAGCGCCGCCATGCTCCAGTCCGCCGTCAAGATGAAGATCGGCGCGTCGGGTTATCCCTTTATCATGGACTCTTCGGGCGTCCTGCTGGTGCATCCGCGCCCGGAACTGGTCGGCAAAAACGTGATCACGGACCTGCGGCTGGAAGCGCTGCGCGAGGCGTTGACGCAAAAGAGCGCGACGGAACACCGCACAGTGAACTATACTTTTGAAAATCGGCAGAAATTTATCATTTACACTTATTATCAGCCATGGGACATGATCATCTGCGCCAGCGGCTACTGGGATGAGATGAGCCGCCATGCCGCCGAAACAGCCTGGAAAGCCCTGCGGGAAGAGTGGCTCGCTTTCGATGCCATCGCAACGCTCGAAACGCCAACCGGGCGCAAGCCGTTATATTCGCAGATTCGCTATCTGGACCGCGCGGGCACGGAGGTGCTGGTCATCAAGAACGGCCGGGTGGCTGACAAACTCGGCACGCGCGCGGGCGTGGAATGGTTTGAAGCCGCCCGCAAGATCCCCGCGGGCGCCACCTATGTCACGCGGGTGGAACTGGCGCAAAACACGAGCGAACCGGAAATCCGCGTCGCCACCCCCGTGTTTATCGGCTCGGAACTGCAAGGCGTAGTCGTACTCAACGCCAATTGGCAGCTCACCCGGGATCTGCTCAATGAACGAGTCTACGGACAAACCGGCTATCCGTTCATCCTGGACGAGAGCGGCACCATCGTTACGCACCCGCGCATCACGCTGAAGGACAACGTCAATCTGCTTGAAGGCCAAAACACCCAACTAGCCGATGCGATTCATGCTATGTTGCGCACCGGCCAAGCCAGCGGCGGGCGCTACCAAATGGATGGGCGCGAAAACGCCGTTGTCTTTCAGCCCCTGTCGTTGGGCGGCCGGACGTATTGCATCGCCACCGTGTGTCCCGTCAACGAGATCATGGGATTGGCCGAAACGATCCGAAACCAGGCGCACCGCCGCACCATCACGCTGCTCGGCTGGATCGGGGGCAGCGTGGCTGGACTGGGCATCCTCGGCTGCCTGGTCGGCCTGCTGGTCAGCTCCGGCATCGCACGGCCCCTGCGGCGCCTGACCGCCACGCTGGGCGAAACGGCCGATCAGACGCGCGCGGCGTCCGCCCAGGTCGCCGGGGCCAGCCAGTCGCTGGCGCAGGCCACCACCGAACAGGCCGCCAGCCTGGAGGAGACCTCCGCCTCGCTGGAGCAAATTTCCGCCATGACCCGCCAGACCGCCCAGGGCGCCGGCGACGCCGACCGGCTGATGCAGGAGACGCGTCAGAATGTGAACAAGGGTATGGAGGCCATGCGGCGGATGTCGGCAGAGATTATGAAAATCAAAACCTCATCCGATCAAACCGCTAAAATCATTAAAACGATTGATGAAATCGCCTTTCAGACCAATCTGCTGGCCTTGAACGCGGCGGTTGAGGCCGCACGCGCCGGCGAGGCCGGCAAGGGATTTGCGGTCGTCGCCGAAGAAGTCCGCAATCTGGCGCGCCGCAGCGCCGAAGCGGCGCGCGAGACCGCGCGCATGATCGAGGAAGCCAAGCAGAACGCGGATGCCGGAACCAGCGTGGCTGAAGCTGTTGCCGCCCGGCTTGGGGAAATTCAGGCCAGCGCTGAAAAGGCGGCGAGCCAGATCGCGGAAATCTCGCGCTCCGCCCGCCAGCAGGCCCAGGGTATCGAGCAGATCACCGGCGCGGTCGGCCAGATGGACCAGGCTGTGCAATCCGGCGCGGCCAGCGCCGAGGAATCCGCCAGCGCCGCCGAGGAACTCTCCAGCCAGGCCGAGACTCTGAACGCCATGGTCGGACAGCTCAACGGCATCGTCGGCGCGACCGCTGCGGCGCAACCTGGCCGACGCATCGCAGATGGCGGACGGGCACCGGCGGCCGAGGGCCAGTTGACCGAAGGGCGCGCTCGGATCGGGGGACGAACCGTGCGCCAATTGCCGGCTGCATCCCCGTACCCACGAGCGTGAGCGAGTGGCCGCAGGAGAGCCAAGCCAACCGGCGGGATCGTTCCGCTCGCTTACGCTCGCAGGCACGTCGCCGGGCCGAGCGCAGGACGTGGCACGTTTCCTCTCGCCATGCACTACAGCGCGCCCAGCAGTCGCGCCCAACCTGAAAGCAAGTTGGGCGTTGTCGCCCAATTCATCAGCGCCGCGGCTCTATAGTTGAACAACCACCCGGCAACCTTGTATAATGGCAACCAAAAGGTTGGAGTTCACGCCAGCCCCTCCAACCCGCCGTCATGGACAACGCCAACGTCATATTGATTGTTGATGACAACCCGGTGGAACGAGAATTGTTGCGCGGATTGCTCGCGCCGCTGGCCGGCCGCATTGAACTGGCGCCCGATGGCACCATGGCTCTGGCCGCCGCCGCCGCGCAGCCCCCGGACCTGGTCCTGCTGGACGTGATGATGCCGGCGCCCGACGGCTACGAAGTTTGCCGTCGAATGCGCCAGGATTCCGCCCTCGCGGACGTGCCGATTCTGATGATTACCAGCCTGGAAGATCGCAAGGCCTGTCTCGCGGGGCTGGAGGCCGGCGCCGACGACTGGCTCACCATTCCGTTCGACGCCGAAGCCCTGCTGGCCAAGGTCCGCACCATCCTGCGCCTGAATCGTCACCGCCGCTTGAGCCTGGAAAAGGGCCGTTTTGAACGCTTGGTCGAACTCTCTCCCAACGGCATCCTGATCGTGGATACAGACGGCCGAATCCGCTTTTGCAACAGCGCGTACCTCAAAATGCTGCAGCTTGACGCAGCCGCCAAGGTCATGGATCGGCCGCTCTACGATTTCATCGAGGCCGATCACGTCGCCGCCTGCCGCCTATGCTTCGACCGCCTCTGCCGCGACCCGCGCCAAACCGAACGAATCGAGCTGAGCTTCATTCAACAGGGGGGGCGCGCCATCCCGGTCGAAATCGACGCCGGGCTCCTCCCGTGGGACGGGCACGACATGATCCAGATTATTGCTCGCGATCTCAGCGAGCGCCGCGCGCTCGAGAACCAGTTGCTCCAGGCGCAGAAGCTGGAGATCATCGGCCGACTGGCCGGGGGGGTCGCGCACGATTTCAACAACCTGCTCTCGGTCATTAACGGCTACAGCGAACTGGTGCTGGCTGAACTCCCGCTGGAAAGCCCTCTGCGCGAAACGATGACCGATATCCGCAAGGCCGGCGAGCGAGCCGCCGGGCTGACCCACCAGTTGCTCGCGTTCAGCCGCAAGCAGATCATGAAGATGCAGGTTATCAACCTGACGGATATTGTCCGCGAGATGGAAAAGCTGCTGCGGCGCCTGATCGGCGAAGATATCGAGCTGACCACCACCTTCGAGCCCCGCCCCTGTCTCGTCAAGGCCGATCCCCAGCAATTGGGCCAGGTGATTATGAACCTGGCGGTCAACGCCCGCGATGCCATGCCCCACGGCGGCCGGCTGATGATCGAAATCGCAACCGTGGAACTGGACGCGGCCACAACCGGCAACCACCCTGAAATCAGCCCCGGCCGCTATATCATGCTGGCTATATCCGACACCGGTATCGGAATGACAGACGAAATAAAAACTCACATCTTCGAGCCGTTCTTCACAACCAAGAAAGAAGGCAAGGGCACCGGTCTTGGGTTATCCACCGTCTACGGGATCATCAAGCAAAGCGGCGGCCACATCCTCGTTTACAGCGAGCCAGCGCACGGGACCGCGTTCAAAATCTATTTTCCGTGCGTCGCGGAGACCGCCGATGGCAACGCGTCCGAATCAGTCGCACGCGCGACCGCCCGCGGCACGGAAACCGTGCTGCTGGTCGAGGACGACGAAGGCGTACGCAAAGTCATCGGCGGCGTCCTGCGCGCCAGCGGCTACCGCGTGCTCGAAGCCGCCGACGGCGACGAAGCGCTGGCCTGGTGCGAGCCGCGCCATGGCCCGATCCACCTGGTAGTCACCGACTTGATCATGCCGCTGATGAGCGGGCGGCAGTTGTCCGAAATCCTCGCCGGGCTGCGACCCGATTTGAAGATTCTCTTCATCTCCGGCTACCCGGACCACTCCGTCGTCGAACGCGGCATGGTCTCCGCCCGCGACCATTTTTTGCAGAAACCCTTTACGCCGGAACAACTCGCGCGCAAGGTCCGGGAGATTCTGGATGGTAACCCGTGAACCAAGCGCCGGCGTGCCACGGGCGCTACTCGTCACCGGCGGGTTGCTCCTGCTCGCCATTGCCGCAATCGGCTGGCTCTATCTCTGGAACCAGCAGAAGCAGATGCGCCGCGTGGTCGAAAACGAGTTGAGCGCCGTCGCTGATCTGAAAGTGCAGCAGATCACGCAGTGGTACAAGGTCTGGCAAGTGGATGCCCACCTCATCTCGGGCAGCCCTTTCACGGCCCGGAACGTCGCGCATTTTTTAGCCAATTCGGCCGACCGGGAACTTCAAGCCAATCTCATCACCTGGATGAACCTTCGCCGGGAACAGGTGGGCTATGAGCGGGTGCTGCTGGTGGACGCCAACCGGCAGTTGCGCCTATGCGAGCCGCCGGAGAATAACTGGCTGGGAACCAATGCCCAGCGCGGCATGGACGAGGTGTTCGCCACCCGCCGGCCTTTTGTCTCCGACCTGCATCGCAGCACCCGCACCGGCCGCGTCAACCTGGACATCTGGGCACCCGTGTTTGCGCCCGGCGGAGACTCGATCAACGCCATTTTCCTGCTGGAGGTCAATATCGAGGATCTTTTCTTTCCCTTGGTTCAGACCTGGCCCACGCCCAGCCGAACGGCCGAAAGCTTGATGGTTCGCCGCGAGGGCGACGAGGTACTCTACCTTAATGAACTCCGCCATCGCACCAACACCGCGTTGCGGCTGCGACTGCCCATTAGCCGCGACCCCCATCTGCCGGCAGCCATGGCGGCCCTCGGCCATGAAGGTCTGGTGGAAGGCCGGGATTATCGCGGGGTCCCCGTGCTGGCCGCCATCCGGGATGTGCCCGGCACACCATGGTTCCTGGTGGCCAAGGTGGACCAGGCGGAGGTTTATGCCCCCCTGCGCGAAAAGGCCGTCGGCGCCGGCCTGACCGTCGGCGCGCTGCTGCTGGCCGCGGTCATGGGCATCGGCCTATTCTGGCGCCGGCGCGACAACCTCTGGTTACGGCGTCAGCTCGCGCTTGAACAGGAGCGCCAGACCATGTCCGAACAAGTCCGGCAGGTGCTGCAAGACGCCAACGCGCAATTGGAGCGGCGCGTGTCCGAGCGCACCAGCGATCTCGAGGCGGCGGTCCGGGAACTGGAGGCATTCAGCTATTCCGTCTCGCATGACCTGCGCGCCCCCCTGCGCAGTATTGACGGGTTCAGTCTCGCCCTGCTCGAGGACTGCGGCGACCAGCTTAATGACGAGGGCCGCCGGCACCTGGAACGTGTCCGCGCCGCCACCCAACGAATGGGCCAACTGATTGACGACCTGCTCAACCTTTCGCGCTTGAGCCGGGTCGAATTACAACCGGCGCAAATTGACCTCAGCGCAATGGCGCGGGAAATCTTCGCCGAATTGGCGCAAGCGGAGCCGGGACGCGTCGTGGAAACGGTGGTGGCCGGAGGGTTATCCACCCGCGGCGACCCGCGCCTGATCCGCGTGGCGCTGCAAAACCTGCTGGCCAACGCCTGGAAGTTCACCAGCCGCTCCGCCAACGCGCGCATCGAAGTCGGCCAAATGAACACGCCGCGCGGGTTAGCCTTCTTCGTGCGCGATAACGGGGCCGGCTTCGATATGGCCTACGCGGACAAGCTGTTCGGCGCCTTCCAGCGCTTGCACACGCAAGCTGATTTCCCGGGCACCGGCATCGGGCTGGCCATCGTTCATCGTGTCCTGCGGCGCCACGGCGGCGCGGTCTGGGCGGAAAGCGCGCCGGAGCGCGGCGCGACGTTCTATTTCAAGCTTTGAGCGCCGCGTACCCACGAGCGGGAGCGAGTGGCATCATGGGAGCTGGGCCAACCGGCGGGATCGTTCCGCTCGCTTACGCTCGCGGGTACGCGGTGCGGAGACGTAGCCGCTTCGGCCATTGCCTCTTTGCCGGGCTGTCCGCCAAACGCAATTTGGTATTTGGCATCCCGCGCCAGAAGCTCTATAATGCTGTTGAATACAGGGGACGTTATGAAAAACGGGATCATTCTACTGGTCGAGGATAATCCGGACGACGTGGAACTGACCCGCCGGGCGCTGAAGAAGAACAACATCGCCAACGAAATCGTGGTGGCCGCCGACGGCGTGGCCGCGCTTGATTTCCTCTTTGGACGCGGCGACCACGCCGGGCGTGACACGACAATCCAGCCCACCGTGGTGTTGCTCGACCTGAAACTACCGAAGGTGGATGGAATGGAAGTGCTGCGGGCTATCCGAGCCAATGAAAGCACCCACCTGCTGCCGGTGGTTATCCTGACCTCCTCCGCTGAAGAACGCGACTTGATCAACGGCTACAGCCTGGGCGCCAACAGTTACATCCGCAAACCGGTTGACTTCCAGCAATTCATGACGGCCGTCCAGCAACTGGGGCTCTACTGGCTGTTGTGGAACGAACCACCGCCGGGAAAGCCAGGCCATGCCTAGCCTCGCCTCAACTTGCGACTGGAGGCACAAAACCGCAGGGGACGATCATGCAGCAATGTTGGCATAAGGAACCCGTAGATAGACGGCGGGGAGCGGATGCCCGCATGGGAGCACGGGTGCCCTGCGCATGAGTAATAAGGGAAAAAACAGGTGGCCTATGCGGGCGAGATGCCCGCGCTCCAAGAGTATCCGCACGGAAAACGACAAAGGGCAAGATATCACACACGCACGCGGGATCACATGACGGAACAAGCCAAGCCATTGCGCGTACTGATCGTGGAGGATACGGCCGACGATGCGGAACTGATCCTGCGCGCCCTGCGCGCGGGCGGATACGAGCCGGTCTGGCGGCGCGTCGAAAGCGCGAATGAATACGAGGCCGCGCTGCAGGCGGAGTCGTGGGACGTCATTCTTTCGGACTACAAGCTTCCCATGTTCAACGGCCGCGAGGCCCTCCGGCGGCTGCAGGCGCTCAAACGCTATATCCCCTTCATCATTGTCTCGGGCACCATTGGCGAGGAAGTCGCCGTGGAGGCCATGCGCGCCGGCGCGCAGGACTATGTCATGAAGGACCGGTTACAACGGCTGGTTCCCGCCATCGAGCGCCTGCTGGACGAGACACGTCTGCGCCGGAATATGACCATGACCGAGCGCGCGCTGGACGAGTCGCGGGAATTCCTCGCCCGCATTATCAACGCCGTGGCCGATCCGATCTTCGTCAAAGACCGCGAGCACCGCTGGGTCTTGGTGAACGACGCCTTCTGTCAGTTCGTCGGCCACACGCGCGAGACTTTGTTGGGGAAATCGGACTACGACTTCTTTCCCCACCAACAGGCGGACGTGTTCTGGGAAAAGGATGAAAAGGTGTTCCGTGATGGGAAGACCGACATCAACGAGGAGTTGATAACCGGCGCCGCCGGCCGGACACACACCATCGTGACCAAGAAAACCCTTTACACCAACGACGAGGGCCAATCTTTTATTGTCGGCGTCATCCGCGATGTCACCGAAATCAAGGAGGGCGAACAGAAACTCCGCGAAACCATGAAAGACGTCGCCACATTCAACAAACTTATGCTCGGCCGCGAAGAACGGGTGCTGGAACTGAAAAAAGAAGTCAACGACGCGCTGGCGCTGGCCGGTCGGCCGCCGAAATACACCATCACGGCGGAATAGCGACCGGTGACTGATTACTCATTCCCGACAAACGATCACGGAGCACGATGAAACCCACCCCCAACCATCCGTTACGCGACGGCCTGCTGGTCACGGCCGCCGTCATGGGTGTGATCACCTTCTGCATCCTGTTGCTTTACTTTCAGGCCCGGGCCGCCTTTGAGCGTGATCAGCAACATGATCTGCTGAATTATGCCCAAGCGGCCGCCCTGCTGGTGGATGGCGATCTGCATCAAACACTCACCGCGGCGGAGCAGGAAGCGACGCCCGCGTACCGGCTTGCCGTTGCGCCGTTGGAACGATTTCTGCGGGCGATGCCCGAATTGCATTTCGTTTACACCATGATCCGGCAGGCGGACGGCGTGCACATTGTCCTGGACGCCACCCCGCCCGGCGATGCCAACGGCGATGGCGTAAACGATCATGCCGCGCTGCTGGAATTGTATGAACCTTCCACCCTCTCGCCCGCCTTGCTCGCCGCCCTGACCGGCGGAACTGCCCGGGCCGACTGCGTCGCGTATACAGATAAGTGGGGTACTTTTCTCAGCGGGTTTGCTCCCATCCGCAATTCAGCCGGGCAACTGGTCGGAATCGTCGGCGTGGATATCACCGCGGATCTTTATCTGGGCCGGCTGCAGCACTTTCGTCATGCCCTGTTCACCGCCCTGGTCGCCGCCGCGTCGGCCAGCCTGCTGTTCGGCGGGTTGGTGGCCCGCCTGCGCCAGCGTCAAGCTCGCGCCGAAATTGAGAACCGCGAACACTCCGCTTTCCTGCAATCCATCCTGGACAATCTGCCCACGCCGGTTTTCGTCAAGGACACCGCCGGCATTTACCGCGCCTGCAATCGGGCCTTCCAGGAATATGTCGGCTTGCCTCGCGACCGAATCGTCGGCCGAGGCGTTTTTGACGTCGCCCCCCCGAACTGGCCGAGAAGTACAAAGCCATGGATGACGCGTTGTTCGCCCGGCCCGGCAGTCAGACCTATGACGGCAGTGTACGCTATGCCGACGACACCCGCCATGACGTACACTTTATCAAACATACTTTCACGGATACGCAAGGCCGGGTCGCCGGTATCGTCGGTGCCATGCTGGACATCACCGAGGTTAGACGTTCCGAACAACGCTACCGTGATCTGTACGAGCAGATGATCAACGGCTATGCCCTGCACGAAATCATCTGCGATGCTCAAGGCGTTCCTTGCGATTATCGCTTCCTGCAGGTCAATACCGCTTTCGAAAAGTTGACCGGCCTGAAACGCGAGGACATCATTGGCCGCACCGTCAAAGAGGTTCTGCCCGGCACTGAGGACTCCTGGATCAAGACCTACGGCCAGGTGGCGCTCAACGGGGCACCCGTCTTCTTCGAGAGCTACAGCGCCGCCCTCGGCCACTGGTATGAAATCCACGCCTTCAGCCCGGAGCGGGGCAAATTCGCCGCGATTTTCAGCGACACCACCGAGCGCAAGCGCGCGGAGCACGCGCTCCGCGAAAGCGAGGCCATGCTGCGCGCCATCACGGACAATATGTCTGACCTGGTGTGCAAAGTGGACCTGGCCATGCGCTTTGAATACTGCAGTCCTTCGTTCACCCGGATCTTGGGCTATCCAGTAAATGAATTGATCGGCTGCAACGCCGTCGAGTTCATGCACCCGGATGATCGTCAGATAATGCAGGAGACGCATCCCATCCTGCTGGCCACCGGCCGCAGCCCAACGGCCACATTCCGCCTGCGGCATCAGGATGGCCGCTATCTGTGGGTGGAAGCCGTTGGAACACTGATCCGCGACGAGCGCGGCCAGCCGGCGGGCAAAGTGATCAGCGGCCGCGACATCACGCAACGACGGGAGGCCGAGGAGAAACTGCGGCAGGCGATGCGGGATCTCGAGCGCTTCAACCAACTCATGCTGGGCCGCGAGGAACGGGTGCTGGAGCTGAAGTGGATGGTGAATGAACTGCTGGCGCGGCTGGGCGAACCGCCCCGGTTCGATGTCACCCAGCCGCCCGCGGCGGACGGAGGGTCGCCATAATGCTTCCGTTCCTGGAATGGGTGCGCCGCGCCTTCCAATTGCATGCCTTTCCCTCTTGGCGATCTGGTACATGTCCGGCCAATGACGCGCAACAACCGGCAAGGGAAGCCGATGATGTGCGCCAACAGATGTATAAGTCCCTGTTTGCCAGGAGCGATGACGCCATCCTGGTGGCCGAAGTGGCGACCGGTCGGATTGTGGACGCCAATCCGCAAGCGGAGCGGCTGTTCGACCGCCCCGCGGCCGAATTGCTCACATTGAACTTCCGCGACCTTCACCCGCCCGAGCAGTTGGAATGGATCACGGATTGTTTCCAGCGCATGGGCCGCGGGGAGGCCATCGGAGTCGTGACTGCACTCGTCGTGGATCGGGCGGGGCGCCAGCACCCGGTTGAGATTACCGGCGGCCAACCATTTGCCGGCGGCGGACGGCAATTGATGTTCGGCGTCTTCCGGAACATCTCCCGCCGCAAACGGATAGAGCAAGCCGTTGATTTCATCGCGCGCCATCAGGGCGGGGCGACCCCGGATTTCTTCAATGACATCTGCCGCGAACTGGCCCAGGCGCTGGACGCGCGTTACGCGCTCATCGGCCGTCTTTTGCCGGACACGCCTGGCCGGGTGCGCACGCTGGGGTTCTGGAACGGCGCCGCCTTCAACGAACCGATTGAGTATAATCTTGAGGACACGCCCTGCGCCGTGGCCTATGCGCAGGGATTCTGCTGCTACCCCGACCGAATCCAGGAACTGTTTCCGCGGGATAAGGATCTGGCGCTGATGCACGCCGCCAGCTACCTGGGGGTCGTGCTGAAAAACAGCCGGCGCGAGGTGATCGGGCACCTGGCGGTGATTGACGACCGCCCCAACGCCGGTCTGGCCGACCTGCGCAGCCTGGCTATTTTGTTCGCCGAACGGACGGCGGGCGAGCTGGAACGAACAACGCGTGAGCGCGCACTTCAGGCGGTTAACGCGGAGTTGGAGGCGCGCGAGCGAGAACGCCAGCGGGCGCAGCGGATCACCTTGAGCATAATGGAGGACACCGATCGCGCGCGGCGCGAACTGGAAAAAGCCAATCGCGAGCTGCGGGAAGCAATGGCGCGCGCGGCGGAGATGGCGCGCAAGGCCGAAACCGCCAGCCAGGTCAAGAGCGATTTCCTCGCCCATATTAGCCACGAGCTGCGCACCCCGATGAACGGCATCATCGGCATGGCCGAACTGCTGCTCCGGGAGAACCCGACCGACACCCAACGCGGGCGCTTGGAACTCCTGACGGCATCCGCCCGCAATCTGCTCAACCTCCTCAACGACTTGCTGGATATCGCCCGGGGCGAGGCGGGCGCGCTCCGCCTCCAACCCGCGCCCTTCGATCCCGTCCCGGTGATCCGGGACGCGGCCCGGCTGATGTTCGCCGCCACGGACAAGCATGCGCTTGATTTACGCGTTGAGTTTGCCCCGGATTTGCCGCGCCGGCTGCTGGGAGACGCCGGCCGGTTGCGACAAATCATTATCAATCTCGTCGGCAACGCGCTCAAATTCACCGAGCAGGGACACATCCATGTCCATGTATCCTGTACGGAACAAGACGCGCAGCGTGCCCGACTCTGCGTCCGGGTGGAAGACACCGGCATCGGCATCTCCGCCGAGGCGCAGGCCCGGCTGTTTCAACCGTTCAGCCAGGTGGATTCCTCCCGCCACCGGAAATACGAGGGGGCCGGCCTGGGCCTGGCAATCGTTCGGATTCTCGTCGAGGCGATGGGCGGAACGATCAGTTGCGCCAGCGAACCCGGGCGGGGATCAGCCTTTACTTTTACGGTCCCGCTGGAAAAGACCGAAGCGAAGCTGCTTTCCGCGCCTGCCGGCGACGCCGCGCCGTTGCCGCGACGGCGTTACCTGCTGGTTGAGGACAATGCCGTGAACCAGTTGGTCGCGCGCGGCATACTCGAAAGCCTGAATGGGGAGGTGGAGATTGCCGCCAACGGACAGACCGCCATCGAACTGGTTACAACGCGCCATTACGACATGGTCTTCATGGACTGCGCGTTGCCGGGCATGGACGGCCTGGCCGCCACGCGCGCCATTCGGGCGTGGGAAGCGCAACCGCGGCGAACGGAGGGGCGGGAGCAGGTGTCAGCCGGCAATAATCAGTTATCCATAAACAATGGTCGGCCGGCCGACGCGCCCCCCAATCAGGTTTCAAATTTCACCCCTCAGGTTTCAGATTCACCCCATTCATCGAGCCACATACCCATTATCGCGCTGACGGCCTGGGTCATGCCAGAGGATCGCGAGAAGTGCCGGGAGGCGGGCATGGACGATTTTCTGGCCAAGCCCATCTCGGCGGGGGAAATCGAGGCGGCGATTCGCCGGCATGTTATCGGCAATCTGCCTGCGCCGGTCGCCCCACCGGCGGCGGCCCCA
>CAZMXS010000035.1:0-45016 GCA_964570325.1 uncultured Verrucomicrobiota bacterium | reverse complement strand
CCCCGCCCCCCTTCACGCTGCCCGTCGGTGAATGGCAACCCCAGCGGGATGCCCTCGTTCGGCTCACCGGATAAAGGCTGAAACGACGGACTCGCCTGCAACGATTTGTGCATAGGTTTATTTCCCAGGCTGGGCCAGCAGTCCGCGTTGCTTAATAATCAAGCCGGCCAGCGCGGCCGCCACCACGGCGATTAACCACCACAGTTCCGGTTCCGGAATGGTCGGCACCGTGCCCGGCGCGACCGGTTGCAAATTGGCTTCCGCATATTGCTGCGCGCTTTCCAACACGACCGCGCCCGACACCGGGGTGACCAAATGGTAATCCAGCGCCGTGCGTATGGCCTCGGCCGCATTCGTGGGTTTGTTTTCGGCGACTAATTCCTGCACACGTTCGGCGGCCCACAATCGGACCAGGTGCAACGAGCTTTCATGCGCTTCCGCGGCCGGCACGTCCTGCAGCGTGCCGTGCGTGCGTATGGCGACCCACACCTCCGCCGGCGCTTGCCAACTTTTGAACAGGCGGCGCAAATCCAGCTCCGCGCTTTCCTGGCGCGCCAGTTGTCGTAGCGGACGCAGCCCGTCCAGTTTCTCTACGATCCGGTCGGGGCCGGCCCGGGTTTCATAATCAATGATGATTGGCCGATCGGGGCGCCGCTCCATTTTCTGGCGCAATTCCTCAACCGAAGAAATCAAAACGGCCTGCGGCTGGTGAATCCAGAGCACCGCGCCGTTGGTTGAGCCGGCGGCGAGATCCCATGCTTGCGAAAGGGCGGGCGCGTTGTCCTGGCCGCCGACAAAATGGGCGTGCCGCAGGCTGGCGGCAACGCGTTGGCGGGTGTTGGAGGTGATGGATTGAAGTTCAACCAGCGGGACAACGCGATCCCCGGCCAGCAACAGGGCAAACTCCAACCCATCCGGCAGCGTTGCCAAGGCCTCGGCCGCGCGCGCGGCCAGCGACTGCATCGCGGCGGAGCCGTCAATGACAACCGCAACGCGCGCCGGCGGCGCGGCGGTGATGGCGGTTATGGTTTGCACGACTGCTGCGTTTGACCCCGCGATGGTGTCGGCGGCCCACGCGATAACCTGCGCGGGATCGCGCGTGAGTGTGATGGCGGAATGCAAAGACGCCAGGGCGGTGTCCGTCAGCGCGCCGCGCAGGGTGTAGATATCCGGCCCCGTCTGCTCGGCCTGCAGGCCCGCGCCGACGGCGGTCAATGGACTCTTGGCGTCAATCCAGATCGCGTGTTCAGGCGCGGGGCCCAGCCCGAAATTGCGTTCGCGGATGAATGGCAGGATCAGGCGCGCGGAGTCGGCGGCGTCCAGTTTCAACGGAGTCGTGATCCCCAGCCGGAACTTCATCTCGCCGCCGTTGGGCGGCACGGGGAAGCACTGTGCCAGGATCCGATCCGGGCCGCAGGTGGTGACCAGCACCGGATCGCGCCGGCGCTGGACCACTTTCTGATAGGCTTGCTTGGTCTGGCTGCGGCCGCCGAATGCGGCCTCGCGCTCCTCGCCGTCAATCCACAGCGTCAGGCGCGAAACCACCGCGCCCGGCGGGAGGCTAATGATGGCGCGGGCCTCGCGTTGCCAGCGCGACTCGTTGCGAAAGACCATGGTCCATTCGAGATAGGCCAGCGCGGCGGCCGGATCTATTGAGCCATCCAGCCGCGAATCGGTGAGCGTCAGACCTTTCAGGCGGCCAGCGACCGTGTCGCCGCCCTGGTCGTTATCGAATTCAAACTCCGTGACTCGCGTACGGCGCCAGCCGAACCTATCGCTGGGCGGCGGGAACTTGCGGTAATCCTCCCCATAAACGCGGTAGAAGATTCCGCGTGCCTTGTCGGTGTTTGGATCGGCCTTGAGAAAAGCCAATAACGTCAGCAGGTCAGTCGGGCCGTCCATGCGCTGGTAGCAGGCTTTGAGCAGGAAATCTTTCTCGCCGGCCAGCCGCAGCAACCGGATGCCGCGGTCCTGCCGCCCCGGATCGGCGGAGGCCGCCAGCGCCAGCCCGATGCGGGAGAGCGCGTCGGGCAGCGCCGCCAGCAGCACCAGCGGGATCGAGAGCGCGATGCCCAGCCGGATGCCGGGTGCCCGCCGCGGTCGGCCGGGCAGGGCGTTGCGCAGGCGCGACCGGCTGATGAAAGCGGCGGCAAACGCAAACATCGGCGCCATCGGCAGCAGGGCCAGCAGGCCGATCCCAAAATAGATGATGCCAATCAAGCCGATGCCGGCAAATGGAATCACCGGAAGGAACAGCAATGCATAATACAACGCGACCCCGAAACTGAGGCCGATCAGCATCCCGAGCCAGCCGGGGCGCGGTATGGAGCGACCCGGGCGCGTGAACCACCAGGCCAGCGCATGGGTCAGTGGAACCAGGGCGATCAGGATGATATGAGCCGGGGAGGGGATCGGGTCGAAGAACATCCCGGCGCAGGCGCCGGTGAACAACTCCGTCAACAGGGCGGCGAGCGGCAGCGCCACGCCCAGCAGGAGGAGGAAAAACGCGCTCCAGGGACGCCGGCGCGCCGGCACGGCATACGCGGCGGCGCGGGGCGGGGTGGCGCGCATCTGGCCGATCGCCTGGCGGACGTCGTCCGCCGTGATGGTGGCGTTGTTTAATGCGGCGATTTCGTGCTCCAGGCGGCGGCGCGCCATCTCGACTGCGTCATCGGCGTCGGCCCGTTGCGCGGTGGCGCGCGCGCGGACCTCGGCGAGATAGCGCTCTTTCTCTTCCAATGCGGATTGGGTCCATTCCATATCGCGGTTCCTTTCGATCATGCCGCCAGCGATTTCTTTGCCAGTGCGATTTGCGTTTGTGATTCAGTCCAGAAAACCAACCGGGTGATGAACTGCGGTAGAACATTCAAGATCCAACGGCTCCTGCGATAGTCGAAGTCCGGCATCAAGGTCTTGTGCGTTCCCGGCGTCAGGCGGATTACGCCGGCGTTGCGGTTGTTGCCGATGCGGTAATGCTTTCCGTACTGGCCGCCGCCGGTTTCAAACCGAGTGATCCCCAGCTTTTTGGTGCCGGTCAGGAGGATGGCGCCAAAGGCGGCGCCCAGGCGCGGTATGATGATGTTGGGCCGACGGTTATGTTGCATGGCGGGTCAGTAGTATTTCGACTTTGAGCGGATCATGACGCATTCGAATTAAAAATCAATTCCCGGCCCGTCATTCATCTGTTTGCTTGTCTCCTGCCGGGCCGAGCGGTATGAAAGATGTCGTGCCCGGTTGAAATGACAAACATCCGGGGACGCATCATTCCGGGAGAAAAAGCAATGGCTAAAATATGTATGGAGTGCGGACAGAAAGCGGGATGGTTGTCGGTCAATTACGCCGGCTTAAACCTGAAGCAGGGTGGCGCGCACATTTTCCCGGACCGAATCAGCGAGGTGATCCTGCCGGGCGACAAACAGAAAGATTTCCTTTGCGCGGACTGCGCCAACAAGCGGCGCATGACCTGTTCCGTGCATGGGGAGATCAAAGGCAATCTGTTTGGCGGCAATGTGCCCAAATGCCCGGGTTGCGCGCAGGAGCAGGCCGAGCAAGAGCGCGCCGCCGAAGCCCGGCGCCAGGCTGAAATTGAGAATGTGAAGACCTCCACGACGGCAGCCATCGGGGGCTTTGCAATTACCGACACAAAGTCCTTTGTCATGGCCGAATATGAGGACAAGCTGCCCAAGTGCCCGAAGGCGGATGCTGTGGATCAGGCGATTCGACGGCTGAAGGAAAAGGCCCAGGCCAAGGGAGCGAACGCGGTGATCAACCTCAAGATCGCGACCACCGAGGGTGCGCCGGCGCCGGACGGCACACCAATCAAGGTTGTGGTAGAGGGCGAGGCGGTCGTGGTGGTTAAAACGCCTTAACGGACCAAATCCGCTTGCGGACAAGGCCGCCAGGCCCATAATTCATCAGAGGGCTACCCCCGTAGCTCAGTTGGACAGAGCAGCAGATTTCTAATCTGCGGGTCGCGTGTTCGAATCACGCCGGGGGTGCCACCTTTTTTTTCAATATCCACGCGGCGAAACACGCATTTCGACCAATAAAATCAATGGTTTGCTACCCACCCGG
Source organism: uncultured Verrucomicrobiota bacterium (assembly GCA_964570325.1). Taxonomy (GTDB): domain Bacteria; phylum Verrucomicrobiota; class Kiritimatiellia; order CAIQIC01; family CAZMXS01; genus CAZMXS01. The sequence continues at coordinate 40,942 of CAZMXS010000035.1, read as the reverse complement.
TTTACCCGGCTTCCTCGAGCGGGCCAATGGGAGGCGCCAGTCGCGGCGTCGGCTATGGTTTCCAGATGGAGTTTGTGGCGATGTGAATAGTTTTTCTTGGATATCGGCTGCACATGATTCAAATCCCAACGCCAGGCATTCGGTCCGGCCGGATTCGCGTTGGCCCTGAACCTCATCCGGAGTTCAAAATGAGTCCAAAAGGACAAGCGGCGGAGCCGCCGGCGGTCAATCCAGGCCGGACTTGAACACGCGGCTCCAGTCTGCCAGTCTGCCGCCGATGCGTGCGGGTCACATACTGGATTGGTTGGGGCGCTACATTCCTTTGCTGGCGACCATGCGCATCTACCGGTGCGAGTGGTTGCGCCCGGATATTCTGGCCGGCGCGACATTGTGGTCGGTCATGGTGCCCACCGCGCTGGCTTATGCCGGGATCGCCGGCGTGCCGCCGCTGATCGGCATGTTCACCGTCCCCCTGCCGCTGATTGCGTATGCTTGTCTGGGCACCTCGCGCACACTGGTCGTCGGTCCTGATTCCGCCACCGCCCTGCTATCCGCCCACACGATCGCGGCGCTGGCCGCGACGGGATCGCCGGATTACCTGGCCCTGACGGTTGAACTGGCCTTCTGGGTCGGCCTGATTTTCCTACTGGCCGGCGCGTTGCGGTTGGGGTGGGTTGCCAGTTTCATCTCCCAGCCGGTGATGAACGGTTTCATCCAGGGGCTGGCGCTAGTGACCATGCTGACCCAGTTGCCGAAGATGTTCGGGGTGGCGCCTGTCGGCGGGCATTTCTTCACGGAGTTGTGGCATCTGTTGCGCCACTGGCCCATGTATCACTGGCCCACCATGGCGGTCGGGTTCTCCGCCTTGGTGTTGCTTTTTGGGTTGCCGCGTTATTATCCGCGCCTGCCGCCGGCGCTGACGGTAGTCGCGGCGGGCATCGTCGTCAGCCTGGCGCTGGGCCTGGACCGACACGGCGTCGCGGTGGTTGGCGCGATCCCGGCCGGCCTGCCGCGGCTGGCGGTTCCGCATTTTGAATGGGCGCATCTGGGCCTCATGTTGCACGGGGCGCTGGCGATTGTCCTGCTGAACTACACGGAGTCGCTGGGCGCGGCCAAGGTCGCCGCGTTGAAAGTCGGCGGCGAGGTGAATCCGAATCAGGAACTGCTGGCACTGGGCATGGCCAATCTCGGTTCCAGTTGCTCATCTGGTTTCGTCGTCGCCGGCAGCCTTTCGCAGTCCGCCGTCAGCATGACCGCCGGCGGCAAAACGCCGGTGGCGGGCCTGGTGCTGGCGGGGTTGGCGCTGCTGACGCTGCAGTTCCTGATGCCGGTGTTTGCCCGGTTGCCCGCGGCTCTGCTGGGAGCGATCGTGGTTCGGGCGATGATCAAACTGTTCAATCCCGGTTATTTTCGCGCGCTGTTCCGGATCAGCCGATTGGAGTGTCTCTATGCCGCGGCGGCGGCGCTGGGCGTCTTGCTGTTCGGCGTGCTGCAGGGGGTTGGGGTGGGGATGGTGCTGGCGCTGCTGGTGCTGATCTATCGCAGTACGCATCCGGATTCCGCGGTGCTCGGCAAGGTGCCCGGTATGGACGCCTACCGGGATGTCACGCGGCATCCGGAGGCGATCACCATTCCCGGTTTGCTGATCTTCCGGCTGGACAGCAGTCTACTGTTTATGAATGCGGCGTTCTGCGCCGATCGGATCCAACAGCACATCGCCACGGCCATCACACCGGTTAGCGTCGTACTAATGGACATGGAAACAGTCAATGCGCTGGATACAACCGCCGCGGAAACGCTCAAGCGTCTGCAGTCGAATTTGGCCGGGAAAGGCATTTCACTACGCTTCGCCCGCGTGCGGGATCCGGTGCGCGGAATGATGGAAAAGACCGGTTTGGCGAGCGCGCTCGGTCCAGGCCATATCTATGAATCCATCACCGCCGGCGTTGAGGATTTCGGCTGCGTTGAAGGAAAAGCGGCGCCGTCGGCCGTCGGCCATCCCGCGTAGCTCGCGTTGCCCATCGCGCGCGGGGCAGGCGGTCCCGTGGCGTTGTCGCCTGACCCCGTGCTTGCCATCGGCGGCGGCCGGGCCTATATTGCCGCGCTTATGAAGAAAAAGACCTTGTTTGAGAAAATCTGGGACCGGCACGTTGTCAAAACACTGCCGGATGGATCGGTTCTGCTGTATATTGACCGGCAATTGGTGCATGAAGTAACCAGTCCACAGGCCTTCGAGGGGCTGCGCCTGGCAGGCCGCCGGGTTCGCCATCCCGAGTTGACGTTCGCCGTGCCGGACCACAACGTGCCGACGGACGACCAGACGATTATCCGCGATCCGATCGCCCGTGAGCAGGTGGAAACGCTGCGGCAGAACTGCCGTGATTTTGGAATCAAGCTGTTTGACCTGGACACCGGCGCGCAGGGCGTGGTGCACATCGTCGGACCCGAGCAGGGGCTGACGCTGCCGGGCACGACCATTGTTTGCGGCGATTCGCATACGGCCACGCATGGCGCGTTCGGCGCGCTGGCGTTCGGCATCGGCACCTCCGAGGTCGAGCACGTGCTGGCGACCCAAACACTGCGCCAGTCCAAGCCGAAGACCTTTCGCGTGGATTACACGGGCCGGTTGAGCGTCGGCGTCACCGCGAAGGATATGATCCTGAAACTGATCGGCCAGATTGGCACGGCCGGCGGCACCGGTTTTGTGCTGGAGTATGCCGGCGACGCCGTGCGCCAGTTGTCCATGGAGGCCCGGATGACCATGTGCAACATGAGCATCGAGGGTGGCGCGCGCGCGGGCATGGTGGCGCCGGACGATACCACTTATCAGTATATCGCCTCCGGCAACCGGCCGTATGCGCCCAAGGGCAAGGATTTGGACGCGGCCATCGCTTTCTGGCAAACGCTGGCCAGCGACCCCGGCGCGGTTTATGACCGCACCCTGGCGATTGATGCTTCCGCCATCGCGCCCCAGGTCACGTGGGGCACCAGTCCCGGCATGGTTACGGACGTCACCGGCGTGGTGCCGGGTCCGGACCAGGCGCCCGGCTACAGCCGGCAGGATGTTGAAAAAGCGCTGGCCTATATGGGCCTGCAGCCGGGGATGCGCATCACCGATATCAAACTGGATACGGTGTTCATCGGCAGTTGCACCAACGGTCGGATTGAAGATCTGCGCGCGGCCGCCCGGGTCATGCGCGGCCGCCAGGTCGCGCCAGGGATGCGGGTGCTGGTGGTGCCCGGTTCCCAGCCGGTGCGGCGGCAGGCCGAAGCGGAGGGATTGGACCAGGTCTTCAAGGCGGCCGGCGCCGAGTGGCGGTTCGCCGGCTGCAGCATGTGCCTGGCGATGAACCCCGACCAGTTGCGGCCGGGCGAGCGGTGCGCGGCCACGTCCAACCGCAACTTTGAGGGGCGGCAGGGCAAGGGCGGGCGCACGCACCTGGTCAGCCCGGAAATGGCCGCGGCGGCGGCCGTTGCGGGCCGGTTCGTTGATATCCGCGCGTGGAGTTGAGGAGCACAGCCATGGAAAAATTCATCAAACATCGGGCTCGGGTGGCGGCGTTGGACCGCGCCAATGTGGATACCGACCAGATCATCCCCAAGCAGTTTCTGAAGCTGATCAAGCGCACGGGCTTTGGGCCGGCGTTGTTCTTCGATTGGCGCTACACGCCTGATGGTAAGGACAACCCGGAATTCGAATTGAATGCCGCCCATTTGAAAGATGCGTCCATCCTGGTAACGCGGAATAATTTCGGCTGCGGATCCAGCCGTGAGCATGCGGTTTGGGCGATCGCGCAATATGGATTCAAAGCGGTGATTGCGCCGTGGCGGCAACTGGGCGATGTCCGCATTCCGGCGTTCGCCGACATCTTTCGGAATAACGCCGTGAACAACGGCTTGCTGACGATCGAGCTGGCCGAAGCCGAAGTGGAGGAGATTTTCCGCGCGGCCCGGAAGCATCAGGCGGTGGACCTGACTATAGACCTGCCCGAACAGAAAGTGATCCTGCATACGCCGGGCGGAGAAAAGGTGTTTACCTTCCAGATGGACGCGGGGGTTAAAAAGCGCTTCATCGAGGGGCTGGATGCCATTGGCCTGACCTTGGAGCACGAGGCCGATATCACGGCGTTCGAGAAACGGCATGATGTGCAACTGGCCCGCAGCGCCTGAACGGCTGACTCGTCAGTGGAAAGCGGCGGCGCCATTCACCGGGCGGGGTGGGCGCGCATCGGTGCGGTCGTAAAAGATTTGCGATGTTGCGCCATTCATTCATTCATCTGCCGGGCATCGGGCCGCAGAGCGAGCGACGCCTCTGGCGGGCGGGAATCCTGGATTGGGCGGCTTATCAGGCGGCGCGCGCGGACGGACGGATGGGCTCGGGACGGCTCGATTTGGCGGATGCGGAGTTGGCGCGTTCGATCGAACGCTATGCGGTGGGCGACTGGAATTACTTCGATCGTTTATTGCCGGCGGACCAGAAATGGCGCGTCTATGGCGATTGCCGCGACCGTGCTCTTTGCCTTGATATCGAGACCACGGGCACGGCGGATGCAGACCCGATCACGGTGATCGGCACATACAACGGGAGCGAAGTCCGGCAGTTTGTCAATGGGCGCGACCTGGATGCCGCGCGCGAGTATATCGAGCAGTATCCGCTCGTTGTGACCTACAATGGCGCGCTATTCGACCTGCCGCTGATTGGCGCGCGCTTCCGCTATAATTTCTTCAACCATGTGCACGTGGACCTGCGGTTCCCGCTGCGCCGGCTGGGATTGAAAGGCGGCCTGAAAAAGATCGAAGCGCAACTGGGAATTGAGCGGGAGGACAGCGTGCGCGGGTTGGATGGGTGGGACGCCGTGCGGCTCTGGCGCGCGCACGAGGAGGGCAGTGAGGCGGCGCTGGCGACGCTGCTGGCGTACAACCGCGCGGATACGGTCAATCTGCGGCCGCTGTTGGAATGGGTGTTCACAGAGATGAAAAAACGGCTGGAGTTTCCGGGCGTGGATTTGTAAACGGGTGAATAGTGTGCATATTTAGACAATGGGATGACAACGGATGAAGCAATTGATGTTGATGGTGGGCTTTTTCGGCCTGTTTAGCGCCGCCGCCCTGGGCCTGGCGCCGGTGAACGAACAGATGTTGGATCGCTACTCGGATGTGGCGGAAATCCTGGCGCGCGAGCTCCCGCGGATCCACCTGACCCATAACCGCTGGGATGATGCGCTGGCCGAATCGGCGCTCGATATCTTCCTCGGCAACTTGGATTACGACCGCAGCTTTTTTCTCGCGTCCGATGTGGAAGGGTTTCGCAAGCAGATTCCCAATCTCGACAACCAGTTGCGCGCGGGCGACCTGACCTTTCCATTCAAAGTCTACGGCGTCTTCATGGAGCGCGTCAGCAATCGCGTTGCCTATGTGAATACGTTGCTGGACAACGGATTTGATGTGGAGGCGCGCGAGTCATTTGTTTGGAAACGCAAGGACGCGCCCTGGCCCGCCGGCGTGGCCGAATGGAACGAACTCTGGCGCAAAAAAATCAAGAACCAGTATGTGGCCCGCCTGGTCGCGCGCCGCCTGGCGGACGAGGAAAAAGAAAAGCAGGCGGCCGCGGCGGTCGCCACCAACGCCATCCCGGGGGAGTCAGCCGCCGCCACCAATGCCGCCGTCGCGGCGACCAACCTTGTAGCGGTGATCAAGCCGCTGACGCCGGAAGAGGAAATACGAAAAGAATACAAGCAATACCTTGAAGTGCTCAACGACAACGACGCGGACTGGTTGCTGACGCTATATCTGACGTCGTTCACCCGCGCTTATGATCCGCATTCGGAATACATGTCGGCAAACAACACGGAAGATTTTGACATTAGCATGCGGCTTTCGCTTTTCGGCATCGGCGCGCTGCTGGGGGTCGAGGACGGCGCGGCCAAGATCGTGCGCATCATCCCCGGCGGGCCGGCGGAGAAGGACGGCCGGCTCAAGGCCGGCGACAAGATCATCGCGGTGGCGCAGGGCGATGACGAGCCGGTGGACATCCTCCACTGGCCGCTGAGCAAGAGTGTGCGGCTCATTCGCGGCGCAAAGGGTACCAAGGTGGTGCTGACCGTGATCCCCGCCGCCGATATCTCGGGTGCCAATACGATCAAGGTTGACCTGATCCGGGATGAGGTGAAACTGGAAGACCAGGCCGCGAAAGGGACCGTGCGCAAGGTGACCGGGTCGGATGGGGTGGAACGGACGCTGGGCGTCATCACCGTGCCCGAGTTTTATGCCGACTTGAAAGGCAAGAGCGCCGGCACGGCGGAGCCGCGCAGCGTGACCCGCGATGTCGCCCGCATCCTGACGGAGCTCAAGACCAACCGGTTGGATGGCGTGGTGCTCGATCTGCGCAATAACGGCGGCGGGGCCTTGACCGAGGCGGTGGAACTGACCGGCCTGTTCATCAATCGCGGGCCGGTCGTGCAAGTCAAAAGCGGCGGTAATCTGCAGGTGCTGCGCGACGCCGATCCCACCAATCTCTACACGGGACCGCTGGTGGTGTTGGTCAACCGGCAGAGTGCTTCGGCCGCCGAGATTTTGGCCGCTGCACTGCAGGATTTGGGGCGGGCGGTGCTGGTGGGCGATACGAAGACGCATGGGAAAGGGACGGTTCAATCCGTGGTGGGCCTGGATCCAGACGATCCGCGGATGGGCTCGCTGAAACTGACGACGGCGAATTTCCATCGCATTGCGGGCGGCTCAACTCAATTGGCGGGGGTCGCGCCCGATATTGTCCTGCCCTCGATTCTGGAATATATGGAGATTGGCGAGGAATACCTGCCGCACGCGCTGGCCTGGACGATGGTGGCTCCGGTCTATTATCTGAACGAGACCAATTGTCAGCCGTATGTGCCGCGCTTGAAGGAGCAATCGGAGAAACGGCGCCGCGAAGATTCCCGGTTCCAGACCTATACCAAGTTGCTTGACTTGTTAGGTGAACGCAAACAGGCCAGCGAAATCCCGTTGAACTTGGAGGAACGAATCCAACTGGCCAAGGATGAAAAACGGCTGGGCGATATGATCCAGGAAAACCAGGCGGACGAGACCGTGGAAACGCCGGCCAAGCCCGACCGGCCGGATTTAATCCTGCAGGAGACTTTGCAGATTCTGTGCGACCTGATCGTCTTGCAGGGCGAACACGTAGCGGCCAATCAGGACCAGCCGGTTGCGCCGGTGCGCGCGACACCTTGACGGGAACCCGCGGCTAGGCTTGGATATTCACGTGCCGGCCGATCTTAATGTGGCCGGGCCCGGGCGGCGGCGCGGATGGCAAGCCCGGAATATTGCGCAACAGCGAGCGCGAATTATTCCGATTGTCCAACTCGCGACTCCAAATCTGGCTTTGATCGCGGATCTTATCGAAAAGCGCGGTCGCGTTGATGCTCATCGGGAAATAAATGCGCGAATCGTAGTTCATAAGAGGCTCGCCTTCCTTAAAAAAACCCGTTACCGCAACCCATCCGTCTTGGCCCAGCCTCCATGCCGCCCGAAAAAAGATAATCCTTTATTCCGAAAACATACCCCCATGCAAAAACTGAGTATAGTGAAATGTTGCAGTTTTGCATAATTGCGAAGCGAGTTGTCTTTTTAGTGCGTGTTCTGCTGTGTCCCCTGAATTGCTATGGGGACGTGGGTTAGCTGTTCCTGCTGCCGGTCAGCCCCGTTTTCTGTTCAACCCGGCGTGGTAGGGGTACTTCGCGCGGCTTTGTGGCGGGTAGGGTAAGATTGTCAACGGTGGGCCGTGCGCTGACCGGTTACTTGAGGATGCGCCATAAATCGCTGTGCTGGTCTGTCCAAAGCGGAGTGGGCCCGCGTTCAACCAGTGGCCGCTTTTCGGCGGTGGCGAGCGCCGCCGTGTAGAGGAAGAATGGGTCGCGCGTGGCCAGAAACCAGTGGGCGGCGTAATAGACTTGGGTCGTGTCGCTGGGGCTGGCAAACAATTCCGACGATAAGCCGCTGTCATCGGCGAGGCGCTTGACGATGGGGTGCAGGTTCAAATGGCGGTTGGATATGTGGAGCGCCAGCACGCCGTCGGGTTTGAGGCGCGCCAGATATAGCGCCCAAGCTTCACGGGTTAGCAGGTGGATGGGAATGGAGTCGCTGGTGAACGCGTCCACGACCAGCACGTCCAGCGGCGGCACCGTGCCCGCGCTGGCCTCCTGTTCGAGCGCCAGGCGAGCATCGCCGGGAACGATTTCGATACGCGCCGGAGTGTCGGACAAAAAACTGAAATAGCCATAGGCGCCCTGGGCGAGCCGAATCACTTCCGGATTAATTTCGTAAAAACGGATCGTGTCGCCGGCGCGCCCGAGCGCGGCCAGCGTGCCGACGCCGAGCCCGATGACCCCGATGCGGAGTTCCCGGCCCGCCAGGTAACGCGGGTGGTTGGTGATTGCGAGGGCGACCCCTGAACGCGGATTGTAGTAGGCGGCCAGATCATGCCGGCGCGCCGGTTCGATGAATTGCAGCCCATGAGTGATTACGCCGTTGCGCAGTTCATACAGATGCAGCGCGGGATCACCGCGCAGCCATTCGCGCACGCGCAGGACCCCGTAGAAGTTCCGGCTTGCGTAAACTTGTTGCTCTCGTTGCGCATCGGTCTGGGCGATCAGCAGCAAACCGAGGATGGTCAGGTTAGCGCCGACCGCCGTGCGCATCACCCGCCGGTTGATCCAGCAGGCGGGGTCCAACGAGAGCGCCAACCACGCCATGGCGCAGGTGGTGAAAAGCGCGGCGTGGTATTCCCAAAAACCGGCAAACAGCCGCGGGGCGGCCAGGGTCACGGCCGCGCCGCCAAGCGCGCCGCCGAGCGCGATCAGCAGGTAAAATCCCGTCAAGCCTGCCGCTGCCGGCTTGAGCCGAACCAGTTCGCCATGACAAACCATGCACGCGGCGAACAAGGTCAGGCTGAAAATCACGAGCTGCATGGGGATGGTCATCCGACTGCCGAAAAAGAGCGCCAGGCAAGCCAGGCTGACACAAATGATCAGCGCCAGGACATAACCGGAACGGATATACCAGCGGCCGCCGGCGAAGCAGAGGATGAAGCTGAACAGGTACAGACTTAACGGGAGGACCCAGAGGAACGGAACCACGGCGACCTCCTGGCACATTTGGTTGGTCGTGGCCAGCAGCAGGGCCGCCGAACAGGCCGCGAGGCCCAGCCAGGTCAGTCGCCGCCCGATACCGCCGCCGGCATCTTCCCCGTCGGCCGGCGCGGCCGGCGCCGGCGCCCCGCGCGCTGCCCATGCGCAAGCGGCGCAACCCAGACTGTATAACCCGAAAAGCCCCGCCCATGCCTCGGCTTGAATGGCCAACGGCAGAAATGGTTCGATCACCACGGGGTACGAGAGCAGCGCCAACAGCGAACCGGCGTTGGAAAGCGTGTACAGGGCATAAGGCGAACGGCCCGGAAACCGGCGGCTGAACCAAGCCTGGAGCAGGGGACTGGTGGCGGCCAGCAAGCCGTATGGCGCGCCGATTCCCGCCAGCAGGAGCAGCAGGATGCGCCCTGCCGGATGCTCGCTATCCGGCGGTTTCCAAGCGCTACCCGGCAGGATCGGATTACCCCAGCGCCGCCACAGGCCGGCCAGCAGGATCAACCCGGCGGCCAGCAAGGCGATATGCGCCAGGCTTTGCGCGCGCGGGTCCAGACGGCGCACGAGTCCGTGGGCGTAGGCATAGCCGACCAGCAGCATAACCTGGAAGAACAGCATACACGTGGTCCAGACCGCCGGTGTGCCGCCGAACCAGGGCAGGATATACTTGGCGATCAACGGCTGGACTTGGAACAGCAGGAATGCGCCCAGAAAAGTGGCGCCGGCAAACACTATCGCCATGGGGTGGTTCGCCGCTGATGCCTTTTGCACGCTGATCTCCGCGGCGATTGCTCAGGCGCGCACGGCTACGGCTCCGAACGCCGGCAAGGCCCCGTCGGCCAACTGGCCGTAGAGGGACTGTCCCTGACTCCACGCCGCCGCATTCCGCAGCCGGCGCGGGGCCGGGCCGAGATTGACCGCGCAGCGGACCACCCGTTTGCCCAGCGGACGCTCAAAGGCGATCACCGTCCGCTCCTCGGCGGGACATTCCTCGCCGGCGTCGAACAGCCGGAAATCGCCGGCGGCCAGCTCCTGGGTTTTCAGGCGCAGGCGGATGAGGTCGCGATAAAAATCGTACCACGCCACGCGGTGCGGCTGGCCGCGGGCGAAGAGGTTGCCCTCAAACTCGACGCCTTCCCGCCAGATGGTACGATCCTCCAGCGCCACGCGGCAGCCCTTGTCGCAAGGCTTCAACCGGTCGTGGATCGAGGGACGGTTCAGCGCCCCGAACTCCTGCCCAGTCAGGATGAACGGGATCGTGCGCGGGGCCATAAACGCGAGTTGCATCGCCGCCCGCACCGCGCCATCGCCAAAACGGTAAACGCCGCGGCCCTCGTCGTGGTTGTCCGTGTAACGGGCGACCCAGTGCGGTTCGGGGAAGCGCGGGGCGGCTTCGACGTAGTTGAGCAGGACGCGTTCCATTGCGCCGGCGATCCCGCCGGCTTGGAAAGCTTCATACTTGTCCCGGAAATCCTGGTTATGGCGCGCGTCATCGGCAAGCCGAATGACGGAGGAGCCATCGTCGCGAATGGCGTAGCCGTATTGGCAGACTTTGTAAAAGTCGTCGTCGTACGCGGCGGTCATGCCGCGGCCGAAGAGGTCGAGGTTGTTCTGGAAACCGTAGCATTCGGCCAGAAACAGCAGCTCGCGGCCGGTATGGCGGGCGCGCAACTGGGGCAAGGCCTCGTTCCAGAATCCGCGGTCATTGATGAAGTGGGCCATATCGAGGCGGAAGCCGTCAATGCCGTCCGGCTCGCCTTCCGGGGTCCGGCCCAGGAAACTCAACCAGAAGTCATAGACTTCGAGCATCTCGCGCCGGAGCGCGGGCTGCGTGTAATCCAGCTTGGCGGTGTCCGACCAGTCGCAATCGAAGAAAATCCCGCCGTGGGCATCCTTGACGTAATACTCCGGATGCGAAGCCGTCCAGACATGGTCGCGGCTGGTATGATTGGGGGTGATGTCGAAGATGACCTTCAGGCCCGTCGCGTGGGCGCGGCGCACCAGTTCCGCGAGCTCGTTCAAGTTCCCGTATTCCGGCTCGACTGCGCGGAAGTTCCGGCTGGCGTAGGGGGAGCCAATGCCCTTGCGCTTTTCATAGCCAATCGGGTAGGGGGGCAGAAAATACAGCACATTGGCGCCCAGGCGCTTGATGGTCGGCAGATGCTGGGCGACATAAGCCAGCGGAGAGCGGGAGTCCGGCTTTTCGCGCGCGGCCTCGATGGCGTTGCGGGGTTCGCGCGCGGCCAAGGCGCGCAGATTGATCTGGTAAATGACGGCGTTGGAAATCCAATTCTTCATCATGGCGTTTTATTGTAGGATTTCCCGGTTTAGTTGCAAGAAAGGGAAATGCGCGTGCGTCAGCAATGGTTGCGGGGGTTCCCGCCGGTGGCCGACGGCAAGGCCCGTGTATTGATTCTCGGTTCGATGCCGGGGGCGGAATCGTTGCGCCGGCGCCAGTATTATGCCCATCCCCGCAATCCGTTCTGGGACTTCATGGGCATCCTGTTCGGCGCCGGGCGGGAGCTGAATTATCCCCGCCGCCTGGCCCGCCTGCGCGCGGCTGGCGTGGCGCTGTGGGACGTAACGCGGCGCTGCCGGCGTCCGGGCAGCCTGGATGCGAACATTGAACCGGCTAGCGTGACGCCGAACGATTTCAACGCTTTGTTCAAACGCTGCCCGCAAATCCGGGCCGTGTTTTTCAACGGCGCAAAAGCCGCCGAGTTGTTTCGCCGCCGGGTGCTGCCGGGGCTGGAACCGTGGCTGGGGCGCCCGGTGTTGCGGGTGCTGCCTTCAACCAGCCCCGCCCACGCGGCGCTGTCGCGCGCGGCGAAACTGGCCCGCTGGCGGCAAATCAAACGCTGGCTGCGCTAGCCCGGCATCGCCAACTTCCAATGCGGCGCGCCGAGGGACGATTCGGCCGGTCTTGAACAAGATCGGACCGACCGACGCATGCCCGCGGAGCCGCCCGTGAAAGTCGCTGCCATGAAAAGCCCGCTGTTCAGAATCGGCTTGCCCCCGTCCAACCCGCGCCGTATGAGTATGACGTTTTGGGTTGACCGGACGGCTTGAATTGTGCACCGGCAGCCGAATTGAAATGACACAATGATGAAACCGATCAGTCGCTTTTTTCTATGCGCCGTGCTGTGCATTCTTATTTGCGGACGAGTTGGCGTGATGGCTGAACCCGCGCCGGCGTTGTCCGCCGAAATGAGCGCCTTGCTCAGCCGGTTGCAGTCCATGGGCCACGGTTACTACTCCGAATCAGAATGGCGGGGAATCTTTGAGCAGATTGACCGCCTCGCCGCGCGCGCCAACTCGGCGCAGGATTGGGATGCGGTCCTGGAGGCGGCGTTGATCAAGGCGATGGTGTATTGCGACATGTTGCGGGAATACGGTCGTTCGCTGGAAGTGCTGGAAGAGGCGCGGGGGAAACTGGCGGCCCATCAACCCCGGCGGATGCCGGCCCTCTACGCGCGCGAAGCCGAGGTCTATGCCCGGATCGGCGACGAGGATGCGATCACCCGGTTGATCGCGGCGTTCAAAGCAAGCCCATACTATGATGCCGAGCACTATGCCTTCACCGGCGGGCAGGGGCGCGAGGTGCCTCTGGCGGTCACCCGCCCCGTGGCGCGCGGAAGCGATTCGCTGACCGTCACCACCATGGAAATGTATCGTCAGCGCGCCCGGTTTGCGCCCGGTCGTCCGTTCCCGGATTTCGCGGCGGTGGATTTGCGCGGACATCCGGTGAAACTGGCGGACCTGCGTGGCAAAGTGGTCCTGCTCGATTTCTGGCTGCGCGGCTGGGAGGCCTGGCGCCGCAACCTGCCGGTGCTGCAGGCGGCCTACGACGATTATGCGCCGCGGAATTTTGAGATCATTGGTTTCAATCTGGAACGTCAAGCGGACGATCTTCCCGATTTCCTGCGCCAGAATAAAATCCGATGGCCGGTGGTGGCCGGCAATACGGATCTGCCGCGGCGTTTGGGCATCTTCGGCGAGGCGACCAATTTCCTGCTCGACCGCAATGGCGAGATTATCGCGCGCGACCTGTCCGGCGCAGACCTGACGGCCGCCATTCGCGATGCTTTGGGCGTGCCTTGAACCGGCGCTGAGCCATGCGCTGGCTGAAACGGAGCCTGCTGAGTGTGCTGCTGCCGCTGGCCTTGTTGGCCGGCACTGAGTTATTCCTGCGGGTTTTGGATTGGGGCTATCCGACAGGGTTTCTGGTTGGCCATGCCGATGAACATGGGCCTTGTCTGATTGATAATCAATTTTTCGGCTACCGGTTTTTCCCGCCCCGTTTGGCGCGCGCGCCGCTGCCGCTGAAAATCCGATCCGGCAAGCCCCCGGACGTGCTGCGGGTCGTCGTTTTGGGGGAATCGGCGGCGATGGGTGAGCCGGCGCCCGCCTATGGCCTGGCCCGCCAGTTGGAGTGCTTGCTGGCCGCCGCGCTCCCGCAACGGCGGGTGGAAGTCATCAATGCCGCCATGACGGCCGTTAATTCCCATGCGATCACGGAAATCGCGTCTGCCTTGACCGCCCTGCAACCGGACTGGTTTGTCGTGTACATGGGCAACAACGAAGTGGTCGGCCCGTATGGTCCGGGAACGGTATTTCGTCCGTTGGCTCGCCCGCCTTATGTCCGGTGGCGCGTTTGCTTGACCCGGTTGCGCCTGGCGCAGGTTCTGGCGCAACTCGCCGGCGGCTTGGGGCTGACCAGCGAAGCGGTTCGCGAATGGCGCGGTATGGCGCTGATGGCGGACCGCCTGACACCGGAAACGGATTCGCGCCTGGCGTCGGTCTATGCCGGGTTCTCGTTCAACCTGGAACATATTCTGGACCGTTGCCGGGCTGCCGGCGCCGGCGTGGCGCTATGTACGGTGGCCGTCAACCTGCGCGACTGCGCCCCGTTCGCCGCCGCGACCAATGCCGCGGGTGAATCGGCGCTGGACCGGTTCAAACGAGCGGTCCAACTTGAGGCGCAAGGGGATGTGGCCGGCGCGCGGGAGTGGTATGCGCGCGCGCGCGACGGGGACGCCCTGCGGTTTCGCGCCGATTCGGAAATAAACCGCCGCATTCGCGCGGCGGCCGGGCCGGCGCGGCCGGGAGTTGTCCTGGTGGACGCGGAAAAGCAATTGCAGACGACGACCGGTGGCGCGCCCGGCGCGGAGATTTTTCTTGATCACGTGCATCTTAACTTTAGCGGGAATTATCGGCTCGCTCAGGCGGTTTGCGAAGCGATCCTGCCGCGTGTGAACGGTGACGCGCCCGCGACCGCCGCGCTGTTGCCGGCGGAAGCGGTGGCGGAGCGTCTGGCATACAACGCGCGGGCGGAACTACAGGTTCTGGAAATCATGCGGGAGCGCCGCCATGAGTTTCCTTTCGCGAGGCAGCACGATAATGCGCGACAACTGGCGCGGCTGGTTGCGCGCAAACTGGAACTGATCGGCCGCCTCCAAGATGAAGACTGGGGCGCGCTGGAACAACAATACGCGCAGGCGCTGGCGGAGCATGCGGACGACTGGGTTTATCCTTACGAATGGGGGCGCATCCTCCTGGATGCCGGCCGGTACGCGGATGCCGCGGCGCAGTTACGGCGGGCCGTTGACCTGATGCCGCATCGCTATGACTTGCGCGGCGCGGCGGCCCTGGCGCTGGGTTTCCTGGGTGAGGCGGCGGCGGGTATCGCCTTGGTTGATACTGGCGATCGCGGTCGCTTTTTTCAGTATGACGCCCTGCTGGCTTGCGCGCGCGGTCTTTTGCGCGCCGGTTTTTATCATGCGGCGCTTGAGTATCTGGATGCCGCGGATCGGGTGTTGCCGGATTCCGGTGACACAGCACTGGATCGGGCCGCCTGCTGCGCGCGCCTGGGGCGCGTGGCTGACGCCGAGCGCATCCTCCGCGCGCGGTTGTCCAAACGGGCGAATGGCGCGGCGGCCGGCGAAGAACTGGCCATGCTGCTGACCATGCAGGGCCGTTTCGCGGAGGCGGACGAGGTATTCGCCGCCCTGGCGCGCGAGTATCCGGAGCAGACGGCCTGGCGTTTGAAACAGGCGGTCGCCCTGATTTATCGTGACGAAACTGGCGCGGCTGAGCGCGAATTGACGGCGTTGGTTGCGCAGCAGCCGGACGAGGCGGATGCCCATTATTACCTGGCTCAAATCTACTTGCGCGCCGATCGCCTGGCCGAGGCTCGCATCCAGTTGCGCGAGACACTGCGGCTTGCGCCGGACCACGCGCGCGCCTATGCGTTGCTCGCGCGCCTCGATCGTCGCGAGGGGCGCGTGGCCGAGGCGGATCGGAGTATGGAGATCGCGCGGCGGTTAGGCGCGGGAAGAAGCGGAATGGAGTGAATGGTTCGGAGCGGGGAGGGTCGCCATGGGGAAGTGGGTGCCGTGGCATGCGGCTGCGGTGGCGCGCGGATAAGCGGCGGCGGTCGGCCCGGCGGTCCGATTCTGCCCACGGCTGGGGAGGGCGCGCCGAGCGAATCCATATTCTTGGCGCTTGAAATTGGAAATCGGAAATCGGAAATTGGCGGCTAACAATTTTCGCCCATGAACGCCAACGCCATACCGGAATCCATTGTCATCATTGCCGGGAAAGGCTCCTATCCGCGGCTGCTGGCCGAATGCGCGCGGCGGGCCGGCGTTGGCCGGATTTACGCCGTCGGCTTCAAGAAGGAAACCGATCCCGCCATCGAGCGATTGACCGACCGTATGTTCTGGGTGCATCTGGGACAGTTGCAGGCCACGCTGGATGCGATACGCGCCAGTGGCGCGAAACAGGCCGTCATGGCCGGGCAGATTACGCCAACGCATCTGTTCCGGATCCGAATGGACCGGGCGCTGCTGGACTTGTTGCGCCGTTTGCCGAAGCGCAACGCGGAGACGATTTTTGGCGCGATTGGGGCGGAGTTGAAGGCCATCGGCGTGGAACTGGCGCCCGCGCACCGGTTCATGGAATCCGCGATGCCCGCGGCCGGCCGGCTGGCCGCGCGCGAGCCGACCGAGTCCGAGTGGCGCGACATCGCGTTGGGGTTCGAAGTGGCCAAACTCACCAGCGGCGTCGAGATCGGGCAGACTGTTGCGGTCAAGGAGGGCACGATTATCGCGGTGGAAGCGTTTGAGGGGACTGACGAAACCATTCTGCGGGCCGGGCGCCTGGCCGGGCCGGGTGTGGTGGTGGTCAAGGTCGCCAAGCGTGGACATGACATGCGTTTCGATATTCCCGTGGTGGGTGAGCGCACGCTCAAGGTTTTGAAGCAGGCGCGCGCCGCGGTGCTGGCGGTCGAGGCCGGGAAGGCCATTCTGCTGGATCGGGAATTGATCGCGAAGGCGGCGGATCGCATCGGGCTGGCCATGGTGGCGGTGGATGCCGCCAACCTGCCAGCCGGGCAGCCAGCCGCCGACCAGGAGCCGTTATGACGACACGAAAAATCAAAGTCGGCGTGATTGGAGTGGGCAGCCTTGGGCAGGCGCATGCCCGCATCTACTCGGAACTGCCAGAGGTTGAGCTGGTCGGCGTCTATGACGTGAATCCGAAGCAGGCGGAAAAAATCGCGCACCAGCACCGGACCCGGGCGTTTGCCGCCATGGATGAACTGGCGGCGCAGATCGAGGCGGCCAGCGTCGTGGTGCCGACGGATCGCCATCGCGAGGTAGCCGGCCGATTGCTTGAGCGGGGGCTGCACCTGCTGGTGGAAAAACCCATCACGGCGACGACGACGGAGGCCGAGGAGCTGGTCGCACTGGCCCAGACGCGCAAGCTGATCCTGCAGGTGGGGCATGTCGAACGCTTCAACCCGGTGCTTTCCTTCCTGGATCGGATGCCGAGCCGGCCGCGATTCATCGAGGCTCACCGCCTGGCGCCGTACCCGCCACCGCGCGAAGGACTGCTGCCGCGCGGCACGGAGGTCAGTGTGGTCCTGGACCTGATGATTCATGACCTGGAGGTGATCCTCCACCTGGTCGGCGCGCCGGTCCGCGAAATCCGCGCCGTTGGCGTCCCGGTGCTCAGTCGCAGCGAGGATATCGCGAACGTGCGTCTGTTGTTCGAAAGCGGGTGCGTCGCCAATGTGACCGCCAGCCGGATCAGTCCCGAAAAGATGCGCAAGATTCGTTGCTTCCATGAGGACAGCTACATCTCGCTCGACTACCAGAACCAGGCGGGCGAAATCTACCGCAAGACGGACAAAGGTATCACACGGGCCAAGCTCGAAATCGAAAAGGGCGAGCCGTTGGCTAACGAACTGCGCTCGTTCGTTAATTGCGTCGCGAACCACAACCAGCCGGTGGTCACCGGGGAGCACGCGGCTGAAGCGCTGAAGCTGGCGGTGGCGATCACCCACCGCATCCGCGAGGGCGCTTCGTGAGCCAGTCCGTCCTGTTGATCGCCGGCGAAGTTTCCGGCGACATGCACGCTGCCGCGTTGGTGCGGGCGGTGCGCGCCCGACGACCCGATGTGGAGTTCTATGGCATCGGCGGAGAACAACTGCGCGCGGCGGGAATGGAGACGCTCTACGATGTGCGCGAGATGGCCGTGATGGGTCTGAATGAGGTGCTGCGCCGTTATCGCTTTTTCAAACGGGTCTTCAAGGAAATGCTTGAGCTGGCCGAATTGCGCCAGCCTAATCTGGTGCTCCTGGTGGATTACCCGGGATTCAACCTGCGCTTCGCGCGGCAGATGTCCAAGCGCGGTTTGCGCACGATCTATTATATCTGTCCCCAGGTCTGGGCCTGGCACCGAGCGCGTATCCCGCGGATGGCGGAGATGCTCCGGCGCTTGATCGTGATTTTCCCGTTTGAAGTCGAAGTATTCAGCGGCACGTCGCTGCGCGTGGACTTCGTCGGCCACCCGCTGGTGGACGAGGCTCGGCGCGAGCTGGCGGCGCCGGTGCGGGAACTGCCCTGGCCGGCGGCGCGGCGGGTGGCGCTGCTGCCCGGCAGCCGCGAGCATGAGGTGCGGCGCATTCTGCCGACGCTGTGGGCGGCGGCGGCTGAGCTGGAGCGACAGTATCCGGACGCCGGTTTCTTGTTGGCCGCGCCGTCGGCGGAGGTGGCCGCGTTGATCGAAGCCGTGCTGAAAAAGTGCGGGCCCGGTCCGCGCCATTTCGGGATCGTGACGGGTGCGACGCGGGCGGTGCTGCGTCAGGCGCGCGCCGCGCTGGTGACATCCGGAACCGCCACCGTGGAAACCGCGCTAATGGGCTGCCCGATGGTTGTGGTGTACCGGACGGCCTGGCTGACTTACGCGCTGGGGCGCATGCTCATTCGCGTCCCCCACATCGGCATGGTCAATATTGTTGCGGGCCGCGGCCTCTGCCCCGAGTTCATTCAGGGGGCTGCCCGACCGGCGGCACTGGCCGCAGCGCTTGCGCCGCTGCTGGAGGAGACGCCGGAGCGCGCGGCGATGGTCGCCGGCCTGGCGGAAGTGGCCGCGGCGCTGGGCTCTGGCGGCGCGGCCGAGCGCGCGGCCACGATTGTGCTTGAGGAACTGGACCGGCCCACCGTCGCGGAAATCATGGCGCGGGTGCAGTCGGCGCAAGCGGCGGCCGGAGGCCCAGGGCCAGCAGCAAGGCGCCCAAGAGAACAATAGCCAGCCGCCACATGACGGCGCCGTAGGATACGCTCGCGGCTGCCTGGATGATGTGCAGCGTGATGTCTTTCAGGGTGGGGTCGGCCTGTGCCAGCACGGCTTGCACGTCCCGGGCGTGACCGATCAACAGCCGGTCCAGATAGAGCGGCGTGGCCGCGGGCAGGCCGGTCGCACGGATGGCCCGGTAAAGCTCCCACCGCCCGGCCAGCATGAACAGGTTGGCGCCCAGTGCGATGCCCAGCGAGGAATAGAAATACACCTGCGCGTAGACAACGCTGCCGGCTGCCGCCGCTTCCTCCTCGCGCACCGCCGCAATCGCCAGGCCGGGCAGCAAGGCTGCCAGGATTCCAAGCCCGATGCCGCAACCGCATAATCCTGGCAGCAAATCCACATAGCGTACCGGCATCGGCAGTCGGATCATCAAACCGTAGCCGGCCATGCTGAGTAGCAGGGCGGAAACAATGAGTTGTCGCGCACCCCATCTTCTGTGTAACACTTTGGCGCAAAACGACATGGAGAATATGAGCAGGCCGAACGGCAGGAGCGCGATCCCGGCTTGAGCCGCAGAGTAGTTCAACGTTGCCCGGCTTTGCACAAACAGGCTGAAAAAGTACAACAGACAACCGACGGTCAGGAACACGAATCCATAAAGCGTGATGAACCGGTCAAACGGCCGATTACGAAAGATGGCCAGTGGCAACAGGGGATGGCGGACGCGCCGCTCGTACCAGGCAAAGGCTAGCAACCCGATGACGCCGATTACCAGCAGCCCAAGTACTGGGATCGCGAGCCAGCCATTGGAATTGACGCGCGAAAGGCCCAGCAGGATGCCGCCCATGCCGGTGGCCAGCAGAAGCTGGCCAGGCAAATCCACCCGCGGCCGATCCGCCGGCGCGGGCGTGCGCACCCGGCTGGCGGCCAGCAGTGCCATGGTTAGGCCAACCAGCGGGATGTTCAGCCAGAACACATAGCGCCAACTCAAGTAATGGGTCAGCAGGCCGCCCAAGGTGAGTCCGACGGCAAAGGCTAGTCCGCCGGTGCCGCCCAACAATCCGATAGCCAGTAGATGTTCCTCGGGCGGGAAGGCCCGCTTGCAGAGCATCACATTGCTGGGCGCGACCAGCGCCAGGCATAAGCCCTGCGCGGCTCGACCGGCCAGCACCATGGCGGTGTCCCGGGCCAGGGCGACCGACACGGAGGAAAGCAGCAACAGCGTGACCTCGGTCAGGAACACGGGGCGCGCCCCCCAGTCATGCGTCAGGCGCCCGCCCAACAGCAGCAGGGCCGCTGCCGACAATATGTAGATATTCATCACCCAGGGCATCAAAGCCGGCGGCATATCGAGTTCATGAGCCATTACCGTCAGGGCCGTGATGGTGGTGGTGCTGATGGAAATAGCTAACAGGGCTAGGCGGGTGGCCAGCAGCACCAACTATTTACGGGGTTCAGGATGGGGATCGGCAGCGTTCATCCGATGTTTATGCCGGACGCGTGATGATGTGTCGCGCAATGGCCGCCAGCGGCGCCAGGTTACCCGGCAGGTTCCGCAGGGCGGCGATGGCTTCATCCACCAGCGTGGCCGCCTGCCGGCGCGCCGGCTCCAGGCCGAAGACGCGAACATAGGTGGCCTTGCCACGCTGCGCGTCACTGCCGGCGGCCTTGCCAAGTTGCTCCGCGCTGGCGGTCGCGTTCAGGATGTCGTCGGCAATTTGGAAGGCCAGCCCGACTGCCTCGGCATAGCGCGTAAGCGCGGCGAGTTGATCCGCGTCAGCTCCGGCGACGATTGCGCCGATGCGGACCGCGGCGCGGATCAGATCGCCGGTTTTGTGGCGGTGGATGAACTCCAGCGTAGGCGATTCGATTGGCCGGCCTTCCGACTCCATGTCCACCACCTGCCCGGCGATTACCCCGCGGCTGCCGGCGGCCTGCGCCAATTCCAGCGTCAGCCGCGTCGGGGGGTACGGCGCGGGGGCGGGGCAATGGGCCAACCATTCAAAGGCCAAGGTCAGCAGGGCGTCGCCCGCCAGGATGGCGTTGGCCTCGCCGAACGCCTTGTGGCAGGTCGGGCGCCCGCGGCGCAGATCGTCATTGTCCATCGCCGGCAGGTCGTCGTGGATGAGCGTGTAGGTGTGCAGGATTTCCACGGCGGCTGCCGGCTGGAGCGCCGCATCCAGGCGGGCGCCTAGGAGTTCGGCGGCATCCAGACACAGGATCGGCCGCAAGCGCTTGCCGCCGCCCATGACGCTGTAGCGCATGGCCTCGTGCAGTGCCAGGGGGTAGGTCGCGGCGGATGGCAGCAGCCGGTCCAAGGCTTCGTCCACCATGGATTTCCGCTGGTTCAGATGAGCTTGCAGGTCGAACATGCCGCCAGCATAGGGGGAAGCCGCGCCGATGGCAACAGATCATCGTGGACATTGCTGGCGCGCGGTCGTATCGTCGGCCTGCGTGGCGCGCATGGACACCGAAGCCATATCCTTGGAATCCGATCCGGAGAAACTCGCCGCGTTTCACGAGTTGCTGGCCGAAATCCTGGCGCAAGGCCGCGCTGTGGCGTTGGGCGCGCGCGGTAACAGCATGCGGCCGCTGATCCCGCCGGGCGCGGTAGTGACGATTGTCGGCTGCCGGGCGGAGGATTTGCGTGTGGGCGATGTAGTGTTGGTTCGGCCCGCGACGTCACGGCTCGGCAAGTTTTTGCTGCATCGGCTGGTCGCCATTGAACGGTGCGGCGCCGCGGCGCGTTATTGCACCCAGGGCGACGCGGGGGCGCCGGACCCCGACTTGGTTGGCGTCGCCGACTGCCTTGGCCGGCTGGTCGCGGTTCGCGATGCGCGGGGGGAAATTGATCTGCGGCGCCGGGTCTGGCGCTGGCTCAATCCATGTCTTGCCGCGCTGGCGCGCCTTCAGGGGCGCCGGCCCGGCGCCTTGCGCCGCGCGGCGCGGCTGGCCATCGCGTTGGGCGTGGCGCTCGGAGCGCGGCTGAGCCGGTCGAAATTCCCCGCTTGATTAACGAATGGGCTTTCCAATAGGCTTAACAAAATTTTTCAGAAAGGCAGAACGATGAGCAAGACCTATAAGATTGCGGTGATCGGCGGTGATGGCACCGGCCCGGAAGTGGTGCGCGAAGGCGTCAAGGTGCTGCAAGCGGCGGCCGGCAAGTACGGCTTCAAACTCGAACTCCACGATTACGATTTTGGCGGCGCGCGTTACCTGAAGACCGGCGAGGCATTGCCGGATTCGGCGGTCGGCGAGATGCGCCAGCACGACGCGATTTTCCTGGGCGCGATCGGGCATCCTGACGTCAAGCCCGGCATCCTGGAAAAAGGCATTCTGCTGCGGCTGCGTTTTGAACTCGACCAATACATCAACCTGCGTCCGGTCAAACTTTATCCGGGGGTCGAGTGCCCGCTAAAGGACAAGGGGCCCGAGCACATTGATTATGTCGTGGTCCGCGAGAACAGCGGCGACCTCTACACCGGCACCGGCGGAATTTCGATGAAAGGCACGCCGCACGAGGTGGCGGTGCAGAGCGCCGTATATACCCGGTTCCAGGTGGATCGCTGCCTGAAATACGCTTTTGAGCTCACCCGGCAGCGTAACAAGAAGAACACGCTGGCGCTGTGCGGCAAAACGAACGTGCTGACGTTTGTTTACGACTTGTGGGAGCGCGCGTTTCACGAAATGGGGGCGAAGGATTATCCCACCGTCAAGCGCGAGTATTACCACGTGGATGCAACTTGCATGTGGATGGTCAAGAATCCCGAGTGGTTCGATGTCATCGTCACCGGCAACATGTTCGGCGACATCATCACGGACTTGGGCGCCATCACGCAGGGCGGCATGGGCATCGCGGCCGGCGGCAACATCAACCCGGAGGGCGTCAGCATGTTCGAGCCGATCGGCGGCTCGGCCCCGAAATACACGGGCAAGAACGTCATCAATCCCCTGGCGGCGATCTGCGCGGGGGGAATGATGTTGGCTACCCTCGGGGAGCGGGCCGCGGCGGATGCGATCGAGGCCGCGGTCATGCATATCACTGGCAGCAAGCTCAAGAGCCTGGCGGCCGGCAAGATGGGTTATTCGACGACCGAGGTCGGCGATCTGGTGGCGGCGAAAGTCGCGGGAGGCTGAAGTCATGAAAGACTACAACGTAGGTATTGTCGGTATTGGCGCGGTTGGGACGGAAATGGTGCGCGTGCTCAAGCGGCGCAAGTTTCCCTTGAAGAGCCTGACTATTTTCGCGCGCAGCGAGCGCGTGGAGCAGATTGACGGCGAACCGTATCCGGTCAAGGTGGCGACGCCTGAGGCATTCGCGGGCATGGACTTCGCGTTCTTCGCCGGCACCGAGGGCGCGAAGGGCGCATCGAAGACATTGGGCTGGGAGGCGGCCAAACGCGGTTGCGTGGTGATTGACAATGGCGATGATTTTCGCATGGATCCGCGGGTGCCGCTGGTCATCCCGGAAATCAACGCGCATGCGATGCAGCAGCATTCGAACTTCATTTCCAACCCCAACTGCAGCACGGCGATTGCATTGATGCCGTTGGCGCCCCTGCATGAAGCGGCAAAGCTGAAGCGGATCATCGCTTGCACGTACCAAGCGGTTTCGGGTACCGGCAGTGCGGCCATCCAAGAACTCAAGGATCAGGTCAAGGCCTGGGTTGAGGGCCGCGAGTGCAAGCCGCAGGTCTATCCCCAGCCGATTGCCTTCAACGTGCTGGCCCAGATTGGCGGGGTCAAGGACGATGAGCCGGGGCATACCACTGAGGAAGTCAAGTTGCGCCGCGAGACACACAAGATTCTGGCTGACCCCTCCATTCGCGTGTCGGCCACCTGTGTGCGCGTGCCGGTGCTGAACGGGCATAGCGAAGCTCTCCATGTCGAGTTCCGCAAGCCGATCAGCCCGGAAGAGGCGCGCGAGATTCTTGGCAAGGCGCCGGGCGTTCGGGTAGTGGATGACATCAGCCAGTCGCTCTATCCGACGCCGCAGCAGTGCTCGGGCGTTGAGGAGGTTCTGGTCGGGCGCATTCGCAAGGACGAGGCCTTTGAAAACGGTCTGGCCATGTTCGTTGCCGGCGATAACCTGTGGAAAGGCGCGGCCTTGAACGCCGTCCAAATTGCCGAGAAGCTGATCGAATTCAAATCCAAGCAGTAACTCCGGCCGATGGCGGCGCGATTGGATCTTGAACCTCGCGGATAAGGTCAACCACCCGCGAGGTTCATGCTTTGAGCAAAGGCTTGATTGGAACCACGATTTCCGCGAAGGCTGCGCTCGATGCTGGCCAGTCTGCCGCGTGTTGTAGCCACGAGTGGACTGCGTCAATATGAGCCGGCGACGCGGGAAGAAGCGTCATTCGACTCGGCTACCGGCCTTCGAGGCCCGGGATGTTGGGGGCGGTTTCCCAAGGTTGTGGGGTGTTCCACGGCAGTTCGGACTCGCGATCTGGCGAGGCGCAGCCGGCCGCCACGGCCAACCCAAGGGCCAGAAGCGCCAAGGCCAGAAAACGCACGGCCATTCGGGAAGCGCTTTGAGTCATGATACGCCGTCCTACTTGGCAACCGGCCAGACTGACGGTTCTGCACCGTAGTACATGAGTTCGCCAATCTGCAGCCCGATCAGCGCTAGAAAACAAACTGCGGCAATCAGGGCCAGCAGCGCCAGCACTTTAGAAGAGAACACAGTCACCCTCCTGGATCGGAGCTTTGACCCAGTCGTTGATGATTTCCGCCACGGACAAATTCTTCTGCACACTGCTGATACGAACTTTGCCGACCAACTTCTCGCCCCGATGGACCAGCATTTCGGCGTTCTGTACCAAGCCGGAGTCGCTGCCGATATCCAGCACCACGAAATTCCAGTCCGGATTGACCACTAGGATCTTGCCCGAGAGCCCTGGCGGGATGCCGCGAATCTTGTCGCCGCCCAGCTCGGCTTCCATGTCCTTGATGATCTTGTCGAGGGTGGCCTTCTCGTCCTGGCAATCACGCATGTCCTCCTCGGCCTTGACGATCTTGTTGTTGCACTCCTCGATCTGGGTCTGCAAGCCGGCTTTATCCTGTTCGAGCTGGGTGACCGTCCCGTTGCATTGGGCGAGTTCGGCGTTGACGGCATCCACCTTCTCGGTGAGCGCCACCACTTCCTGCTTCTTGCCCTCCAGTTCAGTCTTGGTGGTGTCCAATTCGATCGTCGTCGCCACCAGCTTGTTACTCGTTGCCTCCAGATCCTGCTTGGTATATTGCAGATCGTCATATTGCTTCATCGCGAAGATCGCGACGTCGTTCAGGGGCTTGTCCATCGTCTCCGGCTTCTTCATCAGCTCCGGATCCAATCCTTCCATGTGAAGGTTGTTGGCGACTTTAATGACGGCATCCTGATGCTTGACGATGCGTGTCTTGAGCATCTTCTTCTGGTTGAAAAGCATAATGCCCAGAACAAGCGCAGTGATACTAAGCACGAGCAAAATAATGATAAGCGGCTTCAGCGCCTTGGCCATGTTCAAAACCTCCGCCGGATGATCCCGTTTTCTTGCGGCGACAATAAGGAGGAGCCCGATGCATGTCAAACAGGTTTTTTGCGCTCCCGCCACCATCGCCCAAGTGTGACTGGGACATTGAAAAACAGGTCAAAAACCCGATGTTCTAATAAAGCTCCGGGTTGCCCCAGCACCGGGATGCCATGAACGGCTTGGGTGGCCCAGCGGGCGCCCAGAAAACGGGCCAGCGCCGGAAAGGTGCTGACCATCTGGACCGGGAATGCGAGGTAACCGATGTAGCGCCAAAACGAAAAAACCAGCGCCACCTTGAACCGGTGCAGGCGGCGTCGCCAGAGCACAACCCCCAGCACAAACAGACCTCGGGCGAAAGAACCCGGCGACATGGGGAAAACGGCGAAGAACGCCAGCCACAGGACCATGAGCCGCGTGATCTCGCCCGCCGTCAGATGGTGGAACCAGCCATAGAGCCAGGCGCCGCCGATCACAACAACATTGGTGGTCGGCAACATGCACAAATGGACCGCCAGGCATTTGAGGTAAAGCTGGATGAAAGGATCGTTGATCTGCTCCCGAATCCGACGCTCTTCGGCGGCGCTCAACATGCCCGCCCGGCCGGCGGCCGACACCTCGTCCAACAGCCATTGCGTGCGCTGTTCGCGGTTGACCAGCAGGCGCAGGGGGCGGATCCAGGCGGCCCAGACCGTCCGACCGCGCGGAGGCGCCGCATCCTTCCGGGCGTGGGGGGGGATGGGATGCAATTGCCCCAATGGAGCGGTGTTTGCCGGCTGGTAATCATCTGTGAATCTGGCGAACGTCTGGGTGGCGTTGCCGTTGACGACCGGGTCGCGCGCAGGGAATTGATGCCCGGCTTCCCCGGCGAAGGCGGGGAAATCAAGGGCAACCAGGCCCCAATAGGGGTCGTCCGGCGCGCCCATTCGTTTCCAAACGCGCGTGGGATTGATCCCGCGCCAATGATACAGGCGCGCCCATGTGAACAGCTCCAACTCGCGCAGCAACCGTTCCAGCCGGGCCATGAACCAGCGCTTGGCCAGGTACTCTGCATGGAACATGGCCGGCTCCCGGTAATCCGGCACCGGTCCAGGCCGCGGGCGTTGGAACACGTGATCGTCTATCTCCAGTCGCCATGGTCGTCCGTCTACCCATTCCTGAATGACGCCGGCCACGCCCTGGTCGGGATCCAAGACGATGCCCACCGGGTGGGGTATGAAAAGATCCGATCCGAGGCGGTCTCCCGCGGCCTGGCGCAGCCGCCGCTGGCTCCAGAATGAGCGCGCGCAATCCGCAGCGCGCGTGGCATGTTCCAGGCGGAGCCCGCAATGGGCGCCGGCCGCGAGGCCGGTCAACTGGATGCCGTCGGCCGCCGTCAGTTCCATCTGGTAAAGATGTGGCGGATGAGCGGGGCGGGGGGGAGCGACGACTCGCCAGGCGCATGGCCCGGCGGTTCCGGTGATCGGGTCGTGCACGGCGAGCGTTATGGTGTCGCCGGCGCGCAAGGTGAGGCGGGAGTGCAAAGACCGGGGCGGCTCCCGCCGGATTCCATGCGGCCGGTCATCCATCGCGTGCGTCACAGGATCTTGAACTTAGGCAGGTCCTGGATGTCCACCATGCCTGCAAGCCGGCCGTCGTTGTCCACGATGACCAAATCATCAATATTGTGCTGCTCGTAAAGCGCCAGCACATCCACCGCCAGATGGTCGCGGGTCAGCACGATCGGATGGGCGGTCATGATTTGCTCGACCGGGCGATCCGGCAGGCTGTCCGCCTGCGTGATGTGGCGCCGCAGGTCGCCGTCGGTGAGAATTCCGACCACCCGCCCGTCCGCATCCACCACGGCCACGGATCCGGCGCGGGCGCTGGTCATCGCCAGCACGGCGTCCTTGACCGGGGCGCCGAGCCGGACGCTGGCCACGCGTTCGCCGGTGCGCATGATATCCTCGACCCGCAGCAGCAGGGTGCGGCCAATCGCGCCGCCGGGGTGCAGCTTGGCGTAATCCTCCTTCTTGAAGCCGCGCGCTTCGAGCAGGACCATGGCCAGGGCGTCGCCGAGCGCCAGCGCCGCGGTCGTGCTGGCGGTGGGCGCGATGTTGAACGGACAGGCCTCGCGCTCGATCGCGGCGGCCAGCACCACGTCGCTGTAGCGCGCCAGCGTGCTCCCGGGTTCGCCGGTGATGGCAATGATCTTGACGCCGTTGCGCTTGACGATCGGCAGCAGCGTAACCAGTTCATCGGATTCGCCGCTGTAGCTGATGGCCAGCAGGACGTCTTCGCGCTGGAGAATCCCCAGGTCGCCGTGCATCGCCTCGGCGGGATGCAACAGCACCGCCGGCGTGCCGGTGCTGGTCAGCGTGGCGGCGATCTTCTGGCCGATGTGCAGGCTCTTGCCCAGGCCGGTGACCACGACCTTGCCGCCGCGGCCGAGCTGCTCGACCAGCAGGCCGATGGCCTCGGCGAAACGGGCGTCCAGGTTGTCGCGGATGCGCATCAATCCCGCAATTTCGGTGTCTATCACCTCGCGCGCGCGCTCCCGGTAATCGAACTGGACAATGCTTCTGGGGTTCATGGTTGGCTGGCGCCTTTCCCGTCGTCTTAGGACAACCGCGGCTCCTGGTTGATCAACTGTAGAAACTCATCGCGAGTCGCGATGGAATCATGAAAACTGCCCAGCATCGCGGAAGTGACCATGCAGGAGCTCTGCTTCTCCACGCCGCGCATCATCATGCAGAGATGG
This sequence comes from uncultured Verrucomicrobiota bacterium, assembly GCA_964570325.1. Lineage (GTDB taxonomy): Bacteria > Verrucomicrobiota > Kiritimatiellia > CAIQIC01 > CAZMXS01 > CAZMXS01. Next base: position 12,974 of record CAZMXS010000035.1, on the reverse strand, counting down.
CGGGCTTCGATCACGACGCCGACCCCTTCGGGATGCAGGTGGTCCATGATCACGCGCGCGATCTGATTGGTCAGCCGTTCCTGAAGTTGCAGCCGGCGCGCGAAGATATCCGCGACGCGCGCCAGCTTGCTGACGCCGTAGACTTTCCCCTTGGGGATGTAGCCGATGTGGCAGCGGCCGAAAAACGGCAGCAGGTGGTGTTCGCACAGGCTGTAAATCTCGATATCCTTGACGATGACCATGTGGTTGGCCTCAACATCGAAGACCGCCGACTGGATGATATCTTCGACGTTTTCGTGATACCCGCGCGTAAGGTATTCCCAAGCCTCCGCCACCCGCTCCGGTGTGCGCCGGAGACCGTCGCGCTCGGGATCCTCGCCGATCCGGATCAACAATTGCTTGATGATGTCTTCCATGTCACGGCACCAGCAATTTAAAGCCCAGTTCGGGGGCCAGTTTCCGGACGGACCGATTGTCCGTCAATTCGATCAGGATGATTTCAAGCACATGCCAGACCTTGACGCCGCGGCGGACGCACCCGGTGATGGTCCGATCGCCACGGCCTGCGGCTACATGCATGTGGATCATCGGCGCGCCGTCCTCGTCGGGGAACAAGGTTCCCGTGCCGGCCACTTCGCAGGCATCGCCCAGCGCCAGTTCCAGCGGCTCAATGGGCGTGGCCGGGCGGCTCTCCGCCGGTCCGACCACCAGCCGGCTGCCGGCGTCCGCGCCGCCGACCGCGATTAGCGCGGCCGCGCGAATTCCTTTTTCACGGGCGAACCGTTCAATGCATTCGTGGAGCACATCGCCATCCTCCAGCCGAATGACAAAGACCCGGCCCAGTTTGGATTCCGCGTATTTCACGGAGCCGTTGCCTCCGGCGCCGCCAACGCCGGTCCCAGTGCCGGGGCGTCGGCGGTTGTTGGCGCGGCATCCGGTGGCGGGGTTTCCGGCGCCGACTGCGGCGGTGTGTCCGAGGGTGGAATGTCGGCCGCTGCCGCGGGCGGCGGCTCCGCCGCGACAGCCGCCGGCGGCGCGGCGGTTTCGCGATCCGGCCCGGAAATGACCGGCAACAGGATCAGTTGCTCCACGGCTTGCGAGGCGGCCGCCGCATCGTCGGCGCCCAAGGTGGCGGTTTCATTGGTGACCAGCGCGATGGAAAGCACCTCCATGAGCGGGCCGGTGGTGGTGGCGGGCGTTGGGGTTGGGGTGGGCGGAGAAATCAGTTCGCGCGCGGATTTGGGCTGGAGCAAGGCGGGATTAAAAAACACGACATAGGCCAGCAGGCCAAAGCCAAAAACGACCACGAACAGGAAGACCGAGATGATCAGCGCCACGCGCCGCTCGGAGCGGACCATCAGGTCGCGCAGGAGCGTCTCGGTGCCGCGCGACTTTTCGATCAGGTCGGCGACCGTTTTGGACGAGGCGCGGGTGGTCTGATCCATGACGCCGAGGGTGGCGTTGAAGCGGTTCATGCTTTCGATCAGTTGCTGGTCGTGCTTGATGCCCGCTTCCATCTGTTGGCGCAGGAACCCGAGGGTCTCCGTTTGTTGCTCGGCCGCCTTGCCCAGGCTCTTGAGATTGTCCATGGATTCCGGCAGGCGCTCGAGAACCCCGGCCAGCTTGTGCTGGATGTCCTCCTGCCGATCGAGGTGGTCGCGGATGCCGCGCATCAAGCCGAGCATTTCGGAGTAGCCGGCCTGCAACCAGGCGATTTGCCGGTCGCGCTGCGATTCGGGTTTCAGCCGCGCAAGCCAACCCGGCTTGCGGCCTGGCGTCGCCGGAAGCGTATCCGCCGGATGGCTGACCTCGACGGCGTTGTCACGGTCTGCCGCCAGGGAACGTCCGAACCATTTTGACCAGAAACTCATTTTCGCCTCCTGCTATGAACTCGCGGGGATTCTAGGTCAACTGCCCGAGCCATGAAAAGCTGTTTTGCGTCCCGGCGCATTAAATCGCTTGATGTAAATCAGCTTGTCATCGCCCGGCGCATAGAAATCCTTCAGGCGCGCTGATTCAATATAACCGCGTGCCATATAAAAACCGCGCGTTGCCGCGTATTGGGGCCGGCCGTTGGTTTCCACGACGGCGATCCGGCCGTCCAGGGCCCGGATCGCGCGCTCCGCATGCTCCATCAGCGCCGTGCCGATGCCCCGGCCCTGGAGCGATCGGGCGGCCGCCAGCCAGTAGATATCGTAAGTGCCCAGCGCGCAATAGGTCGGTCCCCAGCAGATCCAGCCGGCGATGGCGCCCTGCGTTTCGGCCACAAACGATTGAAAACGCCTGTCCAGGCCCGCGTTCAGCGCATCGTCCATGACCTCGCGGGCGACCTCGATTTCGTCGGGCCGGAAGGCCTGCGTTTCCCGCAAAAGGCGCAGCAGCGCGGGGCGATCCGCCGGCCGCATGCGCCGGATGCGCACGGTCGCGCGGGGTTGGCGCTGGCGCGCGGCCGCCGGCGCCGCCGGCATTATGCGTCGTGCGGCGTTCTGGATCAGGCAGCGGATGATATCCGCGTACTCCAGGCCGGCGGCGGCCGCAGCGGCGGCGTAACCGCAATCCGGCGACAGATCGGGGTTCGAATTGACCTCCAGGAGCACCGGTCGGCCGCGCGGGTCCAGCCGAAAATCCAGACGCGCATAATCGCGGCAGCCCGCTGCGTGCCAGGCGATCAGCGCGGCCCGCGCGAATGCCGCCCGCTGGGTGGAGGACAAACGGGGGCGCGCCCGGATGGGGGTGGCGCGGTAGGCCGGCGACTCGGGAAGCCATTTTGCCGCATAGTCATAAATCGGCGGCTGTTTGGCGTCCAACCGGGTAAAGTCAATCTCGGTCAACCCCAGCAGTGCTACTCGTCCGTGACGCTCGAGCATGGCGGCGTGGATTTCGCGGATTCCGATAAACTCCTCGATCAGGGCCGGCTGCCGGAACCGCTGGTGAACCGTGCGCACGGCGCGCCGCAGGCGCGCTCCGGGGCCGGCGACAACGGAGTCGGCTGAGATGCCTTCGCTGGCGTCGGCGGCTAAGGGTTTGACAATCAGCCGACCGGGCGGCAGCCCGGCGCGGAGGATGGATTGGCCGGGCGGGCAGCAGATACCGCGCGGGACGCGCAATCCGGCCGCCGCGAATACGGCTTTTGAGCGCCACTTGTCCAGCGTGAGCGCGAGGCAGGCGGAATCGCCGCCGGTTACGCCCTTGCCATATGCCGCGCATAGGTCGGGCACCAGGCTGGCGTCGCCCGGCCGGCCCGGAAACTCCTCGATCAAGTTGAAGATCACCGGCTCGCGGCTCTCCGCGAGGAGGGACGGCAAATCGGTCAACTGGCCGACGCCCGCCACCCGATGCGGCACGCGCAGCCGCATCAGGGCGGTTGTCACCGCCGCCACCTCCCTCAGCACGCCGGCTTCGCTGGCGGCGGCCGGACCGGCGCCGGCCGGCTGATTGAACAGGACCAGCACGGAAGGCAAATGCATATTCACCTTGCCTTGCGGCCGGCGCGCCGCGCGGCCGCAGGCGCACGCGCCAGGGCGCTGCGGATAATGGCGCCGATCAAATCGCGGTGGCTCATGCCCGCCTGCGCGGCAATCATGGGCAGATCGGAGTGCGTCGGGTGCAGCCCCGGCAGCGGGTTGACTTCCAGAAAATGCGGCTGCCCCGCCTGGTCGAGCCGGATATCCACGCGCGCGGCGTCGCGGCATTCCAGCGTGTGGTAGGCGGCCAGCGCCAGCGCCTCAATCTGCCGCCGCAATGGGCTGCGCGGCAGCGGCGCGTATTCCATCAGCCGCTCACACTCCTCTTTGGCGCGAAATGAATATGTGGTGACCGGCGCATCGGCGCGAACGCGGATTTCCATGGTGCCCAGCGCGCGCGCCCGCGATCCGTTACCCAGCACGCCGGTGGTGAACTCGCGGCCGGGCAGGTATTCCTCGATAAGCGCGGCCTGGCGGTGTGCGCGCCACAGGGCGTGGCAGACACGGCGCAATGCCGGCATGGTTTCGACGCGCGAGTGTTCGCCGACGCCCTTGCCAGTGCCCTCCGCGACCGGCTTGACAAATACGGGGAAACGCAGCCGCGGGTTGCGCAGGTCGCGCGGCGCGGCGGCAACGGCGAAGTCCGGCGTGCGCAGGCCGGCGGCGCGGACCAGTCGCTTGGCGACCGCCTTGTCGAGCGTGACCGCGCAGGTCAGCGGATCGGAGAAGGTGTATGGGATGTCGTATAATTCGAGCAGCGCCGGCACGATGGCCTCGCGCGCGCGGCCGCGCAGGCCTTCAGCGACGTTGAAGACCAGGTCCCAGCGCCGGCCGGCGGCCAGTTGCTCTGCCAGCGCGCGCGCATCGCCGATGCGCGTGACGCGATATCCCAGCGCCGTGATGGCCCCGGCCAGCGCCGCGATGGTCTCCTCCGTGTCGAACTCGGCCACGTCCTCCAGGCGCAGGCCGCGGGCGAGATAATCCTGCCGCAAATCGTATGTCAGGCCGATTCGGATTTTCATGGCGCAGCGATCGCTTGACCCCGCTCATTCATCTGGGTCAAACTGCGGCCCATTGAAAAGCATCGGACGCATAAAGGAAAGATGAATTGGTCGGCCATTAGTGCGCGGATTCTGGAGGGCGGGGCGATTGAGCGCGCCGAGGCGCTGGCGCTGCTGGCTTCGACCGCCGCGGAACTGCCGGCGGTCCTGGGCGCCGCATTCGCCGTCCGGGAACGGTATTTTGGCCGGCGCGTCAACCTGCATGTGCTCAACAACGCGAAAAGCGGCTTGTGCACGGAGGATTGCGCCTTCTGCAGCCAGTCGGCGGTGTCGGCCGCGCCGGTCGCGCGGTATGCGCTCAAGTCCGTGGAGGAAATCATTGCCGGCGCGCAAGCGGCGGCGCGCCTGGGCGCGGTGAAATACTGCATTGTATTGAGCGGTCGCGCGCCGGCGCCGGACGAGTTTGCGGTGTTGTGCGCCGCGCTGACGCGGATCAAGGCCGAGACGGCGATTCATTTGTGCGTGTCCCCCGGCCTGTTGACCGAGGCGCAGGCGGTGGCGCTCAAGCAGGCGGGGGCCGACCGGATCAATCACAACCTCGAAACCTCCCGTCGTTTTTATGCGCACATCGTTTCCGCGCACACGTATGACGACCGATTGGCGACGCTGCATAACGCGCGGCGCGCCGGCCTGCAGCTCTGTTGCGGCGGGTTGATTGGAATGGGCGAGGAGCCGGAGGATCGCGTGGATCTGGCCTTTACCTTGCGGGAATTGGCGCCCGAGTCCATCCCGGTCAATTTTTTCAACCCGCGTCCCGGCACACCGCTGGCCGATCGCCCGCCGCTCGGGGCGGCCGACTGTCTGCGCGCGTTGGCCATGTTCCGGCTGGTCAATCCCCGCAGCGATATTCGCGCCGCCGGCGGCCGCGAAACCAATCTGGGGCCGTTGCAGGGGCTGGCTTTCAACGCGGCCAGTTCGATCTTTACGCAAGGATATTTGACGACCTCGGGGCAGGGGTACGAGCAGGATGTGGCGCTGATCCAGGCCGAAGGTTTCGAAATTGGCTCGCTGGAAGCATAAGGGGAAATTGGAAGGATGAACCCGGAGGGCGGGGAAACGCGCCGGGAACGCGTGTCTGCAAGAATGGTGTTCATGGCGCAGGCCGCGTCCGCTATAATATCGCGGTAGGCCGCCTGTGTTTTCCGGTTTGGCGGATGGCGCCGGGAAAGTGCCGGCTGGCCGGGATGGAGGATAAACCAATGTCATTTCTCGATTTGGCCCGCAAACGCATCAGTGTCCGGGGGTACAAGGAAATCCCGGTCACGCCGGTGGAATTGAGCGCGATTCTGGAGGCGGGGCAGGCGGCCCCATCCGCCTGCAACAACCAGCCCTGGCATTTCATCATAGTCCGGGATCCGGACGTGAAGCAGGCCCTGGGCGCAGCCTATCCGCGCGAGTGGTTCTGGAGAGCGCCGGTTCTGATCGTGGTCTGCGTCGAGCCGGCCAAGGCTTGGAAACGCGGCGACGGCAAGTCCTATGCCGATGTGGACGGCGCGATCGCGATGGACCACATGACTCTTTGCGCGGCTGACCTCGGGTTGGGGACATGCTGGATTGGCGCGTTCGACGCCGCCAAGGTGCGCGCCGCGCTTAACCTGCCGGACGGCATTGAACCGTTAGCCATGACGCCGGTGGGGCATCCGGCTGATGCCGGACGGCCGAAAAAGCGCAAGGAGCTGAACGAAATCGTGCGCTATGAGCGGTGGTGAACGATCTTCCGACCTGCCGTCTTCCAAGGGGAGATCATTCCCCTTCAGCCAATCTTGATCATCCGGTCCACCGCGCGGAATGCGCGGGCGCGGATTTCCTCCGGTACCGTGATCTCCCGCCGGTTGTGCTGCAACGCATCCAGGGTGTCTTCCAGCGTGATTTCATTCATGTGTGGGCAGCGAAGGCTGCAGATCCGAAGCATTTCCTTGTCCGGATTTTCGGCGGCGATGTTGTCGCCCATGCTGCACTCGGTCAGCAGCAGGTAGCGGGTGGCCCGGGACTGAGCGACATAACGGACCATTGCGGTCGTGCTGCCCGCGAAGTCGGCCGCCGCGACCACCGCGGGACTGCACTCCGGATGCGCCAGCACGACGACATCAGGGAACTGCCGGCGCGCATTCTGGATGTCTTCAACCGTGAACTTTTCGTGGACCTCGCAGCGTCCGTTCCAGCCGATCATTTGAAAGCCCGCGCGGGAAGCGCCCGGCGTTTTTTTGGGGAAAATGATGTGTTTGCCGGTTTCGGCCGCCACATTCGCGGCCAGGTATTCGTCCGGGAGGAAGATGATGGTTTCGGCCGGAAGTGATTGCACGACGCGGACGGCGTTCCCCGACGTGCAGCAGATGTCGGATTCCGCCTTCACGTCAGCGTACGTATTCACGTACGTAACCACCGGTACCCCGGGGTACTGCTCCTTCAACGCGCGGACATCCCCCGCCGTGATGCTTTCCGCGAGCGAGCACCCCGCCCGCCGGGCCGGCAGCAGGACGGTTTTGTCGGGGTTCAAAATTTTGGCTGTTTCCGCCATGAACCGGACGCCGCAGAAAACGATGATGTCGGCGTCCGTTTCCGCCGCGCGGCGGCTGAGTTCAAGTGAATCGCCGGTGAAATCCGGGATGGAATAATAAAGCGCGGGCTCCATGTAATTGTGGGCGAGGATGACCGCGTTGCGCTCTTTTTTCAGGCGCAGAATCGCTTCGGCCAACCCGGCTTTCAGCCGCAGTTCCGCGTCCGGCACGAGCCGGCGCAGCTTCATCCGCAATTTGTCATATATCTGCTCGGCCGTCATGGAGTTCACCTCTGATTACCTCCCGAACCTAGCGCAGAATGAGTGGAAAGGCAAACGCGGCGCGGGACGGGAGCCCCGCGCTACGATCAGTGGCCTGGGCTCGCGAGCAGCCGGTGGATGACCAACGCCGCGGCGCAGAGCAGGCCAAAGGCCAGGTTTAACTGGGCGGTGGCGCCGTCGAGGGTGACAAAATCCAGCGGTCGGACCGGCTGGGCGCGGCGCCGGGCGATACGCCAGCGGTTCACCGCCAGGGGCAGGGCCAGCAAAACCAGCAGGAAGGGCGCAGGCATCCCGAATGGATTGGTAGGGCGCCGCCAATGCAACGCCACCAGCAGCAGCACCATGACGAACGGCGCAAAGATGAGGAACCCATAGTAAAACAGCGAGCCGCGGTCGCCCAGCCGCGCCGCGACGGTGCGGACGGAGCGAGCGCCATCGGTGGCGATATCGCGCCAGTTGTTGGCGTGCAGGATGCCGATGACCAGCAGCGCCACGGGGACGGACCAGACGACGGGCCGCCAGTCCGCGCGCCCGGTTTGCACGATCCAGGCGCCCAGCGCGCCCAGCACGCCGAAGTTCAGGAAAACGGCCAGGTCGCCCAAGGCGCGGTATTTGAGTGACAACGGCGGCAGCGAGTAGAAGACGCAGCCGGCCACGCCCAGCAATCCGACCGCCAGCAGGGGCCAGCCGCGAACCCAAACCAGGGCCAGACCCATCACACTGCCGATCAACAGCAGAATCCAACCGCCCCGCAGGACCTGTTGCGGCGGCAACAGACCGCGCACAATTGCGCCGCTGACCGGTGTGGCCACCACATCGAGCCCGCGGCGGTAATCGCCATAATCGTTGAGCATATTGGCGCTGGAGTGCAGCGCCACCATGGCCAGCAAGGCCAGGCTGAACAGCAGTGGTTGGAACGGCGCGCCGCCGACGGCGGTGGCCGCAAGCGATCCGAAAACAACGGGCATGGTCGAAGCCGGCAAGGCGAAAGGCCGGGTGGCGATCAGCCACTTGCGCCAGGTCGGCGGAACAGGAGTGGTTGGCGTCGGCGCGTTCATTTTCTTGTAAAAAGTCGCGGATATTTGCCATAAGCAGCGAGAGTTGGAAAGCAGGAAAACCATGAGCGAAATCGCATGTCCGGTATATGAGGCGGCCGTCACCTCAAAAAACGAGGCGGCGTTGATCAATGGGGATCAGGTCATTCTCTATTCCGAGTATGATCAGTTGGTGCGCGCCGCGGTTGCGCAAATGGCTTCTGCCGGATTAGAGGTCGGCGAGCGGGTGGCGGTGGTGTTGCACGATAGTTGGCAGACGGCCGTGATTCTGATGGCGTTGTTCCGGTTTGGGGCGGTGGCCTGTCCGCGCAATCCGCGGGCGGGGCGCGCGCGCATCCGCGAATGGATTGGGCGGTTGGGTTGCCGGCACGCGGTTATCCCCGGCAATGCCGAGTTTCCCGATCCGCCGCCGGGCGTCCGGTTGTGGCGGGACGCGGATTGGATCGGATTTCCGCAGGCGGTGGAGGAAGGCTTGCCCCCCCGCGCGCGCGTGGGCATGGAGCGGCTGGCGACGGTGGTGTATTCGCCGCCGCGCGGCGCGGCGGGTGAGCGGGCGGTGGCGCATACGTTCGGGGCGCATTATTACAATGCCCGCGGCGCCAATCACCACATCCGGATTTCCTCCCATTGCCGCTGGCTGGCCACCGCGCCGCTGACCGGCATGGCGGGCTTGTCGGCGCTCTTCCGGTGCGCGTTGAGCGGCGCCGCCCTGGTGATTCCCGAGCAGGGGGAGGAGACGCGCGCGGCGATTGAACGCTACCAGGCCACGCATCTGGATTTGCTATTGCCTCAAATCGAGCAATTGCTGGCGGGCAATTTGCAGGATGAATGTATGCAACGACTGCGCGTGGTGCTCATTAATGGCGGCGAGACGATCCCGGAAATCCTCAAAACTGCGTTGCAATCCGGTCTGCCACTATACAACAGCTACGCCCGCGACGAAATGGGATCGCTGATCGCCACGATTCAGCCGGATTCCAATCCGCAACAGCGCCTTACCTCCGGCGCGCCGCTGCGGCATTGCGAAGTGCGTATTGCGCCGGACGGCCAGATCATGGTGCGGGGCCAGACCCTCTGCCAGGGGTATGCCGGGGCGGACACGATCCGCCCAGTGACGAATGCCGACGGCTGGTTCGCCACGGGCGATACCGGGCGGTTGGGCGCTGATGGTTATTTGACGGTGCTCAAACGAAACCCGGCAGGATCTTGACACGGCCAGAATAGCGGCGCGCCAACTCACGGATCACTGATTACCAACTACAGTTTACGGCCCCTTTATTCGTTCCAGGATCAGCCGTAGATCATCCGGCAGCGGGCGTTTTTTCCAGGTGGCTGAAGCGACGGCGACATGGATAATTTTGACGCGGCCGGCTTCCGCGCCGTCCGCGCGGAACAGGCGCGAACAGAGGGTGAAAGAGGTGTCTCCGATCCGCTCGCAGGTCAACTGGACGACCAGCGCGTCGCCAACGCGCAGCGGCTGTTTGAAATCCGATTCGGCGTGGACAATGGGCAGCATATATTCGCCGGCCGCTAGGATACGCCGCACGCCCAGCCCGGCTTGCTCCATGAATGTCTCGAACGCGTCATGCGCAATCTGAAATTGGTTGGCGAAATAAATAATGCCGGCGGCGTCGGTGTGATGCAGCCGGACTGTGGCGCGGTGTTCAAACATGGCGGCCGTTTCACCGCGATCCCGCGATCATGCCGGCGAAGACGATGAGGTAGACGATTAGCCAGCCAATGGTGATAATGATGCTGATGATGTAAAAGATGCCGGTCCAGAGCATGCAGCCCTTGAGCTTGTCAAAAAATAGCGCCTGACTGGGGTCCACGGCGCGAAACAGGCCCAGTGCGTTCTTGGCGCCCATGAGCGCGGTGCCCGCCATGATCATGAAAATGCCGACAATGATGCCGACACAGGTCAGGCAGTAAAGTGCGCCGCTGATAATGGTGACGATGCCAACGAAGGACATCCAGCCTTCCAAACCATCTGGAATTCCGCCGGTTGCCGCGCCGGCGTGGACTGGCGGTTGATGGCTGGGGGTCCCGGCCAGCGCTGCGGTCGGGAATTGCGGACGGAATTCTTCAATCTGTGCCAGCGGTTGCCAATTGTCCATGCCTTCCGTCCAGGCCAGGTCGGTTGCGGTGAGCTGGCCTTGGGCGATTTGGGCGTGCAGGTCCGCGGCCGGAACGGGCCCCTGCCGGTCGGTTGAGCCGTTTTTGGCATAGTACCACAGTTTATCCATGATCGCCCCTCCTCTAATAGTGATCTTGACTTGTGTACCGCATAATACGGAGGGAACTGCGGCGACGCAAAATCAAACTGCGCTGCGCAAAACAGCGTTCCGCAGGGGCGCAACCCGCCTTGGGGTGGGACGCCAAACGGCCTGCCGCGATAGAGGCGGCGGGGTGTCCCGACGGTTGGCGTCGCGCCTGGCCGGTGGCCCCGGTGACCGCGCTTCCGCTTCGGTTCAGGTCTTGAAGTGGCTGACCACAGCGGAGAGTTCGCCGGCCATTTGGGCGACCTGCTCGGATTGCGCCCGCGCGGCATTGGCGGCCGTCGCGGATTCACCGCAGACCCGTTGAATCTCGCTCATTCGGCCGGAAACCTCTGTTGCCAGTTGCGCCAGTTCCCGCGCATTCCGCGAGAGCGATTCGGCCGAGTCTGAAACGCCGGCAATGTTTCCGGCGATCTGGCGATTAGTGGCTGATTGCTCTTCAAAGGCCGCTGCGATCAGATTGTTCACCTGGCTGACCCGCCCGATGACCTCGGTGATCTGGCGCATAGCCTTCCCGGCGGTGGCGACACGGTCGAGCATCTTTTGAATTCGTTCCGTGATCTGATGGGCGGATTGGGCGCTCTGGCGGGCCAATTCCTTGACCTCGCCGGCGACAACCGCAAAGCCGCGGCCGGCTTCACCGGCGGTGGCCGCTTCAATGGTGGCGTTCAGGGCCAGCAGATTGGTTTGCTCCGCAACGCGGTTGATGACCTCCACCACCGTGTTGATATCCCGGCCTGTCTCTTCCAGTTGATCCATGATCCCCAGCGCGGCGCGCGCGTCGCGATCGGCGGTTTGCGCGATTTGAGAGGCCTCCGTGCAGTTCCGGGCCACGTCGTCAACCGTGGCTTTCATTTCCTCCACCGCCACCGTGACGGAACGGGTATGAGTGGAGACGCTGGCGGTGGTGGCGGCCATGTCCTGAATCTGATCGGACAAGTGTGCGCTGGCGGCAGCCACCGCCGTGGCGGCCTCGTTGACCGTGCCGGACCCGGCGGCGATCTGCACGGATTGGCCGGACAACCGCGTGCTCGCGTCCGCCAGTTGTCCGCTGCTGGCGCCCACTTGACGGATATCGCTTTGCAACTTGCCGACGAATTGGTTGAACCAATCGGACAATTCGCCGATCTCGTCGCGGCGTTTGACGGGCAGGCGGCGCGTAAGATCGCCCGCGCCCTGTGCAATATCGCGCAGGCCGGCAGTGACCATCGCGAGCGGGCGCGTGATGGTGCCGGTCAGGCTGAAGGCTACCAACAGCCCGACGACCATGGCGCCCAGCATGCCGCTGACAAGCAGGCGGGAGGCGGCCGCCAACGTCTGGGTAGCCGTGGCGACGGACCGGGTGGTGTCGTTCACGCCGGATTGTGAAATCTGGCGGAAACGGTCGGTCAGTTCGCCGGCCACCGATTGGCTCTGCCGGCCGATATTTTGGCTGAAAGTCCAGTTGGCGGCCAGATTCCCGAGTTCATTTTTGAAATCGTCCTTGGCGATCCGGCATTGCAGCAACAGGGCTTCGTCCGACTTCTGCCCGCCCGGCGCCTTCAATTCATCGAGGATGGTTTTGATGGTTTGAAAGCGCGCCTGGGCCTGGCGCAGGAGGGTGGTGTCGCGGCGGACCTGCGCCATGGCGGCGGCGATAAGCGCGCCGTCGGCCTGCTCGACGAGGCGCAAGATCCGCTGGAGGCGCGGGCTAATGGCGGCTGGATTGGTTCCGCCGTCCGCGGTCAATTGCTCCAGTTGGCGGTCAAAATAGCGGTGGCAGGCCGCGGTGAAATTGCTGTGGCTCAATTCCAGCATGGCCCGGTTACCCGCGATCAAGGCATTGCGCGCCTCCAGGTCGCCCACCAACTCCGTGTAGCGCAGCAGCAGATCGGGCTGCTGGGTTGTGCCAGCGCTCTCCGGCGCGGCGGCGGAATCCGCCTGGCTCGCGCCGCGCACTTGCGCCAGGCGGTCGCGCCCGGCGCCGAGCTGGTTGGCGGATTCGGAGAGTTGGTAGTCCAGGATGGCATAGGTGGCCTGCTGGACGGCGCGTTCGGAGGCTGCAGCCTGTTCCACCCGGGGCATATATTCGTTGGCCAGTTGCAGGATATGACGCTTGACCATCCCGATCTGCCAGACGGCAGTGGCGCCCAGTCCCAACATGATTAAAATCAAGACACCAAAACCGCTGATCATCCGGCCGCGCAAACGCATGGATGCCTCCTTGATCAATTACGGCAATATAGACGGCCCGGGTACAGGCGCGTATTAGGATATGGTTAGTGTTGGGTTAACTTGGGCGGGGGGGAGGGGCGGGGAGTGGAAAAGTTCCAGCCGGCGGTCCGGATGTTACGCCC
>CAZMXS010000034.1:0-48947 GCA_964570325.1 uncultured Verrucomicrobiota bacterium | reverse complement strand
GGCCGGGGCCGGCGCGCCGCGCGCTTTCTACTAGCTGAAACCCGGGCCGGCGCCTAGAATCCGGTCCGGGTCAACATGGCGCGCAAACCGGCCAACCTGATTTACGGCGTGGATGACAAGCCCGGCTGGGGCACATCCCTGCTGCTGGGCTTCCAGCATATCTGCGTGCAATCCATCTCGTTCATTATTCCGGTCGCGGTGATTGAGGCAATCGGCGGGACCGACGACCAGGCCCGAAGCTTGATCAGCATGGCGATGATCGCCTCGGGACTGGCGACCATCCTGCAGGGACTCCGGCGCGGGCCGGTCGGCTCCGGCTATCTCTGCCCGCTGGTCAATGGCCCGGCCTTTTTCGCCGCCACCCTGATGGCGGGCAAGGCCGGCGGGCTGCCGCTGATTTTCGGCATGACCGCCATCGGCGGCGTCTTCGAAGCGTTCATCTCGCGGATCATCACGCGCCTGCGGGCCATCTTCCCGTCCGAGGTCACCGGCACCGTGGTCACGATGGTCGGCGTCGAAATCATCGGTATCTCGGTTCCCCATTTTTTTGGCGTGGACAAAGCGCACCCGGCGCCGGCGCTGAAACCCACGCTGGTGGCGCTGGTCACCTTCATGTCCATGGTGGGGTTCACCGTCTGGGGCCGGGGCCGGGGGCGGTTGTTCGCCGTGCTGTTCGGCATGTTGATCGGCTACGCTTTCGCCGGCCTGATCGGCGTCCTGACGCCGGCGGATATCCAGCAGGTCATTCGCGAACCGCTGTTTGCACTGCCGCCATTCGACCGCTACGGGCTGGCTTTCGACTGGGCGCTGCTGCTGCCGTTCCTGATCGCCACGCTGTCCTCGGCGCTCAAGACGATGGGCGACCTCACCACCTGCCAGAAGATCAACGACGCGGATTGGAAACGCCCGGAAATGGGTTCCATCAGCCGCGGCATTCTGGCGTGCGCCTGCGGCAATATCTTTTCCGGCCTGGCCGGCGCGCTGGGCCAGTCGCCGTCGTCGAGCAACATCGGCCTGGCCATCGGCACGGGCGCGGCCGCCCGGCGAATCGCCTATACGAACGGCGGGCTGCTGATCCTGCTGGCGTTCGTGCCGAAGCTGGCGTCGGTTTTTGTCGTCATGCCCACGCCGATCATGGGCGCCTGCCTGATCTTCGCCGTCAGCTTCATGATCGTCGCCGGCATCCAGATCCTGATGTCGCGCATGGTGGACGCGCGCAAGACATTCGTCATCGGCACCTCGATCATCTTCGGGCTGAGCGTGGATATTGCGCCGCACCTGTACGCCGACATGCCCGCCGGCCTCCGGCCGCTGTTCAGCTCGTCGCTTTCGGTCGCGGCCCTCAGCGCCATCCTGCTGAACCTGGTGTTCCGGATCGGCATCGCCCGCCGCCAGACGCTCACGCTGACGCCGGGGACCGACTCCTCCGCGACTATTTTCGCGTTCATGGAGCGGCAGGGCGGCGCCTGGGGGGCGCGGCGTGAGGTGATCTACAACGCGATGGCGGCGATGAACGAACTGCTCGAGGCGATCGCCGCGCGCGCCCCGGAGGCGCGGACCGTGACGATGGAGACGCGGTTTGATGAATTCAACCTCGATATCACCGCGCGCTACGCCGGGCCGCCGCTGGAACTGCCGGACACGCGGCCGGACCGGCAGGCGCTGCGAACCGACCCGGCGGCGCCGGCGCGCCTGGCCGGGTTCCTGGCGCGGCAATATGTGGACCGGGTCGCGGTAACGACGGCGGGCGCGGAGAGCTGCGTCCAACTGCACCTGGACCATTAGGGAGAACGGCCCAATGACCAATTGCCCAATGCGGACACGGAACTTTCCGGTTTCCGGTTTCTCGTTTCCGATTTTCCATTTCCGGTTCTCTGGCGCCCGCCCATGATCGCCTGCTTCAGCCGATTCCGCGTCCTGATCGCCCTGCTGGTGGCGGGATTGCTGCTCATCACCGCGCTGGCGTTCATTCTGTTCACGCGCGCGGAGGTGACGGCGGCCACGCGGGCGGCGGGCGACGAAACGGCGCGCAATGTGCTGCAGGTGGTGGGGCTGAACATCCGCAGCCAGCACCGCGACCTCGAGACCTTCCGCGCGTACGCATTGGCCCAGTATGAGGAGCAGTTGCGCAACCTGGTCGGCGTGGTCATCGCCCAGATTGACGATTACCGGCAAATGGCGGAGCAGGGCTGGTTGACGGCGGAGCAGGCGCGGGCGCGGGCGCTGGCCGCCGTTGAACGGCTGCGTTACGGGCACAACGACTACTTCTTCATTTATGACAGTCGAAACATCGCCATCGCGCATCCCGACCCGAATATCCGCGGACACGACGTCTCCCGCGCAACCGACGACCAAGGCCGGCCGGTCCTGCAAACCTTGCGCGCCGAGTTCCAGGATGACGGCGCCGGAACCTGCACCCTGTGGTGGCTGCGGCTTGGGGCGACCAATCCCGTGCCCAAGCTGCTCTACGCCCAGCATTACACCAACTGGGACTGGCTGGTGGGCACCGGCATTTACATTGACGACGTGGACGCGGACGCGCGGCGGCGCATGGACGGCATCATGGAGGTGCTGCGCGCGGCGTTCGCCGAGGTCAAGGTCGGCGCCACGGGGTATTTCTTTGTTTTTGACGGCCACACCAACCTGCTGATCCACCCGCAGTCGGCCGGAACGGTGGCGCCGGCCCTATTCGGCGACCTGGTCCGCGCCGCGACGAATCCGGCCGTGCCGTTCAAGTATCGCTGGACCAAGCCCGGCGCGCCGGCCGACCAACGCTTCTGGAAATACTCGCACGTCCAGTACTTCCCGCCGTTCGACTGGTTTATCGCCTCCTCCGTCTACGAAGACGAGATGGAAGCGCCGGCGGACCGGGTCATCCGGCGCCAGGCCATATTCGCCGCCGTCCTGGTGGCGCTGTGCCTGGCGCTGGCCCTCGCGCTGGTTACGCGCGTCACGCGGCCGCTGGCGCGGCTGACCCGTTACGCCGACCGCCTGCAAGCCACCGATTTTGACCCGCCACGCGCCGAGACGGACGACCTGCTGCGCATTCATTTTCCCCGCGAAGTCGGCCGGCTCGCCCAGACGCTCTGGAACCTGGAGGGCCGGTTGCAGGAGCACCTGGCAAACCTGAAGGCCACCGTAGCCGCGCGCGAACGGCTGCAGAGCGACCTGCGGATCGCGCACAACATTCAGATGAGCATGCTCCCGCGCGCCGGATCCGCGCCGCATCCGGCGATCGAGCTGGCGGCGGCGCTGGAACCCGCCAAGGAGGTCGGCGGGGATCTGTACGACTTCTTTCTGATAGACGAAGAGCGCCTGTGTCTGGCGGTCGGCGACGTGTCCGACAAGGGTGTCTCCGCGGCGCTTTTCATGGCGCGGGGCATTGCCCTGCTGCGCTACATCGTGACCCGCGAACGGCTGGACCCGCCGGCGGCGCTGGCGCGCGCGAATCGTGAGTTGTGCGCCGGCAACGACCTGTGCATGTTCATGACCGCGCTGCTGGGGTTCCTCGACCTGCGCACCGGCCGCTTGGTTTACAGCAACGCCGGCCACCTGCCGCCCCTGCGCCGCGCCGGCGCCGGCGGCTGCGCGCCGCTTGACCTGCCGCGCGGCAAGCCGCTGGGCCTGGTGGAGCAGGCGGTTTACACCGCGCGCGAGGCGCAACTGGCGGCAGGCGACCTGCTGTTGCTGTATTCTGACGGCGTAACCGAGGCAATGGATCCCGCCGACCAGGCGTTCGGCGACGCCGCCCTGGTTGAATTGCTTGCCGGGGCAAATGGCGACGCGGCGGCGGTGGTCGCGGCCATCCGGCAAGCGGTCCACGCGCACGCCCGGGGCGCGCCGCAATCGGACGACATCACCCTGCTGTGCGCGCGCTGGCGCGGGGAAACCGACCCGACCCAGAAGGGAGCAACAAAACATGGAACTGTTTGAAATGCGGAAAAACGATTGGGTCGTGCTGGAGCCCAAAGGCAAGCTCGACGCGCAAACCCAAGGCATGCTGCAGGAACGGGTCAACGCGCTCATCGCGCGGGGCGCGCGCCGAATCCTGCTGGATTGCGCCAGCCTGGATTACGTCAGCAGCGGCGGCCTGCGGGCGCTCTTCGACGCCGCATTCCGGCTGAACGCGGCCGGCGGGCGGCTGGCCTGCTGCGGCGTCAACGCCAATGTCCTGCGCACGTTCAAGGCAGTGGACTTGCCGGCGGAAATCGGATTATTTGCCACCGCGGAAGAGGCGCTGCAATGACCGGCGGTCGAAGGTTTCGACCGTCGCACGACCGTCAGCGCCGCTGAAAATCCGGATTTGACGCGAGCCCGCAAACCTCGCAAACTCCGCGCACTCCGAATCCTTATGCAACTTGAAACGGTCAAAGTCGCCGCGCACGGCGAATTCCAGGGCGGCTACCGGCTGCTCGAAATGTGCGCGCCCGGCATCGCGCCGCAGGTGCGGCCCGGGCAATTCGTCCACTTGCGCGTACCCCATCTGAACGACGCGCTTCTGCGGCGGCCGTTCAGCATCTTCAAGGCCGATGGCGACCGGCTGTCCATCCTCTATAAAACCATCGGCGCCGGCACCGCCGCAATGGCCGGCTTGCGGCCTGGCGACCCGGTCAGCCTGCTGGGTCCGCTGGGCAACGGGTTTCCCACCCCCACCCCGGGCCGGTTGCCGGTGCTGGTCGCAGGCGGTTACGGGATGGCCGCGCTGTACCTGGTCGCGCGCCGCCAGCCGGGAAAAGGCCTGGCGTTTTTTGGCGGCCGAACGGCCGCCGATATCCTGTGCGTGCCGGAATTCGCGGCGTTGGGCTGGCCCGTGCGCGTGACCACGGAGGACGGCGCGCTGGGCATGGCCGGGCGGGTGACCGACGCGCTGGACCGCTGGCTGGCGGAGGAAGGCGCGGCGGCCGCGCCTGAATTTTTTGCGTGCGGGCCGAATCCGATGCTTCGGGCGGTCGCGGCCCGAGCCGAGCGGATTGACGCCAAGGCCTGGCTTTCGATGGATCGGCACATGGGCTGCGGCGTCGGCGCCTGCCTGACCTGCGTGCAAAAGATCCGAACGCCAGACGGCGGCTGGGAATGGGCGCGAGTCTGCCGCGAAGGGCCGGTATTTGAATGCCGCGAAGTGGTTTGGGAGGAAACGGAGGAACCCTGAAAGCGAAAACCGGCAACCGGAGGGACCTGGAGCGCGAACGTTCCACCCGCTTTCATCCGCCATTCTGCCGTAATTGGCCAAACTCCAGTTTCAGATATCAAGTTTCAGGTTTAACTTATGGATATTGCGCCTGATCTTTCCGTGGATATTGCCGGCCTCCGGATGAAGAATCCCGTGATGGTGGCCTCCGGCACATTCGGTTACGGGCCGGAGTATGCCGACCTGGTGGATTTGAACCAGTTGGGCGCGATGGTGGTGAAAGGCATTTCGCTCGAACCGGTCCGTGGCAACCCGCCGCCGCGCACGGTCGAAGTGGCCAGCGGGCTGATCAACGCCATCGGGCTCCAGAACCCCGGTGTCGCCGGGTTCGTCGAAAAGTATATGCCGTTTCTCCGCCGGTATGATGTGCCGGTTATCGTCAACATCTGGGGAAAGACCACGGAGGAATACGCGGCCGTCGCGGAAAGATTGGAGGCGGTGGATGGCATTGCCGCGCTGGAGGTGAACGTCTCCTGCCCGAACATCAAGGAGGGGCGCGCGACATTCGGATCCAATCCGGACATGTTCCGGCGCGTGGTTTCGGCGGTGCGCGAGCGGACACGCCGGCCATTGATCGTCAAGCTGGCGCCGGATATCTCGCAGATCGCGGCTTTCGCGCGGCTGGCGGCCGAATGCGGGGCTGACGCGCTGTCGCTGATCAATTCCATCCCGGCGCTGGCGATTGATGTGGAAACCCGCCGGCCGCGCCTCGGCAACATCACCGGCGGTCTCAGCGGGCCGGCGATCCGGCCGATCGCGGTGAAACTGACCTGGGACGCCGCGCGCGCGGTGAGCCTGCCGGTAATCGGGATCGGCGGCATCATGCGCGCCGCCGACGCGCTCGAATTTCTCATCGCCGGCGCCCGCGCGGTGGCCGTTGGAACGGCTAATTTCACCGACCCGCAAACGGCGCCACAAGTCGTCGCGGGCATCGCGGATTACCTGCAACGGCACGGGTTGCGGTCCGTCGCGGAATTATCCGGATCGCTGAACCGGGAACCGCCGGCCGCGAATTGACGCGAGGTGAGCACAAGCCATGGTTCAAAGGCCCAAGACAAGCCGCCGGCTGATCCCATCGGCCAGTTGGCCCAGGGTTATCGTTCACCGCTCCACATTAGCCGCATGCCCATGATCCCGCCGCGTCGCATCCTGTTTGGGTTGCTGCTATTCGCCGCGTTGCTCGGCGCAGGCTGGTGGCTGGTTTATATACCGTATGACCCGCTGGCGGTGTACCGGGTCATCCCGGCCGGCGCCACGTTTATGAGTTCACACGACCGCCTGGCCGAGCGCTGGCCGGAGTTGGCCGCCAATCCTTTTACGCGCAGCCTGTTCAGCGCGCTGGGAATCGAGACCAATGCCATGGCGGAACTGGCCCGGGATCCGGAGGCGCGCCGCTGGTTCAACACGCTGGCGGGGCAGCAGATCGCAATTGCCTTCTGTCCCGCGCTGGGCGTCAATCGAACGCCGGCGTGGATTGTCAGTTCCTGGATCGGCGGACACAGCCAGCGCCTGCGCTGGCAACTGACCTGGGGCCGTGTGCCGGGTTTCCACCGGCTCGAAACCCACGCCGGCCGGCCGGTATGGCTCGTAGACACGCCGTTCCTCAAATCCGGCCCGCGGCTGACGATCGCCTTTGTCGAGGGCCGCTTGGTGGCCTGCCTCGCGCGCTCGCCGACGGCCATCCACGACGCGCTGGATGCCGGCGACGGGCTGCAGCCCTCGCTTTTGCGCCGACCCGGATTCCAGTTGCCCGACGGCATCACCACGCACGGCCAGCCGGCGGCAGACTGCGGCTGGGCCAGCGCGGCGCTGCTGTGGGACACCGGTCTGCGGCTGGGGGCTGATGCGTATTTCGAGATCGCGCATCTCGACGCACGCGCCATCGGCGGCGCGATCTACACCCATGCGCCGACACCGGCCCTGCAGTCGGTTTTTGCGCCGCCGGCGCTGGAGGGGCTGCCGGCCGTGTTGGGCGACCGGCCGCTGGCCTTAGCGGCGGCCCGGGTTCGGGCGCTGGACCTCCCGGCCGAGGAGCGCCGCGCGGCGCCTTGGATCCAACTGGCGCGCGAACTGGCCGCCGCCCAGGAAGCGGAGACGATCATCTTCGCCGTGCTGGGCAATGAATATGGCGGGCGTTACCACGGTTTCAAGGTGCCGACCCTGTTGGCCGGCATTCCGTTGCGGCATCCGAACCGCATACTGGAGCAGGCCGCGCGGCAGATGGATGCGCTCAACACGCGCCGTCGGTGGGGCTTGATCCCGCGCGAACTCCGCGTGAGCGGTCAAAGCGTGTATGCGATCGAAGGCACCACCCCCGGCGAATTCGCCGATTTGCCGCTGGCGGAGAAACCGGGATTCGCCGCCTGCGGCGGCTGGTGGCTGCTGGCCAGCAACCTGGAGGGTCTGACCAACCTGGTTGCGCGCGGCCCGCCGGATGACGCGGACGCGCCGCGCTGGCTGGGCGCACTGCAAACAGCCCGCACGCCGGTGGCGGCATGGATTGACCTGGCCGGCGGCGGCAAGACCCTGCGGCTGGCGGTGTCCACGTGGTCGCTGAAACTGTTCCTTGAGGATCCCGAACGGACCCAGGCAACGCGCGACCGGTTGAACGAACTCAAGGCCTGGATTGACGCGCTGGCGCCGCTGGAAACGTGCCGGTTGACGCTTGCCTCGGAAAACGATCAAACCCGCCTCAGTTTCGAAATGGGCGGCGCGGGAGCAAACCAATGAACTCACTCATTCGAATCGGAAAATGGTGCGGCATCGCGGTGGCCACCGGATTTGGTCTGGGGTTGAGCCCGATAGCGCCCGGCACATTCGGGACGCTGCTGGGCATCCCATTGGTCTGGGCCATCCAAAGCACCGGGGGACTGGGTGTGGCCGGGCAAGCGGCCGCAGCCGCTGCGCTAGCCGCGCTGGCTGTTCCGTTCTGTGAAATCGCCGAACGGTATTTCAGGACCAAGGACGACCATCGCATTGTGGCCGACGAATACCTGACCTTCCCCATCTGCACGATCGGGCTGCCCTGCCTCGCGCATCCCTGGCTGTTTGGCGTGGCCTTCCTGACCAATCGCGCCTGCGACATCCTCAAGCCGCCGCCGGCGCGCGGCCTGCAGCGGCTGCACGGCGGCGTGGGGATCGTGGTGGACGACGTAATCGCGGCGTTTTACAGCCTGCTGTTGAACCACCTGATTTTCCTCGCCGCGCGACGGTGGGGAATCGGCGGCTGACACGGGAAACGCAAAAAATCTTGCTCCGTTTCAGGCTGGAAATCCCTCCAGCGGTTCGATAAATATATCTGTTGATGGCCGGCTTCCTGGAACAGTTGAAGCAGAAACAGCAGGTGCGGCGAGGCCCTTCCGATCTGCTGGCTTTGGATTTGGCGACCACCGGCACGAAACTGGTGCGAATCCGGCGAGGCAAAGACAACTTGGCGCTGGTGGGCATGGATATTCTGCCGCCGCTGCCATTGAAGGAGTTGACCCCCGACCAGCAAAAGCATCTGCTCAAGGACATCGTGCCCAAAAGCCTGCTGGCCAATTACGCGGCGCTCACCGTCACCAGCGAGACCACTGTCGTCCGCCTGCTCAGCTTGCCGGGGCATACCGAGCAAAGTCAATTGGATGAATCCCATGTCCGCGAGAATTTGGGGCTGGAGGGTGAATACCGACTGGGCTGGGTAATCACCAGCCCCCCGCGCGGAAAATCCGAGACCAAGCTGCTGGTGGCGGCCATGCCCGAGTCTGAAGCGCTGGCGTTGTTGAGCCTGGCGCCGCTGGGCGCGCCGGCCCCGGTCTCCCTCGAAATCGCCGGGATCTCGGTGCTGAACTCCTTCATGCGCGGGCCGGGCGCGCAGAACGCGCAGGAGTCGTTCGGCATCCTCGATTCGGGCGCCAAGACCAGTTTCCTGGCGCTGTTCAGCAAGGGCAATCTCTCGCTGATCCGCAAGTTCGAATTCGGCGGCGATGCCGTCACCAACAAAGTGCAACAGCAGTTGGGCGTGAACAAAGAAATTGCCCAGGGGATCATTTCAGACGGCTCTTTCGACATCTCCCAGTCGGTGCACGAGGTGATGGATCCGTTTCTGCGCCAGATTTCGATCTCCAAGGATTTTGTTGAGCGGCGCGAGGATTGTCGGCTGAACCGAATCTTCCTTTCGGGCGGGATGAGCCTGTCGCGCTACTGGGTGGCCGAACTTTCCAAGGCTACCGGCATGGAAGTGCAAAGCTGGGATCCGCTGGAGGGGCTGACCATTCTGCCAAACGCAATTCCCGATGCCATGCAAGGACAGAAGACGCGCTTCACCGCCGCTGTGGGCGCCGCGTTGGGGGCGCTGGAGCCGACATGATCTACCGCGTCAACCTGATCCGGGAAAGTGAATTGCGCTATCAGGGCGCGGTCAGCCGCAGCTTCATGTTCAAAGCCGGCGGGATCACCGTAGGCGGCTTGCTGGGAATTTTCCTGCTCTTCTCCTTCCTGCAATACCGCACCGTGCGCCAGAACTTGAGCTGGGCGCGGGAGCAATGGGCGCAGATATCGCCGATTTACAACAATGTTGTGGCCATGCAACAAGATCTGGCGGCCAACCAGAAGATCTTGACGGAATTGAAAAGCTGGAACAATTCGCGCGTCGCGTGGTCTCAACCCCTGGTGGAAATACGGGAAATTGTGCCGCTCACGATCCAATTGACCCGCCTGAACATCATCGGCTCCGTTGAGCTCAAGGAAATCAAGCTCCCCCCGCCGCCGGCAGCGACGGCCGGCGATAAAAAGAGCCCGACCGAGAAGAAGGCGGAAAAAGCCAAGCCGCCGGCGCTAATGTTCCGCCGTTTCAACATCTCCATGGAGGGCAAAGCATCGGGCGAACTGGCGGACGAGGTGGTCGTGCAGTTTGTGAAGACCATGCGCGAATCGCCCTCCTTCAAACCCATGCTCGAAAGTATCAAGTTGCGCGGCCTGCGGCGCGAAGATGAAGGCGCGGCCAGCGCCTCTCGCGACCAACCGCAGGCCAGCGATCGGCTCTTCGGAATCGAAGCGACCACCCTGCCCAAGGAAATCAAATGAAAAAGTGGCAGGAAATGACCAAGGAGCAGAAGCAGATCGCCGTGTTGGTGGCGCTGCTGGCTTTTGCGGGTCTTTTCATGCTCGGCCGGTTTTTGCTCATGCCCATGTTCACCGGCAAGGCGCAGGGCGCGGCGGAACTGGACAAGCTGCGGGCGGATCTCGACAAGGCGCGGGTGGCGATGGACAACGACGCGCGGGTGCGCAAAAGCCTGGCCGAATCCATGGGCGAGCTCCAGCGGTCGCTCGAACAATATGTGGCTCCGCGCGAGAATCCACTGGCTTGGATCACGGAAAAAGTGTATCGCGGGGCGCGTGAAGTCGGCATTGATATCTCCTCCGTGCAGGAAGTCATCAGCCCGAGCGGCCAGATCTGGAACCGGAAAGGCGCTCCGGTGAAGATGTTCTCGCCATACGCGGTAAAGATCGTCACCGAATGCAGTTACGCCCAGTTGTTGGATATGGTGCGCATTCTCGAGGAAAGCAACCCCTACCTGTGGGTTTCCGGCATCACGATCGAGTCGCAACAGCGCAACATCCAAAAGCACGCAATCAACTTGATGGTTGAATGGCCAATGAAAACCGGCGCGGATGTCCCGGCCGCCGGCCCCGGCATGCCGCCCATGCCGGGCGGACCCGCCGGTATGCCCCCCATGCCCGCCGGCGCACCGCCCATGCCCAAATAGAGCCGGTATGGCGTCGGAACAAATGATCCGGGTGTCAATTCGGCGCTGGCCACGGGGCTCTTTTTCCCCTTTTCCGATTGAATGCGCTTCATTTATCCCCTAGACTCGGCCATGAAAACCGGTTGTTTATCCGGAACGAATTCGAAATGCCGGGGTAACGGGTCAGGCATGAATTTTTTCTGCGTTCCCCAGAACGAGAAAACGGCGTGGCGGGCATGGTCCATGATGTGGATTGGATTGCTCGCTGCGTTTCTAGCCGCCGGGTCGCGGGCGCAAGACGAAAATGGCGATGCGGCAACGACGCCCGCAAACGAAGTCGAAATCGACATGAGTGAGCCGGAGGAGCCCCGCGATCCTTTTTGGCCGGTAAGCTATTCGCCGGTGGTCGAACAACCCGTGGTTGCCACCAACGCGGTCGCCACCAATACCGTGGGACCGGCGGTCTCGAGCCGGTTCAAAGACCTGCCGAAGGAAAAGCAGGATGCCATCCGGGGCAAGATACAAATCGGCGGCGTGCTTAAGCAGGGCGCACAATACGTCGCGCTGATCAACAAGCAAATGGTCGGCCAGGGCGACAAGATCGCCGTGCAGGCCGACGGCAACACCTATTTTTTTGTTGTGCGAAAATTGACGGAACAGGATGTGTCACTGGAACCGTTGGATGAGGGGCCACAATCCCCGTGACGGGCGGAGGTCACTGATGAGCAAGAAATTGCTATTGCTGTGCGGTTTCGCGGTCGTCCTCGGCTTGGGCGCCGGGCAGATAGCATCCGGGCAGGATGCCGGCCAACCGGTTGCCAGCACCGTCACCGCGTCCTTGGAAACCACGGAAGCGCCCCCGGCGTCAACGCAGGCGCCGAGCGCCGTCACCACCGCCGCCGACGACACATCGGCGCCAATGGGATCAAACCTGACGACCGAGCGGTTGCCCGCTTCGACGCAGGCAACCGAGATATTACCGGCTTCGGAGCAGGAATCCGGCGCGATCACCACCGCGACCGATGATACATCCGTATCCATTCCACCCGTCGGCGCCACCATGGGCACGGCATCCCAACCGGAGATCGAAGCGGCTCCGGCCGGCGAACTTTCGCCCTACGAAGAGGAGGACATAGGCATAATGGAAGCGGCAAAGGCGGCGGCGGGCGAGCCGTCCGCCAAACCGGGCCAATCGGTTGCCGTGGCGGAAATTGACGCCACCGCAACCAACGAAATGATCAAGATCGGCGTGGAAAAAGCGCCTGTGGAGGGCGCCGCGGTGGCCCCGGCCGCAGCCAATCCCGACCTGTTGAGCATCAGCCTGGACAACGTATCCATCCAGGAAGTGGTCCGACTCTTCACGCGTGTCTCCGGCGCCAACATCGTCGCCGGCACCAACCTGCAAGGCACGGTCACGGTCAGCCTGAAAGATGTGGAATGGGAGCCGGCCCTGCGCGTGATCCTGGACTCGGTCGGCCTGACACTCGTCGAGAAAAAAGCCGGCATTTACAGCATCATTTCACTAAGCGACCTGGCGGGCGAGCCGCTTTCCGCCGACACGATCTTCTTGAAATACACGACGGCCACCAATGTCCTGCCGGTCGTCAAAGGCATGCTGATCAGTTCCAATGCTTCAGTCTCGATCGTCGCTTCGGCCAACGCGCTGATCATCAAGGAGACCGCGCAGAACATTAACACCATCCGGCAATCCATCAACAGTATTGACAAGCCGCGGCCGCAGGTCTTCATCGAGGCCAAGTTTGTTGAGCTCAACGATCAGGCGATCAAGGATATCGGTATCGCGTGGACCACCCTGGGCGGCGATGGCCGCACTCCGGGCGGGTGGAACTTGAAAGCCGGCAGTTTGGAATGGAGCCGCGAGGAGAACCGTAAATGGAACGATTCCCGCGAAACCCGGCAGGAGCAGTACGACCATCGCAACCAGAGCGATGTATATTCCGAAGATTATGACATGGACGGCAAGTTGGTGGACGGCGGCCAGTCCATTGACGACAGCATTGTCCGTGGATTTAACGTGGATCAAACCATCGTGGATTCATTCGACAAGACGGTATCGGATATCCGAACCGCCGTGTTGAGCGCCAGCGAGTTCAACATCATGTTGAGCGCGTTAAAACAGAACAGCGGCGTCTCGGTCGTGTCCAACCCGAAAGTGCTCGTGGCCAGCGGCGAGACCGCCTACATCCTCGTCGGCACACAGGAACCGCAGGTCAAATCCGAATACAACGCAGATCAGAAGATGACCACCTACACGCTGGACCGCTACATTGATGTCGGCATCAAGGTCCGGGTGACGCCGGTCGTGAACACAATGACCAATATTTCCGTCCGGATCATGCCGGAAATCAGCGATGTGCTCGAATACATCAAGCCCGGCGGCGACGCGCAGTTTCCGCGCCTCTCCACACGCCAAGTCGTGACCGACTTTAACCTCGAAAGCGGCAAAACGGTCGCTATCGGCGGCCTGACCAAAACCACGGACAAGGACCAGGAAAAGAAGATCCCGATCCTGGGCGACATCCCGCTCATCGGCAAATATCTGTTTCGCCACACGTTCACACGCAAGGAGCAGGATGAGATCATCATCTTTGTGACTGTCGCGCAGGCCAAGGCAGAGTCGTTAACTGAAACGCGCGGAATTCCAAAGGGCGGCCGCCTGATATACCAGTATCTCAACAAGAACGCCGACCAGGTCATCGTGGATCCGGACGACCCCGGCGCACCAGTGGCGCGGTAATCCGCGCCCAATCCGTTTCACCTGTATATGGAGCCGTTCGGCCGGCAGCCAGTCGAACGGCTTCTGTAAGCGCTGGCTGGCGCGCGGCTGCCACGGCCGTAGGCGCTTCGCCCGAACTGCACCGATTGGGTGAAAGGCACGCAACCGGAGTCACACGCCATACGGCAATGCATCGCAGCGGACAGAACCGGGTCGGCGAACAGGCTTTTCGAATGCGAGAGGAAACCAGACCCGCGCCCCGCAAGCGGGTCGAAGCCTTACCGCGGCCGCATTTTACCGACCCAGCGGTGTGGTTTCCAACCAACCCCAGTTCAGCACGCGAATGCCGGCCGTCTTGCTCTCGAAGATGTACCAATTGCCGACCTGGTGATCGTAGACCGTCAGGTCTGCTTTTCCATCGCCGTCGTAATCCGCCGGCACCGGCGTCACCCCCAGCCAGCCCCAGTTCTGCACCCGCATCATGGCCTTGGAGCTTTCCCAGACATACCAGTTGCCCAGCATCGGATAAAAGACCGCAAAGTCGGTCCGGTTGTCGCCGTCATAATCCGCCGGCACCGGCAGCGTGCCGCGCCAGCCCCAATTCTGCAGCAGCATTCCCAATGTCTTGCTCAGCAGCACGTACCAGTTGCCGGTGTAGCCATCGAAGATGGCGAAATCGGTGACCTTGTCGCCATCATAATCCCCCGGCACCGCCATCGTCCCACCCCAGCCCCAGTTCTGGCGTCGGCTGGTCGCGGTCTTGCTCTGCCAGACATACCAGTCGCCGGTGGCCGTATCGAAGACCGCCAAGTCGGTCAATTTGTCGCCATCATAGTCCCCAGGCACCGGGTTGGCGCCATTCCAGCCCCAGACCTGCTGGCGCATGCTCGCGGTCTTGGTCTGCCAGATATACCACGTGCCGTTCTCCGGACAGTACACGGCCAGGTCAGTCAAGCCGTCACCATCGTAATCCCCCGGCACCGGCCAGGTGGCGCTCCACCCCCAGAAATACTGGTGCAGCGAGGCATCGCTGCTGTATTTGATGTACCAAGCCCCGTCGCGCGGGTTGAACACGGCCACGTCGGCCTGCCCGTCGCCATCATAGTCGTTCTTGAACCGGAACTGGTTGGTCGCCGTCAGCAGCGGTGTCGCATTGGTGAAGTAATGCACCTGCGGCACGGCATTCTGCAGCATGATTACGCGATGGTTGAGCGTGTCGGCGATGAACATGTTGCCGTGGCGGTCCACTGCGACGTCCTCGGCCTGGATCAGGTCATTCGTCCCCAGCACCTGGCCAAATGAGCCCCAAGGCATGAGCCGGTACAGGATACGGCTGAGCGGCGGATCGGCCAACAACAACCGGTCAAGCGACGGCACGGCCAGCCCGCGCACCTTCAACAGCGCGCCATTGGTCGGGCTCGAATCCGCCGCCACGCGCACCAGGCCGCCCGTGTTGTTGAACACCTGGATGCGGCAGTTGGTGACGCCGGCGCTCGTGTAGTAATCCGCCACGTAAATCCGATTCGACGTGTCCACCGCCAGCCCGCTGGGCGCTCGGACGTACCCCTTGTAGAAGCCGGGGAAGACCAGGGTGGACCACACGCCCAGCGGCGACATCTTCTGGACGCGGTTGTTGTAATGGTCGGCCACGTAGAGCGTGCCGGTTGAATCGAGCGCCACGTCATATGGCATACTGAACTGCCCATTCGCGCTGCCGACCCCCGGCCCCCCCCAGGCGGTCCATGCGCCGGTGCGCACGTCGCGCTTCTGAATCCGGTTGTTGTTCGCATCCGCCACGTAGATATTGCGGAATCGGTCCAGCGCCAATCCGCACGGCTGATTGAACTGGCCGACGGCGGAACCCAAACTGCCCCAGACGGTCCACATCTCGGTCGTGATGTTGAACACCTGGATCCGGTGGTTGCCCGAATCGGCAATATACAGGTTGTCCTGGTCATCCACGGCGATGCTGCGCGGTTTGTAGAAGAAGCCGAACCCAGCCGTCCCGTACTGGCCGATATAACGGGGCACATAGTACGAGGCGTCAAGGATGGTGGTGACATCGTTGGTGATCGAAACCTGGGTCGGCATCGGCGCCAGCCACCCTTCCACCCGCTTGAACTCGACCGTGTAGCTGCCCGACGGCAGCGGGTACTCGATGGCGGGATTGAACCAGCGCCCGCCATTCACGCGCCACTGCGCGCCCGACACCACCACCTCCGGCGGCGCAATGTTGACCACCAATTTGCCCAAATCCGGCCGGTAGGTCCGGAGTAACGAGATATTGTCGCCCTCGGCCACGATGAGGTAATCCATCAACGGCTCCACCCAACCATTGACATGCGCGTAATCAATCGTGTGCGGGCCGGGGGGAACATTGGTTACGACCTCGCCACTGGCGCGCCACATGCCGCTGTCCAGCCGCCACTGCGCGCCGGCGTCCACCGCCTCGTCCGGGCTCAACGTCACGGAAATCCGGGCCGCCAGCCGGTAATAGCGCGTCAGTTTTGACACCGCGCCGTTAGTCAGCGCGATTGTCTCATTGGCCGGCGCATTCCAGCCATTCAGCGGCTTGAAGAACAGCTCATGGCTGCCGGCCGTGCTTTCCAAGCGATAGCCGCTATCCAGCCAGGTTCCATTATCCAACGCCCATTTCGCGCCCGCGGTGACGGCGTCCGGCGGCTCGATAAAGACGCGCAATACCGGCGGAATGATGCTCGCGTTGTTGGTATTGAACGCCACATTGCCGACGCTCACCGCCGCGTGCCGCCACTGGTCGTTCCAATCCTCGGAATACACATAATCCTGCGCGCCGCGCGGCCGGTGGAACCGCCCGAACGGGAATGCGTTGGTGTTGGCCTGCCCGTCATCGAGGCGGAAGGAGTGGACCAGGCCGGTCGCCGCATAACTAACCACACGCGGATAATACTGGGTGATTTCGGCCGGTGTCCGCACCGTGGACCAGATTCGCACATCGTCGAGGTAGCCCGCGAAATCCTCGCCGAAACGAACAAAGGTTTCGCCGCCCTTGCCATTGATCGGCGGGGCGGTAAAGAAGGTGTTGTTGGAGGCCACCGCCGAGCCATTCCGGTACAACGTCAGCGACGCGGCCGTGCTGTTATAGACGGCGGCCAAATGCGTCCACTGCCCTGCCGGGATATCCGCGCCGCGCAAGATGTTGGTCGTGCCGTTGGCCAGCACATAACCGGCATACATCCGCAGGCCGCCGAAGCCATCCGGTTCCAGGCCGAGCACATAGTTCAGCGCATGGTTGCCGCCGCCAAGGTTTTCGACCGCGCGACGGATGATCGTGCCAACGCCTTCCGCCGCGTCGCGCGGATACACCCACGACTCGATCGTCCAGTCCGTCAGGCGCTGTTTGTGAGTCAGCGGCACGTCGAGATAATCGGACGCCGCGCCGCCGAACTCCATCGAACGCGGCATGGGCGGATCCTCGGGGTCGTCCATTCCCGTGCCCAGGGCGATTTCCTCATTGTCCGCGTAGCCATCATCGTCGGTATCCATCGTGTCCGGCCGACCGCCCAATAGTTGTTCCTGCAGATTGTTCACACCGTCGCCATCACGATCCTCGTGAACATCAAACCGGCCTGTGCCATAGGATTCGGCATTGCGCGGGTTGGTGTCCTCCCAGAACTCGTAGAGGTTGACCAGGCCATCGGCATCCGGGTCGCCCTGCGCGCCGTTCGGGCCATCCCGCCGGCCGGGGGCGCTCTCGCCGATCGTGCCGTCGTCATAAGGATTCAGGTGGTTGATAACCTCCCAGCCGTCCGGCAGGCCATCGCGATCGGAATCATCCGCGCCGCGGTAGTCGCAACCCAGCACCGGCGCGGCATTGGTGTTCCAACTGAAACCGGACACCGGCAGCGCGTAGCCGAAGTCGCCGAACGGCAAGTTTTCCGCGGCCGCGCCCAGCAGACCGTTCTGCGCCTTGCGGGCAAAATCCTCGGCGGTGGCGCCGCCATCGTCGAAACGATAGTAAGCCAGCAGCGAACGGTAGGTGAAATTGCCGCTGTTGTCCTTGTCGGCATAAACCACGCGCGCCGGCGTCTGCTGGTTCCAGAGGAACCGCAGCGTGGCGCCCAGTTCGCCCTCGCTCAGCGAGCCGCCGTTCTTAAGAATCACATCGTACGCCGCGTTGTACTTGAAATCGCCGTTGTCGAGCCAGACGTCCTCGCCGACGACATAGGTGCCCGCCTGGCCCGGCACGTATTTGAAACTCACGACCGCATTGGTCAGCAGCACTCCGTTGATCCGATTGCTGGCGAAACTGGTGGCCCATTCGCCCTCGAACAACGACCCGCCGTTTATGAGCACATGGTCGGAATCCGAATACCGGTAAACATAATACTGGACGGCCCCGCCCTCGGCGGTGCAGTCAATCCAGACATCGTCGCCCAGCGATTGCGGCGCCAGGCGGCGCGCATAGTCGCTGATCTGCTCGGCCGTTCGGGCTACGCCCCAAATCCGCACTTCGTCGAGCAACAGGCGGTTGACGAACGAGCCGTCCGCCGAAACCGCCAGCGCCAGCGCGTTAGTCGCCGGCAACATCAGGCTCGAGGCGCACTCGCCATACACCGTCCTGGAAATCACCAGCACGCCCTGGATATAAAGCGAAAGGGCATTGCGAACATGGTCCCATGAACCCGCGAGGTGAATCCATTGGTTGGTTGGCAACGCATTGCCTTCGACGGTGAACACGGCGCCGTCGCTGTTGTGCGCGGTCAGCACGGGCTTGTTGTTCACCAGCGCCAGGCGATAGACGATCATGGAACGCCCGCCCACGCCGGTCTCGTAATTAAACAGATAACCCGAAAGGTTGTTCCCCTTCAGATTAACCATGCACTCGATTGTCCAGTCCCGCTGCTGAAGATCGCGGCGCCGGCCGGCCGGATCGGTGTTGCAGGCCGGAGTCGGCTCAGGATCGGGGATCGGAATGCCTGCGGCGCTGGTGATCAGCGCGGCCTTGGGCAGGAACGGGTCGCAGGAGTGCACGGGGCTCGAGCCGAGAATGCCGTTGGTAAAATCACGGTGGATTTCCGCCGCGTCGCTCAAACCGTCGTCATCGCTATCCGCGCCATCGTCCACACCGAGGCGGCGGGTCGGCAAAGCGCTGCCGAGCGTTTCCGCCCGGCTGATCCCGCGGCCGTTGCGCGGGTCGGGCAGCCAGGAATACGGCATGTTGGTCGGGAACCAGCGCCACATGTACGTGGTGTCGGGCCGCCAGTTATGCTCGTTCGGGTTGGTTTCGTCGCCCGTGCCGTTGACGTAGGGTTTGGAGTCGTAGCGGGCGCCGTCCTGGCCGAGGTACTCCTCGTAGTTCCAGAGGCCGTCGCCATCGGGATCGCCAAACCGGCCGTTGGCGCCGGTCGCGTCCAGCGGATTCAGGTTGTACTCGACCTCCCAGCCGTCCGGCAACCAGTCGCTGTCGGAATCCCAGTTTGTGGGCGAAAGCCAACCCGCCCCGCGCAACCGGAGCAAGTTGGCGTCTGTGGTCATCGTGTTGGTCATCTCCAATCCGAAATTGAGATTCGCGGCCGCGCCGCCGTCGAGCATCCACATCGCGCAGAAGCGATTGGTCGTGCCCGTGTCGGTTGCGTAGAACTCGAACCGGTACGGCATCCCGGTGGGCCAGAGCCAGAGGTTGCTGTTGACACCCGACCAGAGAATCGTCGGGTGCAGACTCATTTCGCGGTAGTTGCTCAACCCGTCCGCGTCCGGGTCGGCCGCGGCAGTGGCGTTGACCCCGGTCCACGCAATCCCCCCGGCGGGATCAAGCCCCTTGGCTGCATTGTACCAGGCCACTTCAAAGGGATCGAGCAACAGGTCGTAATCCGTGTCCACATCCAAGGGGTTCAGCGCGTCCGCCGAAGTGACCCGGCTGGTGTGCACGCCGGCGGCGGTGAACGCGGCCTCAATCATCTGCGGCAGACCGTCCATGCCGTTATATTCCTGCCAGTTGGAAAGACCGTCGCCGTCCACATCGCCCGATTTCTGGTTGGGCACGGTCGGGTTGAGCCCCTGCGCGCGCTGGCGGTCATAATGCTCATACTCCCAGCGATCATCCATCCCATCGCCGTCGGAATCCCAGTGCGCCGGGTTGAGCGTCTTCATCACATTGTTCGGCGTCACGTTGGCAGCGTAAATCTGGTATTCCTTGACATTGGTCAGTTTGTCGCCGTCCGGATCGTTGTCCGCGTTCTGCGTCAGGTTCGAGAACCAGTGAGCCTCCCACCAGTCCGGCATCTGGTCGTTGTCGGAATCGTCAATCACCGTCAGGTTGACGCCCTGGACCGGCTGGCTGTCGGAAATCTGGACGGTGGCCACGGGGCTGGCCGGCTCGCCCAGCTCGTACTTGCCGTTGTCGTTGCCGTCAATCCACGCCAGCACGTAATACCCGCCGTCCGCCAGCGGGTCCATGATGCTGCCCAGCGTGTAGGGCGGATACGGCTCGCTCAACGGCAGCGATTGCTTGACCTTGATGGTCTGGCTCTTCAGCGGCGTGCCGACAGCCTGACCCGACGAACTCCAGACGCCGACAATCAGCGCCCCCTGCCCCTCGCCGTCGCCGGGCGGTGGCGGGAAAATATCGTCGCTGTTGCGCCAGGCGGAATTATTGTTGATGTTGCCCGAGATGGAACTGCCCAGCGCAAGCGCCGGGACCATCAGGCAAACCGCCATCAACGCCAGCCCCATCGTCCTTGGTACGACGTGTTTCGTCTTTTTCATCATGGACCCTCGTGTTCTAAACCGAACAAATTCCCAAAATACGAGATTCCTCGTCGCTTCACCCTTGCGGGGGACTTCTTCAGAATGACCGTTACGCTTACCGGGTCACCCCGAATACTCATCCACCGCCGCGAACGGGTCGAGGTATCTCGCGCCGCTTTTCAATTCATCGCCTATTGTCGGTCTTAATACGTCCCTTCCACCCGGTAATACACCGGACTGCCGGCCCCGAGCGGCATATTCGTGTAGCGCTGGAGGCCATCCACGCCCGGAATATAACCGTTCAACATCTGCCAGCCGCCCCGGCCGTAAATATTCGTCGCCCGCGTAACCCAATACGTCCAGGTCGCAACCCCCGGCCATCCGACCACCATGCCATTGGTCGGACTGCCGCCCGCAAAAGCGAGCGCCACCGGGCCAATCGGCGGAATGGTCACCGGCGTGACCTTCAGAATTCGGTTGTTGCCGGTGTCGGCGATGTACATCTCGTTGGACGCATTGACCGCGACGCCCTCCGGCTCGCTTAACGCTCCGGCCGGGAACATATTGCTCCAGACGCCGGTGTTGAAGTCCTTGAGCGCCAGCCGGCTGTTGCCGGTGTTCGCGGTCACGAAACCGTTCGTGCCGCCCACGCGCAGGGCCATATTGCGCGGCCGTTTCAGTTCGCCCAGCGGCGCGGTATAGCTGCCGACGGTTTCCATGTAAGCGCCGGCCGCGCTGATCTTCTGGACGCGGCCTTGATCCGTCGCCGGCACATCGGCAACAAACAAATTCCCAAGCGGATCGAAGAAGACACCGCGTGGATCGGTCACCTGGCCGTTGCCCGTGCCGGCGGCGAGCCACACCGACCAAACGCCGCCCGGCGACATACGCTGGACGCGATTGTTGCCGCTGTCCGCCACGTAAAGATAACCACCCGCGTCGAACTCGAGGTCCATCGGGCTGGAGAACTGGCCCAACCCCGACCCGGCGCTCGGGCCGCCAAACGCCGTCCACACACCGGTCGCCGCCAGCCGCCGCTGAATGCGGTGATTGCCCGTGTCCGCCACCCAGAGATTGCCCGCGGCATCAAGCGTGACGCCGCGCGGGTTGTTCAACTGGCCGAGCCCCGTGCCGTTCTCGCCATAGTTCGTGACCGCGTAGATGTCGTTCGAGATCACGAAGATCCGATGGTTCAGGCCGTCCGCCACCCACAGCCGGCGCGCGGCATCAATCCAGATGTCGCGCGGCGCGTTGAAGCTGAACGCCACCATTCCACCCGTCAGCACGATGTAATTGTAATAGGTGTTCGTCAGTCGCGTGATGTTCGTGTAGGTCACCTGTGCGCTGACGTTGTTGGGCTTGGTCCAGTTGGCAATCGGCTTGAACTCGACCGTCCAGAAGCCCGGCGTCAGGGCCAGCAAGCGCCCGCTGTTCAGCCAATTGGTGGCGCCGGCCGCGATACGCCACTGCGCGCCCATCGCGCGCGCCTCAGGCGGCTCGATGAACATCCGCAGGCCGGTCACGTGGACGTAAACGCCGGTAATCGAGATGCGCCCGCCGCCGGTCGAGATGAACGGGATGTTGGTCGGGGTGATCCATTCCTCGGACACATCGCTGAACGACATCACATGCGCGCCAACCGTGACCGGCACGACCTGGCCGTTGGTATAGGAGCCGCCGCCGTCCAGGCTCCAACGCGCGCCCAGCGCCAGCACGTCCGGCGGAACCATGTAGCCGGCGACCGTGTCATCCGCCCGGATGTAAGGCGCGACGTTGTAGATGCTGTTCACACCGGAAACGACCAGCAAGTTCGTCGGGTCGGGCTCGATCCAGCCATCAATCGGCTTGAAGACCACCAACTGGTAGCCCGGCGTCAGGTTGGTCACGGTCGCGCCGCTGTTGGTCCAGCCGCGACCCGCCACGCTCCACTGCGCGCCGGCGGCGATCGCGTCGTTGGGCGACAAGCCCACCGTCAGATCGCCGTTGAGCAGATACTCGCGGTACAGCGTGGTGGTGACCCCATTGGTCAGCACGATGACCTCGTTGCTTGGCGCGGTCCAGCCGGACAGTTCCTTATAGAAGAGGAAGTTGGTGCCACCCAGCAGGTCGTCCAGCGAGGCGCCGCTGAGCTGCCAGTCGCCGTTGTTGGCCCGCCACCGCGCGCCCTTCTCCACCGCCGCCGGCGGCTCCAGGAAGACGCGCAGGATCGGGGGCACCAGCAAGGCGCCGGGCTCGCGGAACTGCGTGTTGCCGACCAGTGTCGCCGCGTGGATCCACTGGTTACTCCAGTCGCTCGGATAGTGATAGTCCTGCGCGCCATGCGGTTGGTGGTAAGTGTTGAACGCCATATTCGTGGACGAAGCCTGGTTGTCGTCGAACCGGAAGTAGTTCACCAGGTTCGACTGCGCCGAGTTCACCACGCGGTTGTAATAGGAGGTAATCTCGAGCGGCGTACGGACGACGCTCCAGATGCGGACTTCGTCAATCTGGCCGGCAATATCCTCACCCGCGCGGACGAATGTGTTGCCGCCCTGGCCGTTGATCGGCGGGGCCGCGGCGAAGGTGTTGGTAGCCGCGATCAACCCGCCGTTGAAGTACAAGTTCAAGGCCGCGGTTCGGCTATCGAACGAGGCCGCCAGTTGCGACCATGCGCCGGCCGGGACGGAACCGCCGCGGATGATGTTCGATTGGCCGGTGTCCGTCACAAAACCCGCGTAGGCGCGCAGGCCGCCGAGGCCGTCCGGCTCGAGGCCAAGGGTGAAGTTCATCGCGTAACCGCCCGGCAACGCCTGGACGACGCGCCGCAGCAAGGCGCCCGCGCCGCCGGCGACACTGTCCGGATTGACCCACGCCTCAATCGTCCACTCGGGCAGGCGTTGGACCAGCGCGATGGGGATCTCGACGTAGTCGGTCGCCGCGCCGCCAAGCACGATGCCGCGCGCCACCGGCGGGTCGTTGGCCTCGGCCGGGTTGGAGCCGCGGGCATATTCCTCGCCGTCGTTCAGCCCGTCGTCATCCGTGTCCACAATATCCGGCCGGGTACCCAGCACCTGTTCCATCAGGTTCAACAGGCCGTCGCCGTCGCGGTCGCCCTGGGTGTCCAGATGCTGCGGTTGGGCGGTATCCCACGCGCGCGGATTGGTGTCAGCCCAGTACTCGTAAATGTTCACGAGCGAATCGCCGTCCGGATCGTCGTTGGCGCCGTACGGGTAGTTGGTCGAGAACGGGTTGAGGTGATTCATGACTTCCCAGTCGTCGGGCAGGCCGTCGCCATCGGTGTCGTCCGCGCCGCGCGCGTCCACGCCAAGCACATTCGCGTAGTCGTTGGTCACGAATACGAAGCCGTTGGAAAGCGCGTAGCCGAAGTCGCCGTAGGTGTAGTTATTGGTCTCCGCGCCCAGCAGGCCGTTCTGCGCCTTGCGCGCGAAGTCCTCGGCGGTGGCGCCGCCGTCGTCGAACCGGTAGTAGGCCGCCAGGCCCCACGCGTTCTGCGGAACCAGCTTGCGCCGGTATTGCTCGATCTGATCGGCTGTGCGCGCCACGGTCCAGATACGCACTTCGTCCACCAGCAAGTTGTTCGCCATCGAGCCGTCGCCGGAGTAGCCGATCACCGGCTGTTCGGCCGAGGTGTAACACCGGCTGGAAAGCGCCTCCTCATAGACGCGCTTGGTCTGGACAAACACGCCATCCACGTACAGCGAGAGCGCGTTGTTCAGCGGATCCCAGACGCCCGCGAGGTGGATCCAGCGGTTGGTCGGCAGCACCGGCCCGGCGGTACGGTAGTAGAAGCCGCCGACGGTGTGGAAACTGACGCCGACTTCGTTGGTGCTCAACGCGATCTCGGCGCTGATGTCGCCCAGCCCGAGCGGGCCCGGGATCAGAATCAGCGAGCCGTTCAAGTTGTTCCGCAACAGTTTGACGTAGCATTCCAGCGTCCATGCGCGGCCGTGCAGCAGCGGGAGCCAGCCACGGGTCAAGCCGCCCTCCGGATCCGGCAGCGGAATGCCGTTCATGCTCGTGACCCGCGCCGACTTCTTGAAGAACGGCGACATCGAGTGCACCGGGCTCGGATCAAAGCCGAGGCTCAAGTACTCCTGCCACAGCTCGGTTGAGTCGGATACGCCGTCATCGTCCGTGTCCGCGCCGCCATCGGCGCCGAGGCTGAATGTCGGCAGCGCCGCGCCGAGCGTGCCGTAATTCGGCCAGCCGCCGCATGCGTTCCACCAGTTGGCCGGCACAACCGGCCGCGCCAGGCCCGGACCCACGCCGGTGCTGTCCGGCCGCCAGTTGTGTTCATTCGGATTGGTTTCGTCGCCCGTGCCGCTGATGAATTCGGTGTTCGTTGAGCGGTCGCCATCCTGGCCGAGGTATTCCTGCGTGTTGTAGAGCAGGTCGTTGTCCGGATCGCCCCAGAACCCATTGTCGCCGGTGGCATCGCGCGGGTCGAGGGCGTATTCCACCTCCCAGCCGTCCGGGAGCAGGTCCGCGTCCGTGTCCGGATTGACCGGGTGCGTCCACTCATGCGCGCGCAGCGCGGCCAGGTCGGCGTCGAGCGTGGCGTTGGTGGCGCCCAATGCCAGCTTGGGCGCGAACTCGCGGATGCCGTTCGCGGCGGTGACGGGCCAGCCGTTGGTGCCGAGCGACCAGATGTCGTTCGAGGCGCCCTGCCGGAATTGCATCAGGAGACACTGCTCGCGGTAGTGCGGCAGGCCATCCTTGTCCGGGTCCAAACCGAGAATGCCGTTGGTGCCAAGCGGGTCAATGAAAGCCGCCGGGAAGTACCAGGCCGCTTCAAAGCTATCCACGAGCCAGTCGCCGTCGCTGTCAATGTCCAGCGGGTTCATGGCGTCCGCGCTGGCCGCGTTCGTCCGCGCAATGCCGGTCGCGGCCGTGTGGTCCTGCATCATCTGCGGCAGGTCATCCATACCCATGTATTCGCGGTAGTTGGAAAGACCGTCGCCGTCCACATCGCCGAGCGCGTCGTTGGTCGCCGGGTTCAGGCCGGCGCCGCCGGCCCAGCGATCCCACTCCCACTTGTCGTCCATGCCGTCGCCGTCGCTGTCGAAGTGCGCCGGGTTCAGGGCCGCGAGCGCATTGGTCAGGCGCGACAGGTTGTACTCGGCCAGGTTCGAGAAGCCGTCGCGGTCATAGTCGCCATCGGCCGTCTGATCAAGATTGCCGAACCAGTGGATTTCCCACCAGTCGGGCAGGCTGTTGGTGTTCATATCGTCGCCGATCGTCACATTCTGGGCGGACAAGCCGGCGTCGTTGAGCATGGCAAACGGTTGGATTTGGCTGCGCGGCTCACCAGGGTCATAGCCACCGTTGGCATCACCGTCAATCCACGCCATCAGTTTGTAGGCCGGATTCTGCTCGGTGCCCGCCAGCGCGATGTTCTGGATCATGTACGGCAGGCCGCCTGGAACGGAAAACGGCAGGGCCGTCGTCAACAGGTTGGTGCGGTAGTCGCTGATCGGCGGGCCGATCACGGCCGAACCGTAGTGCCAGACGCCGACGATCACCGTGCCCGTTCCGGTGCCGTCGCCCGGCGGCAGACTATGCAGACCGAGGTTGTCCCACAGCGACTGGTTGAAGACATAGCCCGAGATCGGCCGCACGCCCTGCAGGTAGGTGCCGATGACCAGGTTGGTGCCCTCGCGCGTAACCAGCACATTGGATTGCGCCGCCGGCGTCGTCCAGCCCGCGATATTGCGGAAGTTGATCGTGTAGCTGCCGGTGCGCAGGCGGTTGGTCACGTCACTGTTCTGCCAGGAGCCGCCGTTGAGCTGCCACTGGGCGCCCGCGGCCACGGCGTTGGTCGGGTCGAGATGCACCACGAGGAAGCCCTCCGTCAGGACATAGTAATAGGTCTGGACCAGGGCGGATCCCGCGGGCAGCGTGATGTTGGTGCTGGGCGGAGTGTCCCAGCCCTCGATCGTCTTGAAGTCCACCAGGTGCGGGCCGGGAGCCAGGTTGGTAACCACCGTAGCGCTGTTGGTCCAGCCGCCGCCGTCCACACGCCACTGCGCGCCCTCGTCGCGCGCCAGGGCCGGTTCGAGGATGATCTGCAGGCTGCCGTTGCGCAGGTAAGTGCGAATCAGCGTGGTCGCCGTGCCGTTGGTCAGCACGATCGTCTCGTTGCCCGGCTCGGTCCAGCCGGTAATGTCGGTGTAGATCACCGCGTTCGTGCCCGCGAACAGGTTATGCAGCGTGTCGCCGCTGTTGTTCCAGGTCTGGCCGCCATCGAGCGACCAGCGCGCGCCCTCCGCGACCGCCTCGGCCGGCTGCAGGATGATGCGCAGGCTCGGCGGCGGCAGGATCGCGCCGGGTTCAACGAATTCCACCGCGCCGCGCAGCATGGCCGCGTGCCGCCACTGGTCGTTCCAATCCCGGGCATACATGAAGTCCTGCGCGCCCCACGGCTGATGGAATGGGCCGAACGGCAGAACGTTGGTGTTGGCTTGGCTATCATCGAACCGGAAACTGTGCACCAGATTGCTCGTGCCGGCCGACAGCGCCCGGTTAATGTTGTTACTGACGTCCGCCTCGGAGCGGGCGACGCCCCATAGG
This sequence comes from uncultured Verrucomicrobiota bacterium, assembly GCA_964570325.1. Taxonomy (GTDB): domain Bacteria; phylum Verrucomicrobiota; class Kiritimatiellia; order CAIQIC01; family CAZMXS01; genus CAZMXS01. The sequence continues at coordinate 21,997 of CAZMXS010000034.1, read as the reverse complement.
CGCAACTCATCAAGCCGGCCGCCGAAATCAGCGCCGATCCGAACATACGTCTCGCCGCCCTTGCCATTCATCGGCGGGGCCCGGTTGAAGCCATTGGTCATAACCGCGACCTGGCCGTTGGTGTAGATAGCCAGCGTCGAGTTGGTGTTGTCGTAGCTCGCGGCCAGATGCGTCCAGGCGCCGGTGGCGATGGCGCCGCCGCGCAGGATGAACGCCTGCCCATCGGCCAGCACATAACCGGCGTAGGCGCGCAACCCACCCAGTCCGTCGGCCTCCAGGCCCAACACATAGTTGATCGCGTTCGTGCCGCCGCCCAGGTTCTGGACCACACGCTCGAGGATCACACCGGCGCCCTCGGCCACGTTGGTCGGATTGACCCAGGCCTCGACGGTCCAGTTCATTAAGCGCTGGCCGAGATTGATCGGGATGTCGAGGTAGTCATTGGTTCCGCCCGCGAAATGCAACGCGCGCGACACTGGCGGATCGGCCGGGTCAGCCGGGTTCGTGCCGGCGGCGCGTTCCTCGTCGTCGGTCAGCCCGTCATCATCCGTATCCACCATGTCCGGCCGGCTGCCGAGCGCCTGCTCGGTCACGTTGACCACGAAATCGCCGTCGCGATCCTCCTGCGTGTCGAAAACCCCGTTCTGGTCGGTGTCCCACGCGCGCGGGTTCGTGTCGGCCCAGAACTCGTAGATGTTCACCAGACCGTCGCCGTCCAAATCGCCCCACGCCCCATTGACGCCGTCAGCCGAATTCGGGTCGAGGTGGTTGACCATCTCCCAATCGTCCGGCATCCCGTCGCCATCCGCATCGTCCGCGCCGCGGTAATCCACGCCCAACACCGGCGCGAAGTCGTTGGTCACGAACGCAAACCCGTTCGACAAAGCCCAACCGCGGTCGCCGTACGTGTAGTTCACCGACACCGCGCCAAGCAACCCGTTCTGGGCCTTGCGGGTGAAGTCCTCCGCCGTCGTGCCGCCGTCGTCGAACCGGTAATAAGCCAGGAGGTTCGTCGCGTTCTGCGGCGCCAGCCGCGTGCGGTAGCGCTCGATCTCATCCGCCGTGCGCGCCGCGCCCCAGATGCGAACTTCATCCAGATAGAGCCGGTTGACCAGGGAACCGGACGGATCCCAGCCCAGGCGCGGCTGGCCGCCGGACAGGTAGAACCGGCTGGAAAGCGCGTCCTCGTAAACTCGCTGCTCCTGTACGAAAATGCCGTCCACGTAAAGGCCAAGGCTGTTGTTGCCATGGTCCCAAACACCGGCAAGATGAATCCACCGGTTTGGCGGCAGCACCGGGCCGGCCGTCTTGTAAAGGAACCCGCCGAGGGTGTTAAACATGACGAACACCTGGTTATTGGAGAGCACCAGCGCGTAGCTGATGTCACCCAGTCCCAGCGGACCCGGGTTATACACCAGCGCGCCGTTCAGGTTCGTGCCGGTCAGCTTGACGTAGCACTCCACCGTCCAGTCGCGCTTATGCAGCAGCGGGCTGTAACCGCGCGTCAGGCTGCCCTCCGGATCCGGGATCAGGATACCATTGACATCCGTGACACGGGCGGCGCGTTTGATGAAGGGCGACATCGAGTGGACCGGGCTCGGGTCCACGCCGAGGGCCAGGTATTCCATCTGGATTTCGACCTGGTCCGCCAGGCCGTCGTCGTCCGTATCCAGGCCGAAGTCGGTTCCCATACTGAGCGTCGGTAGCGCCGCGCCGAGCGTGCCGTTGGTCGGCCAAGCCCCATAGTCATACCAGTAATTGGCGGGCAGCGTCGGACGCGCGATTCCGGGGCCGACGCCGGTGCTGTCAGGCCGGACGTTGTGTTCGTTCGGATTGGTCTCGTCGCCGGTGCCGCTGACATACGGATTGTTCGTGTTGCGATTGCCGTCCTGGCCCAGGAACTCCTGCTGGTTGATCAGCGTGTCACCGTCGGGGTCGCCCCAGAAGCCGTCGTCGCCGGTGGCATCGCGCGGATCAAGAGCAAACTCCACTTCCCAACCATCCGGCAAGAGGTCGTCATCCGTGTCCCAGTCCGCCGGATCGGTCCAGGCGTGGCCACGCAGGGCCAGGATATCGTTGGTCAGCAGCAGGTTCGTGGCGCCCAAAGCCACTTTGGGCACGAAGGCGCGAATGCCGTCGGCATCCACGCCCGGCCAGCCATTGGTGCCGTCGGACCAGATGTCGTTGGTCGCACCCTCGCGGAATTGGAGCAAGAGGCACTGCTCGCGGTAGTGCGTCATGCCATCCTGATCGGAGTCAGCGGCCAGGTTGTCGTTGGTGCCCAGCGGCCGGATGCCCGCGGCCGGGGCATACCAGGCAAACTCGAAGCTGTCCACCAAACCGTCATTATCCGTGTCAATATCGCGCGGGTTGAGCGCATCCGAGCTGAGGATGTTGGTCACGGCGATACCGGCGGCTTTAAGCGGATTCTGGGCAATCCGCGGCAAATCGTCGAGGCCAAGGTATTCGCGGTAGTTCGACAGACCCTCGCCGTCCACGTCGCCAGTGGCGTCGTTGGTGGTCGGAATCAGGCCGCGCCCGCGAGCGAAGTGCGCGTACTCCCACCAGTCGTCCATGCCGTCACCGTCACTGTCGAAGTGCGCCGGGTTGAGCGCGGCAAGCAGGTTGGTGCTGATCGAAAGCTGGTATTCCTCGCCATTCGACAGGCCGTCGCGGTCGTAGTCATCGGCCGCGCGCTGGTCAAGATTGCGGAACCAGTGCGCCTCCCACCAATCCGGCAGGTTGTTGGTGTTGGCGTCGTCGCCGATGGTCACATTGACGGCGGAGAGTCCCGCTTCGCTCAACATGGAGAAATCCTGGCCGCCGCTGCGCGGCTCGCCGAGCTCATAGGCGCCGTTGGCGTTGCCGTCAATCCACGCCATCAGCGTGTAGCCGGGAATCTCGATCGTGCCCTTCACGGCAACGTGCTCAATCGTGTACGGGAGCCCGTCGGGCGCGGCAAACGGCAGGTTCGTCGTCAACAAGCTGGCGCTGTAGCCCAGAATCGGCGCGCCGATCAGCGACGAGCCATAGTTCCAGATACCGACGATGACCGTGCCGGTGCCGGTGCCGTCGCCCGGCGGCAGGCTGTGCACGCCGAGATTGTCCCACAGCGACTCGTTGAAGACATAGCCGGAGATGGACTGCACCCCCTGTTGGTAAATGCCGGTCACGGAATTGGTCGCGCCACGGAGGATCGCGACGTTGGTGAACGCCGCCGGAGCGGTCCAGCCCGGAATCGCCAGGAACTCAACCGTGTGCGTCCCGCTGCGAACGATGTTCGTGACGCCGCTCGCCTGCCAGACGCCGCCGTCAAGGCGCCACTGGGCGCCGGCGGCGATCGCGTTGGTCGGCAGGATGGTGACGACCAGGAAGCCCTCGCTCGCCTCATAGTAATAGGTCCGGATGAGCGCGTAGGCCTCGCTAAGGACCAGGTTGGTGCTCGACGGCGCCTCCCAACCATCAATGGTCTTGAAGTCCACCGTGTGCGGGCCCGGAGCCAGGTTGGTGACCACGACGCCGCTGTTGGTCCAGCCGCCGCCGTCCACGCGCCACTGCGCGCCCTGGTCGCGCGCCAGCGGCGGTTCGAGGAAGATCTGCAGGCTGCCATTGCGCAGGTAGGTCCGGTTCAGCGTGGTTACCGTGCCGTTGGTCAACACGATCCGTTCGGTCGCCGGGGCCGTCCAGCCGGCAACAATGCTGTAAAGCACCTCGTTGGTGCCCGCGACCAGGTTGTGCAGCGTTGCGCCGCTGTTATTCCAGGTCTGCCCGCCGTCCACGGACCAGCGCGCGCCGGCCAGCGCGGCCTCCTCCGGCAGCAAGATCACGCGCAGGTTCGGCGGCGGCAGGATCGCGCCCGGCTCGACAAACCGGACCGCGCCGGCTTTGCGGGCGGCGTGCCGCCACTGCTCGTTCCAGTCGTTCACGAACATGAAGTCCTGCGCCCCCTGCGGCTGGTGGTAGATGCCGAATGGGAAGGCGTTGGTGTTGGCCTCGCTGTCATCGAACCGGAAGCTGTGCACGAGGTTGGTCGTGCCCATCGAGAGCCCGCGGTTCAGGTTGTTGGTGACCTCAAGCGCGGTGCGCGCGACGTTCCATAGCCGGACCTCGTCAATCCGGCCACCGAAGTCCGGGCCGATCCGCACAAAGGTCTCGCCGCCCTTGCCGTTCATCGGCGGCGCGAGGTTGAAGGCGCGCGTGGCCGCCGCGCCCTGGCCGGTGGTGGAGATCACCAAGGTGGCCGCCGAATTGTTATAGGTGGCCGCGATATGCGTCCAGGTTCCGGCCGCGATCGTTCCGCCGCTAAGCACAAAGCGCTGGCCGTCGGCCAACACGTACCCCGCGTAGGCGCGCAGCCCACCCAAGCCGTCGGCCTCCAAGCCCAGCATGTAGTTGATGGCGTTCGTGCCGCCGCCCAGGTTCTGGACGACGCGCTCGAGGATCACACCGGCGCCATCGGCGACATTCGTCGGGTTGACCCAGGCCTCGATCGTCCAATTCATCAGTCGCTGGCTGAACGCGATCGGGACTTCCAGGTAATCGGACGGCGCGCCGCCGAACTCCAACGCGCGCGACACCGGCGGATCCATCGGGTCGGCCGGATTCGTGCCGGCGGATTGTTCCTCATTGTCCGCCAAGCTGTCGTCATCCGTGTCCACGATGTCCGGCCGGCTGCCGAGCGCCTGCTCGGTCACGTTAACCACCGTGTCGCCGTCGCGATCCTCCTGCGTATCATAGACGCCGTTCTGGTCGGTGTCCCACGCGCGCGGGTTCGTGTCGGCCCAGAACTCGTAGATGTTCACCAGACCGTCGCCGTCCAAATCGCCCCACGCCCCATTGACGCCGTCAGCCGAATTCGGGTCGAGGTGGTTGACCATCTCCCAATCGTCCGGCATCCCGTCGCCATCCGCATCGTCCGCGCCGCGGTAATCCACGCCCAACACCGGCGCGAAGTCGTTGGTCACGAACGCAAACCCGTTCGACAAAGCCCAACCGCGGTCGCCGTACGTGTAGTTCACCGACACCGCGCCAAGCAACCCGTTCTGGGCCTTGCGGGTGAAGTCCTCCGCCGTCGTGCCGCCGTCGTCGAACCGGTAATAAGCCAGGAGGTTCGTCGCGTTCTGCGGCGCCAGCCGCGTGCGGTAGCGCTCGATCTCATCCGCCGTGCGCGCCGCGCCCCAGATGCGGATTTCGTCCATGAACAGCTTGTTGACGAAGGTCGCGGCATCGGAGACGCCGATCCGGACCGGTTCAGCGGACGGATACAACTGGATCGTCTGCGCCTCCTCCGTGACCCGCTGCTCCTGCACGAAGACGCCATCCACGTAGAGCGCCAGGCTGTTGTCCATGTCGTTCCACACGCCGGCCAGGTGAATCCAGCGGTTGGTCGGCAGTTCGGGCCCAACGACTTTGTAGAGGTAGCCGGCAACGGTCTGGAATTGGATCACGGCCACGTTGCCCGTGAGGGCGAGTTCATAGCTGATCGGCCCGCCTGCGGTCGGCCCGACATTGCGGATTAGCGCGCCGCTCATATCCGGGTCCAACAACTTAACATAGCACTCCACCGTCCAGTCGCGGGCGTGCAAGAGCGGGCTGTAGCCGCGAGCCGCCGTACCTTCCGGATCCGGAATCGGGATGCCGTTGGTCGCCGTGATGCGGGCGGCGCGCTTGATGAAGGGCGACATGGAGTGCACCGGGCTCGGATCCACACCGAGAGCAGCATATTCCATCTGGATTTCGACGTTGTCGGGCAGGCCGTCGTCATCCGTGTCCACGCCGGAGTCCACACCCAGGCTGGCCGTCGGGCGGGCCGAGCCGAGCGTGCCGTTCGTCGGGGAGTCAGCGTGCTGCACCCAGTAATTTGTCGCCACGACGGGCCGCGCAATCCCCGGGCCGGGGCCGGTGCTGTCGGGTCGGACGTTGTGCTCCTTCGGGTTGGTCTCGTCGCCGGTGCCGCTGATGTACGGGCTGTTGGTCAGGCGATTGCCATCCTGGCCCAGGTACTCCTGCCAATTCAGGAGCGTGTCGCCGTCGGGATCGCCGCCGAACCCGTTGGCGCCGATCGCGCTGCGCGGGTCGAGATTGAACTCGACTTCCCAGCCGTCCGGGAGCAGATCGCCATCGGTGTCGTGCGCCGTCGGGCAGGTCCACGCGTGGTTGCGCAGGGCGGCGATGTCATCCACAAACAACGCGTTGGTCGCGCCCAGCAGCAGTTTCGGGCTAAAAGCTCGGAGACCGTTGAGATTCATGACCGGGAACGCATTGGTGCCGAGCGACCAGACGTCGTTGGAACCGCCTTGCGCCAGTTGCGGCAGGAGGCATTGTTCGCGGTAGTGCGGCAGGCCGTCGTGATCGCTGTCGGCGGCTTTGTTGTCGTTTGTCCCGCGCGGATTGATCCCGCCAGCCGGGTCATACCAGGCGGCCTCGAAGCTGTCAATCAGGCCGTCGTTGTCGGTGTCAACATCCATCGCGTTGAGCGCGTCGGTGCTGATGATATTGGTGGTCGCGATGCCGACGGCAGCCTTTGGATCCTGGGTGATCCGCGGCAACTGATCCATACCGTTGTACTCGCGGATATTGGAGAGGCCCTCGCCATCGAGGTCGCCGGCCGCGTCATTGGTGGTCGGGTTCAGGCCCAGGCCGCCAATGAAGCGCTCGTACTCCCACAAATCATCCATGCCGTCGGCGTCGCTGTCATAGTGCGCGGGGTTGAGCGCGGCGAGCAGGTTGGTGCTCATCGCCAGGTTGTATTCCTGGAGGTTGCTCAAGCCGTCGCGGTCGTAGTCGCCGGCCGCGGCCTGGGCGGTGTTGCCGAACCAGTGGATCTCCCACCAGTCGGGCAGGCCGTCGCCGTCGAGGTCATCCACGACCGTCACGTTGATGTTGGGGGCCGAGCCCATAGCCTCGTAGAACTGGAAGGAAACGGTCTCGCTGCTCGGTTCGCCCTCTTCAAATTCGCCGTTGGCGTTGCCGTCAATCCAGGCTTTCAGCAGATACACCTCGTCCGGATGGTTCGGCATCGGCGCCCGCAGGTAGGCCAGCGGCCCGATGACGTAGCTGAAGGTCGCGCCATAGCCGAACGGCAGCGGGTTGGTGGCGTTCAGGAACGTGCGGTACTGCGGCAGGCCCTTGACCTCGCTGTACATGCTCCAGACGCCCACCATAACCTGGCCGGTGGCGGAGCCATCGCCCGGCGGCAGCGCCCACGGCGAAACATTCTGCCAAACCGAACGGTTTTCGATGGAGCCGGAGGCCGACTGGATACCCTCACGGTACACCGCGGTGATGCGCGTGACCACCCCGGACTGGACCACCGCGTTGGTCAGCGCCTCCGGCGTGATCCAGTTGGCGACCGGCGCAAAGTCCACCGTGTAAACGCCGGTCCGCAGCAGGTTCGTCACGCCGCTGGCCTGCCAGCCGCCGCCCATCACGCGCCATTGCGCGCCGGCCGCAACCGCGTTGCTCGGCTCGATGGTGACGCAGAGGTAACCGTAAGTCGGCGAGTAACTGCGCGGGATGTCCACCAACTGGCCCTCGGGGATGAAGATGCTCTCGGCCGGCGGCTCAGACCAGCCCGCGACCGGCAGGAAGTCCACCAAGTGCGCGCCCGGTGAAAGGTTGGTGATGGTCGCGCCGCTGTTGGTCCAGGCGCCGAGGTCCACGCGCCACTGGGCGCCGGCCAGCCGGACTTCTTCGGGCTCGATTGTCACCCGCAGGCGGCCGTTCGCCAGGTAAACCCGGCTGAGCGCGGTCGCAACGGCGTTGGACAGGATGACGGTCTCGTTGGTCGGCGCGGTCCAGCCGCTGAGCGACTTGTAGAGGATGGTGTGCGCACCGGCCTCCAAATCGTAGCGGATCGTGCCGCTGTTCTGCCAGGCTCCGCCGTCCACGGACCACTGCGCGCCGGCCTGGATCGCGGCGGTCGGGTAAAGGGTGACCCGCAGGCTCGGCGGCGGAACGATCGCGCCCGGTTCGAAGAACGTGACGTTGCCGTGGGCCGCCGCGGCGTGCCGCCACTGCTGGTTCCAGTCCGCCGTGTAGGTGAAGTCCTGCGCCCCGTGCGGTTGATGGTAGAGGCCGAACGGGATCGCATTGGTGTTGGCCTGGCCGTCGTCGAAGCGGAAGTTGTGCGCCAAGTTGGTGTCCGTGGTCGCAAACGCCTTGTACATCCCGTTCGAGATGTCGTGCCCGAGGCGGGCCGAGTTCCAGATCCGTAGTTCATCAACCAGACCGCCGAAATCCTCGCCGATCCGGACAAAGGTCTGGCCGCCCAGGCCGTTGATCGGGGGGGCCTCGTTGAACGTGTTGTTGGTCGCCGCGATCCACCCGTTGGTATAGATGATCAGCATGGCGGCATCGCCGTTATAGCTGGCCGCGACGTGCGTCCAGACGCCGGTCGCGATCGCGCCGCCGCTCTGCAGGAACGCGCGGCCGTCGGTCAGCACATAGCCGGCATAGGCGCGCAGGCCGCCCGATCCGTCGGGTTCGATGCCGAGCAGGAAGTTGAGCGCATTGGTGCCGCCGACCTCCTGCACGACACGGCGGATGATCGTGCCGGCGCCGCCGGCGACGCTGTCCGGGTTGACCCAGGCCTCCAGCGTCCACGAAGTGAGCCGTTGTTTGAAGGACACCGGCACCTCCAGATAGTCGGTCGCGTCGCCGCCGAACCGGACGGCGCGCGAGGTCGGCGGGTCGGTTGGGTCATCCGGGGCGGAGCCGCGGGACTGCTCCTCGCTGTCCGTCAGGCCGTCATCGTCCGTGTCCACAATATCCGGCCGGCTGCCAAGACTCTGTTCGATGATGTTTACCACCAGGTCGCCATCGCGGTCCTCCTGCGTGTCCGGCGTCTCGTCGCCATCGGAGTTCTGGGCGCGCGGGTTCGTGCCGGCGTGGTATTCATAGAGGTTGAGCAAGCCATCGCCGTCGGGATCGCCGAGCGGGCCGTTCGGGCCGTTCTTAAGACCGGGGGCGGTCTCCTCGCCCGCTCCGTCATCATACGGGTTGAGGCGGTTGACCACCTCCCAGGCGTCAGGCATCCCATCGCCGTCCGAGTCGTCGGCGCCGAATTGGTCGCAGCCCAACACCGGGGCCGCGCCGTTGGTCACCCAGTTGAAAGCGTTGGTCGGCAGGGCATAGCCGCGGTCGCCAAAGAGGTAGTTCTCATCCGTCGCGCCCAGCAAGCCGGACTTGGCCCGACGGGCGAAGTCTTCCGCTGACGTGCCGCCGTCGTCAAAGCGGTAGTAGGCCAGCAGGCTGTTACGGGTGAACCCGCCGCTCTGGTCCTTGTCGTTGTACAGGACACTCGCGACCGCCGTGCCATTGAGCCCCTCGACCAGGTTGGTGCCGCCGACCAGTACAACGTCGTTGGCCTGGTTGTATTGTGCGTCACCGTTGTCAATCCAATAACTCGCGCCGGCGCGATATACATTCGAAAGCGGAATACCCGGCTCGCCCTCAAACAGCGTGCCGCCGTTGACCAGCAGCGTGTCGTTCTGGCCATAGTACTGCGCGCAGTAATTGTCAATCCAGACGTCATCGCCGTTGGCCGCGGGCGCGAGCTGGCGCGCATAGGCATTGATCAGCGCCGGCGTCCGGGCCAGCCCCCAGATGCGGACTTCGTCGAGGTAGAGCTGGTTGACAAACGAACCGTCCGGCGAGACCGCCAGCGCCAGCGCGTTGGTCGCCGGCAGCATCAGGCTCGAAGCGCATTCGCCATAAACCGCCTGTCCCTGGAAGAGAATGCCGTCGAGATACAGTTCGAGATCGTTGTTGGCATGGCTCCAGACGCCGGCCAGGTGGATCCACTGGTTGGTGGGCAGGGCATTTGCGGTCAACGTATAGACCGCGCCGTCGCTGTTGTGCGAGGCGAGGACTGGCCGGTTGCCGACCAATGCCAGGCTGTAAACAGTCCGGGCGCCGCCGGCGTAGGTCTGGAAGTTAAACAGGAAGCCGTTGAGGTTGGTGCCCAGCAATTTGACCATGCACTCGATCGTCCAGTCGCGCCGCTGCAGGTCTTCACGCACGCCGTTGGTGGCCGGCTCGGGATCGGGGATCAGGATGCCGGCCGCAGCCGTGATCAGCGCCGCGCGCGGGATGAACGGGTCGCACGAGTACACCGGGCTTGATGCCGGCGTACCGGCCGGCGGATGAATCTCGATGTTGTCGTTGAGCCCGTCATCGTCGGAATCAAGCCCCCAGTCCGTGCCCAGCGAGATCGTCGGCTGCGCGCTGCCCAGTGTCTCAGCGCGCTGCGTCCCCTTGCCGACGCGCGGGTCGGTAATCGTCGGATCGGCGGCGTTCGTGGAGTACCAGCGCCAGGTGTAGGTCGAGTCCGGCCGCCAGTTATGCTCTTTCGGATTGGTCTCGTCACCGGTGCCGTTGACATAAGGGCGGGTCGTGAAGCGGTAGCCGTCCTGGCCGTAATACTCTTCGTAGTTCAGCAAGCCGTCCGCGTCGGGGTCGCCGAACTTGCCGTCGTTGCCGATCACGCTCTTGGGGTCGAGATTGAACTCCAGTTCCCAGCCGTCCGGCAGGATATCGCCGTCCGTATCCGGGTTGGCCGGGTCGGTCCAGGCGTGCTGGCGCAGGGCCGCGAGATCCGCCTCCAGCGTCAGGTTGGTCGCGCCCAGCGCGAGTTTTGGCGACAGGCCGCGGATGCCGTTGGTAGCGACGCGCGGCAGCGCGTTGGTGCCCAGCGTCCAGATGTCATTCGAGCCGCCCTGGCGGAATTGCATTAACAGGCATTGCTCGCGGTAGCTGGTCAGACCGTCCACGTCCGGGTCGGCGGCCATGTTGTTGTTGGTGCCCAGCGGACTGATCCCGCTCAAGGGGGCGTACCACGCGCACTCGAAGCTGTCCACCAGGCCGTCATTGTCGGTGTCGTAGTTGAGCGGGTTCATCCAGTCGTAGCTGAGGATGTTGGTTGTGGCGACGCCGGGCGCGGCCGTCGGATCCTGGAAGAGTCGCGGAGTGTCGTCCATGCCCAGGTACTCGCGCAGGTTGGAGAGCGCGTCGCCGTCCAGGTCGCCGGTGGCGTCCCAGTTACAAGGATTCAGCCCGTGGTTGTTCAGGAACCGCTCATACTCCCAGAAATCATCCATTCCGTCGTCGTCGCTGTCGTAATCGGCCGGATTGATCGTGGCCAGCACATTGCTGGACTGCGAGAGGAAATATTCCTGGCCGTTGTTCAGGCCGTCGCGATCGTAGTCAATTGTCGCGGTCTGCGCCAGGTTGCCGAACCAGTGGACCTCCCAGAAATCGGGCAGGCCGTCCACATCCTGGTCATCCTTGATCGTCAGGTTCACCGACTCACGGTTCTCGTCGCCCATCCAGAAGGACTGGATCTGGCTGCGCGGCTCGCCGATCTCGTAGCGGCCGTTGGCGTTGGCGTCAATCCACGCCTGCAGCTTGTAGCCGGGGACGATGTCGTCGCCGCGCGGGTCCAGCCGGTTGATCACGTAATTATAGGTGTTGGTCGGCGAAAACGGCAGCGGGCCGGTGGCGACATAGTCCATCCAACGCGCGATCGGCGAGCCAATCGCGTCGGCTTCATAGTACCAGACACCAACGACAATGGTGCCCGTGCCGGAGCAGTCGCCCGGCGGCGCGCAGAACGGCGCGAGGTTCTCCCAGTCGGACTCGGTGTAAATCGTGCCCGAGATCGAGCGCTCGCCCTCGACGTAGTAGTTGGTGATGACCAGCCGCTCGAGCCGCTGGACGAGCACGTTGCTGTCCGTGTTCGGCGCGCGCCAGCCAAAGATCGAGCGGTAGTCCACCTGGTGGATGCCGACGGCCAGCGCGTTGGTCATCCCGCTGTTTTGCCATACCCCGCCATCCACCCGCCACTGCGCGCCGGCCGGAATCGCCCCGGTCGGCAGCAGGATAACCTGCAGGTAGCCGACCTCGGTGTAGGTGCCGACGCCTTGCACGACCGTGGCATTGGTCAGATAGAAGGACAGGTTGGTCGGCGTCAGCGCCGGCGGTACGTTATTGAAATAGACCGTGTTCGTGCCCAGCGGCAGGCCGGTGACAATCGCGCCGCTGTTGGTCCAGCCGCTGGCGCCGGTCCGCCACATGGCGCCGTTGGTCCGCACGGTTTCCGGATTGATGAAAATTTGCAAACTGCCGGAGGCCGGCTCGTATTGGCCGATATAAATACCGGTCCCGCCGGACAGGATCTGAATGGTCAGCGGCGCCGGCTCGCTCCAGCCGGGGATGGACCGGAACTCAATCAGGTACTCGCCCGGCGTCAGGTTATCCACCACCTCGCCGCTGTTGCGCCACGGCCCGTTGCTGACGCGCCACTGGGCATTGCTGATCGGCCAGAGCGCGCTGTGCGAGTTGTTGTCATTGAACTGGAGGTTGACCACCACGCCGCCGTTGCGGATGTAGGTCTCGCTGATCGAAGTCATCATGCCGTTGGTCAGGCCAACCGTGCGGTTCGACGGCGAAGTCCAGCCATAGACCGAGCGGAACAGGATCGTGTAGTTCGTCGGCGCCAACCCCTCGTAAACCGCCACGCCGCTATCGCGCCAGGAACCGTAGCCCTGGATCGCCCACTGCGCGCCGCTGGTGACCGCGCCGGACGGGTAGAGCGTCACCCGCAGCGAGGGCGGGATGATCAACGCGCCGTCCCCGTCGGCGGAAAACGCGGACGCGCCGACAAATGAAGCGGCGTGCGTCCACTTTTCCCACCAGTCGCGGGTGTAAAGGCGGGTGTAGTCCTCGACCTGGCCCCAGCTCCAGGGCTTGACGCGCAACAAGCCGTTGGTGCCGTTGTTGGCGCTGGTGCCGACCAGCGGCGCGCCGCTCCGGAAGCTGGTGCCGTCGTCGCAACGGTAGTAGGCCGCCAGGCCGGCCTCGTTGCCAACCAGGGCGCCCTCGAAATGATCGGCAATCTCCGCCGCCGTGCGGGCCGTCCCCCAGATCCGCAGGTCGTCCAACGCCCCGGCGAAGCCTCGGCCGATGCGTTGATGCACGGGGCCGCCGGCATAGATCGCCGGCGATTTCTCGACCACCGCCGATGCCGCAAGCACGCCGCCGGTATAGAGCCGCAACTCGCGGCGGTTGGCGTCATACACGCCGGCCAGATGCGCCCAGTTCGTGCCCAGCGCCAGGCCGTTGGTGGCCATGACGACCGCGCCATCGTTGGCGACAAAGCGAACGTACGGGGTGTTGTTGGTGGCCAGCCCCAGCTCGTAGTTGACGCCGTTCGGGCCAACCGCGCGCTCGATGATCACGCCGCCGTCCGTCTCGTTGGTCGCCGGCCGGAGCCATGCCTCCAGCGTCCATGCATCCAACGCAAACCGCTTGGCCATCGGGAACTCGACATAGTCGTTGGTCGTGCCGCCGAGGATGACCGCGCGCGAGACGCCGGGGCTGAGCGAACTGGCGGGATCGTTGTCGCCCACCGCGTCCGGGGCGTCGCCCAAGCCGTCGTCATCGGTGTCCGGCAGGCGCGGGTCGCTCATCCGGGCCTGCTCCTCGCCGTTGAGCAGGCCGTCGCGGTCGAAGTCCTCCTGGCTGTCGAAGACGCCTTCGTTGTTGGACTCCTCCTTGCGCGGGTTGGTGCCACAGAAGAACTCGTAAAGCGCGTTCAGGTTGTCCGCGTCCGCGTTGAACGGCACACCATAATCCGGATTGCCCGGCAGGAAGCGATTCTCGCGGTCGGGCAGCACGGGATCGCCAAGCTGGGCGTGGGTCATGTGCCAGAGCATGGACCAGGTCATGCCGAACCAGACGGCGCGCGGATCCAGCCGGCTGGTGTCGCCGCGCACAATGTGCGGGACACCGTCCACGGTCAGGCTGGCGTCAAACTTGCCGATCACGCGCTCGAAGTGCGGGTCGTCGGCGTTCGGCAGGGCCGGAATCGTGCGCGCATAGTCGTACCACAGATCCAACAGGCTGGAGCAGCGGACATAGATCATGTTCCGGCCGGCGCGCAGGTAGGTCGTGATGTCGAGCACCTGCTGCTGGTTGGTGTCGCCGCCCGGCGCGGGCACACGCTGGCCATTGACATAGGCCGCGGTGTACTGCATCCCCGGCGTGAAGAGGTTCAACGTCGCCGCCTCCGGCGTCTTCTGCAGGTAGATGTATTTCATGAAGACGGCGAACTGGCCGTCGTTGCCCAGGCTGCGGTCTTTCGGTTGATAGACGATGTCGTCCACCGCCTGCGCCCAGCCGGACTGGTTGCCGATCGAGCCGTAAGCGCGGAAGGTCTTGAAGAAACTGACGCGCCCGACGTTGTTGGAGTCTTCCTGGTAGTACAGGAACTCCGGTCCGTAGGCAAAGGACGGATACTGGTCGAGGTTGTGGATTTCCGCCCACCACTCGGGCAGTTCGTCGTCATCCTCGTCGTCCGTGCCCAGCAGGGACATCGCCGGGTTGGTCGCCGTCATGCCGGCCGTGTTCGGCAGGAAGTAATTGGTGCCGGCGAAGAAATCGCTCTTCCGCGGCAGGTGCGCGAAGTCCACAATGTTGCTGGCGTCGTCGTCAAAACGGTAGTAGGCCAGCAGCGGGATACCGTAAATCGGCGCCTGAACATAGCCGGAAATGGCTGGGAAATACCGGTTATGCCAGTAGGATAGCTCATCCCAGGTGCGGTCGTAATTCCAAACGCGGAACTCATCCACATAACCGTTCGTCAAACCGCGCATGAACCAGGCCTGGCCGCCGTTGAATGCCGGGTTGGCATAGGTCATCTGCGCGATCAGCAGCACGCCATCGAGGTAAATGTTCAGGCTGCGGTTCAGCGGCGACCACACATACGCCACGTGCATCCACTGGTTCGGCGACAGTTGCTGGATCGAACCGTTCGCGCCGACACCGCCCGCGGTGACCAGCACGTTGGTGCCGTTGAGCAACTGGGTCTTGGGCCGGTAGTTCTCCAACCCGACCCAGAACCCGTTATTGGTGCCGCTGCGGTTAAAGCTGAACAACTCGCCGTCCCCGTCCGTGCCCGGCCAGACCCAGCACTCCACCGTCCAGCCGTTGGTGCCGAAGATAAAGCGGTCCTGCTTGGGCAACAGGAACCCGTTGGTCGGGATCGCGGCCAGGTTCAGGCTGCGCTCGTAGAAGTTGGAAACGCTCATCGGGTGACGCGGATTGGTCAGGTCGCGGGCAACCTCGGACTGGTCGTTGACGCCGTCATCATCCGTGTCGCGCCGCGCGGGGTCAGTCAGGTAGTTGTCAATTTCATCCATGTTGATCAGGCCGTCGCCGTCGGAGTCGTACTGACCGTCATTGACGCCGTTGGTGCCGAGCGGGTCGAGCGAGTAGGCGTTGTAGGGGTTGCCGCCGAGGTAGGCCTCCCACTCGTCCGTCAAACCATCGCCGTCGGGGTCATCCACCTGCTGCTCCACAACGACCACGGTCGCATTGGTCGTATAGGCGCCCACGCGCGCCTGGAGCGCGCCGGAACCGGTCGCCTGTCCGTAGAGCGAGACATTCACGCTGATCGCGCCGGCGGCCATCGTCACCGTGTTGGTGGCCAGATTGCACAACCCGGCGGGCGTGAGCGCGAGGTTAATCGTCAGGTCAGTCCCGGCCTGGTTGGCCGGGCGGGTGATGGTGACGACGCCGACGCCGCCCACAACGCTGGTCGCCACGTTCGGGGAAAAACCCAACTGCGGATCGGAAACGTTGATCGCCAGGTTGGTGCTGTAGGTGCCGACGCGCGCCACGATCGTGCCCTGGCCGGCGGCCAGGCCATACACGGTAAATGTGCCGCCAACTTGCCCGGCCGCGATGGACACGAGGTCGGTCGCGAGGCTCACCAGCGCCGGCGTGGGCGTCGCGAGCGCGATATCCAACTTGCCGCCGGCCTCGTTGGACGGACGTGTGATCGTGATCGTGCGCGCGCCGCCGACCACATTGGAGGCCGGGTCCGGCGCGAAGGCAAGGGTTGGATTGCGGACGACGACCGTGCGGCAGCTGTTGCTGGTTGGGTCCACGCCCAGTGCGCTGACCCGGATGACGCTCGAGCCGGGCACAAGGCCCGTGACGTTGAAGGTGGCGTAACTCGGGTTGCCTACCGGCAGGGTCGCGGTCTCCGGCACAATCGCGGTCAACGGGTCGTCGCTGGTCAATGTTACGTTCAGCGGCGAAACATTGGTGCCGGTCGTCCGCGTCACCGTCATCGCCAGCGTGTCGCCGGCGGCAACGCTCGGGTTCACCGGCGTCAAAACCAGCCCCCCCTCGCGCGTGACCAGCACGGAGACGTTGGTCCGGTAACTGCCGACCGCCACCGTCACCGTCACGTTGGTCGCCGCCATGTCCTGCACCATCGCGCGGGCGGAGAGATAGATCGTCCGGCTCCATTGGTACAAGTCAAATTGGGTGTTCAACGCGGCGTTGGTGTTCAAAACGGCGGAGTTGGTGCCCACGCCGATCACCGACGGGTCGCCGATGGTCACCGTAAACGGCAGGTTGGCGTTGTTTTCCAGCGACTGGCGCTTGATGGCCAGCGGGATCGTATCGCCTACGCGCATCGAAGGGGCCATCGGGTTGAATGCGATCGTGGGATCCTGGACGTTGATATAGGTCACATCGGAGGCATAGCTGCCGTAGATCGGATCCATGGTGAAGGAGACATTGATGGGAATCGGATCGGGCAGCACGCCGTCAATCCGCTTGATGCCGACCACCGGCACACGCACCCATGAGCGATAGGTGTTTTTGTCCGTCGCCGGGTCGAGCACCTGGAAGACGTCGGTGGTCACGCTGATCCGAACCGCCGTGTCTTCCGGGAAGAAAAACACGCGCGTCGGGGGGTCGTTGGTTGTGATGGGGAGGTTTTCAGCGACCAGCGTAACCGTGTTGCCGGCGACCACGTCCAGCGAGAACGGAGTGTAGGGTCCGGTGTGGGCGGCAACATTGACCGTGACACTGGTCTGAAATGTGCCGTTGCGCGCATAAAGCAGCGCGCTGGCCCCCGGCATGTAAAGACCGGACAGGTAGAAGGTATAATCGGTCTGGTAGGGATCAAAATTGATCGTCAGGCTGCCGCTGTAGTTGATGAAATACGGGTCGGCGCCCAGGCCGAATACGTCCGCATCGCTGCTGATCAGCGTCACCTGCAAGGCCGCCGAGGAACTGTTGCGGCTGATCGTGACCGGCACCGTCTCGCCATCGTTGACGGTGATGGGCGCGGAATCAAACGTCAGCACCGGCGCAACCACGGTGACCCGCGAGGTCAGTGTGACGGTGGAGAAACCATTGGTAAACGTCACGCGGATCAATGCCGGACCTCCGGGCTGCACGCCGGTCGCGTCGAAGGTGACGATGGAAGCGTAGCTGGTCGGTGAGTCATAATCCTGCGCCGCGGTGGCCGGCACGGTGACGCGGCTGCCCAAGCTCGACGAGATCGAAAACCGCAGCGCGGGGTTGTTCGTGTCCGTTGGCAGGTTGGCGAGCGTCAACTGCACGGTGTCGCCGGCAATGACGTTCGTCACAGCCGGCGCCAGCGTGATCTGCGCCGCCGCCCCGCGGCCATAAAAAAAGGCGACGGTGCAAATCACCGGCGCCCAAAAACGGAACCAACGATGCTGAGGATGCGTTTTCATAGCCACCTCGCAGACGGTTATTTACTGTACAATCAGCTTATTCCATACATAACCAGACTAGGCAAAGGGAACACTCCGCCGAACGACCCGCGCGGCAAATAGGCATTCGGGAACCAGTTAATATCAATCCGGGACATTGTGTTTAGCCCGCGCACCCACCCCTCAAGGCTGACTGATCACGATGCTATATGTGCTGCCGGCTGAGTCCACCACGCGCACGGTATTGTCACCCTGGTTGTTGCGCGTGTAACCCACGCTGCTGCCGCTCGATGAATCCACCTGCCCCAGCAGCGCGTCCTGCACGGACCATGTGTAAGGCGGAATGCCGCCATTGGCGGTCAACTGCGCGCGCGCGCCGTCCACCGTGAGCGTGGAGGGCACCGCCGTCGCCGTCAGCGCCGCTACCGAGTTGTTGATCCGGCCGATCGCCGCGTGCCCGTGGCGGTCGTAGACAATCACGTCGTTGGGCCCGACCGCTGTGCAGGTGTAAAAACCGGCGTCGCCGCCGTCGCTCCAGACATAGCCGCGCGCGGTGTTGGCGACATCCCAGGTGTACGGCCGGCCGCCGCCGGACGCGCGAAAGGAAACCGTCTGCCCCACATAAGTCACGGTCGCGTCCGACGGAGTAATCGAGACATCGGAAGGATACTGGGAGTTGCGCGGGTCCGACACATAAGGATGCTTCTTGAAATAGCTGTCCACATCATCCGTGTCCGGGCTGTCGTTGCTCTCGCAGCCCCAAAGACACGCCGCCATGGAAAGACCCAGCGCCAATCGTCCCAAAACCGAGAACAGGCCAGTCTGCTTCATTTAGTCCTCCCGCGTTCCGGTATCCCGGGAAAATACAAAATCCCGTCGTTTTCATTCTATATATGGCACGCGGGATTGAAAGAACATTTATGCTCTACAGCATTTTTTGTGCCCAACGATCAGGGAAAAACGAAACCTTGAGCGTGCCCCCTTTTTTGTGCAAAATACTTGCCATTCCGCTGTGGAAGAAGTTCGGCCGAGACAGGTTTTCGCCAACCAGCATCACGTTTTATCAAAAACGCGAGACGCGAAGCCCGCCCGCTCATGGCCGTGTGAGATGCAGGGCCAAAAAAGTCCGGCCGGTTGCAGCCGGTGACCAAAGCGCTCGATTGTGGCAGAGAGTCGTTTGGCGGCCCGCGCTTCGATTGGACGCGCGAATGTTTCGCATTGCGCTTTTCGCTCTTTTTTTATGTGTGGCGGTCAAGATATTTGTCAAACTATAACCATGTTCGGTACGCGTGGCGGTAAAAGTCGAGGCCGATATTATGAACCTAGCGCAAAAGATCATCCTAGCTCTCGCCGGCTTGCTTTGCATACTGCTGATTGGATGGCTCGACTACCTCACCGGCGAGGAAATTGAATTCTTTGTCTTCTACTTCCTGCCAGTGGCCTTTTTGGCCTGGTTTGGCGGTTTGTGGCTTGGAATTCTGGCCGCCTTGCTATCTGCCGGGGATTGGCTGTTCATTGACTTGCTCACGGACATACCGGAGTCTTCGTGGTTCATCGGCACTTGGGATACCCTGATTCGCGCGCTCTGTTTTGTCGGGCTGGCGATACTCATGGCCCGGATTCATGCGGCGCTCTTTGAACAGCAACAATTGAATCGCAAGTTGACGGCTGCCATGGAGGAAATCAAGCAGTTGCGGGGGATCCTTCCCATGTGCTCATTCTGCCGTAAAATCCGCGACGAACAGCAGAATTGGATCCATCTGGAGAAATACATTGCCGACCATTCCGCGGCCCAGGTCAGCCACGGTATTTGCCCGGACTGCTACCGCAAACACTACGGCGACCCGGACGGCACATGACCCCTGCTGCGCCATCCGGCAGGCATTCGTCACATAACCAACTGCAAATGGGCGAGATCCAATCGCGCCAGCAGACGGAAAGGCCGGCCCGCAATCAAAACGGCATGACTTGGAAACCCAATGCGGCAACCTTCTCCAGCAAAGCGGGCTCCGCGTGTGCGATGCGCAGTTTGACAGCGGTAAACTCGCGGCGCGGCGGGTAATTGCGGCGCAATTGTTCAAAATGCAAGGCCGCCGCGGTCGCGTCGGCGCCGATTCCCGCGCGCAAGGCCCGATCATCGGCCTCGATGTCATAGGCACGGCGCGTGATTTCCCGCAACACGGCCTCATCCGTCAGTCCGCGCGCATCGAGGCTGATTTCGGGGGCGGGGGGGAATAGGAGTTCATCCGGCATCCAGGAACCCTCGATCTCGAAAAAATGGCAGGCCTCGCGATAGACGGCCAGCGTCCCGTTAAGCCGGCCCTCAAAAGAATAGCCGGCAATGTGCGGCGTCGCCAGATCGGTCCGCGCCAGCAGCTCCGGTGCAATCTCCGGCTCGCGTTCCCACACGTCCAACACAAGCCGGGCCAGCACGCCATGCTCCAGCGCATCGCGCAGCGCCTCGGCCTCCACTACCTCGCCGCGCGCAGTGTTGATAAACGTCAGCCCGCCGCGCGCCCGCGCGAAGAAGCGGCAATTCACCATGTGCCGCGTCGGGAACGGCCCGCCAGTGGTCAACGGCACATGCAACGTCACAAAATCAGCGTTGCGCAAGACATAGTCCAGCGGCAGGAAATTAGGATCGCCAGTGGCCATCTGCAAGGGCGGATCGTTGCGCAAAGGTTCCAACCCCAACACCTGCGCCTGTTGCGCCACGCGCCCACCCACTTGGCCAACGCCGATCACGCCGATCTTCCGCCCCGCCAGTTCCAGATCATGACGCCCCGCCAGGCACAACAGGGCGGTCAATACATATTCCGCCACGCTGTTCGCATTGCAACCGGGCGCGGCACACCAGCCGATCATCCGGTGGTTCAGGTAGTCAACATCCAGGTGATCCGTGCCAGCCGTCGCGGTGCCGACAAAGCTGACGTCGCACGCGCCGAGGAGCGCCTCGGTAATATCCGTCTTGGAGCGGACAATCAGCGCGTCGGCGCCCTTTAACGCCGCCGGGCCGATCTCCCCATCGGGCAGGACAACGACCTCCCCCAGCGTCTCGAACGCTTCGCGGCCGAACAGCACGCTGGAGGCACAGACGATTTTCACGCCCGTGGATTGTCCACGGCAGACCCCACCGAGACAAGCCGCTTTTTCAATGGAAAATTGAAAAAACGGGACCGGACGGTGTAGTTTATTCGGAGTTTAACGGCGGGGTTGGCTTATGATTGATATTTTACAGGTTATTTACAGCGCACAGATTTCGGCCCCTTCATACGAGGTCATGATTCTGCTGCTGGTGCTGACAATCTGCCTGCTGTTGCGCGCCACAAAAACCGGATTATTGGCCGCCTATCTTTTTACTTACCGCTGGGTCTGGCTCATGTTCGAGCGCTCATTCGGGCCAAATCAAATGATCTTCCTCTACGGATTTCTGATCATCGGCTTTGTCGTCCTCATCCTGGCACTGATCAGCATGCTGACCCAAAATCATTGACGAATTCTCAACTTCAGCTTTCAACTACCCTCTATGATCTATGCAGCCCACACCAAGTAGCGGAGACCATTTTGTTGTGCCGGGCAAGCCCGGGTCCCATTTCGGGTGTGCCCAACCGTTACGCCTCACCGGACTTGGGACCCGCGCAACGGGTTCCAAGTCCGGTGGAGGCGCTGGTTGGCAGAGTTGTTTTCTGTTTTCCTTGCCGGTCTTTCAGGCTCTGTCGCACTTCTAAGATAGTGGGCCGCACAAGAGTCCAGTAGAAGAGCAAGAAGGTGAAGGGAAGAAACAGCGCAAAGATGATCTTGGTCACCATTGATGGCCAGCCAAAGTAGGCGGAGGCGGCAAGGGCGCTGAACAGTGCAGCCGCAAAGGTTATCAAGATGATCCCGCGAGTTGTGTCCACGTGCTCGCTCGACTTGGCGTGCTCTGCTTGACTCGATATCATTTTGATTCTGCCAACGTCAGCGTTGAGGCTGAGGCGACCCCGGGTCGCCGATAGCCTCAAACGCCTGGTTCGGTGTTCTATGTCAATTTGATCGGAAGTACCTCAAGCGTGGCTCTGGCTTCCTTCTCTGATTCAACTCTGGTTTTCATCACGCTGACTTTAATCACGCAGGAGTCCTTGCCCTGTGTCTCGCTGAAGATGGTTTGGTTCAATGCATCGAAGAATCGTTTTGTCAGATTATCGAGATCGGGTCCGTAAGGAAGGTCGCTAGGGAACTTGTTTGGTGGGAGCAAGAACGTGATCTTCACGATGCACGCTTCTTTGACCTTGGGGAGGGAGTCAGTCTGGTCGATGACGGCTTGGGTCCACTGCTTCGGCGCAAGCTTGTTTCCGCGGGCCTTGTTACGGCTGTAGGGGATGCCCGCGATTCTTTTAATGCTGTGTTTCATCTATTCATATCACCGAACGTCACGTCTCAGCCGCGAGGTGCCCGCCCCGGGCACCGAGT
This sequence comes from uncultured Verrucomicrobiota bacterium, assembly GCA_964570325.1. Classification (GTDB taxonomy): domain Bacteria; phylum Verrucomicrobiota; class Kiritimatiellia; order CAIQIC01; family CAZMXS01; genus CAZMXS01. The sequence goes on along the minus strand of CAZMXS010000034.1, from coordinate 8 downwards.
AGGCTGCA
>CAZMXS010000033.1:0-49032 GCA_964570325.1 uncultured Verrucomicrobiota bacterium | reverse complement strand
GCCCTTGGCTTGGGTTTCTGGTTGCTGACGGCGCTGGTCGCCTGGCGGCTATATGCCCTGTGGCGGGAAGCGGCCCGGCCGGGGCGGGTGGGCCAGGCGCTCTGGTTGGCCGCCATGATGGCGGCCGGCCTGCTGCTATTCCGGCCGCATGAGGATTTGTTCGGCGGGCAGGATGGCGGCGCCTATCTCAACCTTGGCGCGCGGCTGGCGCGTGAACCGCAATTCAATGTAACCGATCCGCTGTTGGCGCAATGTCCGCCAGAGGCGCGCGCGGATTTCCTCCTGTATGATTTCCGGCGGCCTTATCTTTCAAAATTTGCCTGCGGCCAGATCAAGGATATCCACACCGGCTTGACCGGTTTCTGGTTCCAGCCGGCCTATCCGATGGTCCTGAGCGTTCCCGGTCGCTTCATCGGGCCCGCCGCGATGCTTTATGTGATTCCACTTTTTACCTTGTTGGCTGGCGCGGCTTTGGGTGTGCTGGCCGCCATGCTGTTGCCGGGCCGACTGGCCGGCCCGGCGGCTTTCGCGTTTCTTTTGCTTAATCCGATCGTGGCGTGGCACGGCCGCAATGCACGGCCGGAAATGATGGCCGCCTTCTGCCTGTTGGCGGGTCTGGCGCTGCTCATCAGCGCCCGGCGCGCGCCGGCGTGGCGACGCGGGTTTGACCTGGTCTTGGGGGCTGGATGCGTTGCCGTTGCGCCGTTCTTTCATATCACCGCCTGGATGGCGGTCGTACCGCTGGCGGCATTGGCGCTGCTGGTTGTGCTCGCGGGGCGCGAGGATTTCATGGTGCCGTTGGCGGCCGCCGGCGGCGGCGTGGCGCTCCTGGCCGCGCAGGTGCGGTGGGTGTCGGATACCTACAATCTCAAGAATCTGTTTGCGTCGTTGCGGCCCTATGCCGTGGCGCTGGCCTTGACGGCCGCGCTGCTGGCCGCGGCGTTGGCCTGGCTGGGTTGGCGGCGCCGGCGCATCCGAGGATTGGAAACGCCGGCGGCGGATTTTCCAATGATTGGAAAAGCCGGATTCGCGTTCGCCGCGCTGCTGGTTGTCGCGGCGTTCGGCTGTTTTGCGCATGCCGCGCTGCATCCGCCGCAACGGGATGCGCCGCAGGTGTTCCGCTATTTCTTCCGCACCGACCTGTGGACCGTCGCCAACATGGTCTCCTGGCCGGTGGCGGCGCTGGCGCTGGCGGGGTTGGCGGGCTTGGCCGCGTGGCGCGGTCCCCGGCAGGCCGAGCGGCTGGCGGTGCTGGTGTGCCTGGCGCCCGCCGGCCTGCTAATCGGCAATATCTATGACTTCTTCATCATGCGCTATACCTTGGTGGCATTGCTGCCACTCCTGGCGCTGGGGCTGGCGGCGTGGGTGGCGTGGATTCCCGCCGGCCGGAGCTGGAGCGGATTGGCCGGTGGCGCGACGATCTTGCTGCTGGGTGGTCTGGAAGTGCGCGGTCGAACGCACCTGTTCACTGAAATCAATTACCGCGGCTTGCTGGATTACCTGGCCGGTTATGCCCGGGTAATAAAGGAGCAGGATGGGGTGTTGCTGTTTGAGTATCCGCGCCTGGCCGCGCCGTTCGACCTCTTTTTTGGCGTGCCGACTCTTGCGTTGAGCAATGAGCGTGATCCGGATTACACGCGCCAGTTACGGGCTTGGGCGGCCATCATGGAACAGTCGCCGGAGCGGGCGGCTTTTTTTGCAACGCCTTTTGAAACGCCGGTGAGTGAACGCTTCGTTTTTGACTTGCTGCGGGACCAAACCTATGGCGGTCAGGTGTTGCTCGAAAACCGGAATGCCGTGCCGGTTCGCGCGGCCGATTGGGGCGCGACATTGAAGCTGTATCGCATGCGTCGGCGCAATACCGGAGAAACAACCCCGGCGGAGAGCGGGATTTTCATCCGCAACATGGGTCTGGGGAATATGGGTTTGAAAAACTTCGGTCCGCTGCTTGCCAAGCCGTTTGTCGCGGAAGGCTTGCGCGTGGAGGCCGGGCAGGTAATCGAATTTATCCGTCCGCCGCCGGCGGGGACGAATTTTACGGCGACGCTGTGCTTTTTCCTCCCGCTTGAAACTGGCGCTGCGGTGGCCGTAAGCATGGATGGCCGGCCCGCCCGCGTTCAATCCCTGATGCCGGGATGGAGTGTGGCCGGGCTGCCCGCGGCGCCGCGCGCGCGGATTCAATTCACACAGCCGGTTCTCGTGACCGATGTGCTGGCGGTGGGTCCGGGGGCGACGGTGGCGCTGGAACCGGCAACGGCGGACAAAATGGAGGCGCGCACGCTGGAGCCGTTTGCCGCGCGCTGGCTGCGGCAGAACTCGGAGATTTGTCTGCCGGCGGCCGATTATGTGCTGGCCTTGCTGATGATCCCGGCGGAATTGGGCGCGGCGGTTGAATTGGAACTGACGCCGTCCGCGCAACCGGCGCAACGCGCGCGCGCGGGGCGATGGACCTGGGTGGCATGGCCGGTTCGATCCGGCGCCGGACCGGCGTGGTTGAAGTGGCGATCCGGGACGTTGTTTGGGTCGGGGCGCAAAGACATACCGGCGGATGCGCTGGCGCTGCTGGGCGGTTGTGTGACCTGGCCGGCAGCGTTTTGACCCAGCCGGCCGGTCGGGGTAGATAATCAGTAAAGCACAACTGATGAGCGCAAAGGAGGCGGGTCGTGCGAGTTCGGCTCAAGGTGGGTACGCGGTTGTTTTTCAGTCATCTGCTGGCCGTGATTTTGGTATCCGGCAGCATCGGAACCTATTTTTACGCCAGCGCCCACCACAGCCTCATGCGGAGTCTCCAACTGCGGTTGCAAAACAGTGCCAGCTTGGTTAGCCAGGCGCTCGATGCCCGGGAGCTGGATGGATTGCGCACGCCGGCTGACACCAACCAGCCGGCCTATATTGCCAACGTTCGTCGCTTGCGCGAGTTTCGGAGCACCAATCCGGATATCAGTTTCCTCTATGTGATGCGCCGCGATGCCACCGGTGTGGTGTTCGTCATTGATTCGGATGAGACCAGTCGGCAGGCCCTGCCGGGGCAGGCGTATGCGGAAGCCGTGCCGCGCCTGATGGCGGGGTTTGATTATCCGTCCGTGGATAATCGCATCACGGTAGATTCATGGGGGGCGTTCCTTTCCGGTTATGCGCCGCTTCGGCATGGAGTGGGGCGGTACCTGGTCGGCATGGATATGCGCGCGGATGAGGTCCAGCAGAAGTTTCAACATTTGCGCCTGTCCGGCATCATCTCGCTGCTGGCATCGGTGCTCTTGGCATCGCTGTTCAGCCGTTTTCTAGCTGGGCGGTTTTTGCGCACAATCAATCGGCTCATTGAACGCTGCCGCGGGATCGCCGCCGGTCGCCTGGCGGAGCGGGTGGCGCCGGAATCCGATGACGAGTTTGACGAACTGGTGGAGGCCTTCAACCGCATGTCCGCCGAGTTGGATGCCAGTCACCGTCGGATTGAGGAAAACACCCAAGCGTTGGCGCGGGCGCGCGACGAGTTGGAGTTGCGCGTGCAGGAACGGACGCGGGATTTACAATCGGCCTTGGATCGGGTCCGGGTGCTGACGGGTCTGCTGCCGATCTGCGCCAATTGTAAAAAGATCCGCAACGAATCCGGCGCGTGGATTCCGCTGGAAGGCTTTATTGCTGCGCATTCCAACGCCCAGTTTTCACATGGCATCTGCCCGGATTGTATGGCCGCCATGTATTCACAGTATCAGCGTGGCAGCGATCAACCGGGAGCAACATGAGTTCGCCCCTGCGTTTGCATGGGCGAACAACTGGAGCCGGCAGTCGGATTCGAACCGACGACCTGCTGATTACAAATCAACTGCTCTGCCAACTGAGCTATGCCGGCTACTTACGTATAATGAACAACTTATGATAAAACGCACGGTAATGACTTGACCGCTTGGGACGTTTACCCCGTGCGGAACAGGTATTCCCGAACCCTCGGAGGCGTTCGTCCCATGACCAAATCCTATCGTCAGCAGTGGCTTCATCACGGGGCCATCATACGGCAGCCCGGGAAATCTTTTCAAGTGGAGATTGCCTACGACGGGCAACGCCAGCGGGTTACCAAGGAATCCCTGGCGGATGCCAAGACCTATGCCGAGCAGCAGGCTGTCACCCGCAAGCACAAAGGCGTCAAGTTCATGGCGTTGACTGAAGGGCAACGGCAGGTCGCGGTCAAGGCGGTCGAATTGCTGGGCATTGCGCCACAGTTGTTGCCTTACTTGACCATCGGCCTTTTCGCCGGCATCCGCAAACCCGCATTAAATAGAGAGCAGTTCGGCTGGCTGCCAGTCGAACTGCTCTCTATAGGATGATTGTCCTTGGCGCTGAAGATACCCCGCCAACTGTCAAGCAGTTATCCGACTCAAGCATGGTGTCCACCACCGTGAACGGTTTTAGGCTTTCGGCGGCGCTCATTCCCTGCGGCGCCGACGACCCATACCGCCTGCTCGCTCAGGCTAATCAGGGGCGCGCTGGGCGGGGCAGCAGAATTCTTCTCTACGTTCCAGCCATGCGTGGCATGGATGGCCGAGCGGCACAACCCCAAACAGGCGGCAGAACTAGCGGTGACGGTCATGGCTGCGGCGCTGGCAGATATCCGACCGGCGCTGGGTGTGAACTGCCCGGGACTGGTTGCAGGCAAAGACAAACCATTGTTTAATCGAAATCAGAGCATGCCTTTTGATTAGAACGATAGGGCTGCCGGCAGGATAAACCCAGCGCCGGGCCGATGTGCTTTTGGGCTTTGATCGAGCCCTGCCGGTGTTAGCATAGCGACGCGGAATGGCGGAGGACGACAGCATGAATGCGACCGATTTATGCAATTTTTTCATCAACTGGATTCCGGCGCCGCGGCTGCGCAAATGGATTTACCGGCGGTGCGGTATGCGGCTTGATCCCACCGCCCATATTATGCGCAACTGCGTTTTCATGGATCTGCACCAGATCGAAATCGGCGCGCGCGCAATAATCGGCCACAACTGCCATCTCGACGGCCGCGGCGGCTTGCGGATCGGCGCCGACACCAACGTATCCGGCTATGCCCGGATCTTCACCGCCGAGCATTTCATTGACGACAAGCACTTTGCCGGCCATGCCAGTCCCGTTGTGCTGGAAGACCATGTCTGGGTTGCGGCCGGCGCGACGATATTGCCGGGGGTGACGATGAAAAAAGGATCGGTTGCCGCCGCCGGCAGCGTGGTGACGCGCGATGTTGAGGCGTTTGATGTTGTGGCCGGGGTTCCCGCCCGCGTCATCCGCAAACGCAACCCGCATATTGATTACCAACTTAGTTCAAAACCGTCGCGCTATTTATGACCGCTATCCGCGCCGGTTCCGGATCGCATGCCGGTACACTTCAACGTATTTTTTCGCAGAATCGGCCCAGGAAAACTCGCGCGCCATGGCGGCCTGGCGCAGCTTGCTGATATGGTGCGGCCGATCATACCAGGTGGATACCGCCCAACCGATGGTATTGTAAAGCGCCTGCGGCGTGGGTTCCCAGAACTTGAATCCGGTGCCGCTGCCATCGCCTTCGTTGTAGTTCTCCACGGTGTCGTCGAGCCCCCCTGTGGCGCGGACGAGCGGGAGGGTGCCGTATTTTAGCGAGTAAATCTGGTTCAGTCCGCACGGTTCGTAAAGTGAGGGCATCAGGAAAAAGTCGCTGCCCGCCTCGATCCAATGGCTCAACTCCGCATTGAAGCCGATGTAGTCCGCCGATCGCCCGGAATAGGCGTAGGCCAGCCAGCGGAAGAAGCCTTCGATGTCCGGGTCGCCGGTTCCGAGCACGACTGTCTGGATGGCCATTGAGTTCAGCGCCCACGGAAGGGCGGCTTTGACCAGGTTAAAACCCTTCTGCTCGACGAAGCGAGAGACCACGCCGAACAGGGGCAGGTTCGGATCCACTTTCAACCCCATGCGCTTCTGCAACTCCGCCTTGCAGACCGCCTTGCCTTTCAGATCTTGCGCACTATATCGGGCCGGGATGTATTGATCCACAGCCGGATCCCAATGCTCATAATCGGCGCCGTTCAGGATGCCGAACAGGTCGCCCTTGCGGTTGTTGAGATACATCGCGAGCCCCCGTCCGCCGGCGGGATCAAGCAGTTCACGCGCATGGGTGGGTGAAACGGTGGTAATGGCGTCGGAAAAGGCGATGCCGGCCTTGAGCAGATTGATCCGGCCGTAATTCTCGAACTTGTCCGGTGTAAAATGCTCCCAGCCGCAGCCCAGGTAATTAAGCGCGCTGGCGTGGTAGACGCCTTGGTAGCCGATGTTGTGGATTGTCAGCACGCTGGCGGTGCCGGACAGCGGCGACAGAATACGGTCCCATGTTTTCAGCAGCGCGGCGGTCACGACGGTTGGCCAGTCATGGGTGTGGATCACATCGGGGATGAAGCCGCGATCCTTGCAAATCTGCATCGCCGCCTTGGACAGCAGGCCAAACCGGAAGGCATTATCCTGGTATTCGCCCCACGGCTCGTCGTAAATACCGGGCCGACCGAAGAAACGTTCGTATTCGACGAACCAGACCGGCACCTCCCGGTCCAACAGGCCTTTGTGGACCCCGACCCAGTTTTCCTCGCCGCCGCCCATGTGAACGCAAGCGGCGCTCTCGAAAGTAATGCCGTATTTCTGGCGATCAATCAGCGCATACAGGGGCAGCACGATTCGCGCATCGTGGCCCAGCCGGCGGAGCGCCTTGGGCAGCGAAGCGACCACGTCGCCCAGGCCGCCGGTCTTGGCGTAGGGCGCGCATTCCGAGGCGACGAAGAGAATCTTGAGCCCGGAATCCGAAGGGGTGGGTGTGTTGGCGCTGTGGTTTGGCGCGGCTGCGGTGGAAATGGGGGCGCCGGTTGGCGCAACATGTGCGGCCGCGGCAGCGCGAGGTTTACGGGTCCGCTTGCGGACGGTTGATTGAGATGATGTATTCATTACTTGGGTTTGAGTTCTTCAGCGCTGTTTTACCACCATTCGGGACGCTTGCCAACCCGCGAATCCAGCGGGCAAGATTTCGCCCCTCAAGCAGGATGCGTGCCGCGGATTTAACTGACGTCGGCTTCCTGCCGATAACCGTCTGTGGAAGGATGATATCATGACGCTCCTGCAAAATGTGGGCGCAACCCGAGCCGGCAAGGTGGAGGTCGAGTTTCTCGAAGCGGTGCGTGTGCGGTTGCCCGCCCATCGTCCGTTGCTTGAAGGCCTGATGTGCCTTTATATTGCGCACCGACGTTACACCGATGCCTTGCAACTAGCCGCCATTTTGGTAGCCCTGAAGCCGGCCGATCCGGAGGCGTGGTATAACCTCGGCTCCTGTTATGCCCTCAACGGCCGCGCCACGGAGGCGATCGCCGCGTTGGCCAAGGCGATTAACACGGGTTTTGACGATATTGAATGGATCCAGTTTGACGTTGAGCTCCAATCGCTGAAAAGCGATCCGCGTTTCCAGCAACTGTTGCGCATGGCACGCCAGAAAACCGGACGGCCGGAGCCGGTCACGCGCCAGTAGGCGCACCGCGGGATTGGCGGCCGTGTGGCCAGCGCGCACCCTCAAGTTGAGCTGGCGTGAGCGGCGCTGGCGGCGTCGGCTGGCACCGCGGGCAGATGTGGGTGCTGCGCTGGTTGACGATGATGCGCCGGATGATGGCGCCGCAGCGACGGCATGGCGCGCCGGCGCGTTGGTAGACGCGGCGGCGTTCCCAGTAGGCGCCGTGTTCTTCGCGGCCCGGCCGGTTGAAATGGCCTTCCCCCAAGCCGAGCGTGGTGCCGCCTCGCGAGATGGCTTCGCGCAGTACGCGGCGGATGGCGCGGAATAAGCGGCGGGATTCCGCCGGCCGCAGGCGGTGGCTTGCGCGGTGTGGATGAAGGCGCGCCAGCCAGAGCGCTTCATCGGCATAAATGTTGCCCAGTCCGGCAAGGAAGGTTTGATCCAACAGCAGCGGCTTCAGGCGCCGATGATGCGCGCGAATCCGCCGCTCGAAAGCCTGGGCCGTGAGCTTGGGGTCCAATGGCTCCGGCCCGAGGGCATTGAGCGTTTGCGCCGGGTTTTGCGTGAGGCGCCAGCGCCCGAATTTCCGCGTGTCGTGAAAACGCAACTCACGACCGTTGTCGAGCAGCAGACGGATATGTTCATGCGGATCCGTCGGCGCGGATGGGGTGCTCAATCGAAACTGGCCGGACATGCGCAAGTGCACAAGCAGCCACTGCCCGTCATCGAGTTCAAAGGTCAAAAACTTGGCGCGGCGTCCGAGTCTTTTGAAACGACGCCCGGTCAGTTGCGCGCAAAACCGTTCAGGTTCCATGCCCGAAAGGAGGCGCGGCCAGGTCACGCACACTTTTTCAATTCGCCGTCCGGCGAGCCCGGCACGCCGCAGGTCCGCCATCACGGTTTCCACTTCAGGCATTTCGGGCATCGCGATCCTCTGGGTAAAGATAACATAGCCTATCCGATCCTCAAATTGGCCTTCCATTGGGGAGCTGCCGACGCTTATCGTCGCTAATATGTTCACGCTTAATTACTTATGGATTATTCCGGCCGTTTTTTGGGCTTTAGCCTGCTTTTTTTGTATCGAAAACAGGCTGTAAGCGTGATCTGGCTTAGCCAATGATGAATGCATATCGGCTGCATTTTTTGGCGGGTTATGGCACGGTGAGCCGCGAATGTGGACGGGCCGCTTGTTTTTTGTCGGGCTTTCCGATCGGATTGCAATTGCCGGGGCGCGGGCTATGATCCCGCGATACTTGCAACAACGGGGATAATGCGTGAATGAATCAGTAAAACCGAGTGATTCGGAATTGGGACCCATCATCGAACGCGCCAAAAAGGAACTTGAGCGCATGATTGATCTGCATCCGCAAGGGATGTTTCTCAGCAACCGTAGGGGTGCCATTCTGCGCGCGAACCGAACCTTATTAAAACTGCTGGGCGTCGCCAATTTTACGGATGTGCTGGGGCGGCAGCCCAGCGATTTCATGGTGGATGGGGCCGGTTGCGATCCGGCGCTTGCGGTGACGGCGTTCCTGTCGGGCGCCCGCGCGGGCACCGAGGGGCATGTCTCGCGTCGCTTTCGCGTCGAATTGGCCAAACAAGGGGTGCGCGAACTCGACCTGACGATCATTACTTCCTCCCAGGCGTCCGATCTGCGCATCGTGCTGGTCGAAGACCTTGGCAACGCAGCCGAGGAACATCAACGCCGCGAGCGACAGACCCGGATGGAGGCTGCGGAGGCGACCGTCGGCGCGCTGATGCATCGGATCAACCAACCGCTGACCGTGATCATGATTCGTTCCCAGTTGCTTCTGCTTTCTTTGGATCAGGACCATCTGGAGCGCAAGGAGTTGAAGCAGGGTCTGCAGGAAGTGATCGAACTTACCGGGCAGATTGCCGAGACCTTGCGGCAAGCCCGGGTGTTCAGCGATTACGTGACCATGCCCTATCCCGACAGCCGCGAGATTGTGGATTTGGACAAATCGACGCGGGAGGAAAGCTGATGGCCGGCGAATACGTCTTCAATCTGATCCGATTGACCAAGCAGTACAATAAGAACACCGTCCTCAATGATATCACGTTGGCGTTCTTCTTTGGCGCCAAGATCGGTGTCATCGGCGGCAACGGCGCTGGCAAATCTTCGCTGCTGCGGATCATGGGTGGGCTCGATCAGGATGTGATGGGCGAGGTGTTGATCGCCAAGAGTGTGCGCGTCGGTTATTTGCCTCAAGAGCCGCAACTTGATCCGGCCAAGGATGTGCAGGGTAATGTGGCCGAGGGGGTGGCCGCGGCGCGGGCCGTGTTGGACCGTTACGACGAAATCTGCGGTCGGCTTAGCGGCAAGCTGACGCCTGAAGAGTCCGAGAAACTCAATAATGAGCTGGGCCGCCTGCAGGACTTGATTGATGCGCATGACCTCTGGGAACTCGACCACCAGGTCGAGATGGCGATGGACGCCCTGCGCCTGCCGCCGCCCGACGCGCCGGTGGACAAGCTATCCGGCGGCGAAAAACGTCGCGTCGCGCTCTGTCGCCTGTTGATCTCCAACCCGGACGTTTTGCTGTTGGACGAGCCGACCAATCACCTCGACGCCGAATCCGTTGCGTGGCTGGAGACGTACCTGAAAAAATTCAGCGGCACGCTGGTCGTCGTGACGCACGATCGTTATTTTCTCAACAACGTCACCGAGTGGATCCTCGAATTGGATGGCGGCCGCGCCTATCCGTACAAGGGCAACTATGAGGCATGGCTCGAGCAGAAACAGGCCCAGATGGCGATCGAAGCGCGGCAGGCAACTTCGCGCCGGAAGCTGATTGAGCAGGAATTGGCGTGGGTTCGCCTGAACCCCTCCGGGCGTCGCGCCAAGAGCAAGGCCCGACTGGCCCGCTACGAGGAGTTGGTCAAACAGCAGGTGGACACGCGCGAGGATTTGGTGGAAATCCAGATCCCTCCCGGGCAGCGGCTGGGCGACCTGGTGGTGCGCGCCGAAGGCCTCAGCAAAGCCTACGGCGATCAGTTGCTCATGGAGAACGTCAACTTCGATCTGCCGCGCGGCGGCATCGTCGGCGTCATCGGCGCCAATGGCGCGGGCAAGACGACGTTGTTTAAGATGATCATCGGCGCGGAAAAGCCGACGGCGGGCCGGCTGCTGATCGGGCCGACGGTCAAGATCTCATACGTGGATCAGTTTCGCGATGCGCTGAATCCGGAGCATACGGTTTACGAGGAAATCTGCGGCGGCGCGGAATCGCTGGATTTGGGCGGGCGGCAGATGAATGGCCGCGCCTATTGCGCGCGCTTTAATTTTCGCGGCGCGGACCAGCAGAAGAAAGTCGGGAAACTGTCCGGCGGCGAGCGCAACCGGGTTCACCTGGCGAAGTTGCTGCGCAGCGGCGGCAACCTGCTGCTGCTGGATGAGCCGACCAACGACCTGGACGTTGCCACCCTGCGCGCGTTGGAGGAGGGCTTGCAGGCGTTTGGCGGTTGCGCGGTGGTGGTCAGCCACGACCGCTGGTTCCTTGATCGCGTCGCCACGCACATCCTGGCGTTTGAGGGGGATAGCCAGGTAACCTGGTTCGAGGGGAACTACGAAGCTTACCACGAGCAGCGCCGCCGTCTGCTCGGGGACGATGTGGACCAACCGCACCGGATCAAGTTCCGCCCGGTGAGCCACAAGTGAAACGCGGCATGCGCTTGCGGCTTAAGCATGCTCTTGCGCGGATGCTTTTCTTTCCACGACGGATTACGAACAAAGGGTAAGCGAAGATCCCGGCGCTATTCTTCGACCAGGCGCAAACCCGGCGGCAGGCTGTCGCCCGCGGCGGCTTCCTCCTCGGCGACGGTTAGCGTATCGCCCTCGCGCACGAGCCGCAAAAAGTGTTCCGGCGCGGCGCGCGCCGCGAGCCATTCCAGCACGGACGCGCGAGTGTCAGTGTCCAAATCACGGTGCCGGTCGCGCGTGAGCCGCGCCATTTGGACGATACTGAACAGCGCTTCGGCGTGCGGTGGTTCCATTCGCCGCATTTGACCGACCCACTCCGCCGCCGCCTCGGGCGGCACAACCGTATTGAGCGGCCCATAAGCGGGAACCCGGGCGCCCAGCCGGCCCAGCGCCCACCAAGCGGCGCGTTGCAGGGGGGGCGGCAGTCCTTTTTCCATTCGGCGGCAGAGCATCTCGCCGATCTCCAGCTTGAGGGCTGCCGGCGTCCATTCCAACGCGCCCAGCAGGCGCAGCATCTCCGCGCATTCGTGCGGCCCGGCGCGCGATCCGGACGGGGAGCTGATCTCGCGCAGCATCGCCTGCAACGGATCCAACAGTTGGCGCTGGCGGCCCTCCGCCAGCCCGCCGGCGACCCGTCGCCAGAGAATCCACCATTCGGCGCGGCAGAGTTCGTTTCGAGGATGCCGCGTGCCGGGTCGGAACAGGCGCCAGGTCTGCTCGACGCGCCAATCGTCCACCGGATAACCATAGCCGGGTCGCAGGCAGAATCCGGTCAGATTCAGCCAGCGCGCTTCGTGCAGGACGCCATGATCGCGTCCGCTTGAGGACTCCATCAACTGGGCCCACAACTCGCGCAGTAAAGGTAATGGCCATTCGTTGCGCGGCAGGCCGGCCAGCATTTCCAGTGTTTTGGCCAGGGTGTCCGGGTCGCCGGGCGCGCGGGGCGCAAACACGCGCTGGACCGCTTGGCGCGCGGCGTGGAGCAGCGCCTCATCCACAGTTACGCCGGTTTCACCGGCTGGCACCATGCGGCCCGCGGAGCGCGCCTGGCCGCGCACGTCGAACTCCAGTTTCCAAGCGCGATTGCCCCGCAATTCCTCGCAAACGATGTCCAGGGTTCCAATTTCGTTTAGCCGGGTGCGCAATCGCACTTCGACCTCAGCGGCCTCGCGGGCGCCGCCCGAACGGATCACCGTGCGCAGCGGCGGCAGGGCGGTCATCTGATCCGGATCGAGATTCAGCACCGCGCCGGGCGAATCGGCCAGGCGCGTGCCGGAATAATAGAGCGTGAACTCGGCCGGCTCGCGGATGCGCAGCCGGAAGGTTGTGGACAACCGGCAGTCATCCCCTTCGGCCAGACCCGCCGGCGCCAGGCAGACAACGGTTGGATTGTCATGGCTCTTCCGATTCGCCGCGATGTAATAGGCGCGGGCCAGACTGGCCGCAATCCGCTGTCCGCCTCGCTTGCGCAAAGCCGCAAAATAGGCCGCGCCGCGCGCAACGGCCAGATCCAGCCGTTCATTGGCCAACACCCGCATGGGCGCGGCGTCGGGTTGCCGCAGGAGCCGCCAGCCGTTCAAGACGGCCAGCAATCGCTCGCGGAAGACCGGCGCTTCAAAAACGCCGCCGTTGAACAGGATGGTATCGGGCAATACGCCATCTGCCGGCGTGTGTCGGCGCAGAAACGCGGCCAGGTGGCGCGTGATGGCGGGATCCGCCGCATAGGGCAGCCCGAACTCCTGAAACCCGCTGGCGGCGTTCGGCGCGGCGTCCGGGCCGGTTTCCGGGAAAAAACCGGCCAGCAGGCTCCCGCGAATTTCATCGCCGGTTACCTCATGTTCCAGCGTGGCGCCGCCAACGAGCCGCGCGCCGCCGGCCACGCGCACGATGGCGCGTACAGGCGGCGCGGCGCCCAGCAGACATTCCTTGGCCGCGCGACAGGACTGGAGCAGCAGGCCCCAGGCCCGCCCGTCCAGCGTTCGGCCGCCCCGCGCGCGAACCGTTTCCTCCACTTGCCGCGCCAGCGCCATGTCCATGTTGTCGCCGCCGAGCAGCAGATGTTCGCCAACCGCCAGCCGCCGGTAACGAATGCCATCCGCTCCCGTTTGGGCCGCGATCAGTGTAAAATCGGTCGTGCCGCCGCCGACATCGCAGACCAGGATGATTTTCCCCGGCTGTCCATCCGCTGCGCCGGACTCCAGCCAGGCATAAAAAGCCGCCTGCGGTTCTTCCATCAAGATGGCGGTTCCCAAGCCGGCTTTCGCGGCCGCCTGAAGTGTGAGGCGGCGGGCGGCTTCATCGAAAGAGGCCGGGATGGTGATGACCAGTTCTTGCGCGGCCAAGGGATGCGCGGGATACTGTTGGTCCCAGCACGCGCGGATGTGCGCCAGGTATAATGACTGCGCCGCGACCGGCGAAATCCGCGGCGCGTCGGGCGCGCCGTGCCATGGCAGGATGGCGGCCTGGCGATCCACGCCGGGATGGCAAAGCCAAGACTTGGCTGAAGCGATCAACCGACCCGGCACCTGCGCCCCCCGGTCGCGCGCCCAGCGGCCGACGATGAAACCCGCCCGGCCGTCGGACCACTCGCCGGTCGCTGGCGCATAGGCAAACGACGGCAGCACGTCAAGCGCAGCGGTCTCACCGGGGGCGATGGTTTGCAGCAGCGGCAGAATTCGAACGGGCGCGCCGGATTCCTCCAGGTCAACAAAAGCAACCGCCGAGTGAGTCGTGCCCAGATCAATGCCGACCGCGAAGCGGGCGGCGTCCGAGGCTGATGAACGGCATGGTGTCATCATGGCGGTCGCACTATGAAATGCGCGAATGACGAGGGATCATCACCGGTTATTCCCAGGCCGCGGGATTACTGGCGCGTTTCGCATATCGCGGAGCGAAATGGCGTTCTCGCATCAAACTCAATCGTTTTCACGAACGCTGAACTCGAGTTTCCAGCGCTCGTCGGACACCGTGCTCGCGCACCAAAGCTCCAACAGGCCCAGTTCCGTGACGCGCGCGTGAAACCGCACGGGAACATAGTCGCCCGCGCCGCCCGCCGAAGCGGGGAGCGTGGCGCTGAGCGAATCGGTTTCGGTCAGCTCGTCGTCGGTCCAGGCAGTCAACAGCGCGCCCGCCGGATCCGGCCGCGTGGCCGAACTGAAGAAGCGGAAGACCGCCGGCTCGCCGACGACCAGGCCGATTTCGGGCCCGGGCACATCGGTTGCGGTTCCTTCCTCCATGCCCGCGGGAACCACGCACAGCGCCTGCAGCGGGCGCGGCGCGCCCGGGATGGCCGGTCCGGAAGTTTCCAAGCCGACATAGTAGGCGCGCGCCGTGCCGCCGCGGATGCGGATGCCGCGTCCCTGCTTGGCCTGGCCATATCCGGCCGCGCCGCGCGCGACGGCCAGGTCATAGTCCGGCTGGCCGGTGAGCATCTGTGGCGCCGGGCGCCCCGGCCACCAAGCGGCCATGACTTCCAAGAGGCGCCGACGAAAGAACTCCGATTTGAAGACCCCGCCATTGAACAACACATAGGTTGGCCGGACGCTCTCGTGCTGGCTGAGGAAATGCGCCAGATGCCGCGTGATCGCCGGGTCGGACTCGAAAGGCAGGCCAAGTTCCCGAAAGCCCGAGACCGCGCGGCGGGCCGGGCGGTCGCCCAGCGCGGCGGCGGGGAAGAAGCCTTCGGTCAGCAACCGGGCGATGTCCGCGCGCTGCAATTTGACGTTGACGCTTTTGTCCACCACGCCGCGGCCGCGGCCCAGGATGGTGACCGGATGTTGTTCCGGCCCGCCATCGGCCAGCAGAGTCTCCTTGGCCGCGCGACAAGCATGCCAGAGCGCGACGGACTGCCAGGCATCGAGCTTGACGTTTTTTTCGGCGAACGCCGTCTGCGCGTGGTGCGCGATGGCCAAATCCATGTTATCGCCGCCGACCAAAATATGGTTGCCGACCGCCAGCCTTTTCAGCGTGAGCGCGCCGTCTTCCTGGGCGACTTCAATTAGCGTCAGGTCGGTGGTGCCGCCGCCGACATCGCAGACCAGGATAATGTCGCCCTCGCGGACCTGTTTGCGCCAATCCCGCTCGTGATCGGCCAGCCAGGCATAGACGGCGGCCTGCGGTTCCTCCAGCAGCACCAGGTCTTCAGGCAGGCCTGCTTGCAACGCGGCTTCGCGGGTCAGCTCGCGCGCGGCGGCGTCAAAGGAGGCCGGCACCGTGAGCACCACCTGCTGCTGGCCGAACGGCGCGTCCGGGAAGGCCGCGTTCCAAGCGGCCGCGAGATGCTCCAGATAGTGGCGCGCGGCGGTCACCGGGGAAACGCGCGGCACATCGGCCGGAGCGTTCCACGGCAGAATGGCCTCGCGGCGGTTGACGCGGCTGTGCGCCAGCCACGACTTCGCGGCGGCGACGGTGCGGGTGGGCACGTCCGCCGCCTGGCGGCGCGCCCAGGCGCCGACCGCGTACGGCCGGGCGCCCCAAGGCAGATTGAACGCGCCCGCGGCCGCCTCATGCTCGGGTCCGAGATAGAGGAAGGAGGGGAGCAGGTTGCTGGTTTCAACGGTGGCAGCCGCCGTCAGTTGCGGAATCGGCAGAATAGTAGCCGGTCCGGCTGTCGCGTCATTTCGGGCGTACGCCAGCGCGCTGTTGGTGGTGCCCAGATCAATGCCGATGATATAAGGCGAATTCATGAGTGGAGTCTCCGTTTCCCGGTGTTTATGGGATTTCAATTTCGGCCGGCGCGATGATTCGGGCCGCGGATTCGTTGCCGTTCCAGGCCGGCAGATCGCAGCGCGTCGCTTCCCAGCCGGGGTGGGCGACGGCGCCTTGGAATGGCGGTTGACCGGTCACGCGTCCGGTCAAACGGATTCGTTCCGGGTCATAACCCGCGGCTGCGGTGAAGGCCGCGCCTTCCGCCGCGGGAATGGCGGGCGCGGGTGCGAACAGCCGCCGGAGCGTCGCGCCGCAGGCGCGGTGGACGTCGCGCACGGCCGCGCCAACCTGGGCGTCGTCAAACGCGTCAATGTTTTCCATCAAAAAATCCACCAGGCGCCCTTCGCGCTGCAGCGTGGCCAGGAGCGTGAGCGCCTCGCTGCGCCGTGGCGCGGCGGGCGGCACCGCGGCGGCCGCCGACAGCGCGGCCGGAGCGCCATCGCGCAGTGCCCGGAAGAAGGCGCGGAAAGCCAAAACCAGTCTTTTCATTATCGTTTCCCTCTTTTCATTTATTTACCCCGGCTGCACCGGCGACACGGGAACCACGGATGAAATATCCGGTGGAACATGGCCAAACGGCCGGTGTGAGCGGGCGGTAAGAAAAAACGGGCGTATTGCTATCAGGAAACGGCGCCGGCGCGCAAGCAATTCGTCAAATTCTTTTTCAGCGGGCAGACCGCCGGCGAATCGGGATGTCGGTAGGTTCCGCGTTCCGTTGCTTCACGGGGTGTTCAACAGGGCGCCCCAACCCAGCCAAACGATGTTCGTCACGCGCTGAAACTCGTCGCGCCATTGGTCCGGGGCGAAATCCAACAACGTCCAAGGCCCCAATACGGTGACGCGTGTGGGGATGCCGCATTGCGCGAGCGTCTGACGGGTGAGGATGGTATCCGCCGGCTGTGCGAGCAGGGCTGTGGCCGGACTCAGTGCCAGCGGCAAATAACCACCGGTTAGGCCCTCCGCATATACGGCGGGTTCAAGATTGACGCGAATGTGTTTGCCGGCCAAGGCGTGAATTTGATTAGCGGCCCAGCGATCCGTAAAGAAGTTGGTGAGACCGCGTGCCTGGCAATGGGCGATGATGGCCGGCCAGTCTGCGGCCGGGGGCGGATCGGCGTTGGCCGGCTCCAACAACATGAGTTCGGCGATATCGGCGCATGTGCCTGGCTTGTCGCCCGCGGCCGCGTAAATCCGCAGCCGGGTGGTCTGGCGTGGCGCGAAATGGCTTTCCAGCCGGAATGAACGACCGCCCCAGTACGGCCGCGGGCCGGACCAGAAGTAGAACGCCACCGGTTGAGCGGGGAGGGCCTCTTCCCATTTATCCGCATCAGGCGAACGGATTTGAATGCGCCATACGGCGGGATAGCTCAACTCGGTGTGACTGATCAGTCGCACTCCGGAGATGGGGCGCGGCCGGCATAATTGGATTTCGATCCAGTTGTCGGGGAGGGTTGGCGATGGGATCGTGCAATAGGTGTCCAGCCGGCGGTCGCTCAAAATCGCGCCGACGGCGGCGCCCCGGGCATCGCGGGCGTCCGCCCACTCATTGGCCGGAACGAGTTGCGCATGATGGAGGGCCGGGGCCAGATCATAAGTGATAAAGACCGGACCGATTTTTTCCGCGGCGGGGCCCAGGCGGCGGATGTCAACCAACTGCGTCGTGGTGGCGCGCGCGTCGGTGGCACGGAGAAAATGGTCCAGATGGCCGTCGTAATTGAGTACCGCGATCCGCTCCGCGGTTTCCATCGCGCGCGCGTAGGGCGGATAGCGCTCGCCGCGCAACGGCGAAAAAACGAATTCTTCATCAAGCATAAAATTCAGGCAGTGCGCCGGATAATCCGCGTATATCGCCCGCAGGTCATGCCCGCGCAGGAACGCGCCGATTTGATTCACCGCCGCTTTGGCCTGGGCCAGGCGGGCCGCATCGCGGCCGGTATAGACCACCGGCATGATTTGCCCGGCGATCAGCAAGCCCAACGGGACCCAGCCCAGACCGCCGGGCAGACGCCGCACAAGCTGGGCGGTGGCCACGCCCAAAACCAGAGCCAACGCGGGCACCAGCGGCATCAGATAGCGCAGGGTTTTGAACGTCGCGAAATGGGAGCGGCTGAAAACCAGCAGTGAGAACGCCAGGAAGATCGCGGCGCTCGCCAGCTGAATTTCGGCCGCGCCAAAACGGTTGCGCGCCCGCGCCCAGACCAGCCACGCCAGCGCGCTGCCGATGGCGGCGAGATACAAACCGGCGGCCGCCAGTGAAACGGCCGGCGGCGCGCCGGGAATGGCGATCAGGTCGAGACTCTTGGCGGCAAACAGGCGCAGGCCTTGTCGGAACCCGACCCCGAAGCTGTTCAGGAAACTGAAGGAAGCCCAGGCATGGCGCATGTTCCAGATCCAGAAAGGCAGACTGCCCAGCAAGAAACCGCCCAGTCCGGGCAACAGGACGCGCGGGGTGAAGGCGCGTCGGCGCAGGCCGGCGATGAAGAGGATCCCCACGGTCAGCAGCGCGGACGCGATGATCGGATTGGTCCACCAGCCCAGTCCCGCGGCCAGCCCCAGGCCCAGCATGGGACCGACACCGATCGTTCGATTGCCGTACAACGCCTGGCCGACGATGCGGCCGCCGAGCCACAACACCAGCGTGCCGAACAGCAGCGTGGCGCCATAACTGCCGCGCGGAATGAATTGCACGTAATAAAACTGCTCCGGGCCGATCAGGCAAAAGAGCAGGGCCGCCAGGCCGGCGTTTCGGCCACCGGCTTCGCGCGCCCACGTGTACAGGACCGGCAGCATCAGGAAGGCCATGCAGGCGGTGCCCAGATTGACGGTGAAGCCGGAACAGCCGAACAGCCGGCTGAAAACGGCGCCGATAATCTGGTCCAGGCTGCCCATGTAGGGCTGGCCGTAATAGAAGACCGGAAACTCGCGACCTTCGGCCATGTGCTTGGTCATCAACGCGGCGATGCCGTAATCGGAATCCACGATGACCCGGGCATTCCAAGCGCCGAAAATGCGAACGCCGGCGCCAATGAGCAACAGCAAAATGAGCATCCAGTTGAACCGGTTCGGTTTCATTACGGGATCAGCCGGTTGACACGGCGCGCATCCTTTCCCGGCGCTGGGTTAGGGGTCAGCGCGGTCGGCCGCCGCCGTGGTCGGCCCTCCGTTTGCCTGTGCCAGCCAGCGTTGAATCGCGCCGGCGGTGGCGGCGTAACCCAGCGCGCTGAGATGGTGTTCCTTGGCATCGTAATATTCCGCTCGGCGTTCAACCGGAACGAGGACATCGCGCAGATCAATGAAATCAATCTGCGCCTGCCGGCAGATATCGGCGGCCAGGTTTTCGATTCGAAAATGCGCATCGGCTGGAATCCCTTTGGCCGTGAAGAAGTCGGTTTGCACCATGCCTTCAAATGAGGGGATGAGCACAACCAGGAAGCGCGCGCCGGATTGGCGGACGGCGGTGCGGAACATTTCCAGCACCCCCCGCATGAGCGCCCGTTTGCGGAGTGAGATCGCGGAATCCGGATTCTGCAAAAGGTCGAGATCGAAATGATCGTAGTAAAAGGACTTGTAAAGGTTCGTGTAGCGCGCAGGGGTTTTCAACCATTTATGCCGGAAAGCATCCAGCAGGATCGCGCTTTGCCAGCGGGGCAACTGCCGTCGGAGCGCATTATCCGGGTTGGGCGCGCAGTGTCCCGCGGCGTCAATCTGAAACAAATCGTTCTTATAGAGGTCATTGAAATCATTGGCGGGGAAGACGGTCAACACCACGACCTCGGGCCGCCACACCTGCAGGCGGGTTTGGAACTGGCGCAGCGATTGGTCGGGCCCAAAGCCCGGCGCGCTGACATTGAGTACTTCGCTATCATCGCCGAGCCGTCGTTCGAGATCGGCGGCAATGGTCTGGTCCGGAGGCACATTGACCCCGTAACAGAACGAGTCGCCCAGCATCAGTATCCGATGCGCCGCATTGCTCCGCGCCGGGTTGCCGGTCACCCGATTGCCATAGGGCCCGATGCTGGGATGGCTGAACGGCTTGATGCGGAAGAGGGAATCGGAGTCCAGTTGATAGGTGATTTCCCACATCTGGAATGACATCGGTAAAATGCGGGTTCGGACGCCGACCTCAAGGATGACGAAAAACAGGAGCGCAATCCAAGCGATATTCCAAATCACAAAGAAAACGATTTTTTTCATGCGGATGAAAACTAACAGACCTTTCCTGGAAATAACAGAAAATCGGGCGTTGCCGCGCGCGGTTATTCCAGTCCCGCCATGTCATTGGCGCGGGGCGCTGATTCAGGGCTGGACGGTCACGGTTCGCAACTCCACGGCGTCGTCATCGGCGCGATAGCCGGCGGCGTGCGCCACCTGCGCCGGCAGCCGCAATTCCGTGCGGGAATTGTACACTCCCGCGGTCAGGCGGTAGCGGCCCGCCGGCAAGCTGGAGGGGATGCGCCCGGCCACCGCCGCTACCGGCCCATCGTTGAAGCCGGCCAGGCGGATGGGAAAATCAAAGGTTGCCGCCAGTTCGCCGGCTTCGTTTTCCAAGTGGACAAAAACCACCAGTTCGCTGAAATGCGGGATGTGGTAGCGGCGCACCGCGAAGCGGAAGGCATACTCAAAAGACTGGCCGGCCGTGATTACGTCCGGAAACGCCAGGGCCGTCAGGTCGAGCGCCCGGCCGAACGTCACCCCGGCTACGGGTTGTTCCCGGACGGACGCCGGCCGCGGCCCGCGCGCGCACCATTCCGGTCGCGTGCCGGTGGTTTGAAACCGTTCAAGGTCGTCCAGCAGTGTCGCCGCGGCCGGATACAGCCGGGCATCCACCAATTCACTGGCTGCGGTGGGATGCTCGTTGGCGGCCGCGATATTGACGACATAAGGCGCGAAGTATTTGGCGAAGGTGAACCGCACTACCTGCACATCCGCAGTCAGAATAAAAGATTGCCGCGGCGCCCACAATGCTCCGGCCGGCGGCGTATGCTCCCCCGGATGCGCCGGGTCCATGCACTCCAGCGTGATGCGGTCGGGCACATGCGCGGCGCGCAGCACACATTCCAGCGTGTAAACGCCTGCCGGCAATGGGATGGCGCTGGCAAACAGTGGCGCGGGCTCGGCGCGGATGGGCAGGGGGCGCGGCCGGTCCAGGTCCACAAATGCGGTTTGAGCCAATTGCGCCAGCAGTTCGGCGCGCGGCGGCAGCGTGCCCGGCCCGGCGCGCGCGACGGGCGCCTCACCGCCGAATAGTTGGAAGTGCGCGATTTCCTCCGGCCGATCCAGCACATTGATCCATGCGGCGCCGAGCCGGGCGCGAACGCGGAGGGGAACGATATGGACGGCTCCATTTTCCGGCGCCGCGCACGGCAAAGTTCGCCAGCTTCGCGGCCGCAGGTGGAGTACGACCTGCGTATTGGGGGCAAGCTGCCGCACCGCGGTTGTGCCGCCGAGCTGGAGTGTCACTTCCACGGGGTCGGGGCCGCTGCGAATGCCCAGCGCCACGTCCCGGGCGGGTTCTTGATAATACACCAACTCTCTGGTGAGGCACTGATCGGGCGGCGCCGGAAACAGCCGGTCGCTGCGCGGAAAGACCGGACCATTGATGAAAATCCAGTCGGGATCGTCGAGCAACGGCACGGTTGGCAGCGGCGCGATTCCCAGCCGGTTCCAGAACATGGGATCGGGGTGCAATACTTTGTAGGGCTTGTTGCGGAACACCGCGGGATTGGCGGCTTCGAGGAAGAAATACTTGAGCGCCTGTCGGTTGGGTCCGCGGTCGGCGGTGGGCAGCGGATTGCGAAAAACCCGCTGGGCAAAGGCCTGGGCCATTTCGCCCGTATCTTGGCGCGACCAGAAGAAAGTCTCGCGCGCGGCCGCCGGGATGAACTCGCCGATGGCCAGCAGACCCAGGCCGAGGGCCGCCAGCCGCGCCGCGCGCCGCGGCGCGGCCGCCAGGGCCGCCAGCGTCCAGGCGCCGGCCAGACAGGCCGGCCACTGCAAATAGGAAAAGTGAAACGGCTGAACCATCGGTTTGAGGAGCGTGGCCAGCAGCAGCGCGGCCGGGAGAAAAACCGCCAGCGCCCAGATCAGCGCCGGGCAGCGGTCCGTGTCCGGCGCGGCGGCGGCGCGCCGCCGCGCCAAACGGATGGTTAGCGCCACCAGCGCGGCCAGCGCCAAAGCGAGCATGATCCAGCCGAGCAACCCGGCGATTTCCGGCAGGTTGTGGGTCAGACCGTGGCGGAGCCGGTCGGTGAATGGACGGTCAAGATAGGCTGGGGGCACGCCGTAATTCTGCAGAAAAACGAAATTGTTCCGCATGTCGCGCCAGGTGCGCCGGAAGTTGAGCAACAGCGCCGGTGTGCCGGTCACCGCGCCGCTGGCCAGGGCGACCACGCTCAGCGCCATTTTACGCAGGCAGTCGCGCCCGTCGCTACGAAGGAAAAACCATTCCGCAACCAATAGGGCCGCGACCGCGCCAAATGTCAACAGCCCCTGGTATTTGACCGCAAAAGCCAGGCCGCAACAGAACCCGGCGAAGGCAATCCAGATCGCTTGCCGCCGTTCAACATAGTGCGCCAGCATCAGGATCATGGCGGCGGTGAACAGATCCAGACCCACATCCCCGGTGGCAAAATGCGTGTTATTGAAGGCGAGCGGCGCCAATGCCAGCGCCAGCAGCGCCGCCAGTCGGGGCGCCGGCTGGGGCAGCAAGCGGCGGGCCGCGAGCGCGGCCAGCGCCAGCGCGGCCATGCCATACAGGAGACGCAGCGCGGCGGTCCAGTAGAGCAAGGCCGATCCAGCCGGATAGGGCAGGGGCGTGGAACCGGGTTGGATGACCGCATGAATCGGGCGCAGTATTTGATAGGCGGTCCGGCAGATCCATTCGTCCAGATGGTTGAGCCCAAACGGATATCCGTCGAAGAACGGGCTGTTGAAATACCAGAGATAGCGGTTCTGCAGGTAGAATGAAAGCGCCTGGGTTTGCTTGGGCGCGTCCGGGTGAAAAACATGCCCGGCCGCCAACCCGCGCAGCAGTCCCGCGGCGCGCAGGTACAACCCCAGCAGGAGGATCAGGATGAGCGCGATTCGGTATGCGTGTGTTTTCATGCCGGCTTCGGCGACACATACCATTTCCGTTCCGGGCGTGAAAACCGCGCGCGAAACTCATTCCACTTGGCGCGAACGCGCCGAAAGACGTTCCACAGGGTCTTGTTTTTCGTGATGCGGCGGTAATACATCCAGCGGATGATTCCCTCTGCCCACGGGCAGCGGGCCAGTTCGCGGAACACGTCGTGGAAAAAGACCACCTCGCGTGGCGCGATTGTGGGCTGCGTCAGCGCGTAGTTGTTTTCGAAATAGCTTTTCACGGTCTTGCCGGAAAACCAGCCCTGCTCCCGACAGAGATCGTCAAGCCGCGTGCCGGGATACGGTTGGAAGATGGAGCAGAACATCACTTTCGGCCGCACGGCATGGTTGAGGCGGATCGTGTCGCGGATGGTGTCAACCGTTTCGTACGGCAGCCCGACCATGTTGAAGGCGTAGGTATTGATTCCCGCCGCATGCAGCAGGCGGAAGGCGCGGATGATGTCCGCGCGCTGCACATTCTTTTTCAGCACATTCATCCGAATGTTGTCGTTGCCACTTTCCAATCCGATCCGCACTTCATAGCAGCCCGCTTTGCGCAACCATTCCACCGTGCGCTCGGTCAGCGAAGGCGCGGTGGCGTTGCACCAGAAACGCAACCGGTGCGGCCGCGGATATTTGGCGGCGAACTCCTCCAGCCAATCGGGCCTGAGGGTGAAGGTGTCATCATGGAACCCGACAAATCCGGTTTCCGGATAGCGCGCAAGCACGTCGTCCACCTCTCGCAGGAGATGGTCCACGGTGCGGAACCGGACATAGGCGCCCCGCCCCTTGTAGAGTTCGATCAGCGCATGGTTGACGCAGTACGAACAGAGGAACGGGCAGCCACGGCTGCCCATGAACTCCGCCTCGGGCAACTGCCGCAACAACCCGGAGTAATCGAATAACTCGCGATCGGCGAAGGGCAACGTGTCCAGGTCGGCGATCAGCGGGCGAATCGGATTGCGCCAGACCTTTCCCTTGTGCCGGACCCAGAGATTCTCGATTTGGGTGGGGTCGCGGCCGGCCGCCAGCGCCGCGCAGAGTTCCAGTGTCGGGTATTCCCCTTCGCCGATGCAGACGGCAAACACGCCCTCGGCCGCGATGCATTCCTCGGGGCGCAGCGTCGGGTGGACCCCCCCGAGCAGCACCGGCAAATGGAACCGCGCGGCAACGTGTCGGGCCACTTGGCAACTGATCTCAAAAAAACCGCTGGTCAGCGAGATGGCGATCAGGCCTGGATCGAAGGACTGGATGGCGCTGGCGATCGCCCCCTCGTCCAGGCCGGCCAGCGTGAGCAAATGGGTGCGATGGCCGGCCTGCTTCAGCACGGCGGAGATCGAGCCGAGGCCTTGCTGAAAGCGCAGAATCTGGAAGCGCGCCGGCGGCACCGGATAGATGAATAACACGTTCATGGGTGTCTGTGCGGGCCGATGTTAGAGCAAGCGGCCGTAGTGTCAAACCCAAGCGACAACCCCGCAGCCGTGCGGCGGCCACGGTCAAGAGGCCGGCGGCGGATTCGCGGTGGGTGTGGGGGGCGCCGCCGCCGGGGTCTCTCCGTGATGCGTATCCTGGCCCATCCGGTCCAATTGTGGCTTGATGTATTTCTCGTAGCATTCGGGACAGAACGAGTGGCTGAATTCCACGTTGGCGTGTTGGGCAATGTAACTCTCCACCTGCTGCCAATAGTTCTGGTCGTCGCGGATTTTCTTGCAGTAGGAGCAGATCGGCAGAATGCCCTGAAGGGTCTTGATATGGTCCAGGGCTTCCTGCAATTCCTGGACCCGTTCCGCCAGCGCGCGCTGCAGCCGGAGCACGCGTTCGCCGACTTCGATTCGCGCGCGCAGTTCGTCGTTGTCGAACGGTTTGCCGAGATAATCGCTGGCGCCGGCTTGCAATCCCGCGACGATGTCTTTCTTGCTGCTGAGCGTGGTTAACATGATGATGTAGGGCGGTGTGGGCGTGTTTTGCGCGCGGACTTTGCGGCAGACATCCGCTCCGTCCAGGCCCGGCATCATCCAGTCGAGAATGACCAGGCGGGGCGCGTCTTCGCGCTGGAGCCATTCCCAAGCCTGGGCGCCGTCGCTGACGGCGATCACCTCGTAACCCCATTTGAACAGGATCCGTTCGAGCATCTTTCGGGATGTCAGATCGTCTTCCGCGATCAGGATGCGCGCCATTTTCGTTCCCTCCGTTGTCAGCCCATCCCCAGTTCGGCCAGCCGGGCCTGTAACCGTTGATACTCGTGTTCCGCGCGCTCCATGCCGGCGCGGACGGTTTCCATTTCACCGGCGCGAGCCGCTTGTTCAATGGCCAGCGCCGCCTGCTGGAGGGCGCGCGCGCCCACATTGCCGGCCGCCCCCTTCAGGGTATGGGCCAGCCGGATCACCGGGGCCGGGTCGCGGCCTCCGGCGGCCGCGCGCAATTCCGCCATGCGGCCGGGCGTATCACCCATGAAAAGTGCAATCATTTCCCGCATGTCCGCTTCGTCGCCATTCATGCGTGCGAGGAGGGCGGACTGGTCGAAAATCGCATCCGCCGCCGGATCGGGTGGGCGCGCCGGGCCGGTTGCGCCCGGGGTCGGCAACCGGATCCAGCGTAGCAGGGTTTCGCTCAACTCCCGGTTCTGGATCGGTTTGGAGATGTAGTCGTCCATGCCGGCGGCCAGGCACTGCGCCCGATCTTCGGGCAGCACGTGCGCGGTCATCGCGATGATGGGGATGCGCGCGGTTGCGCGGGCCTTGACGTCCGAAGCGGCGGCGACTGCCGGTAGCGGCGGGTTCGCGCTTTGATCCGGGGCCGCCGACGGCTGATGATGGCTCGCCGCCTCCCGTCCATTGGCCGACTCCGCGCGCGCTCCAGCTTCCGTCCGGCGCAAGCCCTCGTAGGCCCGGATCTGGCGCGTGGCTTCAAGCCCGTCCATTTCCGGCATCTGTACATCCATTAGAACCAGGTCATAGGGGATGGATTCAAACGCCCGGACCGCTTCCATGCCATTGGCGACCGCGTCCGCGGCGCAGCCCAATTTCTCGAGCATTTTCACCGCGATGCGTTGATTGACAATATTGTCCTCGGCCACCAGCACGCGGACCCGCCGCCGCAATTCCGGGGCCGCGACCGGTGCGACGCCCGCCGCCCGCGAACGAGTTGCGATTCCGCGTTGCAAGGCGGCCAGTAAATGCCTTTTCTTCAGGGGTTTCCGCAGTACGACAAAATATCCGGCCGCTTCCAGGCGCGCCACGTCCGCCCGGCTGCCCGTGGTTACCAGCGCAATCAATTCCGGCGCGCGCCAGGCCGGATCGGCCGCCACGGCGAGCGCAAACACCTCGGGGTTCAACTCCGGGACGGTGAGATCCGCCAGCACGAAATGATAGTGGGCGCCGGCGGCGGCGGCGGCGGACAAGCGGGCCAGCGCGGCGGCCGGTTCATGGGTGATGTCAACTTGGCCATGCCAATCCGCCAACATTGTCTCCAGCGCCTGAACCCCGGCCCCGCGCGGAATGAGCGCCAACAGGCGGCCGCCATGCGCCTCGCGCTCCGCCCGGTGGCTGGGCAGGGCGGCCGGAATCTGAAAACGCGCCGTAAACCAGAATGTGGAGCCTGCGGCGACCTGGCTCGTGACGCCGATTTCACCGCCCATCATTTCCACCAGCCGCTTGCAAATCGAGAGGCCCAGTCCGGTGCCGCCGTACTTGCGCGTGGTCGAGGCGTCCACCTGCGTGAACGGTTGAAACAGGTGCGCGAGTTTCTCGGGCGGGATGCCGATGCCGGTGTCGCGCACCTCGAAACGCAGCCAGGTTGCCGGGTCGGCCTGGCGGGTTCGGCCGACATGCAGCGCGATCTCTCCGCCGTGGGTGAACTTGATCGCGTTGCCGATCAGGTTGACCAGTATCTGGCGCAGGCGGCCGGGGTCGCCCTCCAACGCGGTGGGCACATCGGGTTCCACGACGCAGGCGAACTCCAGCCCCTTGTCGTGGGCCGGCACGGCGAAGAGATCGAGGACATCGTCAAGCTCGGCCTGGAGATCAAACGTCATGGTTTCCAGTTCCAGCTTGCCGGACTCAATTTTCGAAAAATCCAGGATGTCGTTGATGATGCCCAGCAGGGCATTCGCGCTGTTGCGGATGGATTCGGCGTATTCGCGCTGCTCGGCCGTCAGCGCCGTGTCCAGCAGCAAGCCGGACATGCCGATGATGCCGTTCATCGGCGTGCGTATTTCGTGGCTCATATTGGCCAGGAAATCGCTCTTGGCGGTGCTGGCGGCTTCGGCCTGCAGGGCCAGTTGGTTGGCTTTTGCAATCGCCTGCCCAAGCTCCTGGTTGGCCGCTTCGGCGGCCTCCTTGGCGCGCCGCAAATCCACTTCCGCCTGCTTGCGCGCGGTGATGTCGAGCATGACCGTGAGCAGGCAGCGTGTGCCATGCAAGTCGATGCTGTCGGCGGCGAAGGTGCCATGGCGAATGACCCCCGATTTGGCGCGGACGGCAACGTCCACATCGCGCGCGTGGCCATGTCGGCGGAGCGCGCTGAGAATCGCTTCCCGCTGGCTGGATTCCACGAAGATGCCCAACTCAATCGAGGTGCGCCCGATGACCTCCTCGCGCCGGTAGCCCAGGGTGTTGAGGAACGCCTCGTTGACCTCGATCAAACGGCCCTCGTCCAGGGTGCTGATGGCCATCAGGGCGGCATTGGCGTGGAAAGCCTTGGCGAACTTTTCTTCGGACTCCTTGATTTGGGTGAGATCCTGGGATACGGCGAAAAACACATCGCGGCCGCTCCACCTCCCGCGAATTATGCGGGTTGCGACCGGGATCAGCCGGCCGTCGCGGGTGGCCAGCGGCAGTGAGCTTTCCTGGGCGCGCCCGGCCAGGATTTCGCGCAAGGCGCGCTCGGCCTCCGCGCGGCGACCCGCCGGGTAAAAGTCAAGCGCCGGCCGGCCTTCCATGTCGGCCGCGGCGAATCCGAGTCGGTGCAAGATGGTTTCATTCGTCTGGACGATGCGGCCCGCTTCGTCCAGAACAAAGATGAGGTCTTCGACACGGTTGAAAAAATCGCGGAAATTTTGTTCGCTCGCGCGTAACTCGGCCTCGGCGCGCCGGAGGTTGGTGACCTCGAACGCGATACCGCCCAAGATCGGCGGCTTGCCCGCGCGCGGCACGGCAAACTTGTGCGTGGTGAACACGCGCGGCGCGCCGGTGATGTCGGTGAGCTGTTCCTCAACCTGCAACTGCCCCTGTTCCATCGTGCGCCGGTCATCCTCCGCCATCTTGAGCGCGATCTCCGGCGGAATGCTCTTCATATCCAGCACGGACTTGCCGATCGCAATATCGCCGAACAGACGCCGGAAGGTTTCGTTAACATAAAGGGTGCGGCCTTGGGCATCCTTGAGAAAAACGGTGGCCGGCATGTGCTGCATGAATGCGTCGAACAGATCCCGGCTCTCCTGCAGTTCCTCCTGTGCGCGGCGGCGCGCGGTGGTGTCGCGGCCGGCGCCCTGAATTTCGACCAAACGGCCCTGCTCGTCGCGGATGCCGTGGATTTCCCATTCCACCCAGCGCCATTCGCCGGACATGAGCATCCGTTGCTCCACGCGCGCGCGGTGAGGTGGCGCGCCGATCTTCTGAATGGCTTGTTGGAGGGCCGGCTCATCGGCGGTGAACAGCCAGGGCGCACAGGGCTGCCCGGTGATTTTTTCGCCGGTAATACCCAACGCCTGCTGGAAGGCGTCGTTGGTGAAAGTGAACCGACCCTCGGGCGTGATGCGGAAGATCAACTCGGATTGCGAGGCGAGCAGGCCGCGGTAACGTTGTTCGGAGGCGCTGATCCGGACGGTGAACTCGCGGGTCTCTTGCTGGTTGATGAAGAAGCCGACCAGCAGCAAGCCGACCAGCAACGTGCCCATGATCGGGTTCAGGCGCCGCCGGAAAATTCTCCGCTGCCAATCATGCGCATCCAGATCCAACCCGAGCGCCATGGTCACGCGGCCGCCCGGCGTTTCCCGCAGCACCGGCGTGGCCGGCGAAATCCACACGCCCCACTTGTCGTGGTAGGGTTCGGTGACGTATTCGCGTCCCGTTTCGAGAAAATCGCGCTCTTCAGGGGTGATGGCCTCATACAATTCGCCGGGACCCACCTCGTCGGCCGGCCGCGCCCCGCGCGCGGACACATAGTTGAAAAGCCGATCGGCGTGGGCGCCATAAAGATAGATGAAGCGGATGTCGCGGTTGGCCCGTTGCATGGCCGTGAGCTGTTCGCGGATAAAGGAATAGTCGGGGCTGGCTTCATCCGCGGGAGTGCCGGTGAGGCGGCGGGCGCGTTCGGGGTCAATGGCGGCGGCCGCCATCTGTGTGCGCGTCTGCGCGTAATCGCGCATTTCTTGCTCGGTGGCGCGGCCGGCGAGCCAGGTGACAATCCAGCCGCCAAGCAGCAAGACCGCCAGCGCCAGCGCCATCCGGCGGCGCGTCAGTTCCGCGCCCGGATGCTCGCCTGTTGGCGCGCCCGGTCGGTTTCGCAAGTAACAATCCCATAAGCCGATCGTGGTCAGCAGGGCGGGCAGGCATGCTAACAGAGCAGGAAAGGCGCCGGATGAGGGGATGGCGCTTCCGATCACCCAGGGGAACAGGAACAACAACAGGCGGCCGAAATGCTGGAGGCCCAGGATGGCCAGGCCCGCGGCGGCCAGCGTAAGGGGATTCCGGAATTCGCTCATGGCGCTCGGTGGCCGTGGCAGGCGCCAGAGGACGAGCGGGGCCCAAAGTCCGCCCGCCAAGCCCGCGCTGCCGAGCAAGATGGTGGTCATGCTGCCCAGGCCGCCGGGCGCGCCGGCCAGCGCCAGCGCCGGCAGCGGCAGGTAAATCCAGGGTCCGGGCGCGCGGCCGCCAGCGGCCGCCGTGCCGGCGCGCCCGAATTCGACCAGCAGCAGCACGCTCCCGATTTGCAACAAGCCCCGCAGGAAATGCCAGTAGGGGTGCTCGCCCAAGCCGAAAACGAGCACGTTAAGCACCGCCTCACCGGCCAGCGCCAGCGCCGCCCATTCGAGCGGACGCCAAAACAAACGGCCGTCGGGCGCGCGCCGGAGCATGCGGCAGGCGGCCGCCAGCAGGATAAAGAGCATTCCCGTGACGAAGTGGATGAAGTCCACCTGGCCGTCAAGGAAGTCCAGCATCATGCGCCGCCTTTCGTTTCCCGGTCGGGGCCGGTGAAGAGCGGATTGCTGACGGCTTTCAACGGCGGCGCGCCGGTGACGATCACGCGGTAGTAGGCCGGCGCGGCCGCGTGCCCGGCGGCATCCGTCCAGTTCCATTCGAGCGGCGTGACGCCTTGGGTGCGGGCCGCGACCGCACCATTGCGGATCAGCACGGCGGCGATCGGTTCGCCGGCCCGCGCCGATTCCACCCGCAGGTTGACCTGCCAGGCGGTCGCGGTCGCGACGGGAGCGATGCGCCAATCGGCCAGGACGAGCGACTGATCCTCCGCGTTGCGCCGGGCGTAGAACCGCCCCTGACGCAGGGCGGCCAGCAGGTCGGACGTGGTTCGGCGCGGCGCCCAGACTACGGTTTCCACATTCCGCATTTTTTTGCCGGCCTGGCCCTCGTAATGATACAGCATTTCGCCGAAGCACCAGGTGGGCGCGGCGCGTTGCCCCTGCAGATGTTCCATGAGCACGGCGTCCCACGCGCCGCCCGGATCCGTCAGCGTGTTGCGGTCTTCATAAACTCCGCCGAAGCCGGCATAGCCGCGCGTGCGCTCCAGCACTTCCGGATAGGGCCGGGTCTGCAGTTTGAAGCCGCGGCCGCGGTATTGAAAATCGTGGTCATCGGTGGCTTCCGGGTGCGCCCAGTAGGCGATCAGTCCGTCGGCCGCGAGCGCATCCAGCACGCGTTGCTCTGTCTGGAGCGTCGGATCCGGTTCATAAATATCGCCGCCGGCCCAGCGGCGCGCGGCCCATTCAAAAAGCACCATGAGGAGCAGCACGGGCGCCAGCACGCCGGCCAGCACCGAGCGGCGCAACTCGCGCCGCGAGTAAGCCGACCGGCGCGCGAGGAATCCGGGCAGGAACAGCAGCGCGAGCAGGGCCAGTCCGAAAAGCGCCAGCAGCGCGCGGGAGACGACGATCCAAGGCGCGTGGCGCCGCCAGGTGAAGCCCGTGGCTTCCGGCACGGCGGCCATTTGCCGGGGCGTGGCCGCGCCGATGACCACCAGGTTGCGCTGGTGGTCGTGGCAGACCAGGTTGTTGTCGCGAAGCCGCCCGGTCCAGTAGTAGCGGGGGCAAACTTCGAAGCCGGGCAGATAGAGCACGTCATGCTGGCGCGCGTTCTCGCGGCGGATTGCCGCGAGGTAATCGGCGGGATCGGCGGTCAGGATGGATGGCAAATGGCGGGCGTACCACCAGATGTGCCGGAAAGGCGGGAGTCCGTACTGGATGTTGACGTTCAGACTGTCGGTGAGCACGATGGCGGCAATGCCGTAGCGGCGCGCCACGGCGGTCAATTCCGGCAGCGTGTAGCGCCCGCCGGAAAAAGTGCTGTGAACATGAATGGCGCAAGGATAGGATGCCATTCCGGAATTAGTGGCCGGTTCGGCCCGGGCGGTTGGCGGAATCAGCCACGCCCGGCCGGCGCAGAACAGCAAGAGAACATGAATCAAAACCGTCAGCAGGCTGCACCGCGTGTGTTGCATATCATCACCCGCTTGGATGCCGGGGGCTCGGCCACCAACACGCTGGTCAGCGTGGACCGCTTGCGCGAGCGTGGTTTTCAAACGGCGCTCGCCTATGGCGTCACACGCGACCCGGATGGCGGTATCGGCCGCCGCCTGAAGGGCCTCGGCATTCCCTGCTTCTACCTGCGCAACCTGGTGCGCAATCCCTCGCCGTGGAGGGACTTTTTCAGCCTACTGGAAATCCGCAAACTGCTCAAGACCCATTCGTTCGATCTGATCCACACTCACTCCTCGAAGGCCGGCATTCTGGGCCGGCGGGTTGCGCATGAACAGGGGGTGCCGGCGGTGCATACCCCGCATGGGCATATTTTCTATGGCTATTTCGGCGGCCTGCTGACCCGGCTGTTCATCCGGGCGGAACGTCGGGCCGCGCCATGGGCGACGCGGATCATTTCGTTGACCGATGCCGAGACCCGGGAATCGCTGGCGCGAGGCATCGGCCGGCCCGGGCAGTATGTTACCATTCCCAGCGGTATTCCGCTGGCGCGGTTTCGTAATTTGCCGGCGGCCGCGGGGATGGAGTTCCGGCGCGTCAACGGCATTGCGCCGGAGGCGGTGTTGTTTGTCTCGATCGGGCGGTTGGAGCCGGTCAAAGGTTTCGATTTGCTGCTTCACGCGCTGGCGGCCATCCGGTTCCATGGCCGGCCGGCCTGCCTGGCGATTGTCGGCGAGGGACCCGAGCGCGCAACACTGGAACAAATGGCCGTGGACCTGCGCATCAGCGCCAATGTGCGCTTTGACGGGTTTCTCGAGGATGTCACGCCTGCGCTGGCCGCCGCCGACATTTTCGTGCTGGCCAGCCGCAACGAGGGCATGGGCCGGGTGTTCATCGAGGCCATGGCCGCGGGGCGCCCGGTGATCGGGCCGCGCGTCGGCGGCGTGCCGCAGGTTATCCGCGAGGGCGAGACGGGCTGGCTGGTGGAGCCGGAAAATCCCGAGGCGCTGGCCAAAGCCATGGCGCGCGCCGCGGGCAATCTGGAGCAGTGCCGGGAAATGGGCGCGCGCGCCGCGGCCAGCGTGTACCCCGAGTTTGACGAGGACACCATGATTGAACGTCTGGCCGCTGTCTATCAGGCGGTGCTGGGCGCGCGGAGCGCCGGGGGTGGTGATTAGCGATATGCCGGGCGAAATACGCATCGTGCTGGTCAGTCCGATTTACGCCGGGAATGTCGGCGCGGTCTGCCGGGTTATGAAAAATATGGGGTTGCGGCAACTGGTGATTGCCGCGCCGCGCGCGCCGTTGGATTACGAGGAGGCGCGCACGATGGCCTGCCATGCGGGCGACGTGCTGGACGGGCGGCGGGAGTTCCCGACGCTGGCGGAGGCCATCGCCGATTGCGGGTTGGTGGCGGGCACGACCGCGCGGCCCGGTCTCTACCGGGGACATGTCCGGACCCCGCGCGAATGGGCGCCGCGGCTGGTCGCGGCCGCCGCCGACGGTCCGGTGGCGCTCGTTTTCGGGCCGGAAGACAATGGCTTGTCCACGGCGGATATCGGGCGTTGCACGCAGTTGATCCGGATTCCCTCGGCGCCCGAGTACGAGTCGCTCAACCTCTCCCATGCCGTGATGATCTGTTGTTACGAGTTGTTTCTCGTGTCCGGCCGATTTGAACCGCCGGTTGAACGATTCCCGGAGGCGCCGGCGGCCATGCGCGAGGCGCTGTTCGCCAAATGGCGCAAGGCCCTGCTCGACATTGGATTCATGAAAGAGGACAAGGCGGAACATATGATGCTGGGATTGCGCCGGATTTTGTCGCGCGGGCCGTTGACCGTGGCGGATGTCCAGATCATGATCGGGATCGCCCACCAGATGCAATGGTGCGCCGCGCGCATGCGTGGAGAAACTCGGAATCCCGCGCCTTGGGAGACCGGCGACGATGACGGCAGCGCGCCGGAGTAAACATTCCCGGCGGCCTGGTCCTCCTTTTTGCAATCGGCTGACTTCTTCGTTTCGACCCCGGCGCGCGGGATTGGGCCGGAAGGCGATTACCGTCAACCGTGGGTCGGCGCGATTCGCGGCGGTAAATCAGCGCGGCCTCAGGGTTCCGCATCGAACGGACGGACCACCTTCAGGTCGGGGAACACGCCGCGCACGGCCGCCTCATCGCCGGCTTGGAAAATCAGTTTCAGATTCGGGCCGGCGTCCATGGTGAAATAAACCGGCACGGCATTGGCCCGCGCCGCCCAGATGGCCTGCATCGCGGCCAGCGACTCGGGCCGCCAGTAGACCACCGGGGGCCAGGAGGCGATCATGGTCGCGTGCATGGCCAGCGCATTGGATTCCGCCGTTGCGCCGAGCAGGTGAAAATCTTTTTCCGCGATTGCTTTTTTAAGCAGCGCCAGGTCGGCGGCCGCCTTTTCCGGCCAGGATTTGTACAACGCGCAGGTCTCGATCGTGCGCTTCATGGCGGGGCGCGACCCCATACTTTTTTCCGCGGCGGTGATGACCAGCAGCCCCAGCCGCAGTTCGGGCCAGGCTGCGTCCAGCCGCTCGCCGTAGCTGTCCATGCCGTCCGGGCGCGTGCCCGCGCGCCACTCGACAAAGCCGTGGTGGAGCGAGCGGCAGGCGCTGCCGCTGCCGAGGCGCGCCAGAATGGAAAGCTCGCGCTTGTCCAATTCCCAGCCGAATAATTCGTCCAGGGCCGTGACCAGCGCCGCGAAGCCGGAGGCCGAGGAGGCAAATCCGGCGGCCGTAGGGATGGTGTTGACGGCCTCGACCTCGAAATACATGCCGGCGTCCCGGCGGAACAAATCCAGGAACGCGCCGATGCGCCGCGCGAATGGGGAGTCCGGCGCCAATTCTTTCTTGTCCAGCCGGACCACATCGCTATCGGGCCGCAGCGAAAGCTTGGTGGTGGAGCCCAGCCGGCCTAACGAAATGGAGAGGCTGGCCGTGACGGGCAGGTTCAATTCCTCATCCCGCTTGCCCCAGTATTTGCACAGGGCGATATTCGAGGGGGCGAAGGCATAGCCGCCCGCGGCTGGGGCCCGGCCCCGGCCGTTCAGAATCTGCGCGACGATTTCCGCTTTGGTCATCATTCAATCAGCAAGGACGCCTTCCGGCGTGACGGCCACCGGTTGGAGCGGGTACGGCCACGCGGTTCGGGCGCAACGCCCGACCCCGATCACACAGTCGCCCAGGCCGGAGCCGGATATTTTGGCGCCATGAATTCCGGTCTCCGCGCGCAACGCATAAATGATTTCCGAGAGGACGGCGTTATTGACCCCTAGCGCGTCCAGCAGGCCCTGGCTGAAGTTCATCAGTCGTCCCAGCGCCGGCCAGTTCTGTTGCTCCAGCGCAGCCGCCGCTTGGCCGGTGACCCGGTCCTGCAGGTCGAATATCGCTTCAAACAATTCCGGGAACGCCCGCCGGCTTTCCGCCACGAGTTGGATGACTTCCACCGTCGGCCGCTTGCTTCCGGAATAGACCACGGTCAGCGGCAGCGCCCCGCCAATTCCGCGCGCTTCCGCCGGATCGGCCCGATATAGCACCACGCCGCCCAGCGCGCTGGCGGCGACATCCGCGCCGGAACCTACCCCTTGGACGACCCGAATCACTTGGGCGCCATCGCGCAGCAGCGCGGCCGGATCCACCCGGCCGTACCGCCAGCGATCCAATGCCGCCAGCGTGGCGACGGTGACTGCGGCTGAAGAGCCAAACCCCATTTGATGCGAGAACTCGGACTCAATCAACAGGTCGCAGCCGGCCGGCAGACCCTCCCGGCGACGCGAGAGCGCCGCGAGCACGAAACGGAAGGCCGGCGCCGTCGCCAATTCATCCAGCGTGGTTTCATGCCGGCCGAGGTTGGAATCAATTCGGATAAGGCGGTCCGCGCGCGGGGTCAGCGTGACGTGAATGCGGCGATTGATGGCGCAGACCAGCGCCCGGCGGCCGTGCAACACGGCATGCTCCCCGAACAGCATGAGGCTGCCCGGGGCGGAGGCTTTATACGATGCGGGCCCCAAGGGGTTCCCCCCGGATGGTCATGAGTTCATAGCCATATTTTCGGCAGATTTCCGCCGGCGCTTGCTCGGAAAAAACCAGCACCATGCCGCCCCGGTCGCCGGCCACCGCGCCGGCCCCGCAAGTCTTGGCTGCCGCGCCGGCACGTTCCACTTCGGCGACAAACTCGCTGACCCGGGCCGGCACCACACCGATGTTCTGCAACAGGCGGTGATTTTCCCGGATGCCGCGCTGGATGCGCTTCAGGTCGTTTTGGAGAAAGGCGGCTTCCAGTTCATTCGTGACGGCTTCGAAGTCGTTCCATAGCGCGCTCTTGGCGTGTGTACGCCGAACCTGCTCCACGCATTCGCCGGTGGTGGTGGCGGGCATGCCGGTATGCACCAGGTGCATGGGCGCGCGCGGGAGGGGAATCTTGCGCGCCTGGCCCTGCTGGAAACGGGCGCAGCCGCCATGCAGGGAAATATAGGAATCCACGCCGCTGGCATGGCCGTGTTGGAGGTTTTCGGCCTCGAGGCTGTAGCGGTAGTACCAGTCCGGTCGGAACTCCACCCGGAAGTAATGCCCCACGCAGCGCAGGACGCTCAAGATAGTGGCCGCCGATGAACCCATGCCGCAGCCGATCGGAATGTTGGAGTGCAATTTGATATTCAGACCTTCGGCCAGTTTCAGATGCAGGCCATCCAACACGGTAATAAAAACAAATTCAAAAAGGTCGAGCGGTTTATGCAAAACCTCGCGGATGCTGAGGTTGCCATCCAGGAATGATTGGTAATTCTTGACAATCCGGCTCTTCATTTCCCGTAACGCGCGCAGGGTGAACGACTCTTGGGCTTTCAAATCCTGCAAATCGAAGGAAACCAGATCGGTATTGTCCGCGGTGAGCACGGCCTGGGCATTGCGGTTGACCGCCATGGCGATGGCCGGCTTGCCATAAACTACCGCGTGCTCGCCGCTTAAGATTAACTTGCCTGGGGCGATGGCTCTCATCGGTGATGATCCTAACACGGTTGGGCGGATTGTCGAGTATCCGTGTTGGGTATTATTGGAAATGCGTGTCAGGGGGACAGGATGCGGCGCCCCAAAAACCATTCCCGACACCGAATGTAAATCGCGCTTATCCCACGCGCTCGTAAATCCGCTTGTGGTCTTTGATGCCGGCCAGCCGGAAGGGGCCGGTCCGATACGGCGCGAAGACATGGTCGCCGCCGTCCTCGGGCACGCCGTAGTTGAAGATGTCTTCGTATTGCTGGAAGTCGAGTTCGGTTCGGTTGTTCAGCAGCGCCTGGTGCCGGGCGGTATGGAGAAAGGCCTGATAGCCCGGTTGAATCACGCCGCTGAAGTATTCCGCCATGCAGCCGGAGCCATAGCTGAACAGACCAATCCGTTTTCCGCTCAAATCTTCCGGCGTATTGTCCAGCAGCGACGTAAGTCCCTCGTACAGGGAAGCGGCGTAACTGTTGCCGGTGATCCGGTTGTAGCGCAGCGAATCGCCGACCCGGATGCGCAATTCCTCTGCCGTGACTTCCGGCCGGCCCGCAGCCTTGGCCAGTCGCTCATAAGCCTTCTCGGCGATCCGGGTGAACGGCAGGTGGAAGCAGAATCGGTGAATATCCGCGAACCCCCGGCCGGAAAGCCCGGCGTACTGCTTCCACGCCTCAATCAGCGTGGACAGATAAACCCGCGTTGAGTATTTGCCGTCCACTACTGCCTCGGCGCGGTAGGTCGGGCGCCAGAAGTCCATGACGTCCTCGGCGTGATAGCCGCATTCGGGATCGAGCGCCATGATCCGCGGCTGCTCGGTGATCAGCATGGCGACCGCGCCGCAGCCTTGCGTCGGTTCGCCGGGGCTGCCCAGTTCATAGCGGGCAATGTCCGCCGCCAGCACGAGGGCCCGCGCCTCCGGATTGCGTTCGACCCAGGCCTTGGCCAGTTGGACTCCCGCCGTGCCGCCGTAGCAGGCCTCCTTGATTTCGATCGCGCGGCAACGCGGCGGCAGTTCCAGCAGGCCGTGGACGAACAGGCTGGCCGCTTTGGACTGGTCAATTCCCGACTCAGTGGCAAAAACCAGCAATTCGATGTTATCCTTGCCGGTTTGCTCGATCAGCGGGCGGGCCGCGCTGGCCGCCATGGTGACAATATCCTCATCCGGCGGCGGCAGCGCCATTTTTTCCTGGCCGAGTCCGATGTAGAATTTGTTGGGATCCACTCCGCGCGCTTCGCCCAGTGTTTTCAGGTCCAGGTAGTAATTCGCGGAATAAAAACTGAGCAGGTCTATGCCGGCGCTCATGGACGCGTCCCCTTTCCAATAATCAGTGATTCATTTCCACGGAGCGCGCGCACGTCGCGCGCGCCCAGCAGGAACATGGCGGTGACGAATTCGCGGCGCAATTGTCGGATGACCGCCGCGACCCGTTCCGCCGATTCCATTGCCGGCTTGAGCAGCGGAGCCGCGACGCCGCACACCGCGGCGCCCAGAATCAGCGCCTTGGCCATGTCAATCCCGGAGCGAATGCCGCCGGAGGCCACCACGGTCAATTTTCCCCGCAAGGGCCGCAGGGCCGCCAGCGCCGCCGGCGTCGGCAGGCCCCAGTCCTGGAATACCAGGCCGAGGTCGCCATGCCCGCGAGCGGCCCGGGCGTGATGTTCGATGCGGCTCCACGAGGTCCCGCCGGCGCCGGCCACGTCAATGTAGCGGATGCCGTGTCGGAGCAGGAGCCGGGCGTCCGCCAGCGAAACGCCCGCGCCCACCTCCTTGACGATTACCGGGCAATCCAACTGCCGCGCCACCCGGCCGATTTTTGCGGCCAGCCCCTTGAAATTCGTGTCGCCATCCGGCTGGACCGCCTCCTGCAGCGGATTGAGATGCAGGCACAATCCGTCAGCGCCGCTGGCGGCGACCGCTTGGCGGCAGGTACCCGCGTCGAAACCGTGGTTCAATTGCACCGCCCCAAGGTTGGCGAGCAGCAACGCCGTGGGGGCGTAGCGGCGCAGGTTGAAACTGGCGGCGGAACCGGGACGCGAAAACAGCACCCGCTGCGAGCCGACGGCCATGGCGACCCCGCACTCTTCCGCGGCGCATGCCAGGTTGCGGTTGATTCGGCGGATCAGCGCGTGGTCGCCGCCGGTCATCGAGGAAATGAGCAGCGGGAAGGCCAGACGCTTGCCCAGGAAACCGGTGGACGGATCCACTTCGTCCAGGTTCAGTTCGGGCAGGGCGCGGTGCTGGAGCTGGATCGCGTCGAAATAGAATTTGCCGCGATCGGTCGCCGGATCTTGCGTGACGATTTGCAGATGCCGGAGCTTCCGGATATTGGTGGGGTCGCTCATGTTGGGTTTGTGGTGGGTCCGGTCAATTTGTGGTTTTACCCGTCGCTTTCCGCTCCAGCTTCAAATGGGCTTCCATCAGTTCGCCGGGATTGGTTTGCGCCGCCAGCAGAGATAGTTCTCCGCACAGGACAGCCGCCGCGCAAATCACCGCCAGGCGTCGCGCGTTCTGACCCGGCGGGCGCGTCTCCAGGCAGCCGAGCGCCTTCAGATTCGCCTGCACAAAATCCAGGTCCTTGCCGTTGCCCACCGTGCCCACAATCAAATTGGGAAGCGTGACGGAGAAATACAAATCATCGCCGCGCGACTCCGCGTGGACAAACCCCTGCGAGCCCTCAACGATGTTCGCGGCGTCCTGGCCGGTAGCCAGGTAGAACCCCAGCAGCATATTGGCGAAGTGCGCGTTGGCGCTGCGGATCCCGCCGGCCAGCATCGTGCCGATCAGGTTTTTCTTTAGATTGAGGTCGGCGATCTTTTCCGGCGTGGTTTTGAGGTACCGCGCGCAAATCCGGCGCGGCACGGTCAGTTCGGCCACAACATATTTGCCGCGGCCCAGGATCCCGTTGACCGCGCCGGCCTT
This sequence comes from uncultured Verrucomicrobiota bacterium, assembly GCA_964570325.1. GTDB lineage: Bacteria > Verrucomicrobiota > Kiritimatiellia > CAIQIC01 > CAZMXS01 > CAZMXS01. Next base: position 9,404 of record CAZMXS010000033.1, on the reverse strand, counting down.
CTTGTCGGAACAGTAATTGCCGGATACGGAAACATACTTCAGCGCGGGGAATTCCCGGCTCAACCAATCGAGGATTTGATCCGCCGCGCGCGTGACCATGTTGTGGCCGGCGGCGTCCCCGGTGAGCATTTCCAGGCGCAGATAGATCAGGTTGCCGACAATTTGGTGGCGCCAATCGAGCAGGCGCGCGAATCGGCTGGTCGCGGCGGCTTGGGCCGCCAGCTCCGTTTGGCGTTCGCGCAGCGCCGCGATGAATTGGACTGCGGCCGCCGCGTCTGGCGCCTCAAGCGCAACGGAGCGTGTCATGCGCTCATCCACCACCACGGCATGGATGCCGCCGGATAGGACGGATACCCGCGCGCCCCGGTTGACGGACGGCCAGAGCGGCGTTTCGTAGGTCGCCAGCGGCAGCATAAATTCGCCGGCCGCCTCCGGTCCGCAAAGCCGAACCGGCCCGACGGATTGCATGGGGATGCGCGCAAAGTCAATGGTTGGTTGGGATTTCATTGCACCGGGCAGGATAGCGGCCCCGGCTTGTGTAACAAAGGGAAAAAAGCATGAGCCGCGCGCCGCGACACCGGGCTTGCCGAGCGGGCGTCCGCGCGGCAAGCGCGCGCATCCGGCTGCAATTTGAACTTGAACAAACCGGTCGGCATGGGACGATGGGTTCGCGAACCGGTTTATATGAGTATCCGCGATTTCAATCGGCAGGTGGCCGTGGTGGGGCTGGGCGCCGCGGGCAAGACCGTATTTTTAACCTCGTTGCTCGACCATCTGCATAATCACGATCCCGCCAAGCTCAAGCTGACGCCGGTGCGCCGATCGCGCCTCGAACGTTGGCTCATCGGCCCGGCCGCCGGCGTGGAGATCACCAACACGGAACTGCTGCCGCCGCGGGCGGGTCTTCCGGCCTTCAACTACAAGGCTTTTCGGACTCGGCTCGCCGAGGCCGCCGAGTGGCCGCGCAAGACGGTGGATACCGGCGAGATTGCCTGTCGTTTCCAACGATCCGACTGGACGCGCGGCATCACGCTGCGCTTCCTGGATTTTCCCGGCGAGCGCATCGCCGATGCCTGCATGGGTACGCCGTATTACGGGGTCTGGAGCGACCGCGTCCTGGGGGCGTTGGAAGCCTTCCCCGAGTACCGGGAACTGGCGAGCGATTATTTCGAGTTGCAGGGATGCGGGGTGTTGGATCCGGATGCGGTGGTCACGGAGTACAAGCGGGTCTTGGGGCGGATGATCAAGGCTTACAAGCCGTTCATTACGCCGTCGGTCTTTCTGCTCGATCCCCAGGGCGCCGGTCCGGATCCGGCGGGGACCGTCGAGCAGTGGGCGGCGCACCGCCTGGCCGGTTTGCGCCCCGGCGCGGAATTCGCGCCGCTCTCGGCTGAAGCCCGCCGGCGGCAGCCGGCGCTGGCCGAACGTTGGGCCGCGCATTATCGGGAATACCGGCGCGCGATTCCCGCGCGCCTGTTCGCGCGGCTGGCGCGGAGCCACCGGCTGATTGTGTTGGTGGATATTCCCGGCACCCTGGCGGCTTGCACCGGACGCTACAATGATACGACCGAGGTGATCGCCGACCTGTTGCAGATTTGTCTGCCGCGCCGCAACCCGTTGGCCAAGACCTGGGACAAGGTGGCCAAGCTGTTGCTGCCTTCCGCCTGGCGGCCCACCGGAATCAGCCGCGTGGCGTTCGTCGCGACGAAGGCCGATCTGGTCCGCCCGGCCGACGTCAGCCGCCTGCGCGGCCTGTTGCGCGAGATGATCTATAAGACGGCGCGCAACTATGCGGCTGTCCAGGAGTACTACACGTGCGCGGCGGTGGTGTCCACGACGGCGACGACAAACGCCGGCCGGCCTGATCTGGCCGGCTACCCGGTCTATGATCCGCAGGGCCGCAAACGCGCGCCGCCGCGGCGCGGGGATCCGCTGCTGGCATTGAATGTCAGCGCGGTTCCCGCCGCTTGGCCGGATGACTGGCGCGAGGGCGACTTTTGTTTCCCGGATGTGTATCCGGTGCTGCCCCGCAAGAATAATGAACCACCCGCGCAGGAGGGCTTGGGCGATGTGCTGGATTTCATCCTTGCCGAGCAATTTTGGGAGTGAAGCGGAATTGGAAAATCCTTTTGCTTCGAAATACGCGAAAAGCGCGGCCAAAAGCGAAGGCGAAGAACGTGATGGAAATGCCGCGTCATTCATTTTCGTTGTTCCACTGCTCCATCTATGGAGAGGGTTATGAATGCTGAATCCGCCAAAACTGAACCCGTGACCGCCGCCCGCGCGGGCGATGCGCTGGTCGGCCGCCCCCTGCAGAAACCGCGCGAGTTGGGCCCCGCGGTGGCCGCGCCGGCGCCGGCCGCAGTGGAAGGCGCGGTGGTGCGGCTGGAGGAAATCGTCTCGCGGCCGAGCCTGCCGGTGCCGCGCCTATTCCGTTCGGGCGGTTGCGCGTTGACCGTGGCGGCGATCATGGCGCTGCTTGGGCTCTATGTGGTTTCCCAGTCGCTGGCGATCATCGCGCAACTGGCCGCGCTGCCGTTTGCCGCGCAGGTTGCGTGCGGGGTGCTGCTGTTGTTCCTGTTGGGGGTGGTGCTATACGCCGCTTTCCGGTTCCTGTGGGCCTTGCATGCCTATCCGTTCCGGCCGCAACTGCTTGGCCGGCAGATCGCCATCCGTGCGGGCCGCCTGCGGGGTGGCGAGTCCGCCTATGACGTCGCGCGCGCGGAACTGCAAAAGTACCTCCGCGAGTATGCGCGACGTGACGCCGCCGACATCAAGCAATTGGCGGACTGGGCCGGCGCGGAGGCGGCGGGCCGGTATCGTGAATTGCCGGACATTGTGCGCAGCCTGGATCGCGAGCGGCACGTCAGCGCGCACGCTTGGCTGGAAGAGTATCGGCGCGATTTTCAGCAGCGGCTCGACGAGCTGGCCGAGCAGCGCGTTCGCCACTACACGCTGCTGATTGGCGCCAAGACCGCCATTTCGCCTTTTCCGTGGGCGGACATCATGATCGTGCTTTACAACAGCTTCAGCCTGTTCCGCGACCTGTGCCTCATTTACAACCGCCGCTACGGTTCGTGGCAGATGGCGGGCATTCTCGGCGGTTTGCTGTTCAACACCTATGTGGCCGGCCAGATGCATGCCGCGGCGCAGGAGGGCGCCGGGGCCGTGACGGACCACATCAGCGAGGCCATCGCCCGCAACGTGGCCAAGAGCATGCTCGCGAAAGTGACGGAAGGCACCGCCAACGCCCTGCTGGCGGACCGGCTCGGGAAGGCTTGCATGGCCTTCCTGCGCCCGATCCGGGATTGACGCGCTGCGGCGGCGGGGCCGGCGGAATCGGAATGCGAGCATCGGGTCCGCTTTACAAATGACTCAATCCTTTTAATTTCGAGCGCGCCCCCTGGGCTTAACGGATTCTGCCGGCGCAAATCCAGGCTGGCGTCCAATGTTCGGCGTCTGTATTGAAAAGAAACGGAGCGCGCGTCTGGACGCGCCGCGTGTTGGATGGATGATCGGCATCTCAAAATTGTATTGCGGAACGGCGACCCCGTCCGATGCGTTGCGCTATGACCGCGATTCGGCGCGGTTGCCGGCCCACCTGTTGCAATTTTCCAGGGACAAGAAACCGGTCGTGGTCTGGAACGTGGGGCGACGGTGCAATCTGCATTGTGTCCATTGCTATTCGCAATCGCAGGATCAGGATTATCCCAATGAATTAAGCCGGGCCGAAGGCGTGGCACTGCTGGAGGACCTCGCGGCTTTCGGCGTGCCCGTCATCCTGTTTTCCGGCGGCGAGCCGTTGCTGCGCCCGGATATCATGGAGCTGATCGCATTAGCCGGCGCGCGCGGCGTTCGGGCGGTGCTCTCCACCAATGGCACCCGGGTGACGCCCGTGGTGGCGGAACGGTTGCGGGATGCGGGTGTTTCATATGTCGGCGTCAGTCTCGATGGGCTGGCGGCCACCCATGATCATTTTCGCGGCGCGCCCGGCGCCTTCGACCAGGCCTTGCGGGGTATTCGGATGTGCCTGACGGCCGGGCTCAAGGTGGGCGTGCGCTTTACCGTCAACCGCTGGAACCAGTCGGAGATCGGCGGCCTGTTCGATCTGATTGCGGCGGAGGGCATCCCGCGAGTCTGTTTTTATCACTTGGTATATGCGGGCCGCGCAAGCCGGCGGGGGGCGCCGGACTTAACGCGGGAAGAAACGCGCGCCGCCGTGGATCTCATCATGGACCGGACGCGCGCGCTTCACACCGCCGGCGCCGCCGTGGAGGTGTTGACGGTGGACAACCACTGCGACGGTCCGTATGTGTACCTGCGTTTGCGGCGTGAACGGAACCCGCGCGCAAGCGCCGTGCTGGAATTGCTGCGCATGAACGGCGGCAACAGGTCGGGGCAGGGCATCGGCTGCGTCAGTTGGGACGGCGCGGTGCATCCCGACCAGTTCTGGCGGCAGATTGTGCTCGGGCGGGTCCGGGAGCGGCCCTTCAGCCAAATCTGGAGTGATGAGCGGCACCCGATGTTGGCGGCATTGCGCGCGCGGCGGACCCGGCTCAAGGGGCGCTGCGCGGTTTGCCGCTGGCTGGATGTTTGCAACGGCAACTTACGCGCGCGCGCCGAGGCGGTGAGCGGCGATGCCTGGGCCCCCGATCCGGCCTGCTACCTGACGGATGCCGAGATCGCCGCGGACGGGGAGGCGCCCACATGATCTGGCCGCGGATCGTCGCGTGGGAGACCACGCGCCGTTGCGATTTGGCCTGCCGCCATTGCCGGGCGGGCGCCGGCCCGGTGGCGCCGGCCGGCGAATTGACGCCGGCCGAGGGCTTGCGTTTGATCAAGGCGCTGGCCGCGTTGCCGATTCAATTGTTGATCCTGACCGGCGGCGAGCCGATGCGGCGTCCGGATATTCACGAGCTGGCCCGGGCGGCGGCCGCCGGCGGCATCCGGGTGGTCATGGCGCCTTGCGGTTTGTTGCTGGACGACGCGGCGGCGACCCGCCTGATGGCGGCCGGGGTGGCCGCCGTCAGCTTGAGCCTTGATGCCGCGACGGCGGCGGAGCACGACGCTTTTCGCGGTGTTCCCGGCGCTTTCGATGCGGCTTTGCGCGGACTGCGCTGCGCGCGGAACGCGGGACTGGGAGTGCAGATCAACACTACCGTCTGCCGCCTGAATATGGCGCAATTGCCCGCGATCCTGGACTTGGCCGAACGGGAGGGGGCCGCGACCCTGGATTGTTTCTTCCTGGTGCCCACCGGACGTGGCCGGGCGCTTAAAGACCTGTCGCTCGATGCGGACCAGACGGAGCAGATATTGCAATGGATCGCCGCGACGGACGGCACGCGGGCGATCCGCGTCAAAACCACCTGCGCGCCGCAGATGGCGCGGGTGCGGGCGCAGCGCGGCGCGCGCGCGCCGGCCGGCGTTCCGGCGGGCGGGTGCCTGGCCGGGCGCGGCTTTCTGTTTGTTGCGCATGACGGCGGCGCGCAGCCGTGCGGGTTTCTCGATCTGCCGTGCGGGAATGTGCGCGCCTTCGATTTCGATTTGCGCGCGCTGCTGGCGGCGTCGGCTGACCTGCGCCGGTTGGGCGCCCTGGAAGACATAGGAGGCAAATGCGGCATTTGTGAGTTCCTGCCGATCTGTGGCGGTTGCCGCGCGCGCGCCAAAGCCCTGGCTGGCAGCTTCCTGGCGGCGGAGCCTTTCTGCGCCTACCTGCCGCGGCCGCGCGGTGGGGGCGTTGGGGGCTCATGAACAATGCGTCGGGCGCGCGCAATGAAAAGGAAGGTTGAATGGAACCAGTTCGCGAGATAGTGGCGGCCCTGCAGCGCGGCGTGCCGCTTGAGGCGCGGCCGTTCGCCGCGTTGGCCCGGGAATTGGGTGTCACCGAAGCGGCGACACTTGCGGTGGCGGAGCGGATGCTGACGGATGGCTCGGCGCGTCGGTTTGGCGCCGTGTTCGATGCGCGGCGCCTCGGCTATCGCAGCGAGTTGTGCGCTTTGAATCTTCCGGCCGAAGCGCCCGATGCGGTCAACGCGGTTGTCGCGCATCCCGGTGTGACGCACGTTTATCTGCGCGGCCATCCGCCCGGCTTGCCGCCGTTCCCGCAACCGCCGGCGGTGGCGCCTCCCCCCAATCTTTGGTTCACGCTGGCGGTGCGGCGCCCGCAGTTCGAGGCGGCATTGGATCGCTTGCAGGCGGCCGTGGCTCCCGCGCCGGTGTGGCGTTTCCCGGCCGTGCGGCGGTTTAAGATAGATGTCATCTTTGACGCGGACCAGCGCGCTGCGGCGGAACCGGCGCCGGATTATTCCCCGCCGGCGGCGCCGCCGGATGGCGAGTTGTTGACGGGCGCCGACCGGCGGCTGGTGCGCGCGTTGCATGGACATGTGCCGGTGCGCTCCGATCTTTTCGCGCCGGTCGCGGAGCAACTGGGGTGGGATGAGGCGAAGTTGCTGGAACGGTTGCGCGCCTGGCGCCAGTCGGGCACACTGCGGCGAATGGCGCTGGTGGTCCGGCACCGCCGGCTCGGGTTCGCCGCGAATGCGATGTGCATCTGGCCCGTGGCGGCGGCGCGCGTGATCGCGGCCGGTCGGCGCCTGGCCGCGTGGCCGGCCGTGACCCATTGTTATGAGCGGGTGACACGCGCAGACTGGCCGTATAATCTTTATGCGATGATTCACACGGCGGACTGGGACACCACGCGGCGCCTTTTCGAGCGGCTCAGCGCCGATGCGGAACTGCAGGACGGCCGCATGCTGGGTTCCCTGCGGGAGTATAAAAAGACGAGCATGAACTACTTTGGCGAAGCGGGGAGCGATGATGGCGGATAACCGCCAGGTTGATTCCGTCGGCGGCCGGCCGGTCTTGCCGGTCAATTTGCTGGTCGCGGACTGGCCTTGTCTGGTGGTTGGCGGCGGCCGCGTGGCGCAACGCAAGACCGTCGCGCTGCTCGCCGCCGGGGCGCGGGTTCATTTGGTTAGCCCGGATCTGATCCCGGATCTGGCCGCATTGGCGGCGGCCGGCCGGGTGACGCACACCCCGCGTCGGTTTGATTCGGCCGATGTCCGTGGTATGCGGCTGGTGTTTGCCGCCACGAACGACCGCGCGGTCAATCGTCAGGTCCTGGCGGCGGCGCGGGCCGCCGGGGCGGTCTGCGGTTGCGTGGACGACAATTGGACGGCCGGGGATTTTGTGACGCCGGCGACCATGCAACGCGACGGGCTGACCATTACGGTCTCGACCGGCGGCCGCTCATGTCGCCAGGCGCGCATGGTTAAGGAAACGCTGGGCCGTCATATTCAGTTGATCGAAACCGCCGACCTGTTGATTCTCGGGACCAGCCATGAGCAGCTCGCGCTCGAACAGCGCGAGACGGTTCAACTGCTTGGCCATCAGTTGGCGGCGGCCGGCGACATGTTGTGGCACGTGTGGGGCGTGCATGAGTTCATGCTCCTGATCACGTGCAACCGCGTTGAATTGGCCGCGATTGCCTCCGCCTCGGCCGCGGCGTGCGGCTTGCTGGAGCGGATTCTGGGATTGGACCGGCTGGCGGCGGGGGCGTCGTATCGCCTGGTGGGGATGGCCGCATTTGAGCACCTGGCGCTGGTGACGGCGGGTATGCGATCCCAATCGCCGGGCGAGTATCATGTGGCGGCGCAGGTCAAGGAGGCGCTGAATCAAGCGCTGCAGCGCGGGTGGGCCAACGGGATGCTCCAAGCCTGGGTGGCGGAAGCGCTACATATTTCCAAGCACATCAAAAACGAGGTGACGCCATTGCTGCCGCCGATTGAAATTGAGGATTCGGCGTTGGCGTATGTTGCGAATCAGGCCGGCGAAGATTGGCGCGGGCGCGCCGCGCTGGTGATCGGCGCCGGCGCGCTGGGCCGCGGGCTCGTGGACCGGATTATCGAGCGGGGCGGTCGTTGCGCCTGGTGCTACCATGTGAACCGGCCGGTGGAGGATTCGGCGTGGGGCGGTCGCGTGCGGTTATTGACCATGGACGAACTGCGGCCGGCGTTGGCCGGCTGCGAGTTCGTTTTTTGCGCGGCCGAGGTGGCCGAGCCGGTGCTCGGCGCGGCGCATGCGGACGCATTTCCACGGGACCGGCCGGTTTGGATTCTGGACCTCGGCGTACCGCGCAATGTCAGCCCCGATCTGGCATCGCGGCTGCCGCGAGCGACCGTGGTTAATTTGGATCGGCTGAAGGACTGGTCGGCGGGTCGGCGCGGCGGGGTGGAACGGGCGTTGGCCATGAGCCGGGACATCGTCAAACAACACAAGGACACCTATGGGGCCCTTCTCGCGCGTTATCAAGGTCGGAACGCGGAATAGCAAGCTGGCGCTCATTCAGGCGCAGGAGGCCGTTGACCAACTGCGGACCGGTGTGCCGCTTCTGGAATGTGAAATTGTGCCGTTTTCTTCGCCGGGCGATCGCGACCTGGCCGCCGATTTGCGGGACAGCCCGCCCGATTTTTTTACACGCGACCTGGATGACGCCGTGCGCGACGGCGCATTGGACTGCGCGGTGCACAGCGCGAAGGATGTGCCGGATCCGGCGCCCGCCGGCCTGGACTGGTTCTGGTTGCCGGAAGCGGCGGATCCGCGGGATGCGCTGGTGTTGCGCGCCGGCCAGACGATGGCGGAGTTGCCGCCCCAACCGGTGGTGGGGATCAGCAGCGATCGGCGCGCCGCCTATGCCCAGCGGCGCTTCCCGGATGCCCGCGCGCGGCCCGTGCGCGGAACCATCGAGGAACGGCTGCGCCAGCTCGACGAAGGCCGGTATGACGTGTTGATTATGGCCGCGGCCGCGCTTGAGCGGCTCGGCCTGCGCGATCGCGTGACCGAATGGATCGCCACTCGGGAACTCCCGCCGCCCGATGGACAAGGCCGCCTGGCCGTGACCTATCGCCTTGAGGATCCGCGCCTGAACCGCCTGCGCGCGTTGTTCGTCAAGCCGGTTCGCCTGGTCAGCGCCGGCGTCGGCCGCGTCGGTCACTGCACGCTGGCCGGTCGGCAGGCGCTGGAGCGCGCCGACGTCTGCTTGCATGATACTTTGATGGATCCTGGCGTGCTGGATTTTCTACCGGATGCCGCGCGGCGGGTGGATGTCGGGAAACGCTGCGGCGCGCATCCGGTGCCGCAGGCGGCGATCACGCGGATGATGCTGGATGAGGCGCGCCGTGGGCGCCAAGTCGTGCGCCTGAAAGGCGGCGATGCGGGACTCTTCGGCCGCCTGGCGGAGGAATTGGATGCCTTGGATCAAGCGGAACTGCCTTATGAGATTCTGCCGGGAGTCAGCAGCCTGACCGCCGGGACGACGGGTGTGGGGCTGTTGCTCACGCGGCGCGGCGTCTCGCACGGGTTTTGCGCGTTGACGCCGCGCGGGGCCGGCGGGGCCATGGCGCCGG
>CAZMXS010000032.1:0-50708 GCA_964570325.1 uncultured Verrucomicrobiota bacterium | reverse complement strand
GGGATTCCTCGCCAAAATGGGGATCGGTGAATTGACGATTTTCGATCCTGGCGTGTTTGATGAGCCGGACATGAACCGCCAGTTCGGCGCGTTGGCTTCCAATATCGGGCGCAACAAGGCGGTCGCCACGGCCGAATTGCTGCGGGAAATTAACCCTTTCTTGAAGCTGAATGTGCTGGATTATGCGCCGGCGGCCGACGCTGAGTTCGATCGTTTGTTCCAAGGCGCGGCCGTGGTGATTGACGCCATTGATTACCTGGGCTTTGATTACAAGGCCCGATTCGCGCAGGCCGCGCGCCGCGCCGGGCTTTACAACTTTACGGCTCCCATTTCCGGGTTGGGCACGGCGATGATCATCCTGGACCCGAACGGCATGACCCTCGAAACACTTTACCGCGCGCCGGCGGACACTGCGCGCTGGCCCACGTTCAAACTGCCGCTGGACCAATTGCTTGGGCCCGGACGTTTTGGGGGCTTGGTGACGGATATGCTGGAGGGCCGCCGGGCATACCTTTCCAACTGTGGCGGCATTGCGACCCTGAATGGGGGGCTGGTGGCCACGGAAATCGCCCTTTTCATCACCGGCCTGCGTCCGAAAAGTGAGTTAATTTGCGCGCCGCGGGCGCTGTATGTTGATTTGTTGCGGCGCGTGATGGAAATCTATACCCTCAATGTTCCATGACACCGGTTGACCAGATGCCGTCCAAAGTAGTCTTGCAGTACCGTTGGCGGAAGGTCGAGGTAGGCGGACGTCCACATCTTCTGTATTACGGGGTTCGCAATCCGCCCCGTCATCGAGAAACACTGATTCCCATCTCGTCCGCGCTGGCCGCGTGGCTGGAGCGCGGCGGTGGGCAACGGGAAATGGCGGGCGTGCCCGCCGAAGAAATCCTGCCGCTGCGAGAACAGGGCATTCTGGTGGCTCCGGAAAACCGGCGCCCGGTCAAGACTCCGGATACCATGCGGGTCTGCGTCCGTTGCGTCACCAACGACTATGTATTGCCCGGATTGGAATTCAATGCCTCGGGGGTATGCGCCTTGTGTCAATGCTATGAATGCGCGCCCGCTCCGTTGCGTTCCGCATTCGCCACCGTATCGGAAGCCGAACTTCGCCGCACCGCCGAGCACAACCGCAACTCGCGGTTCGACGCGATGGTGCTGTACACCGGCGGGAAGGATTCCTCCTACATGCTCTGGCTGCTGGCCCGGCGCTTGAAATTGCGGGTGTTGGCGGCTTTCTGGAACATGCCCTATTGCAGCGACGCCGCGTATGAAAACATCCGTCGCGCCCGTTTGCGCCTGCCCGAGGCGGAGTTCGTGGAATGGACCTATCCGCTGGAGAAGGTCCGCGCGGCCATGCGGGCCAAGTGGCACACTCATGGATGGCCATGCTTGTGTCCGACCGCCGCTTTTCCCGCATTGTATCCGCTGGCGGCCCAACTGCGCATTCCCTACGTATTCCTCGGACTGGAAGATGTGCAGGCTTCGGTGCTGGATTATGTGGTCGCGTCGCCTGCTGGAGCCGCTTCCGGCGCGCCGCCGACTCCGCGCGAGCAAACACTGGCGTTCCTGTCGGCGCGGGCGTTTCCGCATCCTCAGGTCGCGCCGATCCGCTGGCCCGATGAAATGGCCAATTACCATGCAGCGGTTCGCGACGCCCTGCCGGAGCTGTTCCACGACCTGGCCGATCTGGTTCGCCGCGCGCAGGGGGATGCCGCCGTTCATCTGCCCTTGATCGGACGCTTAAGCACCAACCAGGAATACGGCACTTGGGAAGACGCGCGGCGCGTCATCGAGCGGGAGATGGACTGGCAGGCGCCGGCCGGACAAGAAAGTCTTTTACATACCAGTTGCGCGATCGAACCAGTCAAGGATTACCTGCAGTTCCAGCGATTCAAGGCCATGCGAACCGTTTTCATGCCGCAGTCCATCGTTGAAACCGGAGCGGCGGTCTTCTTCGGGTTGATTCGGCGCGAAGCCGGCTTGGCGGCCGTTCGCGAATTCGGCTATTGGGCGCCGCCGCCGATATTGGATCGGCTGGTTCACGATTTAGGTATAGACACGGGAGAAGTCGAGGCGTCCCGCGACGAGCTGCGGCCCGGCTTGGAGGAATGGGCGGGCCTTGCGACCCCAGCATGAACGTTGCCCAACCAGTTCCCGTCAACGCGCCCGCCGTCATCGCCTTGCCGGCGCATCCGGCCTATATCCAGGCGGTGTTGGATTTTGCCGAAACGCTGTCGGAGGGGCTTGGGTTTGTTCAACGTGAGCGGCAACATATCCGGCTGGCAGTCGAGGAGATCATCGCCTTCATCGGTCACACCGCCTTCGCGGGATTGAATCTTTCGCCCTTGTCCATGACGTTTGAACCGCGGGCCGATGGCTTGGCCATTCGTCTGGTTGCGCAAGGACTTCCTTTGGATGTCGAGCATATGCCGGAATACAACCCGGCGGACGCCGCCCGGCCGTTTGCGCCCGACGGTTTGAGCCTCTTTCTGGCGAAGAAGGTTATGGATCAGGTGGTTTTCACCAATCGCGGACGGGGAGGCTTGGAGGTGGAATTGCTCAAGCGGCGTGCCGCCGCGCATGTGCAAGCCATGCTGCCCAGCGAACCGCCACCGCGCCCCGGACCCGAACCGGAGGCGGTGCATTTCACCATTCGTCCGCCCCGCGACGAAGAAGCCCTGGAGATATCGCGCTGTGCGTTTTTGACCTATGGATACACCTACGAAGATTATATCTACTACCCGGATCGTATTCTCCAACTGAACCGTTCCGGCGAATTGCACTCGCGGGTGGCTGTGAACGAGCGCGGCGAAGTGTTGGGTCATTGTGCGCTTAAATTTGATTCGGGGCGTCGCGACCGCGCGGAGTTAGGCGTTCTTTTTGTGAGGCCGGAGTTTCGCAAATTCGGCATTGGCAAAGCGTTGTGGCAGGCGATCGTCCAATTAGGCCGGGAAATGCGCCTGGAGAGCATCTTCGCCCGGTCGGTCACCGGACATCGGGTGTCGCAAATGCTGGCCCATCAAAGTGGATTTAGTGATTGCGCGTTGTATCTTTCCTTGTTTCCGCCGGCAGTTGAGTTGAAAAGCCTGGGCGGCCGGCAACCGGGTAAAATGAGCGGCATGCTCCAAGTGCTCGACTTTCAACCCGCGGCAACCCGCGCCATTGAGCCGCCGGAGCGTCATGCCGAAATGGTTCGCGAACTATATCACCGCGCCGGCATTCCGACTCGGATTTGCACGCCGGCCGAACGGGTTCGCGCAAACGAGTCCCCATTGCTCCGAACGCTGCGCCTGCCGATCTTTAATGTCGGACGATTGGAAATAGAAAATCCGGGGCCAAACTTGAATGAAGCCATGCATTGGATTGATGTTAACCTGCGGCGGCTTTGCGGCGAGAAAATGGATGCTTTGTATTTGTATGTCAATCTCATGCAACCTGGCGCCGCCTTGATGGCCGAACACGCGGAGCAGGTGGGTTCCATATTTTCCGGCATAGCGCCGGGCTATTATGCCGGCGGCGATGCGATCGTCTTGCAATATCTGAATCTGGCCGCAGATCCCTTTGCCAACCTGACGGTATGGACGGATACCGCGGCCCTGTTGCGCGACTACATCCGCCAGGAATGGGAGCGCCGGAACAAGATATAGCGAGGCATTGAACCCGGGTGGTCATTCGAGAAGCGAACCAGGAGGTTATCGGTGTGAGTGTGGCCCTTGAACGCATCAATCGGCTGATGGATCCCGGATCCTATCGGCCGATGGACGATTTGACGCCCACCATTCACTTGCTGGGCGTTGGGACCGTCGGCGGACGTCGCGTATACGTGAGTTCAGGCGTCCCGGAAGCGTGCCAGATGGACATTCTCGAATGCTTCCATCGAAAAGTTCGCTGGATGGAAAAGATCATCCAGGATCCCGCGCCGATTATCTGGTTGCATGACGCCCCGCCCCAGGAACCCGGCGGCCGCACGCCGATCCCGCCGCATTCCGACGAATTGCTGGCCTCCCATGCCGGAGTGGGCCGTGTCTTTTGTCTGCAGGCGCGGCTCAACGGAGTGGTCCCGCAAATATCGGCGCTCTTCGGCGATGTCGGCGCCGCCCAGACCTTTCCCCTGCGGCTGGCGGATTTCACACTGCTCAAGCGCGGCACGCATGTGTGGATTGGACGCCCCGATGCGGTCAAATTGATGATCGGCAGCGCCCCCGATGCCGAGTCTCTTGGCGGCGCCGAAATGCATTGTAAAGTGTCCGGCGTTGGCGATGTCTTGTTCGATCAGGACCACGAAGCCATCGCTTGGATCGTCAAATGTCTGGGCTGCCTGCCTTCGCGTGCGGGGGAGGCCCCGCCGATCGGGCCGGCGCGGGCGCCGGACATGCCATGTGGAAATCTTTCCGCCATAATCCCGGACGATCTCAATCGGCCTTTCGATATGCATCTGGTGGTGCGCGGCTTGATTGATGCGAATTCCTGGATCGGGATCCAGGAACTTTACGCGAAAGAAATAATCGTCGGCTGGGGGCGTATTACCGGTGTCCCGGTGGGCATCCTGGCCAATAACTCGAACGAGCGCGGCGGCGTGCTATTCCCGGAATCCTGCCGGAAAATGACTCGGTTTATCCGGTTCTGCGAGGCATATCGGATCCCCATGATTTTTCTGGCTGACAATCCGGGCATGATGGTGGGAGAGGCCACGGAGCGTGGCGGTATGCTGACGGAAGCCTGTGACCTGTTGCGCGCGCTGGCGGTGGCGCAAACGCCGCGGATTTGCCTGGTCATTCGCAAGGCCTACACCGTCGGGCTCTACGCCATGTCCGGCCCCGGTTTCGATCCTATCCATTTCTGGTCCACCCCTAACGCCTCCATCTCGGTGTTCGGGCCTAAAGCGCTCGACCTCTTTGCGCGCGACCGGGAATTGCCGCTGGCGGCGCGGGAAGCCATCCGCGAAATGCGCCACCATGCCGTGGAGCCGCGCGACTATGCGGCAAAGGGTTACCTCTCCGCCGTCATTGAATGGCGTGACCTGCGCCATCGTTTGGAAGAATTTATCCGCGACATCAAACCGGCGCGGGAATGAAGCGTGGAGATCCGGGATCGCCATGGGGCTTGCGTGCAGCAGGTTGTCCAATTCCGGATTGCCCCGGGTGCAAGCCCCAGACCGTTGGATGGCATCAGCGTTGCACATCAACCCGATATGCCCGCACACGATTGGTGGCGGGATCGTCGTAATGGGCCAAATTGTTTTCGATGATAATTCCGCCGCTGCCGGGCTCGAAACGCGCATTGTTGGATAAACTGCCGGTAAAAAATAGCCGGTATTGCCGGCCGGAGACGGCCGGCCATTGGAGGCGCAGGGAGTGGGCGGCGGGTTGGGAAATGGCCGAAAACTCGAACCGGGATGCGGCATCCCACGGGTCGGTTCCGGCGGTGGATTCCTCCCCGTCATCCTGTCCATCGCCATCGGTGTCGCGCCGCGCGGGATCGCTGACTTGTTCCGCCAATCCGAATTGCGTTTCCCGTCCATCCGCCAACCCGTCGCCATCGGTGTCGGCCAGGGTGGGGGATGTCCCGGCGGCGGGTTCCTCCCGGTTGCTCAATCCATCGCCATCGAAGTCGGGTCCATGTCCCTCCGGCGCTTGTGGTCCCAGATAAAAGCAATCGAGGTTGACGGGGTGTCCGCCTTCCGGAACCGAAAGTCGAAGGGTGTGGGGTTGAGAATCCATCGGGCCGATGCGGGCGGAAGCCCGGTCGAAATGCGAGGCGCGTTCGCCCCAGCCCGCCGTGGTGGGGCAGTAGAGGCGCGCTCGGCGCGCGCCGTCCAGTTCGACATCCACGATGGCGCCGGTAGCGGCCGCGCGGGCGTACCACAGGTGGAACCAGGCGCCGGTTTGCGCGCCGGCGGTGACATTGGAATAAATGGCTTCAGAGCCGGCCGGGAGGCCCCAGGAAGAACCCAACACCTGCCCGCCGGATGCCCCGCTTTTGGAATCCGGGCCGCCGCTGCCCGACTGGCGGTCATGGTTTTCGCATTCGCGAAAAGCGCTGGCGCCATCGGCCAGCCACCAGCAATCGAGATTGACCGGTTCATCCATTCCATTGGCGTAAAAGGTCAGCTTATGATAACCCGTTGTCACAGACGGCAGGAGCCGCGGGATCCGGCTGAAATGATTGCTCAATTCACCCCAGCCGCCCGTGTTGGCGCAATTTACCGTGCCGATAAACTGGTCGTCCCAGCGGACATCCAGCAGGCGTCCGTCGCCTTGATTGCAGGCAAACTGAAGATACATCGTGGGGTTGGTCAAATCCCTGGCCACATAGAGTTCATAGTCGGCATAATCGCCGCCGTCCATGCCCCAGCCCCAGCCCAGCACTTCGCCCCCCGACGCGCCGGCCTTCATATCCCGCTGGGGTGAACCACTCTGCCGGGTCCAGTTTTCCGCCTCGGTGAAATAGGCGTTTGCCGATGATGCTCGTTGCCCTTGGAGGAAGCCAAGGTCCGCGATAAAGACCACGCCGGGGGTCACATGGGTGATGGAAAAATTGTCCAGTGCGGTTGGGTTGACATTCGTGAATTCGGGAAGCGGGACGATGACCGGCGCCCAGTCGGTGGTCACTCCGGAAGGCAATAAAGCAGCGAGGTCGAATTTAACTTCTCTTCCATCGGTGTCCTTGAGGCCGATCAGAATCTGTTCCCCGCCCGCCGCGCCGCGAATGAAGAATCCGAGCGCCTGGTAATCGCCGGCGTCGCCGCTTTCCAGGTCTATGAAATGACCGGACCATGTGGACGCCACTTCAGAGCGGCGGACCCACATGGATTCGCCATGCGGGCCGTTGGTCAACACAAAGGTGAAAGACTCCGGGCCGGCTCCGCCCCAGTATCCGTCCTGTGCGCCCCCCAGCACATTGGGGTTTACGCCGTTGTTCCAGTCCACATCGAGCCGTCCGCCGAAGATTGGCTTTTCAAAAGCAAACGGACTCGAATGCTGGGGCTCGGCGTTATCAAATGCCTGGATGGCATACCTAGCTTCCTGGCCGATGGCAAAGATGAGATTGGTGTCTTCGTATAAGCCCCGGTAGGCCGGCACAAGCGTGGAGGTGACACGCGTGAAACCACTCGTGGCGTCCGGCCGCCGCCAGATATGATAGCCGACCACATCCCGCTCCGCCCCGGCTGGATTCCAGCGAATCCGGGCCCGGTTGCCCGCCATTGCAACTCCGAAGTCGTTAGTGGGTCGGGCCGGGGCGACGGTGTCCGGAGTGAAGGCAACATAATCCACGGTAACAGTCCCGCCGCCGGCGCTGGTGAAGGCGTACGTGACGGCGGCCAGGCTGCCCGGCCAGGTGTCCCCGATGACGTTGCCGGTGAGGCAGAAGCGCTCGATCGGAACCACTACTTCGGTCCAATTGGTCGGGGCCGATCCGCCCGTGAAATCAGTCAGGCGGACTTTGTTTTCCGATCCGAATTGATCTTTCAAGCCAATGTCCAGGCGGATTGCGGGGTGGGAGCATTTGATCCAGAACAGCAACTGGGCCTGCGCCCGCTGGTCGCAGTTGTTCAGGTCAATCCAGGCGCCTTCATTTGAGTTGTCCGCGATGATGCTTACGACCTTGTCGCCGACATACGCATTGGTGAAGTCGGCATTCTCATAGGCGACAACGACGGGTGTGGCGTCGTTGTGCCATTCTCCAAAACTTCCGCCGAACTCATTGACACTATTGCTGAATGTGGCGCGGGACACATTCTGCGGAGGGCCGAACCCGATGGTGTACATTCCGGAACTGATCGAGGGGTTCTGCATGAACCAGCGCCAGGTGGAGCCGATCTTGTAATTTTCCAGCAGCAGGACGTTGGGCCCGTAATCAATGCCGGCGTTGACGGGATGATACCAGTTGGTGACCGAAGGGTCGGTGTAATACCGCCAGGGTTTGCCTTTGTTAAGGCAGTTGAGGAATCCATAACGGTCGCTCCAGACGGGTCTTTCCCCGGCGCCGGGATTCCACCCTTTGACATAAAATTCCTCGTAGAGGTACTTCATGGCCGCCAGGGTTTCAGTACCGGCGTAGATCATACAGCCCGGCAGGCCGATGGGCGTGATGGACCCGCTGTCCGAAGCATGCTCCGTGTCGTAATACTCTCCGAGCCAGAGCGGCCACGGCGCCATCTGGCGGTACCAGTCCGATGGCGTGGCGGCGGTCCACCCCCAGCAGTTGCTGCCGAGCATGTCGTATTTCACCGGGTCGGTCTGGTGCAGATCAATCGCGCATTGTCGCTGATAGAGAATGCTTTGCATGGCGACGATCGCGTGGTTTTCACCGCGGAAATCCCAGCGATTGCGGAAGTCTACATAGGCATGGGGATATTGCCAGAAATACAACTGCAGCGTGCGGGGCCACGGCGGCGTGCAGTAATCGCGCCAGATGTTGTGCGCCTCGATCCCCTTCGCGTACTGGGGCGCCGCGGCGGATTCGACGATTGCCAGCAGGTTCTCGCTGTACCCAAAATTATAGTCGCTGTTCGGCCGCCAGGACCAGGTGGTTTCACGGTAGAGTTTCGCGCCCAGTTCGCCTGCCTCGGTGCCTTTGAAATATTCGCTCGCGAAAATGCACCCCGCGATCAGCAGCGAGTGATCGAGCAGTGAAAGGCCGTCAGACATATAAAACCGCGTGCCGGCGACATTGGTCCCGTCATCGTTGAGCCAATACGTGTGGAACGTCCACCCGTTGATTCGTTCGCCGACGCGCGAGTTGTCCGAGAGCTGGCCGGTGAAGAAACGCAGCGACTGCAGCACCTGCTCATAGGCGTTGGAGAAGGAAATCCAGCCCCGGTAATGGCCGAGACAGATCGCGCTGAGTTCGAACCCGATCCCGGCCACGCTGGAATAGGGCGGCCATGGATTCGGGTAAGTGGCGTCGTAGTCGGCGGTGTCAATCAGCAGACGATACGGTCCGCGCTTTTGCTCCTGGAAAAAACGGAGATTGGCCCGCTCGATATTCTCGAGAAACTGCCAATTGTTGGTGTCCCAAGCCCAAGCCCGCGCGCCGACTGCCAGGAGACAACCGACCGTCAACCCTCTGCGAAAAAAGCTCATCGAACCCTGCCGTGGTACTTATCGTATAGGTACGCAGAAGAACCTCGGACGTCAACGCCCGGTGGTCTTTGAATGTGGCCGAGCGGCTGATTGGTCGAACTATGAAGATGCTCAATGCGGTGCCCGTTTAGCCGCGTTCGGCGGTCGTCAGACCAGATGATTGCAGCGCACGGCTGGATCAAAACGAGGTGAGTGCCCCGCCGCCGGCCCGATGTCTATCAATCGTAAATCGTTGACGGATCAAATATGGGTCCTAAACTAAATACCAGTAGCTGCAAGCGTGATAATTAACGAATGGCGCGCCGGTTGGCGAAAGGGGCTAATATATGAAATGGATTTTGGCGTTGCTCCTGGCGGCGGCGATGACACTGCCGGCGAGGGGAGGAGATGAGGCCGTGACGAAAACGATCTACGATTTCACCATGAAGAATATTGACGGCCAATCCGTCAGCCTCGGCACATACAGCGGCCAGGTCGTCATGATCGTCAATGTGGCAAGCCGGTGCGGATTCACGCCGCAATACGAAGGATTGGAGAAGATATACCAGCAGTACAAGGATCAGGGCTTTGTGATCCTCGGGTTCCCCGCGAACAACTTCCTGGGCCAGGAGCCCGGCACGGAAGCCCAGATCAAGAGTTTCTGTTCGCTTACCTATGGCGTCACGTTCCCGATGTTCGCGAAGATTTCGGTGAAGGGAGACGATATCCATCCCCTCTATGCGTTCCTCACCTCGGACGCGAAGCACGGCGGCGCCATCTCGTGGAACTTCAACAAGTTCCTGATCGGCCGAAATGGCGCGATTGTGAACCGATTCGGCACCCGCACCAAGCCGGAGAGCGACGAGGTGAAATCCGCGATCGAGGCCGCGCTCCGGACGCCTGTGCCATAGTCTGACCGTTCCGGCGGGGGGGGCTCAAGGGCAGGCTCGCGCTTCAGCGCCCGGGCGGAGCAGCGGGGCGCCTCGAATAATCCGTTGGCCTATATGGGGGAAGCAGTTCGACGCATGCGGGCGATAGCTGGTGGCAGCATCCGGCCGCATCAAGCAGAGACACCCACCGCGTTGAGTGCGCGATTGCCAAATCTGGCGTGATTCGGCTTGATCTCATCCGGTTGGACCGGTTTGCTTGCCATTGAATATGCCGTATTCCTTCAATAAGCATTTGTTGCCGCCCGTCATTTATGAAGACGACAACCTGATTGCCTTCGACAAGCCATCCGGTTTGTTGACCGTGCCGGACCGGTGGGACAAGGAGCGGGAGAACCTGATGGACTGGGTCCACCGGGAACTTGCGCCGAACTGGTTCAATGTCCATCGGCTCGATCGCGAGACCAGCGGAGTGCTGCTGTGCGCCAAATCCAAGCCGGTGCTGGACGAGTTGGCCCGGATGTTTGAGAAACACGAGGTTGAAAAGGACTACCTGGCGATTGTATGCGGCGGCCCGCGCGCGGAGACGGGGGAAATGAATTGGGCCTTGGCGCCGGACGAGTCGGTCCCGGGGAAAATGCGGGTTTGCCGGCGGGGCAAACCCGCGCTTTCCGTCTTCACGGTGTTGAAACGATGGCGGGCGTATGCGCTGGTTCGCCTTACGCCACGCACCGGGCGCACCCACCAACTCCGGGTGCATCTGGCGGCCAGCGGTTGTCCGATTTTGGCGGACGCGCTCTATGGCGATGGCCGCGGGCTTTTCCTGTCCAAACTCAAGCCTGGCTATAAACAGAAAGCGAGCGCTGAACGCCCGCTGATGGGCCGGCTGGCTTTGCATGCGGAACGTCTGGCGCTGCGTCATCCGGTGACTGGAATGGTGTTTGAAATCTGCGCGCCACAGCCAAAGGAGTTTCGGATGGCGATAAAATATCTTGACCTTTTTGGTTAAGATAGATAGTAAAAAACATTGCAGTCGGAGGGGAAAAGGCTATAACGAAGGCCAAATTTTGAGGGAAGACAATGCGTATTGGGTTAGTCAAAGACGGATGGCCGTATATTTGTGGCTCGCTAGCCGTGGGGATTATCCTGGCGGGCGTGGGCGGGTTGCTTAATTCGCCGGCGCTGGTGTCAGGTGGCGCAGCCGTCGGATTTATCCTGTTCGGATTCATGGCCTACTTTTTCCGCGATCCGGAGCGCGTGCCGGTGGTCGCTGAGGGTGATTTTGTGTCCGGCGCCGATGGCTTGGTGCGGGCAGTTGAGGTGATCCAGGAGGATAAATACCTAAAAACTGAGACGGTTCGCATTAGTGTCTTCTTGAGTCCGTTGAATGTGCATGTGAACCGCACGCCGATGGCGGGGCGGGTCACTGACTTGGCTTATGCGCCGGGGAAGCATGTCCTGACGCTTAACAACGAAGCCTCTGAGGTCAACGAGCACAGTTCCATCCTGATTGTCGGCGACCGGACCCGTTGCCTGGTGCGCCAGATCGTCGGCCCGCTCGTTCGGCGCGTGGTGTACTGGCTAAAGATTGATCAGAGCCTGGCCTTGGGTGATCGGATCGGGCTCATGAAGTTCGGCTCCCGGTTGGACATGTACTTTCCCAAGTCCGATGTGACGATCAAGGTGAAGAAAGGGGATCGAGTGCGGGCGGGATTGACCGTGGTCGCCTCGTTGAAGAATGACTGATTTGCGGATTAAATGGCGCTTTGCCCTGCCGACGTTGTTCACGCTGGCCGCGATGCTGGCCGGTTTTTTCAGTATTATTGCCGCCGCGGAGGGGGAGTATTTGCTGGCTGCGCAGTTGATCCTGATCTCGATGTTGCTGGACGGTTTGGATGGTACTTTGGCTCGGGCGTTGCATGCCGAAACCAAGTTCGGCGCGGAACTGGACACGTTTGTTGATATCACCAGTTTTGGCCTGGCGCCGGCGGTTCTGCTATACCAGTTGATGCTCAAGGACAGCGGTTGGTGGGGGATGGTGATGGTGTCCGCTTATGCGCTGTCCGGTGCAATCCGCCTATCGCGGTTCCGCGTGGTGGATCCGTTTCGCGGCCAGCATGGCTATCTGGGACTGCCGATCACTGTGGCGGCCGGCTGGGTCGCGGCATTTGTCATTATGGTCGAACTGAATGTGCTCGACGATGCGTGGTTTGCGCTTGATCATGGCCCGGTGGCGGCGTTTTTCTGGACTTCGACCATTGCCATGATTCTCCTGCAGGTCTCGCACGTGCGCTATGGCAAGCCGACCAAGAATCCGTTGAGCTTCATTCCGTTCGCCATCCTGCTGATGGTGGTTTTTATGCACGCGCGGTATTCGATCCCGGCGGCGTGCGCGTTGTGCGCCTACGGTTTCCATTATGCGTTCCTCTCGCCGATCTTTCGCCGGCGCGTTGTGCTGGTTTCCGATCCGGAGGAGGAAAAACTGCCGGTCCGGCATCCGTGACGCTCCGGCCGGCTTGGATACCGCCCGCCTGATCCGGTATTCCAATGACGGCGAATCCGCCAGCCAATCCTGTGCCGCCCGATGCCGGGGCTGATTTTCGCCAGGCCCTGCTTTGGGTCGAGGGCGGTAATCGCTACCGACTGGCGGATGTCTTGGGGCGCGGCGGGATGGGGGTGGTGTATGCCGCCCAGGATCTGCATTTTGACCGCGTGGTGGCGATGAAAATTCTGGACCGCGCCCGCGCCGCCGACCCCGCCGAACTGGCGAGTTTCGTCAGTGAGGCGCGCATCACCTCCATGCTGGAGCATCCCAACATCGTGCCCGTGCATGACCTGGGCACGGATCGCCAGGGCGACGCATTTTACACGATGAAGCGGATTCGCGGGCGCACCCTGACGGATATTCTGCTGGGTTTGCGTTGCGGCGATCCGGTGCTGACGTCCCAGTTCCCGCTGGGACGCCTGTTGACCGTCTTTCAGAAAACCTGCGACGCAGTTGCTTTCGCTCATGCGCGCCGGGTCCGGCATGGGGATTTGAAGCCCGACAATATCATGGTCGGCGATTATGGCGAGGTGCTGGTGGTGGACTGGGGCTTGGCGCGGACGCTCACTGGCGCGCCGGCGCCCGCGCCAACTGCTGCCGGCGTGGCGGTTGCGTTGGGATCGCCAGGCTTCATGGCCCCCGAACAGTTCCTCGATGGCGGCGCCTGCGCGGACGAGCGATCCGACATATATGCGCTCGGGGCCATTCTCTACAGCCTGCTGGCTCTGCGGCCGCCGCTCACGGTGACGGACAATGTGCCGGAGGTATTGCGGCGGATTGTGCAGGGCGAGATCGAGCCGCCGGAGCAAGCGGTTGAAGGCCGGTTCCTGCCGCATTGTCCAGACGGCAAAGTGCCTCTTGCGTTATCGCAGGCGGCGCTGCGCGCCATGGCGACCCAGCCCGCGGACCGGTTCCAAAGCGTGCCTGAATTGCAGGCCGAGGTGGAGGCGTATCAAGAAGGGCGGTTGTGGCATTCGGTGGTGGAACGCGATTTCGCGGGGGCGGATCCACTGCGGGGGGTTGATGTAGTGGGGGGGCGCCATGAAGTGCGCGACGGCGAGCTGCGGGTTTGGGGCGGCGAGCCGCAGTTGATCATTCTGCGCGAGCCGCTGCATGGCGATATTCGCGTCGAGTTTGAATGCCGGATCGAGAGCGATTATCTCAATGATGTCGGCTGCTTTATCGCCGCCCGGCGCGGCGCGATCGCGCGCGAGATTCCGCTGTCGGGTTATGAGTTCAAGTACGGCGCGTACAACAATAAGCTGAATGTCCTGACGCGGTTCAGCGGCCACATTTGGCAGGCGGCGGACGCGCCGCTGCGCAAGGGCGAAACCTACCGCGTGCGCGCTGAACGGGTGGGCGCGGATTTGAGTTTCTGGGTCAACCACCGTCTGGTCTGCCGGGTGCGCGATCCGGAGCCGATCCAGAGCCTCGACCAGAATTGCATCGGATTGCTCGGCTGGATGTCGGACGTGCGCTATCGGTGGGTGCGAATCTACACCCTTGGTGTGCCGTGGAAGAGCGATGTGCTGGAGGTGGCGGAACGGCATCTTAATCGCGGTCATTACACGACGGCGATGGATTTGTTCGAGGAGGTGCTGGAAGCAACCACCAACGCCGCGCGCCGCACACAAGCTGCGGCGGGCTATGCGCGCGCCAAGCGGAATGGCGAGGCGGCGGCGCGCCTGGCGGAATGGCAGGGGCGATTGCGAGACGCCTGGCCCGGAACGCGCTTTCGGCTGTTTGTGGACAGCGAGGGGTTGACGCTGGAGGCCAACGGCGTCGGTCTTTCCGATTTGTCCCCGCTGTCGGGGTTGCCGCTGTGCCAGTTGATCGTTGCCGACAATCGGGTGGAGAGCCTGGAACCGCTGCGGGGCATGGCGCTGCGCCGGTTGCACATCAACGGTAATCCGGTCGCCAGCCTCGAGCCGCTGCGCGGAATGCCTCTGGTCGAGTTGCACGCCAAGGCCTGCCGCCTCTCCGATTTGACGCCCCTGCAGGGAATGCCGTTGACCAGTCTGACGTGCGCGGAAAATCCGTTGGGCGGCTGCCTGGAGGCATTGCGCGGACTTCCGTTGACCTGGTTGAGCTGCGTGGCCACGGGCGTGGAGACCCTGGAACCGCTGCGGGGTATGCGCCTGGTTTCACTCAACTGCGACGCCAACCGGATCGAGAGCCTTGAACCTTTGCGGGGTATGCCGTTGAAGACACTGACGTGCGCGGGTAACCGTCTCCGCAGTCTGGAGCCGCTGCGCGAGGCCGGCTTGTTGACTCTGCATTGCGGGCATAATCAGATCGAGAGCCTGGAGCCTTTGCGCGGAATGGCGCTGACGATGCTGACCTGCCAGGCCAATGGCATCCGCTCGCTGGCGCCATTGCGGGGCGCGCCGTTGAGCGTGCTGGTTTGCGGCGACAACCCGCTGGAAGATCTGGACGGCATGGCCGACGCGCCGCCGGGCGGCTGGGCATTCGATTCGCCGTCCATTGCGACCTCCGAGTTGCGGCGGTTGGCGGCGCAATGGCGGGCGAACCCGGAACACGTCGCGCACGCGCGGCAGGCCGAGGTGTTGATTGCCGTGCGTGAACAAGATCGGGAGGGACTGCGCGCGCGCGCGGCTGGCCACGCGGGGCGGCGCTATCTATTCATTCCGATGTTCCTGGAATGGGAAGCCGCGCGCCGCCAGTGCGCGGAGTTGGGCGGGCGCCTGGCGGTGATTCGGGATGCGGCCGCCAACCAGTTCATCCTGTCATTATTTCCAAGCGGGAGTTGGTTTTGGATCGGGCTCGAACGTACGGCTGATGGACACCGGTGGATCACTGGCGAGCCCATGCGCTTTCATCACTTTGATTCCATCCAGGAGTTGGAAGGGTCTGGCCCCTATGTGTTTTCCAACGGCAGTTGGTGCCGTGAATTGGTGCCGGCCGCCCGCAACAGCTTCCTGATCGAGTGGGACGACTGAACAGCGGCCCGTCGCACAAAATCGGATAGTGTGTATCGGTGAGTTTGCGCATGATCAAGCCGCGCATAACCGCTCGTGTTTTCCAATAGGTTATCTATCCCCGGCTGACCTGCGTCGGGCGGGGATGCCGACACGCCTGCAGGTCACATAAAAATCTTCAAAAAAGTGCTTGCGCGGCAATATATACCGGTATATTACATGTATATATTAAACCAGTGAGGTGTTTATGTGGCGCGAACGAGTGATGGGGTTTGTGGTGTGGGCGGTGGTTGGGCTGGCGGGTGCGTTGGCGCCGGCTGACTCGTTGACATGGGTGGCGGCGCCGCCGGTGGCGCGCATGGGGAAGGATATTGGCGTCACCTTGAATTATTCTGCTACCAATTCCGGTCATCCGAAGTTCCTCTATGCCGGCATTGCGCCGGCGGGCGGTCGCGATTGGATCGGGGTGGGGAATACGCCGCTGGCCATCGCGTCTGGCACGACGAGTCTGGTCTTCCGACTGGATGTGGCTCCGGCGGAAGGCGACGTGCGAGCGTATGCTTATTCTGCGTTGATCGCGCAGGCGGTAACCGGATCCTGGGAGATTTTGGTGGTGACGACCGGAACGCCGGTGACAGTGGTCGCGGATCGGTTGCGAATTACAGCCGCGACCAACCGCGTGCAAAACGGCGATTTGTGCCAGTTGCATTGCGCTTATCAAATTGAGTCCAACGGCTATCTGCATGCCGACCTGCTGCGCCCGGGGGCGCCGCTTGGGCAGGATTGGTTTGGCGGCGGGGATACGCCGCTCGCGGCGGGCGCCGGCACGGCCGTGGTCGCGGTCGCGGTCCGTGAATTTCCGCCGGCGGGCACAAACTATGAATGGAAAGTGTTCATTGGTCCAAGCAGCAATGCCGCTGATGCCAGCGCCACGGCGCGCCAGGGGCCGGTGATGGTGGTCACGGACGCGCTGGCAATCGTGGCGGCTCCCGCGGTGGTCTCGCCGAACGAAACCGTCAGCGTGACCTTGAACTACACCGCCTGGCCGACGGTTGCGGGCAAGTACATCAAGGTCAATCTGCTGCGGCCCTCGCAGAATTACGCCTGGTTCGGCGGTACGAATCTGTCGCTGTCGGCGGGCACGGGGCAGGTGACCGTGTCGTTCCGGGTTGAAGGCAATGGCGCGGTTTCGGCCGACGATTACGTATTCGACGCTTTCATTGCCAACCAGGGGGATGATTATGACCGGGCGACGGCGCGCGCGGCACAGCCTGTAGCGCTGCGCGCGGACACGTTGGAGATCGCTGTGTATCCGGTTGAAATCTGGACCCCGCACACTTGGTATGTTCAATTGAATTACACGGTCTGGTCCACCCGGGTTATCCAGGTCAACCTGTTGACCCCGGCGCCCGACTACACCTACCGCGCGCATGGGGTGGTGACGGCCCAGGTAGGGTCGGGCACGGCGGTGGTGCCGGTATTCGTGCCCAACACATTTCCCTCGGGCTGGCATTTCTGGTCGGCTTTTACCGCTCCGCCGGGCGGCAACTGGGAACAACACACGGCCGCGGACGCTTCCGATCCGATCTGGGTCACGTTGGATCCGGTCAAGATCCAGGATGCGCCGCCGACGGTGCGGCGCGGTATGACGTACGCCGTGACGCTGTCTTGGGAAGTGCTGCAGGATTCCGAGGTGCACGTGGACCTGATTCGGGATGGCTTCTATACGTGGCACGGCGGCGCCTGGACCAACATTCCGGCGGGCACGGGGTCGCGCACTTTCCAAGTGACGGTGGCGGCGGATACGCCGGTGGGCAGCGATTATCTGTGGAGCAGTTGGGTGGGGCCGCGGGGTGGGGGATATGAAAACCGCACGGCGGACGACACGCGGCAACCCGTTACCGTGGAATATTAAAAGGAGCGCGACGATGATCCGGAATCATGGATGGGCGAGTATGGCGGCCGCGGCATGGCTGGCGGTGGGCGGGCTTGGCGCTTCCGCGATCAGCCGGCTGGAGAATCCCGGTTTTGAAGTGGAACACCCGGCGGGCCAGGCGACCAATTGGTGGTATTATGGCGCGGCGGGCCGCGCGTTCTGGGCTGCGCGGCAAGGCGCGGCGGGCAACGCGTTTTACGCGGCGGGCAGCGCCTACGGCGGTTTCGGCCAGGATATTCCCATCAACCTTGAACAGGGTCGCATCTTCACCTTTAACATTTCGGCCATGGCGGAACAGAATTACCTGAACACGAACACCACGATCGGCTGCGAGTTCTGGGCGGGCGCGAACCTGCGAACGACCGTCACACGCAACGTCTATACGGCGCTGGCGTCGAACCGGAACCACTGGACTTTTCTGGAACTGGTGCACACCAACACGGAGCCGGCGGTGGACTTGGTCAAAGTGCGGTGCGATTTCGCTAACGGCGTGATTCCCGGCGGCGCGGTGGGGGCGACCTGCCAGTGGGACGATGGGCGTTTTTACCAGACAGCACAGCGCGCCGTGACGACGCCGGTGCGCGCCAAGTACGAACCCGACCACGGTGTATATCTGGGCGTGCTGCTCGAACGCGGCGGTTCCGAGGCTGAGGTGCGGGAGTATAACGCCAAGGCCGGCAAGCGCGCGGCGGTCTACGCCAAGTTCCTGGTGTTCAAGCGCGATCCGTTTCCCTGGGACTGGGTGGGGATGATCAAGACCAATTGCCCGGGCGCGGCGCTGCACCTGATCCTGGAGCCGATGGTGGATTTCGCGGACTTCTTTGCGCCGGATTGGGGGCCCGGCCAGGCGACCTACGCGGCCGCGCTGGATTTCGTAACCAACTGCGCCGCAGCCGACATGCCGATCTTCCTGCGCTTTGCGCATGAAGCGAATGGCGACTGGTATCCCTGGCACCCGCGCTTCTCCGATCGCTACAACATACCGGACACGGTTTCGAACGAGACCTACATCGCGGGCTACCGTCATTTCGCCGAGTTGGTTCATTCCAACGCGCCGAACGTCGCCATGGTCTGGGCGCCGAACCAGGGCAACGGACCCGATCCGCTGCCTTTTTACGAGGATGTCTATCCCGGCGACGAATACGTGGATTGGGTTGGGTTAAGCGTTTACAACGGCTGGTCGTACGGCAATAGCAATGAAGTGCTGGACTTCCAGTTCCGGAATGCGATCGAAAAGGGTTACTGGCAGGACAACGCCGATTATTACGACGACACATTTGAGAACTTCTACTGGACCTTCTCCGACACCAATAATCCGTATGGCCATCACAAGCCAATGATGATTGCCGAGACCGCCGCGGCGTTCGAACCGAAATATGCCGTGAGCAACGAGATGCTGATTGCCGGCTTCGAATCGTTGGACGGTCCGCAATTCACGGCTTCCAACACGCTGGCGCGGTTCCAGGCGCTGGATAGCGACGGAGTGGTGGTGACCAATGACCGGCCGCTGGATGACGCCGAGGACCGCGGAGCATGGAATTGGGGACCGTGGGGCGCGTTGTATGTGAGCAACTCGACGGATTGCGTGGATGGCGCGGCGGCGTTGCTGCTGGGCGCGGGCGGCGCCTTTGCCGACGGGTATGTCGGCGGCGTGGGTCGGGGTCTGGCCACCAATATCGGCGGCTACAACGGCATCGTCGTGTATGTCAAACGCGATGCCTCGACGAACTGCGACCCGCTGCTGACCATCACGCTGCGCAGCGCCAAGGGGACAGCGACCGTTTCCCGCGCGATCACCGGCGCGACGTACTATCCGCTGAAAATCCGCTTTGATGAGATGAACCGCGATCCGGCGTTCTCGCGGGAATGCATCGTCAGCCTGGGTTTGGAGTTGTTGACCAGCCAAACAGGCCGGCCCCCTGGGCGGGTTTGGGTGGACCGCTGGCTGGCCGCGAACCTGGCGCCGGCGCCCTATCCCGACCAGGACTGGTGGCCGCCGGGCAGCAACACTATCGCGTGGAGCGATGCGACCGACACCGCCGGCGGTTGGCATGTCTGGGCCCCCGTCACTGATCCGCTGGCCGGCCATCCGGACCAGGCGGTGCGGCTCAGCGGCTATGACGCCAACTCCAATTATTACATCGGCGGCAACGGCTGCTCGTTGCGGCCGGAGCAGCGGGACTGGAGCCGTGTTTCCTGCATTTCCCTGCTGGCGCGGCGCGGCGATGTCACCAACGCCGAGCCCTTGCTGGCGCTGTCGCTGCGGGACGCCAGCAACGTTCGGACCGCCCAGGTCAGCGTTGTGGTCGTGGCGGAGGAGTACATGAACTTGCAGATTCCGTTCGCCAATATGAGCGTCAGCCCCGGCTTTGACTGGTCGAACGTGACGGCCGTGGTGCTGGAATATCTCAGCGGGACACCCGGACGGCGGCCGTCCGACCTGTACCTTAAGCAATTCCAGACGGGCTCGGCCTCCAACTTGCTGGAGCAGGACTGGTGGATGGCCGGCGCCGGTTTCCAGCCGTGGGGCGACGCGCAATGGACGCAGACGACGGACGCGGTCGCGGGGCCATACGCGCTGCGGATTTCCGGCGCGGTGACCAACCCGAGCCAATGGTACATCGGCGGCAACGGCTGCGCGGTGCCCGTGCCGCAGCAGGATTGGTCCGCCAGCCAAGGGCTGATCCTGTACGCCAAGCGGGGCGACGCGCCCAACCGGGTCCAGCCCAAATTCAAGATTACGCTCGACAACGATTACGCCGAGACCAACGGCAACGAGGCGGTGATCGAGAGCAAGGTGGCGAACACAGATTATTACCGTATGGTGCTGGCGTTTGATGATTTCACTCGGGATTCCGGCTTTGCCTGGACCAACATCCGCATGCTCAAGATTGAACTGTTCACCGGCGAGGGCGGCAAACCGTGCAACGACCTGTACTTGGACGAACTGATGCGGGCGACGATCACCCTGACCAACCAGGCGGACAACTTCAAATGGAAGCGCGATTGGTGCGATCAACTGTTCGCGCTCGAGGATTTCCAGGACTCCGATCCGGCCGATCCCGACGCGCAACCCGATTATGTCAACATCAGCAACCGGTTTCCGAATCTCCACATGATCAACTGGTTCCATGTGAAGAAGTTTGAGGACGGTTTTACCAAGGATCTCAAACTGGCCGAGGACGGCTCCGGCATCGTGGCGTTCGAATCCTATTACGAGCGAATCCGTTTCGATTATTTCCTGACTAATATTACGAGTGCAGTGGAGGTGTTCGTGCCGGGCCATGATTCCGATGGCGATGGCCTGGACGATGGCTATGAATGGGCGTATACCGGCAGCGCCACCAACTTGGACGCCGATGGCGACTTGGACGGCGACGGGTTCTCGAATCGCAGCGAGTTCATTGCCGGCACAGATCCGGCCAACGCCGGCAGCAACCTGACGCTGGATTTGGCGCCGGCCTTTACCAACCGGACGCAGCCGGGGGTGTGGGTGAGTTGGTCGAGCGTGGCGGGGCGAACATATGAAATCAAGCGCGCTGAAACCTTGATGACGGGTTTCGCGCCGATGGCCAGCGGTGTGCCGGCCACGCCGCCGCACAACACCTACTACGACACGACGGCCACGAATGCCGGTCCATATTTCTACCGGATTCGCGTGACGCCATGAACTGGCGCTTATGGTGGGTGCGCCCACGGGAGGGCTGACCGAACATGATCTTTACGTCGGGCGATAATACCGGTACGATGCCTGTGTTATATCATGCGGCAAAGGCGGCGGGGCGCATTTCCGGAGGGAACAAGATGAATTCCGAGACAAGCGCGCGGCGGCGCGCGGTTCCGCTCTACGTGCAGTGCGCGGAGGAGATCGCGCGGCGGATCAAGGACCGGCTGTATGGTGTCGGTGAGTTCATTCCGCCGGAGCGTGAATTGAGCCAGGAGTTCAAGGTCGCACGGTTGACCATCCGCAAGAGCCTGGCCGCGCTGATTCGGCAGGGATTGTTGCAGCCGGTACCGGGGGCGGGGACGCGGGTGCTGCCGCCCGCCAAGCCGCGCGCGCCGCGCACCTATCAGGTGGCCTGCGTCATGCCTCGCAATGTGCGTCCACCGGCGATCAGTCCCTTCTACATTGACATTTTCGGCGGGCTCGAACGCGAACTGGCTGAACAGTCTTACCGCCTGGTCTTTGCCGCGTTTGACGAGGACGATTTCTGGTCGGACGCCGCGCCGCGGCGAGCCGAGGAGTTTCTGGCCCGTGGACGATATGACGGGGCGGTTTTTATTGACGGCGTGCCGGACAGTTTCATTGGCGTCTTCATCCGGCACAACCTGCCGCTGGTGCTGGTGGACAAGCAGATGGAGGATGCGCCCATAGCCTCCGTGATGCCGGATAACCTGGCTGGGGCGCGTCAGGCCGTGAAACATCTGCTGGATCTTGGGCATCGGCGGATCGTGTTCCTGGGTGCGCCGGAAGACCCGGTGGTGGCGACCCGGCGCAACGGGTTCCAACTGGCGCATATTGAGGCCGGGCTGGTGCCGGTCCCGGAGCTCATGCTGATCGGCGGGTATCAGCCGGGCCCGGCGCATGCAGCCATCCAAGCCGCGCTGGTGGGGCGGCGCACGCGCGACTTTACCGCGGTTTTCGCCATCAACGACGAGGCGGCCATCGGGGCGATGAAGGCCTTGCAGGAGGCCGGTCGCCGGATTCCGGACGATGTGTCGGTCGTGGGCTTTGACGATATTCCGATGGCCGAGCATACCCATCCGCCGCTGACAACAGTTCGTATCCTGCGCGCCGAGATGGGGCGGCAGGCTGCGCGCGCGCTGGTCCGGCAGATGACGGGTGGCGTCAACCGCGATGAAACCCCGCCCCGGCTCACTTTGCAGACCGAACTGATTGTCCGCCAGTCGAGTGCGGCGCCAACGATCGGCTGATTCAACCGGCGTCGGGCAGGCGGAGCGGACAGGAAGGGAATGGCGATTATGAAATATGCTACGAATTTCTTTTATGGCGCGGGTTTACTGCTGCTGACCGCCATGTTGGCAGGCGCTGATAATCTCCTGCTGAATCCCGGCTTTGAGACGGCGGACGAAACCGGCCTGCAAGCAACCAACTGGTGGCATTATACGGCGGATAGCTCTGGCACCCTGGTGGATTGGGCCAAGCGATCCGGCAATTACGGCGCGGCCTTCCATACCGCCAACCAAACTTATGGCGGGTTCGGCCAGGACGTATCAGTCGCGCTCAATGGCAACGATATTGTCACATTCAGCATCTATGGCCGTGGCGAGGCCGGCTACGACGTCACGAACACAACGCTGGGCATTGATTTTTACCGGACTACTGCGGCCGCAACCGCCTTGGTGTGCCAGGTTGCCTTGAATGTTTATTCCCAGCTCGCGACCAACTGGACGCGGCTCGCGCTGGTTTACACCAACCCGTTTTCGGGGATTACCCGGATCGTGCCGCGGGTGGACTACGCCGACTGCACCAACCTGTTGGCGGGCCGCACGGCGCAGTGGGATGATGCCGCGTTGTCGCTCTACCGTTGGCCGGAACCGCCGGTGCGACTGGCCCGTTATGAACCAGTGGCCGGCGTCTACCTGGGGGCGCTGCTGGAGGATGGCGGCAGCGGGGACCAGATCAACGCGCTGAACCAGCAGGCAGGCAAAAATCATGCCGTTTACGCCAAGTTCATGATCTTCAAGCGGGATGCGTTCCCGACCGATTGGTTCAACTTGATTCGTACCAACTGTCCCGGCGCCGGCGCGCATTTGGTGCTGGAGCCGATGATTGATTTCGAGGATTTCT
The DNA here is from genome assembly GCA_964570325.1 of uncultured Verrucomicrobiota bacterium. Taxonomy (GTDB): domain Bacteria; phylum Verrucomicrobiota; class Kiritimatiellia; order CAIQIC01; family CAZMXS01; genus CAZMXS01. Next base: position 27,521 of record CAZMXS010000032.1, on the reverse strand, counting down.
ATGACGCGACCTGGGGGCCCGGTCAGCCCACCTATGACGAGGCGCTGGCCTTTGTAACCAACTGCGCGGCGCAGAATCTGCCGATCTTTCTACGCTTTGGCCACGAGGCCAACGGCGACTGGTATCCCTGGGCGCCCGGCTATCCAAAGACCGACGTGACCCCTGCGGATTACATCAAGGGTTTCCAGAACTTCGCCGCCCTGGTTCACGCGCACGCGTCGAATGTCGTGATGGTCTGGGCGCCCAACCAGGGCAACGGCCCGTGGCCGCTGACCGATTACGCGCGGGTTTATCCCGGCGACGAAGCCGTGGACTGGGTCGGCTTGAGTGTGTACAACGGTAGCTGGTATGGCAACTCCAATGCCGTCCTGAATTACCAGTTTCGCAATGCCATCCAACGCGGATACTGGCAGGACAATCCCAGCGCGCTGGATGACACCGAACAGGATTTCTACTGGGTGTTCTCCGATCCCAACAATCCGGCGGGCCATCGCAAACCCATGATGATTGCCGAGACCTCCGCGCAGTTCGTGCCGCAATTCACGGTTACCAACGAGGTATTGATTGCAGGGTTTGAATCCATGGACGGCCCTAATTTTTATCCGGCGGCCACCATAGCCGAATTCAACGAGCTTAACAGCGACGGGATCGAAAGCAGCGGACTGATACGGGTGGATGGTTTTGAGGATAAGAGCGCCTGGAATTGGGGACCATGGACCTACCTGACCTGGAGCAATACACCGGACCGCGTCCAGGGCACCAACGCGGTATTGATGCACGGAGACCCGGGCGGCGGCTACTATGTTGGCGGCAACGGGCGTAACTACTCATCCAACTGGGGCGGCTGCAATGGTCTGGAGTTATGGGTCAAGCGCGGCGCGGCCGGCGTAGACCCGCAGTTGACCATTGGCGTGCGTACGCCGATCGCGACCGCGACGGTTCAGCAGGTGATCTCCAGCCCCACCTATTATCCGCTGCATCTGTATTTCTCCAACTTCAATGCGTCCGCCGGCTTCGACTGGAGCAATGTGACGGCGCTCACAGTCGAGATGCTGACCACCGTCGGCGGGGTGGCCCCGGCCGATATTTACCTGGACAACTGGAACGTGGGCACGCTCCGCCCCAAGCCGTACAAGGACCAGGACTGGTGGCCCGGCGGCACCAATTGCGCGCCGTGGGGCGACGGCACGGTGGACACCTGTGTCTGGGTGATTGTCGCCGACACGGCTTCGCTGCCGGCGCCAACCGGCATGGTCTTCGTCCCGGCGGGCACGGTTTACCTGGGTGACATGCTGGGCGAAGGCGCAGCCGACGAGCGACCGGCGCACACCAATTCCATCAGCGCTTTTTTCGCGGATCGGTGCGAGATTAGCAAGGCGCAGTGGGATACCGTGCGGAATTGGGCTTTGACGCGCGGCTACGCCGACCTGCCGCCGGCGTGGGGCGGGGCGCGGACCAATAATCCGGGGCCGGGCATTGAAGATGCTGGTTATGCCAATCATCCCGCGGTCTGCCTGAACTGGTACGACGCCGTGAAGTGGTGCAACGCCCGCTCGGAAATGGACGGGCTCACGCCGGTTTACTATACGACCACCAACCACACGACGGTGTATCGAACGGGTACCAATGACCTGACCGCCAACTGCGTGAACTGGGCCGGCAACGGGTATCGGCTGCCCACCGAGGCCGAGTGGGAGAAAGCCGCGCGCGGCGGTTTGACCGGCAAGCGGTATCCGTGGGGCGACGAAGTGGACGGCGCCAAGGCCAATTACTGGGATAGCGGCGACGCTTATGCCAACGGCACGACGCCCTGCGGTTATTACGACGGCCGGCAGGTCATCAATGGCGTGACGCAAGGCATGGACATGGCCAATGGCTATGGTTTGTATGACATGGCCGGCAACGCCATGGAGTGGGTCTGGGACCGTTACAGTTCCAACTACTATGCCGCCGCGACCTATCAGGATCCAAAGGGTCCGGACAGCGGCGCTTATCGGGTGATGCGGGGCGGGGCATTTGTCCATGCGCCCGGGCCGGCGCTGACCTGCTCCGACCGGATCGAGAATCCGCCGACCGCGGCGGTTGGCAGCTACGGCTTCCGGTCCGTGCGCGCGGCCGCCAGCGCCCTGCGGATGAGCGGTACCGACAACAACACCAATATGTATTGCGGCGGCAACGGCTGCAGCCTGCTGGGCGCGGACCAAAACTGGAGCGGCGGCACCCACCTTTCGCTGATGACCCGGCGCGCTTCGAGCGCAAACCGGCTTTGGAACGGGGACTTCGAGCAGGACTTGGCGCCGACCGACGTGGACACTTGGATGACGCCGAACTACTGGTATCGGGGCATGTCGTCGGACACCAATGTCGTGCGCTCGGCAGCGGCCGCCCGCAGTGGCGCTTATGGCATGGCGTTCCTGGTTGAGCGGGCGTGGACCAATACGCCCGGCGGGCAGGGGGGTGTGTTTGGGCAGAAGCGCTGGGTTAATGTGAGCTATCCGGGTTACAGCTCGCTCTATCTTTCCAATGGCAACGTCTTCGCATTCAGCATCTACGGCTACGCGGAAGCCCATTATGTGTCGGCCACCAGCAACACCTATCTGGAGCTTGTGGGCGAGCGCGGGGCGACCGGCGCGACGCACGGAGTAATCGTCTGGAGCGTCACCAACAACATCTACGACGAGTTGGTGGCGGCGCGCGGGTCGTGGAACAAATACACCGTCGTGGCCACCAACACCGACCCGACAATTGACACCATCTGGTGTTATGTCCGGTATGCCGGCGGCGTGACCAATGGCGGCGGCGCCGAGAACGAGCGCGGGGTGCGCTGGGACGACGCCAGTCTGCTCCAATATCAAACCAATGCGACGCCCTTTGAATCCACCGCCAATCCCATGATCCGGTTTGAGCTGCTTGACGGGGCCGCGCACACGGCTGAGGTGACCGAGGTTGTAGCGTGGGATACGTATAAGGAAAGCCTGTTGGCGTTCAGCAACATGACCGGCGCGGGCGTGTTCCAGTGGACCAACGTGACCACCATCAAGATGCACTTGCTGACGGCGTCCGCGGGCATTGTCCCGGCCGATGTGTATCTCCGCCAATTGCAGCTTGGCACGGTATCAAATGAATATGAACAAGACTGGTTCCCGGCCGGTCTGGGTTACACGCCCTGGGGCAACTGCGTCTGGGTGCAAACCCCGGCCGCCGCAGTGGGCCGCTATGCGTTGCAGATGATGGGAACGGATCCGGGCACCAACTGGTATTGCGGCGGCAACGGCGCCAGCCTCCCCGTCAGCGCGCAGGATTGGACTAACAGCAACGCCTTGGTGTTGTGGGTCAACAAGGGCGATTACACCAGCCGACCCGAGCCGGAACTCAAGATCACGCTCGACAACGACTACGAAGAGAACAACCGAAATGAAGCCTGGGTGAAGACCAAGATCAGCGATTGGATCACGAATTACACGGAAATTGTGATTGCCTTCGAGGATCTGGCGGTCGGCGCGGACTTTGATTGGGCGCAGGTGCGTCTGCTCAAGCTCGAATTGCTCACCAGCCGCGGCGGGCTGGACCCGAATGACCTTTTTGTGGACCACCTGCGGCGTGCAACGGTGACGCTGACCAATGGCGCGGACAACCAGCAATGGAAGGGCGACTGGATCAAGCAGCTTTACTCCACCGCGGATGGTTCCGCCGCCAGCCCGGCGTACGTAAACATCTTCGAGCAATTTCGAAATCTGCACATGATCAATTGGTTCCATGTCCGCAAGTTCGAGGACGGCATGACGAAAGACTTTAAGATATTAGCCGACAGCGCCGGCGTCCCCAATTACAGTTCGTATTACGCGCATGTCGCCAGCCCGTATTTCCTGACCAATGTGATCCGGGACAGCCAGGGCAACGGGATTGACGATGCATGGGCCGTCCGTTATTTCGGCGCGGTGACGGCATGTGTCGCTGGGGCGGATTCCGATGGGGACGGGTTGGATAACTGGCGCGAATATATCAGCGGTACCGACCCGCGAACCAACATTTCATATCTTGGAATGAACGCCGTCATTCCGGCCGGCGCGGCGGACGCGGCCGCCGGTTTCCGGATCCAGTGGAGCAGCGCAACCAACCGGGTGTACACACTGGCGCGCTCAACCAACCTGATCAGCGGTTTCTTTGTCAATGTGGCGACCAATTTGTTCGCAACGCCGACGTTGAATGTCTACACCGACGCCGTGCCGGGCGCCGGTCCATTTTATTACCGAGTTCGGGCCGTGCCGTAATTCGGCATTACGCCGGTTGAATTCCGCGCGGCGTCCGCCATCAACTGGCCGCCGGCACGGATCAAGGGCTTTGTTTGCTTGATCGCACCTTGCGAATTGGCATTACGGAGCCAAGACGATCAAGAGGATTGACCCCGTCGCGCGTATTTCGATATTTTGCGGCCTTTCATTCCTTGGCATCACGCCGCGGGGCGGAGCGGGAAAGCAAAACAAAGCGAGGCAGACGATGAGTATTATCCAGGAGATGTTCGGGCGTTCGCCGTTCAGCGCGCTGGTCCAGCACACCAAGAAAGTGCATGAATGCGTAAAACTGGTGCGCCCTCTGTTTGATGCCTGTGTGCGCGAGGATTACGCCGAAGTGCATCGGCTGCAGGATCAGGTCTCGAAAATTGAATATGAGGCGGACCTGATCAAGAACGAAATTCGCGAGCATCTCCCGCGGCGTTACTTCCTGCCGGTGGATCGGGGCGATCTCAACCGTTTTCTCCACAACCAGGACGAAATCGCCGACCAGGCGCAGGACTTTGCCGTTATCTTGCTGATTCGCAAGACCCGGATTCACCCGGCATTGGTGCCGGAGTTCAACGCATTCATCGAGCAGATTCTCGCGGTGAGCGACATGCTGATGGCGGCGGCGGAGGACATGGACGAACTGGTGGAAGCCTCGTTTGGCGGGGCCGAGGCGCAGGCGGTGTTGCGCAAGGTAGCCGGGCTTAACGAAGGCGAGTGGAAGGCGGATCGGTTGCAGCGCAAGTTGTCGCAGCACATTTATGAAATCGAGCGCGAGTTGGACCCGGTGACGATCATTTTCTATGAAAAGATGCTGCATGCCTTGAGTGGTATTGCCAATTCCGCGGAAAACACCGGCGAAGTATTTCGCCAGATGATCGTAAAGGCGTGAGCGGGATGGATCCGTTGACCATCACGATCGGCGCGACGGTGCTGTTGGGTCTCTACCTGGCCTGGACGATTGGCGCCAACGATTTCGCCAATTCAATGGGCGACGCGGTCGGTTCCGGCGCCTTGACTATCCGCCAGGCCGTCATCGTGGGCGCCATTTGCGAGCTGGCCGGTTCCATCCTGGTGGGGGCTAGCGTCACGGACACCGTGCGCAAGGGCATTGTGGATCCGACCCATTTTGCGGGCATGCCGCAGCAACTGGCGCTGGGGATGATCTGCGCGTTGCTGGCCGCCGCCTTATGGGTTCATTTGGCGTCCTGGTGGGGCATGCCGGTTTCCACCACGCATTCGATCGTCGGGGCGGTGGCGGGGTTCGGCATTGTGGCGGTCGGCTGGGTGGCCGTGGATTGGTCCAAGATACTCGGCATTGTCGCCAGTTGGATCATTTCCCCGTTGGCGGGTGGGGTACTGGCCTTTACGCTGTTCAGCCTGATCCGCTGGCTGGTGCTGGGACGCGATAAGCCTTTGAAGGCGGCCCGGCGCTACGTGCCGATGCTGACATTTCTGGTATTCTTTGTGGTATCGTTCTCCACGCTCTACAAAGGGTTGGACCATTTGTTGAAGCGGCACCACCTGACCATCACGGACTGGCAGGCGGTGTTATACTCAGTGCTGATTGCCGGCGGCGCGGCTTTGGTGGCGCGGCATTTTGTGCGCCGGCGGCTGGCCGGCGGCGCACCGGCCGATATCAGCGCCCAGTTGCATGAGGTGGAGCGGCTGTTCACGCCGCTGGTGGCGGCGACCTCCTGTAGTGTGGCGTTCGCGCATGGAGCGAACGATGTGGCCAATGCCATTGGGCCGGTTGCCGCGGTGCTGGACATTATCCGCAGCGGCACCGTCAAAATGAGCGTGGTGGTGCCGACTTGGGTATTGTTGTTGGGCGGGGCCGGCATCGTTGTGGGGCTGGCCACATATGGATATCGCGTGCTGTTGACGTTGGGAACCAAGATTACTCAGCTTACGCCCTCGCGCGGAACAGCGGCGGACTTGGCCACGGTGACGACGGTTTTGGTGTTCAGCCGACTGAAGATGCCGGTCTCCACGACGCATACCATTGTGGGCGCCATCATTGGCGTCGGGTTGGCTCGCGGCCTGGCGGCCGTCAATCGGCAGGTGACCGGCGAAATCGTGAAATCATGGTTGGTGACCGTGCCGGTTTCGGCTGTGATCACCATGGCTTTATTCATTGCCGGTCGCTGGCTGGGATTGGATGCCCGCATTCAAGGCCTGTTCCCGGCGCCCTAACGGGATGATCCGGCTCGTCGCGGACGGTTCGTCCTGCCCACGGCTGGAGCGGGGGACGCGTCCCCGCAGGGCGTCCGACAACTGATCCAGGAGCATCCGATCGGTATGAATACTGGCGGCGGATCAGCCGGCCGGGCGCGTGGTTTTCGGGAAGTAATCCTGCAGCGCGCGCACGTCCCAGTTCCGATCCCGCATGTGCCGGATGGCGGAAACCGTCGCTCGCGCGCCGGGCTCGGTGGTTACAATCGGCACGCTGCGCAGGATGGCCTCCGAGCGGATGGTCACTTCATCCAGACGGGCCTTCGAGCCGCTGGGTGTGTTGATGATCAGGCTGACCTTCCCTTCGCGCATCAGGTCGAGCACGTTCGGACTTTCCTTGTCGGCCAGTTTCTTCAACTGCAGGGATTCAACGCCGGAGGCCTTGAGCGTGGCGGCGGTGCCGGCGGTCGCGGCGATGGTGAAACCCAACTCGGCCAGATCCCAACCGATCTCGCCGATCCACGCCTTGTCCTTGTCGGCTGCGCTGAGGAAGACCAGACCCGTCGTGGGCAGAATCTGGCCGGCGGCAATCTGACTTTTCCAGTAAGCCATCTCAAAGGTGGTGTCAATGCCCATGACCTCGCCGGTGGATTTCATCTCCGGACCGAGGATGGGGTCAACGCCCGCGAACCGGTTGAACGGCAGAACGGCCTCCTTGACGGCGAACCAGTTCAACCGCGGCGGGCGCTTGTTCAAGCCCATGTCTTTCAACTTCATGCCGACCATGATCTTGGCCGCCAGCTTGGCCAGCGGCACGCCAGTGGCCTTGCTGACATAGGGCACCGTGCGGGAGGCGCGCGGATTGATTTCCAGGATATAAACCTCGCCGTTACGGACGGCGATCTGCACGTTCATCAGACCCCGGACCGCCAGCTTCAGCGCGATGCGCGCGCAAGCGTCCTCAATCTGTCGCTGGAGGGCCGGGTGCAGGCTGGGCGGCGGCGTGCAGCAGGCGCTGTCCCCGGAGTGAATCCCCGCCTCCTCGATATGCTGCATAATTCCGCCGATGTAGGCGGTCTCGCCGTCGCAAAGCACGTCCACGTCCACCTCAATTGCGCGGTCGAGATAGCGGTCAATCAGCACCGGGAACCCTGGACTGGCCTTAAACGCAGCTTTGATGAACGGCTTGGCCTCAAGGCGGTTGTTGGCGACCATCATCGCGCGCCCGCCGAGCACATAGGAGGGCCGGATCATCACCGGAAATCCGATGCGCTGGGCGATTTCGAGCGCCTCATCCACGGTTGTTGCCGAACCGCTTTCCGGCTGCTTAATGCCCAGTTCATTCAGCAGCAACCGGCAGCGCTCGCGGTCCTCGGCCTGGTCAATGCTGTCCGGCGAGGTGCCGAGGATCGGGACGCCGGCCTGCATCAGGGGCACCGCCAGATTCAGCGGGGTCTGGCCGCCCATCTGCACAATGACCCCCAGCGGACGCTCGTTCTCGTAGATGTTCATCACATCTTCGAACGTCAGCGGCTCGAAGTACAGCTTGTCGGCGGTGTCGTAATCCGTGGAGACCGTCTCGGGGTTGCTGTTGACCATGATCGTTTCGTAGCCGAGCTCGCGCAAAGCCTGCACGGTGTGGACGCAGCAATAGTCAAACTCGATTCCCTGGCCGATGCGATTCGGTCCGCCGCCCAGCACCATGATCTTCTTTCGATCCGTTACGCGTGACTGGTCGTGTTGCGCGTAGCTGGAATAAAAATAGGGCGTATACGCCTCGAACTCCGCCGCGCAAGTGTCCACCAGCCGATAAACCGGCTTGATGCCCGCGGCCAGTCTTTCGCGCCGGATTTCCAGCTCGGTCACGTTCTCGCCGCGCAGCGCGGCGATCTGCCGGTCGGAGAAGCCGGACTGTTTGGCGGCGCGTAGAAGTTCGACATCGAGCGGCCGGTCTTTGGGCGCGGCCAAAAGCAGGCGCTCGAGATCCACGATTTGCGCTATATTGTCAATGAACCACGGGTCAATGTGCGTGATCCGGGCGATCCGCTCGGCCGGCATCCCCTGCTTGAGCGCGTATTTGCTCGTGACGTGCCGGTCGGTTTCGGTTGAGGCCAATTGCTTTTCCAGGTGATCCTTGACGATGCGGTCCTCCGCCTTCAGGTCCAGCCCGTCCACGCCGATCTCCAGCCCGCGGAAGGCTTTCTGCAGAGCCTCGCGCAAGTTGCGGCCGATCGCCATGGTCTCGCCAACCGACTTCATGCTCACGCCCAGCCGCGGATCCGCGCCCGGGAATTTCTCAAACGCGAAGCGCGGAACCTTGACGACGCAATAGTCGAGGGTTGGCTCAAAGCTGGCCGGAGTTTCCTTGGTGATATCGTTGGGCAATTCGTCCAGGGTGTAGCCCACCGCGAGCTTGGCGGCGATCTTGGCGATCGGGAAGCCGGTGGCCTTGCTGGCGAGGGCGGAAGAGCGCGACACGCGCGGGTTCATCTCGATCACGACCATCCGCCCGGTCTGCGGGTTCATGGCAAACTGCACATTTGAACCGCCGGTCTCGACACCGATCGCGCGCATGACCTTTAGCGCGCCGTCGCGCATCTCCTGGTACTCAGCGTCCGTCAGCGTCTGGGCTGGGGCGACGGTAATGCTGTCGCCCGTGTGGATCCCCATCGGGTCGAGGTTTTCGATCGAGCAGATGATCACCACGTTGTCTTTGCGGTCGCGCATGACTTCGAGCTCGAACTCTTTCCAGCCGACGACGGATTCTTCCAGCAGGACCGTGTGGTTCAAGCTGGCTTTCAAACCGCCGGCGGCGATCTCGCGGAGTTCCTTCAAATTCTGGGCTGTGCCGCCGCCGGTGCCGCCGAGGGTGAAGCTGGGCCGAACGATGATCGGGAAACCCAGGTCGCGCGCCGCCGTCTCAGCCTCCTCAAGCGTGGTGACGAGCCGGCTTTTGAGACACTCCAGGCCGGCCGCCTCCATGGCCGCCTTGAACAGCAGGCGGTCCTCCGCCCGTTTGATCACCTCGATGTTCGCGCCGATCAACTCGACGCCGTATTTTTCCAGAATGCCCAGTTCAGCGGCGTGGATCGCGGTGTTGAGCGCGGTCTGACCGCCGAGCGTCGGCAGCAAGGCATCCGGACGCTCCTTGGCGATGATCTTCTCCACGACCTCCGTCGTGATCGGCTCGACGTAGGTGCGGTCGGCAACCTCCGGGTCGGTCATGATGGTGGCGGGGTTGGAATTGACCAGGATGACCTGGTAGCCCTCCTCGCGCAGGGCCTTGCAGGCCTGCGTGCCGGAGTAGTCGAACTCACAGGCCTGGCCGATGACGATCGGGCCGGACCCGATGAGCATGATCTTCTGAATGTCGGTGCGTTTGGGCATGGGATTAAACCTGAGGGATGAAACCTGAAACCGGAAACTTGAGGCCTGGAATATGAAAGGGGCTGGAATGGATTAGGATATTCATAAGTCAGTTTTTTTTGCGTTCTTGGCCATCGTTACACAAATAGCGATAAGTTTTCGTCGCATTCCTTCCAGAGCGGATCAATCAATGTCTGATGAATGCCGCAGTCATCTCTGAGCAACTCAAGCCAGAGCTGCGTCTCGTCCGCCTCTTGGGTGCAGGTTTCGATTTTGGAAACGAATTCCACACGGCTGCGCGCCCGTGATGCCTCGCGATAGTTAGCGGCAACTGAGGTGCCTGCCCGCAACATCTGGCGGCCGATTACTTGCACTTCGGTGCGAGTTTTCGGCAGACTGCAGAAAAGACGAATCGTCCCAGCGGCAAACTGCTTTGTTCTTTTTCTAAACTCCAGCTTTCTATCCATTCGCCTCCCACTCAAGTTTCGAGTTTCATCCCTCAGGTTTCCGCTTCACTCCCACTCGATCGTGCTCGGGGGTTTTGAGCTGATGTCGAACACGACGCGGTTGACGCCGCGGACCTCATTGATGATCCGGGCGGAGATGCGGTCCAGCGTCTCGTACGGCAGGCGGAACCAGTCGGCGGTCATGCCGTCCAGGCTTTGCACGGCGCGGATGGCGACGACATTTTCGTACGTGCGCTCATCGCCCATGACGCCGACTGTCCGGACCGGCAGCAGGACGGCGAACGACTGCCAGATATCCCGATAATTCGGTAGCTTGCGGACTTCTTCCTGCACCCGGAGGTCCGCCTGCTGGAGTAACTCCACCTGCGCTCTGGAAACCTCGCCAAGAATCCGGACCGCGAGGCCCGGACCGGGAAACGGCTGGCGGTCCACAATATGAGCCGGCAGCCCCAGGGCGCGGCCCAGCTCGCGCACTTCATCCTTGAACAGTTCGCGCAGGGGTTCGATCAACGCGAACTGCAGGTCCGGCGGCAGGCCGCCGACGTTGTGGTGGCTCTTGATTGTTGCCGACGGCCCGCCGGTCGGCGAACAGCTCTCGATCACGTCCGGATACAGTGTACCCTGCGCCAGAAACTTGACCTGGCCAACCTTGCGGGCTTCTTCCGCGAAGACATCAATGAAGGTCGCGCCGATGATTTTGCGCTTCTGCTCGGGGTCGGTGACGCCGGCCAGTCGCCGGAGAAACAGATCTTGCGCGTGGGCTACCCGCAAGTCCATGCCGAAGGCCCGCCCGAAAGTGTCCTCGACTTGCGCCGCCTCGCCGTGCCGCAGGAGGCCGTTGTCTACAAACACGCAGTGGAGCTGCGGGCCGATGGCCCGGTGGAGCAGGGCGGCGACGACCGACGAATCCACGCCGCCGCTGAGCCCGCAGAGCACGTGTTCGCGGCCCACGCGGGCGCGGATCGTGGTGATGCTTTCATCAATGAACGAGGCCATTTTCCAGTCCGGCGCCGCGGCGCACACGTCAAATACAAAGTGGCGGAGCATTTCCGTCCCGAAGGACGTGTGGACCACCTCGGGATGGAATTGCAGCCCGTACAGGTTGCGTCGGAAATCGGCCATGGCGGCGATCGGGCAGGTGCTGGTTTGGGCCAGACGGACAAAACCCGGCGGCAGTGTCTCCACCTGGTCGCCGTGGCTCATCCAAACATCGAGTGTCGCCGGCAGATCGCGAAAAATGCGATCGGCATCGAGCACGGAAACGGCGGCGGGCCCATACTCGCGCGCCCGGCCGGGCTTGACCGCGCCCTTCAGGTCGCGGCCCATCAGTTGCATGCCGTAGCAGATGCCCAGCACCGGCAGGCCCAGTTCGTAGATCGCCGGGTCCACCGCGGGTGCGCCCGGTTGGAGAACGCTGGCCGGCCCGCCGGAGAGGATGATCCCTTGGGGCTGGCGCGCGGCCAGTTCGGCTGCCGGCGTGCGGCTGGGCAGAATCTCGCAATAAACTTGCTGTTCGCGGATCCGGCGCGCGATGAGCTGCGTGTACTGCGAACCGAAATCGAGGATAGCAATCCAGTTGTGTTTCATGCTTTACCCTGGAGACCCGGCGGCGGCCAATCTCTCGTTTCTCTCCATGCCTTCGCGGTAAAAATCCTCATGGTGCTCCGTGGTCATTTCCCCTGCACCATGGCTACGAACCGTTCAAACAGATAGGTCGAATCGTGCGGGCCAGGGCAGGCTTCCGGATGATATTGCACGGAGAAGACGGGGAGCTGTTTGTGCCGCAGCCCTTCGGAGGTCTGATCGTTCAGGTTGATATGCGTGGTCTCCACGCAGGCCGGGTCGAGTGAATCCTTGTCCACGCAGAATCCGTGGTTCTGTGACGTGATCTCGACCTTGCCCGTCGTCAAATCCTTGACCGGCTGGTTGCCGCCGCGGTGGCCGAACTTCAACTTATAGGTCCGGCCGCCAAGCGCCAGGCCAAGCAACTGGTGGCCGAAGCAGATGCCGAAGGTGGGCAAGCCGGTCTGAATGATAGTTCGGATGTTGGCCACCACCGTCGGCACGCCCGCAGGATCGCCCGGGCCATTGGAAATGAAAAATCCGGCCGGCCGGATGGCCAGGATGTCGCCGGGGTCCGTGTTTATCGGAAATACCGTGCAAATAAAACCGAGTCGCTCCAGCAGCCGCAGTTGGTTGAGCTTGATGCCGCAATCGAGAACGGCCAGTTTCCAAGTCGGCGGGGTCGGCGGGCGCTTGAACCAGTTGTCATAGGCCTTTAGCCCGGTTGCCGTGATGGACGCGAAAGCCTGGACGGCCTGGTTCGGTCCCGGCCAGTCATAGGGTTGACGGGTGCTGACCGCGCTGGCCAGGTCGCGGCCGACCAGCCCCGGTGAGTTGCGGGCCTTCTGCACCAGGCTGTCCGGGTTGAGATCGGTTGTGGAGATGATGCACTTCATTGCGCCGCGCGAGCGAATGTGCAGGGTGACCGCCCGCGTATCCACGCTGTCAATGCCGAGGATGCCGTGTTCCGCCAGGTATTCCGGCAGCGACCGGGTGCAGCGCCAGTTGCTGGGCAGGCGGCTGCATTCGCCAATCACCAACCCGGCCGCCTGCGGGTGCGCCGATTCCACATCGGCCGGGTTCACGCCATAGTTGCCGATCAGGGGGTAGGTGAGCGTGACAATCTGGCCGTGGTATGAGGGGTCGGTCAAAATCTCCTGGTAGCCCGTCATCGAGGTGTTGAAAACCAGTTCGCCCGCCGTTTCACCCGCGCCGGCGAAGGCGCGGCCGGCGAAACAGGTTCCGTCTTCCAATGCAATCAATGCTTTCACGCCTTGTCCTTCGCTTTCTGAATGGCCGCGCCCACGAACGCTTTGAAAAGCGGATGCGGGGCCAGCGGCGCCGATTTGAATTCCGGATGGAATTGGCAGCCCAGAAACCACGGGTGGTTCTTGATTTCCACGATCTCGACCAGTTTCCCGTCCGGCGACAGCCCCGCGAGAACCAGCCCCCGGGCCTCGAGCCGGGCGCGGTACTGGTTATTGAACTCATAGCGATGGCGGTGGCGCTCGCTGATCTGGGTTGCGCCATAGGCTTCCGCTGCGCGCGAGCCCTTGCGCAGGATGCACGGCCAGGCGCCCAGACGCATCGTGGCGCCCAGGTCGGCCACCTGCTGCTGTTCCTCCATCAGGCAGACCACCGGGTCGGGGGTTTGCTTTTCAACCTCGGTCGTGTGCGCGGCCTTCAGTCCGCAAACGTTGCGCGCGAACTCGACTACCGCCATCTGCATGCCGAGACAGATGCCAAAGAAAGGCACTTTGCGCATGCGCGCGAACCGGATTGCGTCAATCTTGCCCTGCAGTCCGCGCTCGCCAAAGCCGCCCGGCACCAGGATGCCGGCTGCTTTTTTCAAGACGTCCAGGCCTCGGCCTTCCTCCAGTTCCTCGGCGGCGACCCGGACAATGTCCACGGCCCGCTTATGCGCAAGGCCGCCATGGTGGATGGCCTCGAAGATGGATTTGTAGGCGTCCTGCAATTCGGAATACTTGCCGACAACGGCGATGGTTACCCGGCCTTCCGGATGAATGACGGTTTCCACCATCTTGCGCCAGGGCTGCAGCTTGGCCGGCGGGCGTGCCAGCCGGAAATGCACCAGGATCAGCTCGTCCAGCCCCTGCTCCGAAAGCACCAGCGGCAACTCGTAGATCGTGTGCCGAACATCCTGCTCCTCGATCACCGCATGCAGCGGGACGTTGCAGAAGAGCGAGAGCTTTTTGCGAACATCCTCGGCCAGCTTGACCTCCGAACGGCAGATCAGCGCGTCGGGCAGGATGCCGATCTCGCGCAGGCGCGCGACACTCTGTTGAGAGGGCTTGGTCTTGACTTCGCGCGCGGCCTTGATGAACGGCACGTAGGTCAGGTGGATGTACATCACGTTATCGCGGCCTTCCTCCAGGCCGATCTGCCGGATGGCCTCCAGGAACGTCAGCCCCTCGATGTCGCCGACCGTGCCGCCGATCTCGCCCAGGATGATGTCGACGCCCGGTTCATTCAGGTCGCGGCTGCGCGCCTTGATCTCGTCGGTGATGTGCGGGATCATCTGGATGGTTCCGCCCAGGTAGTCGCCGTGGCGCTCCTTTTTGAGTACCTCCCAATAAATGCGGCCGGCGGTGAAGTTGCTTTTCTTCGAGGTTGGCTGCCCGGTGAACCGCTCGTAGTGGCCGAGGTCGAGGTCGGTCTCCGCGCCGTCGTCAGTAACGTACACCTCGCCGTGTTGGTAGGGACTCATCGTGCCCGGGTCCACGTTCAGATACGGGTCCACCTTCAGCATGCGGATGTTCAGGCCGCGGCTGATCAGCAGCCGGCCCAGCGAAGCGGACGTGAGCCCCTTGCCGAGCGAGGAAACCACGCCGCCGGTAATGAATATGTATTTGGCCATGTTGTGCGCCCACCGCCTGTTAAAGCCGCGTATCGTAACCAAAATCGGGCCTGTAGGGGCAATAGTAAAAAACGGTAAAAGAAACGGCAATGCAAGGGTCGAATGAAGCGTGAAGTTGCCGGTAATGATCCGGCAAATTGTGAGCCGATAACATTTCTTCAATTCATCAGGATGGGATTGGCGGCGCGGCGCTGGCAGGCTTTTCCAGTGATTCAAACCAGTCCGGTGGGCGAGCCGATCGGCTGGTTATCGGTTGCGCATCGGCCGTCAGCGGTAGCGCGATTCAAGTGCGATGCTCACGGCCGGTTCGGCCAGGTAGCGCGCGCGGTCAACCGGCGTATGCGGCAGCCCGAAATTCAATGATGGGCCGGGCGCATTGAATTGGCTTGGGTCTTTCATCTCAATGGCCGTTTCGAGTTGCCCGCAAAGCGCGACGCTGTCTTGAACGGCCTGTTCAAAAAGTTGCGCAAGTGTGGTTACGCCGGGTGTGCCGGTCACCGGGTGCCGGAAAGAGATGTTCCCGGTCAGGCGGTCTGTCCGGGTTGCCAGGGAGGGCGTGTAAAAGAGGGCGGTGTATTCCCGGACGCCCGACGGCAACAAGGGATCCAGTAGTCCGGCCAGGCGGGCGGGCAGCGGGCGCGCGAGCCAGCCCTGGATTTGGCGGAAAGTCCGCAGCGCCCGTTCCAGGGCCGGTTGCGCGGCCGGCGTCTGGTCGTTGTCCGCAAGCAACGGCGCGAGTTCCGGGAGCAGTCCGGACAATGGATATTCCAGGTTGCGCAACATGCGCTCCGCCGTATAAGTGCGCGCGCGGGCCGGGCCCCCGCAGAAGCGCAGGTCGAGCCAGGCTTCAAATTGGCGGTGCCGGCGGATGGCGCGGTTGCGCGCGCGCGGGTCGCGGTCGTGGTAGTTGCCGGTGAGGTAGAACACGAGCGGGTGAAACGTTGCATCCGTTCGGATGTGGCTGGCCAGGCCGACCAGGAACGCTTGCAGCGGGGCGCGGCACGGGCTAGCCGGGAGCACCGCCACAACCCGGCGGAGAAGCTCATGGGTGTCTTCGCCCTGCGCGCCATGCAGGCGGTTGGCCTGGGCTCGGTAATGAATGGTCGCTGGGTCCGATCCGGTGAGATAAAACAAAACATCGTGGAACACGGCGCCGAAGCGCAGTGCGTTGGGGTGGCCGCGCGCGGCCCGGCCGAGGCAGGTGTCGCCCAACCGTTTCGCGGTTTCGTCGCTGATCAGCCAGTGTGTGATTTCCTTGGGCATGCAAAGCCGCTCCCGCCGGCGAACATAGGCCGGCAGCCGGCCAAACGGCTCTCTACGGGTTCAATCCCAATTCGCCCGGTCACGCGTCTTAACGCCACACCCTCGCGCTTCACCCGTCCCGCCGATGGTCACGTTTTCGCGTCCGAGTCGAACCATTCATCATCCCCATGATCGGCTCGCCATTCACAAAGGTCTCCGGCTCCGCCAGCCCCGTGTAACCCCGGTACCTGCTTCACCGATACCGCCGCAGTTACTTCGTTCGATTCATCAATTCTTGCGCTCGCAAAGGAGCCGCCATCAACCCGCGGCCGGCTTGGCTGGCGCCTGAAAAGCGTCGCGCTGGCGCACCGTCTGGACCGGCGCATACTGGTTTTGCATGGACAGACATTTCTTGGGGCATGCCTCGACGCAGGCATTGCAGGTGATGCAGCGCAGCCGGTCTATCTCCCAAGTCCGGTTCTCCTTGCTGACACTGATCGCGGCCATGGGGCATTTCTTGCGACAGAGCCCGCAAAAAATGCAGTTCTCGATCACGATGGCGATCCGGCCGCGTCCGCCTTTGCAATACACGCGGGCGCGATGCGGATACATCAGCGTCGCCGGTTCGCCGAAGAGGCTCTTGGTGATCGTCCGGGTAATGGAGCGCAACGGCATGGTTCACCTCTCCGCGCAACTGATGCAGGGGTCAATGGTCAGCACAATGAGGGCGACATCGGCGAACTGGCAACCCTGGAGCAATTTGACCAACGGCGCGACGTTCGCAAAGGTCGGCGTCCGGACGCGAAACCGATCGAGGTTGCGCGTCCCGTTGCCCTTCACGTAGTACACCACCTCGCCGCGCGGCTGCTCCAAGCGCGCAAAGTGCTCGCCATTCGGGGTTCCGGCCACCTTGACTTCCACGGGGCCGTCCGGGATTTTCTGGATGACCTGGCGCAGCAGGTGAAAAGACTGACCGATCTCCTTTACGCGCACCAGAACTCGAGCCTGGCAGTCGCCGGCGGATTGCACCACCGTTTCCCAGTTGAGATCGCCATAAGCCGCGTAGCCCAAACGCCGGGTGTCGGCCGCAATCCCACTGGCCCGGAGCACGGGGCCAACCGCCCCCAGCTTGAGGGCATCCGGCCCAGGCAGCACGCCCAGCCCTTCCAGCCGATGCTTGAGCGAGTAATCGTCTTCAAAGATCGCCGTGATCTCGCCAATTTCCCCGGCAATATCATCCAACTCGCCGGCAATCCGCTGCAGGAGCTCGTTATCCACATCGCGGCGGGTGCCGCCCACCTTGGTGGACCCGAAGATGACCCGCCCGCCGGTGGTTTCCTCGATGATGTTCACTATCCGCTCGCGGACCCGCCAACTGTGCATGAACAGGCTCTCGAAACCGGCGGCATCCGCCATCAGCCCCAGCCAGAGTAAATGACTGTGGATGCGCGAAAGCTCCGACCAGAACACACGCAGGTATTTCGCGCGCGGCGGAATTTCGATATTCATCACCGCCTCAACGGCCTGGCAGTAGCCCATACCGTGGATGAAACTACAAATGCCGCAAATGCGCTCGGCCACGTACGACATCTCGATAAAATCTTTTTTAGCGACAAGCTGTTCGAGCCCGCGATGAACGAACCCGAGCGACGGAATCGCCTCGACGACTTTGTCGTCCTCCAGCACCAGGTCCAAATGGATCGGCTCCGGCAGCACTGGGTGCTGCGGGCCGAAGGGCACAATCATGCGGTTGGCCATGGCTAACCAACCTCCGCCAGGCGCAAATATCCAATGTTCATCATGGCTTCAATCTCACGTTCCGTTATTTCCCGGCTGGTGGGGCCGGAGGCGGCGGCGGGTTCACTGTCGGGCTCGTTAAAAATGGCGTCTTGACCGCGGTCTTGTAGAAGTTGCCATTGAAGTTGACCGCCAAGTCCCGGACTTCGATTCCGTAAAGGTCGTGCATTTCATTCTCGTAGGTGAAGGCGCACCAGTAGACCGGGCTGATGCTCGGGAGTGTGGGCGTTGCGCGGGGGATCAGCAGGCGCAGACAGAGGAACCGGTAATCCTTGTCGAAGCTGTAGGTCACTTCCAGCGGGTCGCCGGCGGTGGCGCAGATCTGGACGAGGCGGTAGCCCTCGGCGGCCAGTTCGCGCGCGCGCGGCAGCAGCTCGTCGGGCTGAATGACGCGGATATCCTGGGGTTCAGCCATGGGGGGCCTCCGCTGTCGCCGGCGTTTCGGGGTGATGCCGCGGGTGGTGCTGCGTCTCTCGCAGCTCGCGCGCCTTACGTTCGAGGACGTTCAGCGCCCGCACCACGCCGTCAATAATCGCCTCCGGCCGCGCCGCGCAGCCGGGCACATAGACGTCCACCGGCAGGGCGGTGTCAACACCGCCCCGGATATTGTAGCACTCGCGGAAGATGCCGCCGCTGGTCGCGCAGATGCCGACGGCCACTACGACCCGCGGCTCGGGCATCTGTCGGTACAGGCTGCGGATGACCGGCAGGTTCTGCTCGTTGACCGTGCCGGTGATCAGCAGGATATCGGCGTGTTTCGGATTGCCGACGTTAACGATCCCGAAACGCTCGATGTCGTACAGCGGCGTCAGGCAGGCGAGCACCTCGATATCGCAGCCGTTGCAACTCGATCCGTCGTAGTGCAGAATCCAAGGCGATTTTTTGGCGAACATGGCGATTCCTCATCAACG
Organism: uncultured Verrucomicrobiota bacterium; assembly: GCA_964570325.1. Lineage (GTDB taxonomy): Bacteria > Verrucomicrobiota > Kiritimatiellia > CAIQIC01 > CAZMXS01 > CAZMXS01. Next base: position 8,842 of record CAZMXS010000032.1, on the reverse strand, counting down.
CATGAAATACAGCACCACGATATTGCCCAGGCCAAGGGTTGCGGCGACGGTCCACGAGAGTCGGACCGCTACGTGCCACTTGGTGCGGGCGTACGTGTTATCAATGAAAATTTCGGCCGCGTAGGTCAGAATCACGGCGGCCAGCGCCAACGGCGTATACCAGGCGAAGAACAGATACACCAACCCGAGCAGCAGCACATTCTCGTACCAATGCGCCACCTCGATCAGCGCCAGCGCCGGGCCGGAGAACTCGGTCGTCAGTCCCTTGACCACCTCCTGGTGGCCGTGGTGCGAGGTGGACAGGTCGAACGGCGACTTGCGGAACTTGATCGTCAGGATATAGACCAATCCGAGGAAAATCGCGGGTAACTTGACAACCAGCGGCAGACCCGCGCGCGCGATGTCGTGGACGATGAAGGTGCCGGTTGCCATGTAGAGCCCGATCGCCGTGATCAGCAGCATCGGCTCGTAGGCCATCATCAGCAGCAGCTCGCGCTCGGCGCCGAGAATGCTGTAGGGCGAGTTGGCCGAGTAGGCGCCCAGCGCCAAGAAAATCCCGGCCAGCGTCAACGCGAAGATCGCCAGCAGCAGGTCGCCCCCGGCAAAGAAGATCGCGCCGGTCAGCGCCATGAAGACCAGGAAACACAACACGTAGAAGTTCTGAAAGTGATTGACCGCCAGGCTCTCCTTGGCCAATAGCTTCAGCACGTCGTAGAACGGCTGCAGCAGCGGCGGGCCGACGCGCGCCTGCATGCGCGCGGTCAGGATGCGGTCAAAACCCGCCAGCAGTCCGCCGATGAGCGGCGCCAGGACCAGGAACGCAAGGCTGTGCCAGATGATCCGCGTCATAGCTCGGCCGCCAGGAACATAACCACAATAAGGGCGACGGTAATCCCGTTGCCCACGCGGGTCAGGATCGTTTCATTAAAATACGCCCGTAAATACACATTGCGCACCACCACGTCGCGCACCTGCCCGGCGGAGCCCATGAACGAGGCGCCGTCCGGCTGGTCCGCGCCGCCGAGGTAGGCCCCAACATACTTGATGTCTTTTGGAAAATAAAAAAAGCCCAACGGCAACAGCACCAGGGCCCCGAGCATCAGTCCCATGATCGCGAGGTTGGCCCGGCTGAGGACCAGCGCGTGACCCCAGATAAACATCGTGTAGGGCTCGATGAACCGCGCGGCTACGAGCGGGAACAGACCGCACGCGCCGACTGTCAACACCGCCAGACCGGTCAACGCTACCCACTCTTCCGCATGAATCCGACCGCCGGCCTTGACCGGTCGGAGCGGTACGGCAATCAGCTTGCCCATCCATTTGGACCAGAAAAACAACGTCGGCCCGCTGCCGAATGCCAGCAGGATGGCCAGGATCGGGTTCGCATCCACGAACGCCCGCAACGTCACCCACTTGCTGATCAACATGCCGAACGGCGCCAGGAACATGCCGGCAATGCCGATCAGCATGAAGATCGTCAGCGCCGGCGCGACGGTCACCAAGCCGTGCATGTCTTCGATATCACGGCTGCCGATGTCATGCTCAATGGTGCCGACTGCCAGGAAGAGCAGCCCCTTGGCAACCGCATGGAAGATCACCAACAGGATGGCCGCCCAGATGGCCTCATAGCTGCCGACACCGCTGCAGGCGACGATCAATCCTAGATTCGCGACCGTGGAATAGGCCAGCACGCGCTTGGCGTTGTTTTGCGAAACCGCAATTGCCGAGGCAACCAGGAAGGTAATGCCGCCAACCAGCGCCACCACCAGGCCCGGCAGCGTGCCCTCCAACACCGGCGCCATCTTGATGATCACGAACACGCCGGCCTTGACCATTGTGCTGGAGTGCAGCAGCGCCGAAACGGGGGTCGGCGCGACCATCGCGCCCAGCAGCCAGGATGAGAACGGCATCTGGGCCGACTTGGTCAGACCGGCGAAGGCAATGAACATCGCCGGAATCAGCGCCGCCCCAGACCCCAGCGCGACCATCTGATCCATGTCCACCACCCCATCCGCATGGAAAGCCAGATACCAGATGCCCAGGGCGAAGCTCAGCCCGCCCAGCAGGTTGATTTTGAGCGCGCGAAACGCATTCTGAATGGACTCCGCTGTTTGCGAGTAGCCGATCATCCAGTAGGAGCAAAGCGACGTTATCTCCCAGCAGAAATACATCCATCGCAGGTTATTGGCGAAAATAATGCCGTACATGGCGCTCATGAACAGAAAGATCATGAAGAAGAACTGGCGGGTCCGATTTGGGATCTCCGGGTGATGCTCGTGGTAATCGCGCATGTACCACAACGAATAGATCGCGATCAGGCCGCCAACGATGCCGATAATCAGCGCCATGATCACGGTCAGATTGTCCACCTGCAAGTCACGCCGCACCTCGACATGCGGGCCGAAATGTTCCGAATAGAGCGTCAACCCCAATTGCAGCAGAACCAGCCCCGGCACGATGGGCCGCTTGAACTTGAGGCCCTGATGGACCAGGTAGCCGGCCACTGCCAATTCGCCTGCCAGGAGCAGCCAATCCACGAGTCGGCTGTCCACGTCGTAGTAAGTGGGTGTGCCATCGCGGGCGTGGGCCATGCCCAAACCAATCGCTCCGGCAGCCAGCAGAACCACCGTCAGCTTGACCACCAGATTCCGCAAGCGAGGCGTCTGGATGCGCGCCAGACAGACCGCAGGCAGCAGTGGAAACAGCAGTAAAAATAGCACCGTACTCATCGGTTGCGGCGAACTCTATGGTTGCTGGGCCGAACCCGTCAATAGCTTTATGGCGGGATTTGGCCAGTGAAACCGGGACAGGTTCAAGCATTCGATCAAACGGATTGTTATCCGCGCTGCACGACGGCGCCAACTCCCGCAACAAAGAAACGTTGGCGCCAATCCATATAGATCAACTCCGTCCGGTGGGAATGATGTTGTAACCGCAACAAGTTACGCATCTCGTTCAACGCCCATTCCGGAGTATCTACCGGTGCGACGGCATGCAATACGGCCGCCGAAAGTGCGGGCGCCTCCTTGGGCGGCACTGTCTTCAAGAAACCAGCAATCGGCTCCGGAACAGAAAAGAACGCTTGATTCAGAAATGCCAAAGAAATAGTATACCGGTGCAGCGATAAATCTGGGGGAGGGGGGCAACATGAGATATTTCTTCCTGTCGGCTTTGTTGTTGATGGCTCTTTCAGGTGTTGCCTGCGCCCAAGGGGTTCCGATTGTTTTCGATATCCCGGCGGACGCCAATCCGAGCAACATATTCGTTCAATTTCTCAATACGGCCGACAGCATCGCCGGAACCTACCGGGACAATGCCGGCGTCTCTCACAGCCTGTTGGCTACCACGTCCTATTCCATGGCCACAATCACCAGCCCGATCTCGGTAGGCGGAGGCGCCCCGTCCAATAAGCCAGCGGTTTTCGTTACCGATTTTTATTCCGGTCGGGTTTATGTCAATTTTGGACGTTTCGGCCTCACCAACATGGGCGGCGGCTACATGCCGGCGGCTAATGATATTTATGATCCGAATTACAAGGTTCGTTATCAATATTTTGAGCCGACCATTGGCGGCGCCGACGCGCATATTAATCTGTCCTACATAGACTTCACCGCCATTTCGATGTCCATGGAGGCGGTAAACGCCCCCAACGCCGAAAACAATCCGCAACGTACCGTGGTTGACGGCGAAACTCTTGTAAGGGCGGTTGCGGCGAGCAGTCATACGCCTAGCAACAACGTTCTGCCGCATCCCGCCGATATCCTGCCCAGCACCAATTTTGCGCGCGTCATCTCGCCTCAATTGAACGGGGCGCTGTATCATAACTGGACTAATTATCTGCGGAACTTCCTTCAAGGGAAAACCAACAGCCTTAAAGGACTTTTCGCCGGTGTCGGCCATATGCCGACGGGAGATCCCCGCACGCAAAAGCAGTCCTATGATTTTAAGGTCACATTCAACGCGGTTGGAGACGCCCTGTTGATCGCTCAGCCGGGATCCGGGAACGGGTATGCCACGGGCATACCTTCGGGTGAGCGTGGGCCTGGCGTGGGCGACAACAACGTGAGCGTGACCATCACCTACACGGAATTGAACAAGATTACCGGTATCTACGGCAACAATCCCGCCTATACCATTGTCACCAATGGGTACACCAACGTTACCAGCGGAATCGAGAACGATTACTTTGGGTGGGTGGTCGGTGATCTGGTGGCCGGGATAAGCTGGGGCTTTCTAAGCAGTACGGTTGACTGCCGGGGCACGCTCATCGGCAATCTTCCGAGTTGTGACTGGTGGGGCGGATGGAGGGAGGATGGGACCAGGACCGACTTTGCCGATACTCCCGCCGGCATGGGATTGGTCTTTGACAAGGCTCAGCCGGGTCAGCCGGAGCTTTATCACAGCTATGCGGCCTTTTTGAACGGCCTGACCTTGGGTTATGGTTTTCCGCTGCAGGATCGGATGGACAACAATCTTCTCCATTTTAACACCGACACGGACGTCGGCAGTTATCTCCTGATTACCATTAATTCCGACTATGTTTCTCAGCCCCGTCTTTCCATTCGGCAAGCGTCCGATGGCGTAGTACTGCGGTGGCCGGCCACGGATTCGCAATTCCAGCTCAAGAGCGAGACGAACCTCTTTAGCACAAGCTGGATTGCCGTGCCCGGGACGCCGGTTGTTGAAGGCAGCGACCTCGTCGTCACCAGTTCTGCCGCTGAATCAGTGCAATTTTATCGTCTCGAGCGTTGACCCTCGCGCGGAAGTCTTGAGACGGCGGCGCCTTGGCCTGCCTGTCGGCGTTCAAGTGGCCGGGAATGCCTTGGGCCAACATCAGATGCGCCCGGTGAACCACCGCTGCCATGACCAGTCAATTGTATAATAGACATGACTTCTCTTCAGGAGGGCCGGCGCTAACCCATGCCGGATCGTTCGACTGCCCAAAAACCGCCGAACCCATCGCAAATAGTACGGCCGATGCTGATCCGGGGCCAGATTCCGACTTTTCAACCAGGAGTCAAACGCCGACCAGTCAATGAGTTGTGTATCCATCCGATCTCTTTTCCCGTGATATGTTACCAGTTGCTTTTACCCCCTTTTACCGGGCAAAAGGTATTAATCGCAATCCATATATGTACTATGGTTCCCTTATATTGCAACTGCTAACATATCACGGTAATGCCGGGGTTTTACGACCAGTTGCTTTTGCCGGATTCCACTCCTCCACCACCCGTCGCCCACCGCCCAGCCGCAGTTTCGCCAATCCGCCTATCATGCTTTCTCCGCGCATGATAGTGCTTGGCGAATAGCGTCAGGCTCGCTATAATACGGGCCGCATGAAAGGGGTGTATACCGCTGTTTTCGGGTGGCGTGCGCCTTCGGCCCTCACCGGCCAAATCCGCTCATTCCCCGGGAAAAGCAACTGTGCGCCCAATTAATGTTCGCCGGATGAGGCAGAAAGGAGACGGCATGCTGGGACTGCTATGGTTGATCGCGTTTGGGGCATTTTCGTTCGGAGCGTTTCAATCGGCATTCAAGAAGGGACGTTCGGTCGGGGCGCGAATAGCCCTGGCCATTCTCGGTCTGGTGTTGGCCGGCATTGCTCTTATGGGACTCGCGTGACGTTGCAAGGAAAGGGGAATAGAACAATGGACACTCCCGAAACGAAATCAGCAATGAATCGCCCTCGCAGAAAGCGATGGCGTCGCATCGGTGTCGTCGCTGGCTGCTACCTTGTACTCTGGACTTCAACCGCAGTGTATGGATGCCGCGACGTAAAGAACTGGTTAAAACCAGCCCAGCGCGACTCCCCGATCAAGGTGACGGTTTCCAACCCCGACATCGCAACGACGATGGATTACAACAACAACATGACGATGAACTATGTCACCACGGCAAGCCCTGCACCATTTATCATCATCGCCACGTTTCACGACGTCAAAATGCACTTCGATGCAGTACAAGGATCGACCTCAAATACAGGGAAACGTAATCAGTGGTGTTGGTGGCTGTTCGGGTTACACGGACAATTCTGATGAGAACAGTGGGCTCAAGACAACGGGCGTGTCTTGGGGCCAAACAGGAGATCACACGCCCGGAAGGAAACCTGACATGAAAAGAAGTGGGATTCTGCCAGATGTATATCGCATGTTCCTGACGACAATGGTCGGCGCGGTCGCCCTGTGCATTCTCGCAACATCGGCAAGAGCGCAAGAAAAGGACGTTCTTGGTGAGGCAATTGCGCTCTGCAAGACTGGGCAAGTTGCGCAGGCAATCACGCTGTCAAAGAACGCGACGGGAAAAGCAACCTACGATCCGAACGCTTGGATTGCGTACGGTACGGCCCTTGTTGCCGACGGGCAATTCGCGGAGGGGTCCAAGGCCATGTTCAAAGCCGCTGAGGCCATGAAGACCGCCAATCCGAACATGGGCGGAGTGCCCATTCAAGGCTTGGACAAGGCCATTGAGGCAAGAGCATGGCTTTTCGAGGGCATGGCCGATAAGATCGCAAAAGCACCCACTCCCGAGATTGCAGAGCAAGTCAAGAAGGGGTGCCTTTTCTTGGAGTCCTGCATCAGCGACATAAAGGTCGCAGAAACGCACTTCAAAGAAGCCCTCCGCTTGGCTGAGACCGGTGGCTACGTCGATGCCGCAAAGCTGTACAAAGGAATACTGGACACACTGCCCATGCGTCCCGAATACAAGAAACAAACATCTTCCCCTCCGTCGCCCCCTCCGGCGGCCGCACCAGCCGCGGCCAGTGACGGCGGAGGTCAGTACATCATGGAACGTCAAGGGGACAAAGTCATATTCAGGCCGAGGTGATTTGCCATGTCTAAATTGGAGGATACCATGAGACTTGCAGCAACGATATGCCCCTTGAGTCTGCTTCTGGCAGTTGTCTCTCTATCGTGCGCACGCCACGAGACTGTCAGCGCTCAGAACGACCGCCTCTACGAAATCACCGTCTCGAATCGAGTCGGCTTCATCGATTCAAAGGGGGTTATAAGGATTTCCCCAAAATTCGATGTTTCGCAACGAACATCACACGCGTTCTCGGAGGGGCTTTGCGCTGTCGCAGTAGATGGGAAGACCGGCTTCATTGCGACTAACGGACAGTGGGCGATACAACCACAGTTCGAAGCATGCTCGTCTTTCACTGGCGGATATGCCGTGGTGAAGCAGAACCAGAAGTACGGCGTCATCAATCGGGATGGAGCCTTCTCTATTTCTCCGACCTATGACGGGATTGATTCCTTCGCCGAAGGGTACTTCACTGCCCGCGAAGGCAAATCCGTCTACGTTCTTGATCCGACGGGTGGGGTTCGCTTCTCGCTGGTGGCTGCGGCAGTGACCAACACGCCAGAGGCACGAACTCCTCCAGTCCTTCCACCAGGACTCGCACATGTCACCAACATCGTCTACATCGACATGCCGCCATACACGATCAAGCCGTTCTCGGAAGGCAAGGCAATTGTGCAGTGCGATTTCTCTGACCGCAGTTACTGCGGAATCATCAGCCTGCCTGGGTTTGCTGTCAAGTACGTGGACTACAAATACGTCGAACCTTACGAGGATGGCTACACGGTCTACATAACTCAGGGCAAGTGTGGATACCTGAACGCGGCAGGGGACGTTGCCGTATCAAACCTCTATCTGAACGCCGAACCGTTCAGAGAGGGAAAGGCCGCAGTCAGGCCGGTGGAGGGTGACATATGGGTGTTTGATCCATTCTGGCAACGGCAACGGCGGGAACTCAAGGGCGGCAAGTGGGGTTACATTGACCCAAAGGGTGATACAGTCATTCCCTTCGCGTATGACTTCTGCCGCAGCTTCTCCGGCGGACTTGCTGCAGTGTGCGTATCAAACAAGTTTGGTTTCATTGACCATTCTGGAACATTTGTGATTACACCTCAATATGATGAGGTTAGGGACTTCTGTGAAGGGTTTGCTGCGGTTGGTGTCGAGGTTGGAACAAGGACAAACAACAACTTCGTGACGCCGATTCACAAGTGGGGCTATGTCAACTCGAAGGGTAACATTGTTATCACGCCGCAGTTTCGCACGGCATCCGATTTCCAAGGTGGGCTTGCAAAGGTGAACACGGGATACATCAATAGAGAGGGGACGCTCGTTTGGACAGATCCTGATCCCGAATGAATAACAGATCGGCGAACAAACGCATCGAACACTACGGTGAGCCCGCAGCGGGCTCACCGAGGTTCATGCGTAACGTTGGATTGAATGATGAATAGACAAACAACATTCCTCGCTCTTGCGATCTTGATCGGAGGATGTTCACGTCCTACGGGACCGAGCGCCATACTCGCATTCAAGGAAGACGGCGCCGTCATGACCAACAGGTTCTCCCTCATCGCCCAACGCGAAGTCATGCGTTCGCATCTGATTCTGGGCAAGACCGTGGACGTTCTGAAGCTCGATTCGCGCTGGAAAATGGACAGGGATAACGCCATTCACAGGTTGGAGGATGCATTGCAGCTGTCCCCCTCGCCGGAAGCCGGAACGATGACAGTCCAACTCGGGCGGATAGATCTGAATGAAAGAGCGGAAATCATCAACGCTCTATGTGACCAGTTACCGAAGGAGAGCCATGTGCTCAATGATACGACGCCCAACCCTGCAGCGCCTGACCTGAGACATCCAGAGCAAATCCCGCATTCCAAAAATGCTAGGATGGTACAGGTCGGCACTGAAATACTGAAAAGGGCACAATGAGGAGAATCCAACCAAGCCTTTGAGGCTATCGGCGGCCCGCGGCCGCCTCAGCCTCATGGCTGACGTTCGATGATAAGATGAAGACAAGGACAACAATCATCGGTGT
>CAZMXS010000031.1:0-50762 GCA_964570325.1 uncultured Verrucomicrobiota bacterium | reverse complement strand
AGCAGTGCCCGCCAGCTCCACCACCGCCGCCACCCCACCCCCCGCCTAAGGCCGCCTGCCGATCGCGCATCCCTGCGCCAGCGAAAGGTAGTGCAGCGAATCGTTGCGTTCGTGGTCGGGCTCCCGGTTCCCGGCCATGTACCGGTCGTTGCCGGCGCGGTCCACCAGCAGACCGAAACCCAGCACGCCGGCAAAGCCCTGGCCGGTCTGTCCCAGGTCATACAGGTCGTTGCCGGCTTCATCGCGCAAAATGCCAACACCGACATATCCCGCGGCCTGCCCATGCGCGCCCGCCCGGTAGACATCGTCGCCCGCCCGGTCCTCCAGCCACGCGCAACCGTACATCCCGGCCGCCTGCCCAAGATTCGCGGCTCGGTAATCATCGCGCCCCTCCGCATCGTATAAAACGCCAAGCCCCCACACCGCCGTGCCCGGCCCAAACGCACTGTCGCCCGTGTACCGGTCGTCGCCGGCCAGGTCCACGATCGCCGCGAGCGGTTGCCCGGCCAGCCCATTCGCCACACCGGCCGGAGCGCGATAGGTGTCGGCTCCGCCCGGCTCAATAATCAGCAGCGCCGCGTTGGTATAGGTGTCGTCACCCCGCGTCCCCAGCCAGATCGGACCGAGATCAGTCTCCATCAACTGCGGCCGGGGCGGCCAGTTCTCGATGGTCGCGGCGGCCGCGGCCAGCCGGAATACGGCCGCCTGGAACATGCGGCCGGCCGCGATCAGGTCCGGCAGGCAAACGCGCTGCGCCAGGTTCACGAAATTGGTCGCCGCCGGTTCGGGGTCCACGGCCAGGCCCTCGGCGATGGCGCAGGCCACCTCCTGCGAGGTGAACCCATCGCGCCTGAGCGCGGCGCGCGCCCAATCGTAGTCCTCGGCATTCATCAACCCGGCCAGATACGCAACCGCGGCCGCCCGGCGCTCCGCCGGCGTAATTTTCTCAAAGGCCCGGGCCAGGGCCGCCGCGGCGGGGCGGGCCGCGCGCAGAAACTGTTCGACTGCGGTGATGTCGGATTCATCCGGCGCCGGCGGCGCGGGCGCATCCACCTCCAGCGCCGCGGCGGCCAGATCCCAAAGCGGCGCGGCGGCGGGGGCGGCCGCGGCGGCGCGAACCTGGTCGGCCAGCGCCGGCAGTTCCAACGGACGCTGCAGCCGGTTGGTCATCCCGCGCAGGACCAGCAGCGGCTGGCCTACATTCTTTTGAAAAGCCAGGTCGGCTTCGGTCATGTTCAGATACGCCAGCGCCGTGCGCAGATGCGCGGCCGTGTTCGTTCCAAGGGTCGGCGGGAGATCGGCCGCGCGGGCGGGGCCGGCCGCCAGCAGCAACGCCAGGGCTGGTTTTTCCAATGATTGGAAAAATCGGCGCGCCATTTTCCAATGATTGGAAAAACCGCCCACGTTCAATCTCCCCCGCCCAGCAGGCCGAATCCGAGAAACGCCAGCATCCCGAGCGTCGCCCCGACCTTGAGCAGCACCACCAGCACACGCGCGACGACCGCGCCAAAGGCAATGTGCACAGCGGGCGCGTCTTTTTTCAAGCGCTGCTTTTCCACCAGGTAAACCAGGCTGAAACTGCCGAGCATCATCCCGATCAGGCTGCCGACCAATGGAATGGGAATGAACGCGCCGAGGAACAGGCCGAGGATTCCGCCGGCGAGCGCCGCAAAGCCGGCCCAATTCGAGCCGCCGCGCTTCTTCACACCCCAGACACTGGAAAAAAACTCGCCGACCTCCACCAAGCCGGCAAGCACAATGAACCCCAGCACCGTCCCCCACCCCGGGAAGCCCGCGCCGCTCAAAAACGCCGCCAGCACCGTTCCGAGCACCACCAACCAAGTGCCGGAGAGCGACAGGCAGGAAAGCCCCAGGCCGGCGAGACCGAGCGCGGCGACCCCCAGCCAGCCGAATGCCAGGCCGAGGTGCTGGAGCAGGGAAATGAGGTCAAAGTGCATGGCGAACTATAAGCGAAAATTAACCGCGAAAAACGCAAAATACGCGAAACATTTCGCGCCTTTTGCGCTTTTCGTGGTTACAAACTGTTTCCCTTAATTGTCGTTCACCACCGGGGTGACGACGATGCCGGGATCGCCGATGATCGCGGTCATGCGCACTTTTTCGAGGATATCCTTCCACTCCTCGGCGGAGAGTTCCGTGCGCATCATCGGGACTTCGACCGTGCTATCCTTTTGGAACAGGATGCGCTTGGTGATGTCGCGGTAGCCGGGCTTGCCGACGGTCAGGACATGATCGCCGGCATAAACCTCGAAATCCTTCAACGGCGAGGTGCCGACGAGAATGCCGTCCACCTCGATCATCGCCGGGTCGGCGGTGGTGGTAATGGAGAGCTTGACCTTGGGCCGCGCGGCCAGCTTGGCCTGGCGGGCATCCAACGCGCCTTGCAGCTTTGGTAGGGCCTGCGCGATGGCCTTGGAGAACAGGTTCATCGCGTCGTCCTCCGAGATCTCGGTGTAGCTGGCGTCGGTCTGGCGGAACTGGCCGTCCGCGGCGCCGTTGGCCATGGCGAGGACGGAGCCGTCGGTCGCGTCAAGCGCCTCGAGGCCGACGCGCAGGGAGAGCTTGGCAAACTCAGTTTTGTAGCCGCCCTGGTTCACGACATTTTTGCCGGCGGAGAAGCTCTGCAAACTGCCGCGCAGGACAACGTCCGCGCCGAGCGCCTGCGCGGCCTGGATGAACGACGGCTTGACCGGGGTCGGCTTGCCCGAGTCGGTCAGGCGCAGTTTCTCCATCTGCGCCATGAAGTCGCGGCGGTCGATCAGCGCGAAGTTGCCGCTGTTAAGCAGATCCTCGCTAAGCAGGGCCACCCCTTTCTGCGCGAGGGCGTCGGGGTTGATCGCGCCGCCGAGCGCGGCATCGGGTTTCATGCCGGTCTGGTTGTCGAAGTCCAGCAGCGCCACGCGGTAAGGATCGGCCGCCAGGGTAACGGATGCGAGGGTCAGGGCAATCGCGCACAAGGACAGTATCTTCATCGGGCACCTCCGGTTGTTCCAACAGAAAAGACGCCGTTCACCGCTATTTATTCACCCAGCGGTTGGGGAAATTCAATCGCAAACTCGGCCCAGGCGCCCGGCTGGGATTCGGCCTGGACGCGACCGCCATGCGCCTGGACCGCGCGCAGCACGGTGAACAAGCCGATGCCGGTTCCGGGCCGGGCGCGCAACTCGGGCGCCGGCAGGCGCGAGAAGCGCTTGAAAAGCCGCTCCTTGTCCTCCGGCGCGAAACCGGGGCCGGCGTTGCGGACCGCCAGCCGGAACCGGCCGTCCATGCAGCCGGCGGCCACACGGATTTCGCCGCCGGGGTTCCCGTACTTGATGGCATTGCCAACCAGGTTCATCAAGATGATGCGCAGCAGGCCGGGATCGGCGTCCACCGCCAGATCGGCCGGCCCTTCTTGCCGCACGCGGCACCGCGCCGTTTGAAGCTGCGGCTCGAGCACGCGCAAGACGGGTTCCAGCGCCGCCGTCCAGAACGGCAGTTGCCGCTGGATGGCGGCTCGCAGCCCCGCGCCTTCGACGCGGGCCAGGTCGAGATATTCCTGGACCAGGCCGAGCAAAAACCGCGCCCGCTCGGCCAGTTTGCCGATTTTCTCACGCTGGGCCGGTTCCAGCGCGCCGAGATAACCGCCGGTCAGCACCTCGGCATCGGTAATGATGCCGGCCAGCGGGCCTTTCAGTTCATGGCTGACGAACCCCAGCATCTCCGTGTAGGCGCGATTGGCGGCGGCGAGCTGGTCGAGCCGCCAGGTTTTCTCGACCGCCTGGGCCAGCCGCTCGGCCAGCGCGGCGTGCAGCCACAGCTCGCGCAAGCCGTAGGCGCCGGACCGGCGCGCGCTGCGGAACAGCACGCCGACCACGCGGTCATCCACCGTCAACGGGCAGGTCAGGCTGGAGCGGACGCCCTCCAGCACGAGCAGGCGGGTCGAGACGCTTTGCGGGTGGGCGCGCCCGTACGCCTCCAGGTCGCTGATGATTCGGAATTGGCGCGACTCGAGCACCGCCTGAAGCGAACTGCCCGCGAGTTCCTCCGCGTAACCGACGCGCAGCCGTTCGGGCTGGTAATCGGTCCGCGACCAGCGCGAAACGAGCCGCCGGCCGGTCTCGTCAAGAAACGCCAGGCTGATGCGATCGCAGGGAAACAACGCGCGGGTTTGATCGAATAGAAAGTTCATCACGCCGGCGAGATCCGCGGCCGCGGCCACGCGTTGGTTGACGGCATCCAGCACGGCCTGCTCGGCGGCGGTTGCCTGGTAGGCCGCGCCGGCGAGATCCGCCACTTCGACGTACAGCACGTTACTCCCGGCCTTTGGCAGCGATTCGGGCATGGCCTGCGATACCGCACCCGAGGATAGCCAGCCGGCCGATAATTGCCACGCTCTTTTTACCGGCGTCTTCAGGTTTGAACAGCAATGTCTGTGGCCATGATCGTCACGTTGAACATCGCCATTTTCCAGATCAGGTTCAGGCCACGGCCAGCTCGGGGCGGCGCGGCGCGGTCATTGCCGGCCGGTGGATGATCCGAGCGATGTCCGCGGCGCTGATGAGGCGGCGGCCGCACCGCAGCGCGCCTTCGCAGATGGCGTTTTCCCGGGCAACGGCCAGCATCTCGCGATAGTTCGCAAAGTCCACGTCGCCGATGACGGGCCGCAGGCGCCGGGCAGGGTCACAGCAGAGGAGAACGGCCTCCGCGAGGCAACCGAAGACGCTGTCGGTGACGCCAAAGCCAAAGTCGTGTGGGAGGACGAAGCCCGGGATGCGGATGAGACCGCCCTCGAGCACCAGTACGCGGCGCGAGGGATCGTCAATGCGCGAAAAAGCCTCGGGGCGGGCATCGTCAATAATGAGGCAATCGTGCAAGCAAGACTCGTCCGTGAAGATACGGGTGGCGTTCATCGTGGTGCAAACCGTGACCGTGTGCCGGGCCAGGAAATCGGCGGCCTGGGCATCAAAGTGCCGCGCGGCATCCAGCTCGCAGACCGTGATTTCCGAGGCGTCCGCCGCCGCGCGCAGGCGCGCGGCGACGCGGCGGGCCTTGGTGATGTTGCGGTCGAGGAGGCCGATGCGCTGAACCGTGCCGTTGAGCGCGCGAGCGACTGTTTCGCCCATGTTGCCGACGCCCAGGACAGCAACGGCCGCCGTCGCGGGCGCGATGTGCGCCATTTCCAGGACGCGCCCGACGGTGGCGCAAAGTGACAAAAGCGTGGCCGTGTGGCCCGTCGTGATGGTGATCCGATCGTCCGGCGCGAGTTGCTCCTGAAACATTCGGCCCTTGTCGGTGGCGGCTGGCCACCAGCCCGAAAGGACGGCATGCACCGGGCCCGCGGTTGTTTTCCGAATGAAGTCGAGCAGGCCGCGCACCTGGCAGGCGGTCCGCGCACGGCGGCCGAAAAAATCTTCCATCAGACAGGCCGGGCTGACGATGCGGCCCCGCAACTTTCGCTCAGGCCACGCCATATCGCACACCGCGAACGCCGGGCAGCGGCGCAGGAGCGGAAGAATCAAGCGCTCCGGCAGGAAACGCAGGGCCCGCTTGAGGCCCGGCGCCATGGCCCATATGTCCTCCGGCCCGCGCGCGTGCGTGATGAAGATGAAGTCCGGCATCGGGCCGTAGAGCCGTCGCCGCCAGGCTTCCGGCAGGCGGCCGGGCAGCAGCCAGACCAGCAGGTCGCGCGCAATCGTTGCCAGCGTTGCCACACTTCGCAAGCCCGTGGAGATCATGTCTGTATCCCTCCATTTATGATACGGGTATCGGTAGCGCTACCGGATTCTATTATATCCGACGGGGGGGCAAAGCAATTCTTTTTTGCAGCGGTCGCGTTTTTACAATCGCTCTGCGCAGGCCATTGTGCTTATCATGCCTACCGGTTTTCGGGAGGGCCGAAGCCGAGGGAGCATAACCTCATGAGTGACGTGGACCAGACCATTCAGACGGCGGCGGTACAATCCATCTGCCGCGCATTCAACAACGACAAGACGCGGATGATGGACATTGTCCGCGCCGTGCACGATCGCCACGGCTACATGCCGGCCGCGGCGCTGGACATCATTGCGCGCGAATGCGGCACTCACCGGGTCGAGGTGGAGGGCGTCGTCACGTTCTACGCTTTCTACTCCAACCGGCCGAAGGGCCGGATCGTGATTCGGTTGTGCGATGACATCGTGGACAAGATGTTCGGCGCGGACGACGTGGCGCGGGTCTTCCAGCAGGAACTGGGGATCGGGTTCCGGCAGACGACGCCGGACGGCCTGATTACGCTGGAACAGACGCCGTGCATCGGCCTGAGCGACCAGGCCCCGGCGGCGCTGGTGAACGATGTGCCGGTGACCTACCTCTCGAGCGACAAGGCGCGCGATGTGGTGCGCGTTCTGCGCGAGACCAAGGATCCGCGGCGGCTGGTCCGGCGCCTGGGCGACGGCAACAACGCGCACCGGCTGGTCCAATCCATGGTGTACAACGCGATCCGCAAGCAGGGCCCGGTGGTGTTCGCCGAGATGGCGCCGGGCGCCGCGTTGAAGAAGGCGCTGGCGATGAGCCCGGTTGAGGTCATCCGCGACATCAAGATGGCGCGGCTGCGAGGGCGCGGCGGCGCGGGTTTCCCAACCGGCATGAAGTGGGAGTTCACCCGCAAGGCCGAGGGCGACGACAAGTACATTCTATGCAACGCCGACGAGGGCGAGCCGGGCACGTTCAAGGACCGCGTGGTCCTGACCGAGCGGGCCGACCTGATGCTGGAAGGCATGGCGATCGCGGGCTACGCGATCGGCGCCCGGACGGGCATCATCTACCTCCGCGGCGAGTACGCCTATCTGCGCGCGTTTCTGGAGCACGTGATCGAGCAGCGCCGCGCGGCCGGTCTGCTGGGCCGGGATATCTGCCAGCGCAAGGGATTTGATTTCGATGTGCGCGTGCAATTGGGCGCGGGCGCCTACGTTTGCGGCGAGGAGACCGCCCTGATCAGCTCGTGCGAGGGATTGCGCGGCGACCCGAAAACGCGCCCGCCGTTCCCGGCGCACAAGGGTTATCTCGGCCGGCCGTCCTGTGTGAACAATGTCGAGACGTTCTGTTGCGTGGCGCGCATCCTCGAAAAAGGCGCGGGCTGGTTCGCGGAGATGGGCTCGAAGGGCAGTCCGGGCACAAAGTTGCTGAGCATCTCGGGCGACTGCACCAGCCCCGGCGTCTACGAGTTTCCGCTGGGCGTCACCCTCGGCGAGGTGGTGCGCGAGGCCGGCGCCGACCAGGTCCAGGCCGTGCAAGTCGGCGGACCCTCGCGCGAGATTGTCGGCCACGAGGGCTTCAACCGGATCATTTGCTTTGACGACCTGGCCACCGGCGGCGCGATCGTGATCGTCGGCCCGCAGCGGAACATCACCGACATCGCGCGCCAGTACATGCACTTCTTCATGGAAGAAAGCTGCGGGTTCTGCACGCCGTGCCGGGTGGGCAACATGCTGCTGATGAAGAAACTCGAAGACATTTTGGAGGGGCGCGGCCAACCGTCGGACCTGGACTACCTGCGCGAGCTGGCCGAAACGGTGAAGACCGCCAGCCGGTGCGGACTGGGTCAGGCCTCGCCCAATCCGATTCTGACAACACTCGAGCGCTTCAAGCCGTTTTATGAGTCACTGCTGAAAATCAACACGCATGGCCTGCAACCGGCGTTCGACATCCGCGCCGCGCTGCGCGCGGCGGAGGGCGAGACCGGCCGCCAGTCGGTGATTTTCAAGTAACCGCCGGGACGGCGCGCCCTGCGGTCGCGTCCCTGCCCTTGGAGGTAGGGTCGGACCGCCGGGCCGACCACCGCGCGCGGACGGGTGGAGGTGATGGCAGAGCGAGGGCTAAAACATGGATAAGAACCTGACAATCACAATTGATGGCGCGGCAGTGAAATGCGCCCCGGGCCAGACAATCCTGCGCGCCGCGGACGAGGCCGGCATCTATATCCCGCGCCTTTGCGCCACGCCCGATCTCAAACCGCAGGGCTCCTGCCGCGTCTGCACGGTCATGGTCAACGGCCGGCCGCAGGCGGCCTGCACGACGCCGGTGGCCGACGGCATGGTAATCCAGAACAATACACCGGAGCTGACCCGGCTGCGCGCCAATCTGATCGAGATGCTGTTCGTGGAGGGCAACCACTTTTGCATGTTCTGCGAGAAAAGCGGCCGCTGTGAACTGCAGGCGCTGGCCTACCGGTTTGGCATCACCGCGCCCAAGTATCCCTACCTGGAACCGGAGCGCGCGGTGGATGCGACGCACCCGGAAGTTCTGATGGACCACAACCGTTGCATCTTCTGCGGCCGCTGCATCGCGGCCTCGCGGGATGTTGACGGCAAGAACGTCTTCGGCTACGTCGGCCGCACGAAAGACAAGCGGGTCGGGGTCAACGCGGCCAATGGACTGGGCGGCACCCATCTCGCCGTCACGGACCGGGCAGTGGAAGTTTGCCCAGTCGGCGCTATATTAAAGAAACGGCAGGGTTACCAGGTGCCGGTCGGACGACGCGAGTACGATCATCGGCCGATCGGTTCGGATATCGAGGAAAAACGGGTCGCGGAGCCGACGCCGGGGAAGGAAGGATCGGGTCATGGCTAAACCGAGAATCGCCACGGCTTCGCTCGCCGGCTGCTTCGGCTGCCACATGTCCATCCTGGACATTGACGAGCGGATCCTGCAGCTCGCGGAGATCGTGGATTTCGACAAGTCGCCGATTGATGATTTCAAGGAATTCACCGGGCGCTGCGCGGTCGGCCTGATCGAAGGCGGCTGCTGCAACGAAGAAAATGTGCGCGTGCTGCAAGAGTTCCGGAAACACTGCGACATCCTGATCGCGCTGGGCGACTGCGCCACGATGGGCGGCATCCCCGCGATGCGCAACGGCATCCCGCTCAAGGAATGTTTTGACGAGGCGTACCGGAACGGGCCCACCGTTCACAATCCCGAGGGGGTCATCCCCAATGATCCCGACCTTCCGCTGATTCTCGACCGGGTTTATCCCTGCCACGAAGTGGTGAAAATGGACTACCAGTTGCCGGGCTGCCCGCCGTCCGCGGACACCATCTGGGCGGCGCTGACGGCGCTGCTGAACAACAAGCCGTTGGAGCTGCCATACGAATTGATCAAATATGACTAGCGAGCTGGGCGGACCACCGCGCGCCCGGTGGTCGCGCCCGGCCGATGTGGGCAGGGTCGGACCGCCGGGCCGACCGTTAAGGAGAATGAAAGCCATGACTGCGGCAACTGAAATAAGAAAAATCGTGATCGAGCCGGTAACCCGCGTGGAGGGTCACGGCAAGGTCACCATCCTGCTGGATGAGCAGAATCGGGTCCGGCAAGCGCGCCTGCACATCGTCGAGTTCCGCGGCTTCGAGCGGTTCGTTCAGGGACGCCCGTTCTGGGAAGTGCCGGTGCTGGTCCAGCGGCTGTGCGGCATCTGTCCGGTCAGCCACCATCTCGCGGCGGCCAAGGCCATGGACCGGATTGTCGGCGGGGAGAACCTGACGCCGACCGCCGAGAAAATGCGGCGGCTGATGCATTATGGCCAGATATTGCAATCGCACGCGCTGCACTTTTTCCACCTCTGTTCGCCCGATTTGCTGTTCGGCTTCGACGCGGACCCGGCCATCCGCAACGTGATTGGCGTCGCCATGAAACACCGCGACCTGGCCGTGCAGGGCGTCATGCTGCGTAAATTCGGCCAGGAACTGATCAAGGCCACCGCCGGCAAGAAGATTCACGGCACGGGCGCGATTCCCGGGGGCGTGAACAAGAACCTGTCCGTCGCGGAACGCGACGAGTTTCTGAAGAATATGGACCAGATCCTGGCCTGGGCGCGCGGCGCGCTGGCGCTGGCCCGTGATTACACGCTCAAGAACTGGAAGGACTTGGCCGGCTTCGGCTCATTCCCGTCCAACCACCTCTCGCTGGTGCGCGCGGACGGCGCCTTGGATCTCTACCATGGCGCTCTGCGCGCGGTGGACGCGGAGGGCAACGTCATCTTCGATCAAGTGGACTACCAGCGCTACCGCGATTACATTGCCGAGGACGTCCAGAACTGGTCGTACATGAAGTTCCCGTTCATCAAGTCGCTGGGGCCGGAGCGGGGCTGGTATCGCGTCGGCCCGCTGGCGCGCATGAACACCTGCCGCTTCATTGACACGCCGGAGGCGGAGGCCGCGCGCCGGGAGTTCAAGGAGGTGACCGGCGGCCGGCCGAACCATGCGACCCTCGGCTACCACTGGGCCCGGATGATTGAATTGCTGCATGCGGCGGAGAAGATCCATGATCTGCTGCGGGATCCCGATCTGCAGGGGTCGGAACTCGTGGCGAGCGGTCCGCGCCGGGAGGAAACCGTCGGCCTGATCGAAGCGCCCCGCGGCACGCTCTTCCATCATTATGTAGTCGGCGCGGACGACCTGGTAAAGATGTGCAACCTGATCGTGTCCACCACGAACAACAATACGCCGATGAACCGGGCGGTCGAGAAGGTGGCGGGCGATTACCTGAACGGCGTGGAGATCACGGAGGGGCTGCTCAACCATATCGAGGTGGCGATTCGGGCGTACGATCCGTGTCTGTCATGCGCGACGCACGCGCTCGGGCGGATGCCGCTGGTGGTGGAGGTTTATGACGCGGCCGGCGAGTTGATCGGCCGCCGTGCGCGGTAGCGTAAATTGCGCCGGGGAAGCGGGGGCGCCGCACTCCGATTCGGCGCGGCTGATTTGATGATCAATGGGCATGAGATATTGGTGCTCGGCTACGGCAACCCCGGCCGCTGTGACGACGGGCTGGGCCCGGCGTTCGCCGAGGCGGTCGCGGCCATGCGCGTGCCCGGTGTGCGCGTGGAAGCCGACTACCAGTTGGCGGTCGAGGATGCGGCGAGCCTTGGGGAGGTCCAGTGGGTAATTTTCGCCGATGCGGCGGTGAGCGGAGCGGAGCCGTTCATATTCCAGGAAATCGCGGGCCGCGCCGGGGTCGCGCCCATGAGCCATGCGCTGCTGCCGGAACAGTTGCTGGCCCTGGCCCGGCAGTTGTTCGGCGCCGCGCCGCGGGCGTTTGTGCTTGCCATCCGCGGCTACCGGTTCGATGAGTTCGGCGAAGAACTCTCCGATGCGGCGCGGAATAACCTGCGCGCGGCGCTGGAGTTCATCCGGCCGCGGCTGGAAAAACGGATGTTTGATGGAGACCTAACGCGGGAGGCGGATGCAAGATGAAGGCAGGCAAGTGGGTCATTCTATGCGTTGACGACGACA
This sequence comes from uncultured Verrucomicrobiota bacterium, assembly GCA_964570325.1. Taxonomy (GTDB): domain Bacteria; phylum Verrucomicrobiota; class Kiritimatiellia; order CAIQIC01; family CAZMXS01; genus CAZMXS01. Next base: position 39,495 of record CAZMXS010000031.1, on the reverse strand, counting down.
GCGATTTTCGGGACTCCGTTCGGTTGATCCTGGAAAAGCACGGTTATGAAGTCGTGACCGCCGCGTCGGCCGAGGAAGGCTTGAAGCAATACCGGAAAGAGACGCCGGACCTGATCATCGCCGACCTGATGATGGAGGAGGTGGACGCCGGCGCCAATTTCGTCAAGGAGTTGAAGCTGCTCGGCAACACCGCGCCGGTTTATATGCTCAGCTCGGCCGGCGATCAGTTAAACATGGTTGTGGATTACGGCGAACTCGGCCTGGCCGGCATCTTCCAGAAACCGCTCAATCCCGACCGGCTGATCGCGACCCTGAAGGACCGGCTGAAGAAGTAATCGGATCGGGCGGGCATTCACCCAACGGCACATGATCCAGGTGTAGCCGCGCGGGCGCGCCGCTTGTATGTATGGCGGTGCGGTCGCCCCGGCGAGGGCGACGGCACCGGTTGCCCGGTTAAAACCTGCGTCGCCTTCTTCTGGCAGAATAAAGCGGTTTGAAGCGCACAAAAGTCGCTTCCATATTTGCATCACATTATGCCGCAAGGAGTTTACGTGACGACGTTGCGGATGGTTTTTCCGCTTGAGCAGGGGATAGCGTTACGCATCATTTCCGGCCCCGGGTTCAGCCGGCCGCCGGCAACGTAAACCGGAACTCCGTCCACTCGCCGGGATGCGATTCCACGCAAATGGTCCCGCCGTGCGCGGCGATGATCTTGCGCGTGATGTAGAGCCCAAGTCCGGTCCGGTCCTGACGCGGGATGGCGTCGGGGCCGTCCACCCGCGCATACTTTTCAAACACTTGCGCGAGCTTTTCGGCAGGAATGCCGGCGCCCTGGTTGCGCACCGCGAACTCCAACAGGCCGCCGCTAGCCGGAACGCAAGTCAGCCGGATAGTCCCGCCGTCGGCCCCGTACTTGAGCGCATTGCTGATCAGGTTCTCGAACACTTCGCAGATCATGTTGACATCCCCGCGCGCGACCACATCCGCGCCAATGCCGTTCTCCACCTTCACCCGCCGCGCGCTAATCTCATTGCTGTAGGCCTCCAGCAACGGGGCCAGCACTTGCGCCAGCACCGGCACGGGCGCGTAATCCGGCGCCAATTCACCCGTTTCAATGCGCGACAGGTTCAGGTAACGCCGGATCATCTCCAACAGTCGCGCGCAACCCGTTTCGATCTTCTTCACGGCCAGCATCTGCGGCTCGGCCAGCGGCGGGGCCGCCTGTTCCAGCAGGTAGACGTAGTTCATGATTGCGGCCACCGGCCCCTTCAATTCGTGCGAGACGAAACCGACCATGTCCATGTAGTTCTGGTTCAGCCGCCGCAGGGTGAGGTTAACCTTTTCCAGTTGCTCGTTGGACTCTTTCAGGCGCGCCTCGCGTTCGGCAAGCGTATGCGCCATGGCGTTGAAACTGCCGACCAGCGTCTCAATCTCCCGGCAGGGGGACCGCACATCCACGCGCTCCGGCGGCCGCCCCTCCTTGAGGCTGTCGGACGCCTCGACCAGGCGATGGATCGGGCGCGCCAGTCGCTGCGCCAGGAAGAACGCCATCCCCAGCGCCGCCGCCAGTCCGAACAGCGACAGCACCAGGTAACGCAGCAACATGCCCCGGGCCATCTCGCGAAACGGCCGTTCGAGGATGCCGACATAGAGGATGCCGACCGTCCGGCCGGCCAGGTCGCGAAGCGGTTCGTAAGCGGTGAGGTACCAATCCCGAACCACAAACGCGCGGCCGACCCACGCCTCGCCGCGATCCAGTACGCGCTCGGCAACTTCGGCCGAAACGCGAGTACCCGTGGCGCGCTCCCCCCGTTCGCGCCGAACGGTGGTGGCAATGCGGGCATCGTCGAGGAAAATGGTCGCGGTGCCCGGCGGCCCGTCGCCATAACGCTGCGCGCCGAATACCACGCTTTGAATCCGGTCCACCAGATCCTCATTCCGGTTCAGCAGGATGCCGCCGTACACAGCGCCGGCAATCCGCTCCCCCGCCATGACCGGCGCGGCACTGACCATGGCCAGCCCGCGAGACTCGCTGGCGCGACCGGACGCGCGCGCATGGGGAGTGTCCTCCAGTTTCAACTGCGCGCGCCGGGCCAGGCCGGGACATTCACGGTCGAGTTCCGCTCCCGGCCACACCGCCAGCCCGGCTGCGGCCCGCCCCTGCAGCGCCCCGGCAACCAGCGCATCGTCGCCACGGAAGTCGCCGCGCGCTTCGGGATTGGCCGCGCGCAGCGCGACGGCGCCGTCCGGCCCCACAAAAGTGAGAAAATCAAGCGTGTACATCTGGCGGATTTGCTCCAGCCGCTCGCGCATTTCCGGCGAATCCCAGCGAGCCTCGGCGGCCGCTTCCATGACGGTCTTTTTCAGCGCGACCAGTTGAACCACCGTCTCGATCTCGTGCAAGCGCGCGTTGAACACCGCCCAGGCGCTGGACAGGTCCAGACGTACCCGCTCCTCCGCTTCGCGGACCACCCGGCTCTGAATCAGATGCACCCCCAGCGCCGCTGAAACGACAGCGAAAACCAGGATCAGCAATGCAAAAGCCTGAAATAGTTTGGTCCTGAGCATGTCGGGTTAATGGCCGGTGAACAGGACCCAGTGATCAGTGACCACTCGTCAGCGATCCGTGGGCGGCCGCCGGCTGGTAATATGAAACCACACTCTCCGCATCAGGTCGAACATCTATTTTAGCGGCCTCACAGAGCGCCGGTCCGAAATATCATGTTCGGTCATTTTGAAGCCGCACGGCTCCACCAAGCGGTTGAGGAATCTCCGGGCAACTTGGCGGGCACAAAAACGAGCCCGGACCCCAGACGCCGGAGCGGCCGGAGATTCGGGATAACCCATGTCGCTTATCCTGTCTATCCGGCTCGGTTCCGCGATGGCCGCATTCCAGCGGCCACGCTGATCATGGCCTACCGACCGTCACCCGCCGCCGATCGGCATGGACAGGAAGACATGGTCGTTGGGCCGCAGGCGGCTGACGAGTTTGGCCGCGCGGTCATTGATTACGGGCACGACATATTGCTGGTGTTCAGGACTGATCTTGAGATGTTCCAGCAGATCGCGAACGGTGGCATCCTCGCGCACTTCAACCGTGTCGCGGTTGCGAATGCCCGGCACATCCATGATCGCCGCATATTCCAATTTGACTCGCATGGCCTCAATCCTTCTTTCTTAAGCCGCCGGTCGGCGCGCAGTTGGACTTTTTTATTTCTGGGTTTGAATCTTGTAATAACGGATTTGCGTGTTGTCGAAGGTGTCCGTGTACGTATTCTGCGGCGGCGTGGCGGGAATGCCGCTTTGCACCGTGCTGAAGCCGCCATGGAACAAGTTGGTGGCGCGGAACAGCGTGTAAGTCCGGTCGTTGACGCTGTGCCAGGAGATGATATAGCGCGGCGCGCCGCCCGCCATCTGGCTGTTGACCGACCGCACTTCAAAGCAGGAATCCATGTCCTTGGGATTGGTGCCCGCCAGATACTCGTTGTGGTCGGTGGCCCCGTCGCCATCCCAATCCGAGTTTCGGCCCAGCACCGACAGGCTGGAAAAGTACTGCCGCTCCCAGTCATCCGCGATGCCGTCGTTGTCAGAATCACTGGAGGGGAGGTTGATTTGAATCGCGTTCAAGTTCAGGAACCCGAAGCCATAATTGCCGTTGGTTACATTGGCGGAGGCGCCGAGGTAATTGCCTGAAATATAGCGGTCGTTGCCGTTGGTCCCGTCGCTGGCGATGACGCCCGCCAGCCAGCAGTTGCTGATCGAGCCGATGCCGCTGGCGTTGAGACTCGACCACGGGATGCTGCATTCCCAGCGGTCGGTCAGGCGGTTGCCGTCGTCATCCCCGGAAACGGTCGCCACGGTGCCCGTGCCGTCGAACTGCGACAGCTTCGCTCCCGCCACCGGCCAGAACGAGGATGAACCCGTGGAGAGGTAATAAACGCCCTGGCCGAAATTGTAACCGTTGCCCAGGTTGAAATTGTCGTAATTCCCGTCCCCATACTCGTCACCCAGGACAATAACCACATCCATCGCCGGCTCCAGCCAGACGTTGTGCAGTTGTTCCAGCCCCTGCGGCAGCCCATTGATGTTCCACAGGTTGTGGGCGTTGTCGCCCAGCGTGTTGAACTCAAGGAAGATGACCATGCCGTTATTGTCGCCGGTCATGTCCACGCCGTTGGCGCCGATGTAGAAGTTGTTGGCGTCGTAGTTGACAAACACCCGACCAAAGCTGCCGAACCCGCCCTGCTCCACGGTCGTGGCCGAGCCGCCGGACTGGTTGAAATCGAAGGCATCGCCGATATTGTTCTGCAGATTGGTCGAATCGCTGGTGATGGCGGGGGAGCCTTCCACAAACGTAATGCCCGTCGGCACGCCGCCGGTGCACCCGACAACGGTCACGGCCCAATCGCCGGCATTGTTGTTATCCCACGTGCTCGCGCCATCGTGGAAACAGCAATTGATCTGGTAAGTGCCGGCCGCCAGACTGTTGGTGTATACCCAGTTGTTCCCGCTCCGGGCCATCGCGATATCATCCACGTCTTTCCAACCGTTGCGGCCCAGATGAATATAGACCTGCGCGGCATTCTTCAGCGCGTGCTGGTTCGGCTTGTAGGTGATCAACACCGGGTCGCAACTGACGGGCGCGGCCGGATAAAATTCGACCGCGGATGGCCCGCTGGTCTGGCAGGCGGAAACGACCACCGACCAGCCGGGGCCGCTGTTGTTATCAGCCGGCGGAAAGGCCAGGTTGTTGCTGCCAAACATGACGCTGATGTTGGTGGTCCCGGAACCCGGCAGCGTCTGATAAGTCCAGACACTCGCCTGGGTAGCCATCAGGAACGTATACCAACTGCCGCTGTTGCGGCTGATGTACACGTAAATATTGGTTGCGCCCTGCAGCGGACGATTGGTCGGATTATAGGTTATGGTCACCGTCGCGCCATCGCAATCGGTCGGCGAGCCGGGCGTGAAGACCACCGGCGTATTGGTCGCCGAGCAGTTGGCCACGGACACACCGTAATCGTTGCCGTTGTTGTTCTCCCACAACACGCCGTTGTTGAAACAACAGTCAATCTGGTAAGCGCCCGCCGGCGGGCTGTAAATGTAAACCCAGTTCGTCCCGCTCTTCGTCATCGCCGGGTCAGGATTGGGCACGCCCTGCCAATCGTTATAGCCCACGTGGATGTAAACCTGCGTGGCCGTGCCGAGCGCGCCCGCGCCCGGGCTGTAGGTGATCGTGACCGGGTCGCAGCCGTTGGGCGCGGCCGGACTGAAGTTCACCGAGGGCGCCACGTAGCAGGCGCCAATCGTCTTGGTCCAGCCGTTGCCGCTGTTGTTGTCGTAGGTGGATCCGCTGCGGAACATCACCTTGGCCAGCGTCGCCCCGCCGGGGATGGAGTTCGTATAGCGCCAGAGGCCGCCGACGCTGCCGGACATCGTGTACTCGTTGGTCGTCCCGCCATTGAAACTGATCATCAAGGTGACCGGCGAGGCGCCGCTGAGACTGCGGCCCGCCGAGTTGTAAATCGAGGCCAGGGTGGACCCGACGCAGTTGTCCGGCAAGGTGGGGGAGAACGTCACCGGCACGGCGTTCGAGGAGTTATATTCGCCCACATAGACGTGGAAAATGTCGCCGCGGTTGGTGTTGCCCTTCGTATCCACCGCTTCGATAAAGTAGTCAATCAGCGCCTGGCTCTGGCCGGTGATCCAGCCGGTGTAGCGCTGGGCCCGATGGGTTGGGTTCGGGACGATATTATCCGGGCCCTTCACGGTCGGATCCCATGAATTGGTCATCGCGGTTATGTTCCAGGCGCCCACCTCGCCGCCGCCGGCATAGGTCTCGTTCTGGATCGAGCTGATGGGGTTGACGCCATCACCGTCAACCCGCCAGTACAGTCGGACCGCGCCCAGGCCGTTTTCGTCATCCACATAGCTCCAGACGGCGAAATCGGAGGAGGCCGGCGACGCCTCGTTCCACATGCGGCCGCCTGGATTGTAGGGATCGCGCTGGGCAGGGAAAATACTGGGGCCGCGCGCGTCCACGCCGGGATGCCGGGCGATGACCAGGTCGGCAAAATAGATCGCCGTATTGCAAGCGCGCGTCACGTTGCCGTCCCAGGGGTTGGCGCGGTCCATGTCCCAGTACCAGTAGCAGGAGGTCTCGCCGTTGAGATACCAGTGCCAGGCCTTCGCGGTGTCGTTGCCCAGGCCCCACTCAACATCGTTCATCGTCGGGTTTGAACCCAGGTAGCTGTTTTCGAGGGAGTCGGCCAGGATAACCCGATTCTGGGCGGCGACCAAAACCGACCAGGACCACCGGTCCGGGTTCTCGCCGTTGACGTAGGTGCTCGACAGCCACTTCTCAAAATAAGGCGTGCCGCCGTCAATGCCGATCCAACTGCCGGGCTCAACGTGGATGATGTCGCTGGTGTTCGGCGGATACTCGGCGAGGTAGTCCTGAACGCTGGTGAAATCGAAGTCGTTATTGGCCTTGCACATATCCAGGAAGGTATTCATTTGCCCATGCCAGGCATCCGAGTTCTTCATGCCGTAGTTGTCGCCGTCGCTGTGGCAAAGAATCATCATCGGATGCGCCGCGTCCCAGTTGACCGCCGTATGCGCGCCCCAAACATTTTCCGGCTTGAACGAGCCATAGCCGCCGCGGCCGTTCTCGTTGCCCTCGTAACGGCCGGCGGGCACGGCGATGATCTTCTGCGCGCTGCCGCTGGCCGGATTGATGAACTGGACGTAATGCGGCTGGTAAGACCACGGGGCCAGCACCTTGGTCGGGGCCCAGATGTTTTGGAGCTGGACCCATGTGCTGCCGAGTTCGGTCGAGGACGGATTCTGGATTTCCGCCGGATTCGGGCGGCAGGAGCTGGCGTCGGACCATGGGAAGTCGGGCACGGCACGGAACAGGTGGCCATTGTCCACGATTACCCATTCGAGGCCCTCCTCCACCAGCGCGGGGATCATCCACTCGGCAAACGCGCACTCGGGCGGCCAGAAACCCTTGGAGTAGCTGGATGTGTCCCAAAGTTCCATGTACTGCTCTTTGTGCAGGCGAATCTGCATCTTCATGGATTCCTTGCATGTCAACGGCATCAGGCTGTGGTGGTACGCAATGCCGACCAAGTCCAGCCGCGGGTTATTGTGCGTGGTGCGCAGCCCATTGCGCGCCCAGTCAATGCCGTCATCCCACGAGTTGCCGGTGCAGTAGCCCCACAGGTTGTTGTTGTTCTCCGCCAGCGAACCGGAATAACTCATCTGCGCCCCGCCCCACCCAATGCCCTTGTCGGCGGCCGACTGCACCGCATCCTTCGGCCAGGTGGTGTAGGCACCGATGCGATCGCCATCCCAGACGCCTTGGACGCTGAAGTTAAAGCGGCCGTTGGCATCAATGGTCTGGGGCGATTCGTACGGGTAGTAAATCGGCTGGTGCATGTGCCAGAGATAAGTGACATGGAACGGAACCGCCTGCAGGTCGGGCGCGCCGTTCAGCACCGCCAACGCGAGCAACCCGGGAACCAACCAACGTGCACATTTCGACATCATGACGCCATCCTCCGCCAACATCCGATCCGGTTTGATGAATTGAGCCCCAACACGCCTCTATACATACCTTTGACACCTGAAGTTGTAAAACGTTTTACTAAAAATTCATTTTGTCGTCCGTATCGCAAATGAAAAGGAGCCCTGTCGGGATCCACGGCAGCCCACTTCGATCGGCTAGCCCGCTAAAGCGGAATAGGCTCGCCTTGCCGGATAATGGTATCGCGAGCGAACGGCGTAAAGGGCAGGTCCGTATAGACTCCGGGTCCGGCTTGAGCGGCGCGCATCAACAGACAGTAGGTAATGAATGAACTCACGTCCGCACCGGGCAAGCAACCGCAGCTCATCAGCTTCAAGCTGACTTTCATAAAAAACACCGGATCACGCCGTTTTGCCCCGTCGTCCCGCCATAATCCTTGTTGGGGCCGTCAGTTTCAGAGCACTTCCACGCGGCTAATATGGAGGTTAATAGAATCCGGCATTTGGTGTATAGTGCCTCCTGTCACCGGTTGAGGGAGAACAAATCACAAAAAAGGAGCGCGTCCATGGCCTTCATCGACTGGACAGACCAGCTTAGCGTGCATATTCGGCGAATCGACGATCAGCATAAAAAACTCATTTCGATCGTTAATACGTTATTCGATGCCATGAGCCAGGGGAAGGCCAAGGAGGTCATGGGCAAGGTGCTCAATGAGTTGATTCAATACACCAGGACGCATTTCCAAACCGAGGAGCGGCTCATGCAGCAGTATGGCTATCCGGATCTTGCCGCACACAAGAAAGAGCATGACGAATTGACCCGAACCGTCTTGGACTTGCAAGACAAATACAACAAGGGCGCTATTATGCTGTCGGTTGAAACCAGCAATTTCCTCAAGGCCTGGCTGACCCAGCACATCATGGGGACCGACAAAAAGTACGGGCCTTTTCTCAATGAAAAGGGCGTTCTTTGATGTGGCTAGAAAGCACTTTTCAGGCGCTGATTGCCCGACGCTTATCGTCACTAACTTATGGCCATTAAGTCCGTAATATGGATCGGCTGTTTCTAGCCTTGGGAGCGCTTATTGGCCCTGAAAAGAAGCTATAAGGAGCGGAGCGGGTACCCCATCCTCTGGACCATTTCTGGGGTAACTTAAACTTCGGCTGGACGAGGGCCTGACGCCGCCTCTGGTTGTTGTAGAACCGGAAGCCGCCAGTCAGCCCCGCGCCATGGCGGGAAACGGGGCAAGTTGGGTGTTCAAGCCGCGGAGGACCGATGAAAACAAGCGCTCACAGGGTCGCATTGCGTTTTGCCCACGACTGGCTCCTGACGCGGATTTTGTTGGCGTTTACGTTGCTGCTCGCCTTGTCGCAGGCGGGTTTGGCGCAAAGTCCGATCACCGGCGCCTGGAGCCTGCAACTGCTGCATGCAGGCGGGCTCTATCCCAAATGGTCTCCCGCCCGCAACCTGATTGTGTTCAATAAATTAGTCCGCGGCAAGGCGTATACCGACAGATTGCCTGGAACCTACGAAATTTTTACCATCAAGCCGGATGGAACCGACGTGGCGTGCCTGACCGAGCAGGCCCCGTCTGAAATTGCGGGCTTTCATAAATGCCAGCCCTATTGGCATCCGGACGGCCGGCATATCGTCTTCACCGCACAAAATGAGCATACCCGACCGACTGAATACAATATGGACTCCTTCCCCGGCATCGGCCACAACCATGATGTGTGGATAATGACCAGCGATGGAAAACACTACTGGCGCCTTACTCAAAACCCCGATAACTGGGGTGTCATCCGGCCCAGTTTCTCCCACGACGGAAAGATGTTGTTCTGGAACGAGGAATATTCCATGGAAGTTCATCGCGGCGTCGGTTCATATTGGAAAAAAGAGAAAAACCGGAAGGGAGAAGAGTGGGGATTATGGCGCATCAAATTGGCCGACATGGCTTTTAATGCCGAGGGCCCGCGCATCACCCATATCCGAACCATCAATATCAATGAGTTGCATCCCGGCTTGCGCCTGATCGAGGGATCGGGATTTACCCGGGATGACCGCCACTTGATCTGGGAAGCCGCCAACCTCAACGAGACAGAAGGGCAAATGTGGTGGGGCGATGTCTATGTCAGCGATCTGGCCGGCGGCGCTTTGCAGCGCCTGACCCGGACAGCGCCGCTGCGCCAGGGAAATGAAAATATGGAATATTCGCCGGACGGCAAGTACATCGCCTGGTCGCATCACGACGAAAAGGAAGCCGGCCGAAAAGTGGAAATCTGGTTGATGCGCAGCGATGGGAGTGATCCCGTTCGGTTGACCTATTTCAACGCCATTGGGCATGCTCATCGAAAGCAATATCAGCCCATCCGTTTCACCAACGCCTGCCTCGAACTGGATTGGAGCCCCGACGGCCAAGCGATTGTCTTCAGTATCAGCAATGGCGGAACGCTTCAATGGCCATACCTGACGCCTAATATGTATCTGCTGAAGTTGCGCAGCGAGGGAAGCGCGGACCGCAACCCCATCTGACGGAATGAGCCGGATTCAAAACAGCGGCGCCGTTTTTCATCTGCCGCGCGTTTGGCTACACGGGTTTGGTACAGGAGCTAGCATTGACCATATTCGGAAGGCGATTCTTGTATCGGGAGCCGCGTGCACGCCCATTCTTGCGTCCTGGGTTGGCGTGGCAGCCCGTACCCGAGCGCCGTGTGGTGCCCGACCGGCAAGAATCAACGCCTCAAGCATCTGCGCGTCAGGCCGGCCGGTGTGAAGCAGCTCCGCGCGGAGGACGCCTACTCGCCGCACCCGCCGGCATGAAAAGAACTCCCGGTGGACTCTGGAAAAAACAGGTTGTGGCCGAGATCGGCGCACATATAATGCCGGCCCAAAAAAATGAAAACAAAACGGGGGGCGAATATCCGGGCGGGCTTCCAATCATTGGAAAAATGGCGGCGTTTTTTTCCAATCATTGGAAAATTATGGTGGCTGTTGAGCGCGGCCGACGCGGCCACGATCCATGTTTCGACGAACAGCCCGGCGGACGGACCGGGCACGGCCTGGAGTAACGCGTTCCACACCATTCAAGCCGCCGTGAGCGCCGCGATGAACGGCGACACGGTGCTGGTGACCAACGGGATCTACAGCGCGGGCGGCGCGGCAACGCCGGGCTACGCGCTGATGAATCGGGTGTGTCTTACCAACGGCGTCACGGTGCGCAGTGTCAACGGACCGGACGGCACCTGCATCGTGGGCGTCGGGCCCAACGGCGCCGGCGCCGTCCGCTGCGTCTATCTCCAGACCAACACATACCTGATCGGCTTCACGCTGACGAACGGCCACACCCTGACATCGGGGCACAACTTCTACGATAAGAGCGGCGGCGGCGCGTTCCTGAACGAAGGCGGCTTTTTGTCGAACTGCATCGTGGCCGGAAACGGCGCCGTCTCCGGCGGGGGCGGCATTTTTTGCTGGCGGGAATGGGGCGTCGTGAAAAACAGCCGCATCACCGGCAATTATTCCGACGGCTACGGCGGCGGCTTCTATTGCCGCGAAGGCGGTCGGGCCGATCATTGCGCGATCGTGGACAACGCGTGTTTTTACAACGGAGGCGGCGTCTGTTGCACGTACACCGGGATCCTGAACAACTGCCTGATCGGCAACAATCGGGCGGGCTACTGGGGCGGCGGTTCGTACGGCGCCGCCCACCTGCGGAACTGCACGATCATCGACAACACAGCCGGCAACGGCGGCGGGGGACTCTTGAATGAAAACGCGATCGTCCGCAATTCGATCATCTTCCGAAACGCGGCCGGCACGTACCCGAACTGGATGAACGGCGGGGGCGGCGACTACGCCTACTGCTGTACCACCCCCCTGCCCTCCGGCTCGGGAAACCTGACGAACGATCCCCTGCTCGCGGGCTTCTGCAATCCGCACTTGATGGCCGGTTCGCCGTGCATCAACGCCGGCAACACCGCCTACGCCGTGGGCGCCGCGGACCTCGACGGCGAGCCGCGCCTGAACGGCACGGTGGACATTGGATGCGATGAGTACTGGAGCGGCGGACTCGGCGGCCCGCTGAGCGTGGCCATCCTCGCGGAATTCACGAACGCCGTGCCCGGCTATTGCCTCACCTTCACGGCGGATATTCAGGGGAATCCTTCAATGACGAAGTGGAGTTCCGGCGACAGCGCCGTTTTCACCAACCAGACGGTCCTCGCGCACGCGTGGGCGACGGCTGGAGTTTTTGACGTGGTGCTGACGGCGTACAACGACGACAACCGGGATGGCGTCTCGGCGACGACCGTTGTGCAGATCGTGGCGTTCACGAACTACGTGTCGCCGAGCGGCGGGCATGTCGAACCTTTTACCTCGTGGGGCACAGCCGCGACCACGCTCCAAGCCGCGGTGGATGCCTGCCTTTATCACGGCGGCACAGTCCTGGTGACCGACGGCGTTTATCGAGCGGGCGGCCGCGTCGCGCGCGGGAATTGGAATCGCGTGGCGGTGGACCATCCGATCACCGTCCGCTCCGTGAACGGCCCCTCCAACACCGTCATCCAGGGCGCCTCCGCGCGGTGGGCCGAAGCCGTTCGCTGCGCGTATTTGTCGGGTGGCGGAACGCTGCAGGGCTTCACGCTGGTCGGCGGTTGTACGACGTATTCGTCCGGCGACAATTCCTCGTATGTCGGGGGCGGCGCGTTCATTGACGGCGATGGGCTGGTAAGCGAGTGCGCGATCGTGAGCAACGCGTCGTACTGGTACGGCGGCGGGGCTGCCTGCTATCAAGGCGGGATCCTCAGCAACTGTATCGTGGCGGACAATTTCGCATACGGATACGGCGGCGGCGGAGTTTATTGTTACGACGGCGGGCGGGTCGCCCAATGCGCGATCCTCAACAACCTGTCGAGCAACTATGCCAACGGCGGCGGCGTGCGGTGCGACAGCAACACGCAAGGCAACCGGATCGCGGATTGCCGGATCCAGGGCAACACCGGCGACGAGGGCGGCGGCGTATCCTGCGGCTCCGGCGATGTTGTCGAGCGCTGTCTGGTGGTCGGCAATACGTCGCGGTCATACGCGGGCGGCGCGATGTGCTGGGCCGGAAGCACGCTGAACCGGTGCGTCATCACCGGAAATACGGCGGTGTATTGGGGCGGCGGCGTCATGTGCCGTCAGAACAGCACGCTGAACAACTGCCTCATCGCCGGGAATGCCAGCGGGTCCGGCGGCGGCATCTACTACTATCGCGGCGGCTCGGCGAACCATTGCACCATCACCGGAAACTCGGCGTCGAATCACGCCGGCGGAATCTATAGCGACAGCATTAGCGATGGCGGGCTGACCCGCAACTGCATCGTATGGCGCAACGCCCTGAGCAACTCGTGGGAGGAGTGGTATGTCTACGGCACCCCCACCCCATTCCAGTACTGTTGTGTGACCCGCACCAACGGCATCCCGGGCGGCTTGGGCTGTATCACCAACAATCCGGAATTCTTAAATGCCGGCAACGGCGATTTCCGGCTCCATCTCCGGTCTCCCTGCATTGACAGCGGCACGAGTTTCGCCGGAGTGCTGGATGAGGATCTTCCCGGACATGTTCGTCCGCTCGGCGCCGGCTTCGATCTGGGCGCGTACGAGTACGACAGCGCGACCACCGACTCCGATGGCGATACCGCGACCGACTACGAGGAACGGATCGCCGCCACTGACGGCGCGGACAGCAACGATTACTTCCACATCACCGGCGTCTGCCGGACCAACGCCTTCGCCATCACGTTCGCATGCACCAACACACGGACCTACCGGCTTGAATCCTCTTCTTCACTGGTCACCGGTCACTGGTCACCGGTTACCGGCCCATCAAACGGCGCCGCCGGCGGAACGATGACGCTGACCGACACAAACGACGCGGCTCTGCGGGCGTACCGGGTGGGCGTCTCGATTCCATAACGCGCTTTGCCATCCGTTTCGTGAAATTCCGACGCTTATCGTCGACAACTGCACGACCGGAAAGCGATCCTGGAACACTTGCGCGTCCAACTGCGCCAGGGAGCCAAGAGTTTGGTGGGCAACAAAGGTTATCGTCGCTATCTGAAAACGAAATCGGGCAGCGGGTTCGAGATCGATGAGGAGAAACTGAAGGAAGAAGCGCGATTGGATGGGGTGTGGGTCCTGCGCACGAACATGGACGATCCGGCGGAGATCATTGCCCGCTCCTACAAGATGCTCTGGATGGTGGAGGACCTGATCCGCACGACCAAAGCGATTCTGGAAACGCGACCGATTTATCACAAGCGCGACGAAACGATCCGGGGGCATGTGTTTTGTAGTTTCCTGGCTCTGCTGCTGAAAAAGGCGCTGGAGGAGCGTTTGCGCGAACGCGATGATCCTTGGGAATGGGCCGAAGTGTTGCGCGCCCTGAATCAGTTGCGTGAAGTGGAGGCCATCTTTTCCGTGTGGCCGGGTCTACCCGGACGACAATAACTGGATCTGTTTCTCATCCTCTCTCGCTGCAAATGTTATGGCTGACCGGTGAACTGCCTTGCGGGTCACCGGTACGGTCAAGCCAGTCGTTCGCAAAATAGTCTTGAGGAGCTAACGAAAAGCAAGGATGCGTTCTGACGCTATAGAAACGAATTGCTTCATAACGCGATCTTGCAAAATGCTCGATAGTAGAGGGCATCAAGGACAACAACATTTTGCCGCATCGCTTGATCATCGTTGCCTTCTTTATGGATGGCGCGCTGCAGCCGCCAGTCTTATTCCATGTTGCAACGTAATCAGATTGTAACGCAGTTATGTTGTCTGGCGTTCGCGAATCTTTCATCGCGTGAATGAATAACAGCGACGGATAGCAACTGATCATATTTGATCGTTGTCCAATGCTAGCCGGATTCAGCACCGCATATCTGCTCTTATGCATGCCACGTTCAACATCCACAAAGTATGATTCCACAATCGCCATTTTTACGACGCGAAAACCGTTGTGTGGGCCAAGCACGCTATAGAACAGTTCTGGTGAGAATTGATAGAATCCATGTCCGAATAAGTTGTTTGCTGGCGTTTGGAGAAAAAGCGCTCCGCCTAGTTTCAGAAGAGACATGGAGTTCTGCAATGCCTGTGGATAGTTAAAGACATGCTCCAGTGTGCCCCCGTCAATAACGGCATCGTATTGCTCCCGCAACTCGAACGGCAGAGGAGTATTCAGGTCGTGAATTATGTTTGCTCCTTGATAATTCGAATAGTCGAGCGCGTCGAGTGTGTGCACTCCAAGCACGGCGCGGAAAAAGGTATCAACAAACTGGTCCGTTACGATGGGGGAATTACTGAATTTCAGAGTGTTGTCCGAGGATAGCATGTTATGCAACCGACCAAGAGTTATGCTCTTACCAAAGGATGTGCCTTGTCTGTGGGAGGCAACAAGAAAGTCCGCGAACTCTTTAACTAAAGCCATATTTATGTCCCTTTATTCTAATGTGAACGTTCGCCTTCAGCCGCGCCGCGTGGCGCCGCAGGCGAATACCTTTTGTTCCCGATGAATGGCGGGGAGGCGAGCGAGCGCTTGCGCGACGCTCGCCGAGCCTCCCTGCCTTCAGCGGGAGGCGCTCCCAAATCAGAGGATGACCTCCAAGCCATCCCCGACAAGTCGGGGTGACACGCGCTATAATTCGCAAAGCGAGGTAGGCCATCATGCCGCCCCATGTAATATGAGGAAGTCATCCAATGAAGAGTATATTCCAGCGCGCCAATCCCGCAATTCAGGAATTGTTCCTGAATAAATTCCGACGCTTATCGTCGACAACTTATTGCTGTTAGGTCGGTTAGCAATGTGGAGCGGCTCTTTTTTGGCCTTAGGCGCGCTTTTTTGCCATAAAAAATACGCTATAAGCGGCGCTTGGTCTTTCTATTCAGGTCGCCGGAAAGCGCAGAGGCGTGTATTCGTAAATAATCGGGCGCAAATGGGCGGGCGGACATAAAGCCGGGCGCTGGTCCACTTGGGCCGATCGCTTAAAAATTGAACTTCGCCTGTGTGCCGATGATGTTGGCCTGGATCCAGCCGGCTTTCCAGGTAGTTTGCAGCATATAGTAAATTTCCAGTTTGAAGCATTTAGCGGGCTTGAATGAAACACCAGCCGAAGCGCGGTTCTGGTTCATCTCGCGGGCATCGAAATCGTAAAAGATCTCGTCGTCTACATACGGCTGGATCTTGAGCGAGGTCCAAGCCGCGGTCGGCGACAACCGCAGCCGGTTACGATAACGCCAGGAGTTGTCGGCGCTTTCGCGGGCGCGGAACTCCAAGCGGTTCCGGTCCGACCATGCCAGCGGCCCCAAGTTGCCCATCACCGTGGCATTCGCGTGCGGGCGATTCTCGTACTCCCACCCGTCGCTCTTTTTCTCGCGGAGGTAACGGTAGAACAACCCCAGTTCCAGATGCTGGCCCAGTTTGCGGGCTACACCGGTGTCAATGTGCCAGTAAAAAAAGTCGCTCATGTCATCGCCAAAGTAGAATTCGCTTTCCACCCGCGCTTTCCACTGGTCCGCGAAGCCGTATTCGGCCGAATCCGTATTCCAGAACTGCCAGTCGCCGTTGTCATAGGCGCCGGCGGCGCCCGCACTCAAAACCAGC
Organism: uncultured Verrucomicrobiota bacterium; assembly: GCA_964570325.1. GTDB lineage: Bacteria > Verrucomicrobiota > Kiritimatiellia > CAIQIC01 > CAZMXS01 > CAZMXS01. The sequence continues at coordinate 23,332 of CAZMXS010000031.1, read as the reverse complement.
AACAGCCAACCCACGCAAACCAAACGCGATTTACCGAACACGGACTCCTCCTCTTTGCTTATCGGCTATTTCCGCAACGCATGCTCGAGACTCAACAGCGCATAGGAGGTCACCAGCACCGGATCGCTTTCCCACCAGCGGCCGGTGCTGTTGACCCAATACACGGTGCCGTTTTCGCCCGGCCGGCGCAATTCCACCAGCTTGTTAACCAATTCCCCGCGCCAGGCGATTTCCCGTCCGTCCGGACCTGTGAACCGCTCCTTGCCATAGAGAGCGAGCGCCTTGGACAATACATTGTAGAAATAATACAGGCCCTGCTGGCCCATCCCCGGATTCTCCGCCAGGGACCAATGCCGAACGCTCCAGTCAAAGGCCGCTGTCACGCGCGGATCGGTCGGGTCCGCACCCGCGTAAATGAAACTCAGCAGGCCGGCATAGGTCATGCTGCCGTAGGACCGGAAACAGACCTTGCCGGCAGCGTTGGTAAGCGTGCCCGCCTGGCTGGCATCGGGCTTGTAGATGAATCCACCCTTTTGCTCCGGGTCGTCATCGGCCCAAGGCTGATCGTTGCTTTCCGGGCGATTCTGCACGCGCTGGATGAATTCCTGCGCGGCCCGCCAATCAAGATCCGCCTTCTTTTCACCGTCGCGGCGCAGGTCTTCGACATTCTCCGTCAGGCGCATCGCCTCGTATGCGATGGAGGAGTTGGATAAATCGGCGTACGGCCGGCCGGTATCCGGATCGTAACCCATTCCTCCGCGATAGATGTCGTCGCCCAAATGCTGGTTGCCGGCCAAGAACGTTCGGGCCCGCTGGATATAGGGTACAAGCGCCGCGTCGCCGACGGCGTGCAATGCCACCATGCAAATGGCCGTATTGTAATTGACCAGCCCGCCGCCTTTCTGCTGGATGGCCGGCTGGCTCCAGATTGAGCCATCCGGGTGAGCGCAGGCGAGGATGTATTGAACCGCTTTGTCAATGACCTCGCGGTTGGTGTATCCCCCTTTGACCAGCGCCCAAAGCGGCAGGGCCGTTAGCGCCGGGAACTCCGGATTGGACCAGTAGCCGTTGGTGTTCTGTTGTGCGACCAGCCACTCAATGCCTTGGCGGAGAACCGTTTCGGGACTCACGTCGTCCGTCGCCAACGCGCCTGCCGCCGCACAGCAGACCGCGACCAGGGCCGCCAAGACAACCATTATGATGTTTCGATTCATGCTTTTACTCCTTTTGTTCAGATATAAGCGCCGCAGACAGCCAAAAGGTTCAGCGCAAATCGCCGAAATATCAGGATTTTCCCGTTGAACCGTTTTGCCGTATCGGGCTATTCAGCAATTTGATGGATCAGCTTCACGATGTCGAACTTATGTGCGCGGCCCAGCATGGCGATCAGGACGCGTTCGTGCTCCTGGTTCGCCGCCACCAAGACAGCCTGCTGAACTTTTTTCGGCGCTTGGGCGCTTATAATGATGCGGATGATCTTGTGCAGGAAACATTCGTGCGGCTGTTCCGGTATCGTCGTCAATACCGGCCAAGCGCGAAGTTTGCCACATTTCTCTTCACGCTGGCCCGGCATGCGTGGATTGACAGCCGGCGCCGAATGCGCCGGCGAGAACAGTTGCATGAGAAATTGAGACGGATGCCGCCAGCCGCGGAGGCGCAATCGGCGGACCGCGGGTTCGACATCCAGGCCGCATTGGATGCGCTTTCGGAGAAATTGCGAATCGTGGTGGTCATGCATATCTATCATGGCTTCGACTATAGCGAAATCGCCGTCGCTCTCGGCATCCCGCTGGGGACGGTCAAATCGCGCATGCACCTGGCGCTCCAGCAACTGGAGGAATTATTCCGTGAGCAACGACAATAAGTTGACGGGGAATTGCCCCAAGCCGGCTGAACGGACCGCATTCATCTGCGGACAAATGTCGCCAGACCAAGCCGCTCGACTGGAACAACATGCGGCGGAATGCGCCGTATGTCGCGCGGCAATTGCCGCCGGCCGCGAGGTCATGGCGCGGTTACGCGCGGACGCTGATCAGCCCGCCGATCGGGATTTGAGCGCCACAATCCTGGCCCGTTTGCCAGCCGATGCCTGGGGACCGGCGCGCCAAGGCGCATGGACCTGGTCCGGCGGATGGAAGCTCGCCGCCGCGCTGGCGGGCCTGCTGCTCGCCGGCGTGCTGGCCATGTTGTGGCGGCCAGTCGCGCGGCCGGCGGAAACGAGCAGCGACACACAGGCGCGAGCAGTCCGGGATGCGCTCAACTGGCTGGCGCGCGCGCAGGCGCCGGATGGGGCCTGGGATCCCGCCCGGTGGGGCGCGCAGCGCAACTACAAGGTGGGGCTGGCGGCGCTTGCGCTCGCCGCGCTGCTGTCCGCTGAAAATCCGGATACGCCAGCCACCGACGATCCGGCCATCGGCCGCGCTGTGGCGTTCCTGCTCGGGCAACAGGCCGCGGACGGCCGTTTCGGTCCGTATTTTTCCGGTGCGGTTTACAATCACGGCCTCGCGACCTGGGCTCTGCTGGCCGCCTATGACCGCGCTCCCTCACCGGCGCTCAAGGACGCGCTGGACCGGGCGCTGGCCTACATTCAGCGGACCCAGTCGCCTGCCGGCGGCTGGAGCTACACCCGCGCGCCGGCGGATGCGGCGAACACCGCGGCCTCGCTGTGGCCGCTGCTGGCCCTGCTCCAGGCGGAAGAGGCGGGTTGGACCAACTGCGCCGACGCCGCCGCGCGCGGCGTGGCGTGGTGGCAGACGCGGATGGACGCGGCGGGTCGTACCGGGTACCGCGAACCAGGCGATTTCCCATACGGCGCGGAGACGCTGACCGCCATGGGGGCGCTGTGTCTGACACATGCCTCCCGGCGGGGAAATGGACCGGCGGAAATCGTCCGCCAGGCCGAGCAGGCAATGTCAGCCGCGGCCGCGTTACCATCGGCCGGCCCGATTGATTTTTACCGCACTTATTTCACGGCCATGGCCATGCATGCCGCCGGCGACGAATCCGGCCGGCGCCAATTGACGACCCACGTTCGGCAGCGCCTGCTGGCGACCCAGACCCGGTCGGGTTCCGAGCGGGGCAGTTGGGCGGGAGGTGATCGCTGGAGCGCGGCCGGCGGGCGGATTTACACCACGGCGCTGGCCGTGCTGGCCTTGCAATCCCGGCCGGCGCGCCGCTGAGCGGGGGGAAGTCAGTCCGCAAGGCGATGCGGGCTGACGCGATTCTTCGGAAAGTTCCGGCCGCGACACCACAAGCAGTTGCGAAGTGCCGCCGTGGGGTTGGCGGGGCGCCTGATCGAGGCGGAGAGGATCACGAAGGACGCGCTGATTCTCGACAGCACCGTGTGCGCGCCACGGCCAGTCATTGCCGGATAAAGCGATATAATCAACGATGCGGTTTTTTTGCCCTTAGACCCGCATTTACACGGCTCAATCGGGATATCAGTCGAACACCATCTGCTTCACCTGCACGCCCTTGACCTTGGCGAGGCGGGCGGATAATTCGCGGCCTTTCCGCGGGTCGCCGGCCAGTTCCAGCAGGATCAGGCCGTTGGGCGAACAGGTCTGCTCGTCCACCTCGTGCAGGCCCAAGCGGGTCTTGATGTAGCAACCGTAATCGGTGAACAGCTTCTGCACGGCGCCCGCATGCTGCACACGGTTGGTGATCTGGATGCCTAATACAATCCTCTTTTGTTTCATGGCCGGACTCCTTTTATTTCGAGTTCAGAGTTCAAGGTTCCGAGTTCGAAGTTGAGCAAGGTTGGGCGAACCCGCCCCTTCGCCGCTTTCCATCAGCCTTGAATCTTGAACGCCGAACCTTGAACCCGGAATGTTGAACGCTCCCTATTTAACCAGCGCCTTGCGGTGATAATGCGTGTGAAGCAATTTATGCGAAAGCTCGCCGAGCGGGTGACCGAGAAACTCCTCATAGACCTTCTTGATGTCGGGGTTCTCGTGCGACTTGCGCAGCTTCTTCCCTTCGTCCTCGCGGTAGATGGCCGCGATGCGCGCCTTGCGGACATTGTCGTTGGTCGTCCGCGGCTGGCCGCCGCCGCCGATGCAGCCGCCGGGGCAGGTCATCACCTCAATGAAATGATATTCGGCCTGCCCCAGCTTGATCTGCTCGATCACTTTGCGCGCGTTGCCCAGACCGTGCGCCACCGCCACTTTCAACGTCGCCCCCTCCAGGAACGACCATTCCGGCCGCGTGCCCTCGATCTTGATCTCAGCATGCTTGACGCCGTCCAACCCGGCCACCGGCTTGACATGCAGGTTGTCGAACGGCAGCGGCCGCCCGGTGACAATTTCATAGGCAGTGCGCAGGGCCGCCTCCATCACGCCGCCGGTGTTGGCGAAGATATCCGCCGCACCGCTGGAAAGGCCCAACGGTGAATCCATCTGGCCGTCCGGCAGATTCCGGAAATCAATTGCTGCCTGATTGATCATTCGGCCTAACTCGCGAGTCGTCAGCACAATATCCACGTCCGGCACGCCGCTGGCATTCATCTCGGCCCGGTGCGCTTCAAATTTCTTCGCGGTACAGGGCATGACGGAAACCACCACGATATCCTTCGGATCCCGCCCAATCTTCTTCGCGTAGTACGTCTTGATCATCGCGCCCATCATCTGTTGGGGCGACTTGCAAGTGGACAAGTTTGGCAGAATCTCCGGATAGAAGTATTCCGCGAAATTGATCCAGCCGGGCGAACAACTGGTAAACATCGGCAGCGCCACGGACGAATCCTTGTCCACCAACGCTTTCTTCAATCGGGTCAACAGCTCGGTCCCCTCCTCCATGATCGTCAGGTCAGCCGTGAAGTTGGTGTCGAACACCGCCTTGAACCCGAGCTTGCGCAGCGCGGTCGCCATTTTGCCCGTCACCAACGTACCGGGCGGATAGCCGAAGCACTCCCCCAAGGCCGCGCGGATCGCGGGCGCGGTCTGCACCACACAATACTTGTTCGAATCGTCCAAGGCCGCCCAGACGTCGTCAATCTGGTCACGCTCGGAGATCGCGCCGACGGGGCAGACCGCCGCGCACTGGCCGCACTGCACACAGGCGACCGAATCCAGGTCGTGGGCGAACGCCGGGCCAATAATCGTCTTGAAGCCGCGGCCTTGCGGGAACAGGGCGGCGACACCCTGAACCTGGCTGCAAACTGTGACGCAGCGCCGGCACATGACGCACTTGGCGCTGTCGCGCACCAGCGCGGGAGTGCTGGCGTCCTTGCTCTTCTGCGCTTTCGCGCCCGCGTACCGGATATCCTTGATCCCCAGCTCGCGCGCCAGGCCCTGCAGTTCGCAGTCCTGGTTGCGATTGCAGAGCTGACAATCGCCCTCGTGCTCCGAGAGCAGCAGCTCGACCACCATCTTGCGTGCTGCGCGCACGCGGTGGTTGTTGGTATGGACCTTCATTCCTTCGGCGGCCGGCATGACACAGGCCGCGGCGAGGTCGCGAAACCCCTCGATTTCCACGAGGCAAACCCGGCAAGCGCCGATGGCCTGCAGGCCCTCGAAATAGCACAGGGTCGGGATCCGGATGCCCACCTGTTTGGCCGCCTCCAGGATCGTGGTCCCCTCGGGGGTCTCCACGGGGGTGTCATTGATCATCAGCTTGGGCATGGCAATAAGCTCCTTGTTTTACCAGGTATGGGTTTTCTTGCCGTAGTCGCATCGCAGACAACGCCGCGCCTGCCGGATGGCAACCGCGGGGTTCCACGGCAGCTCGACCTCGTCGAAGTTGTTCCGCCGCCGCTCCACCGCAATCAGCGGCAGCTTTTCGCGCTGGTACGGCACGGGGTCGGCGTCCGGGTCATAGGACGTGTTCAAGACCTTGTCCACGCGCCAGAAGGCATGGTTCCCGCCAGTCAACAGGGTGTCCATGCCGACCGCCGCCTTCTCGCCGGCCGCGACCGCCTCGATCACGGATGACGGTCCGGTCGCGGCATCACCGCCCGCGAACAACCAGGCCAGGCTGGTCTGCCCATTGACGGGATTAGTCTCGAAGTAACCGTTGCTCTTCAGGCTCACTTCGAGACCGCCGAGCAGCGCCGCGGCATCCAGGCTCTGCCCGATCGCCGCAATGACCTGATCAGCCGGAATCACGAACTCCGAGGCCGCCTCGGCCTCGGGGCGCCGGCGGCCCGAGCGGTCGTATTCGCCGAGCTTCATATGTTTACAGCGGATGCCCGCGACCCGGTCGCGCTCCACGATAATCTCCTCCGGCGCGGTCAGCAGCGCGAGTTGGACGCCCTCGTGCTCGGCCTCCTCGATCTCCTCGGCATAGGCCGGCATCTCGTCGCGCGTGCGCCGGTAGATGATCGTCACCGACTCCGCCCCCAGCCGCAACGCGGTGCGCGCGGCGTCAATCGCGGCGTTGCCGCCGCCGACCACCACAACCCGTTTCCCGACCGGAACCGAGCCGCGGATATTGTACTGGCGCAAGAACGTGATTGCCTCCGTCACCCCCTCGATGTTCTCGTTGGGGATACCGAGTTTCATGCCCTGCGGCGCGCCGACGGCCAGAAAAACCGCTTCATAGCCCTCCTCGCGCAGGCCCTTGAGCGTGAAATCGCGCCCGAGCTTCCGCCCGGTCTGAATATCCACGCCCAGGTTCTCGATCATGCGCACCTCGCGGGCAAGAATCTCGCGCGGCAGCCGGTACGACGGGATGGTCTGGACCATCATCCCGCCGGGCCGCGACTCGGACTCAAATACCAGCGGCTTGTAGCCCAGACGCGCGAGGAAGAAGGCGCAGGACAGGCCGGCCGGGCCGGCGCCAACGACGGCGACTTTGCGGGCCGCGTTCTGCTTGTTCTCGCGCACTTCGGGCATCTGGATCGTGACTTCCTGGTCCACCATAAACCGTTTCACGCCGCGAATGGCCACCGGCGCGTCGAGCGCCGCGCGCCGGCAACGATCCTCGCAAGTATGGAAACAAACGCGGGCGCAGGCCGCCGCGAACGGATTACGTTCGCGGTGCAGGGCGAGCGCCTCGGCGAAGCGCTTCTCGGCAACGAGCGAGACAAAGCCCGGGACGTCCACACCGGCCGGGCACGCGCTCTGGCAGGGCGCGCGCACCAGTCCGGGGCACACGCCGGCCGGGCATTTCTTGTCGCGGATGTGCGCGACATATTCGTGCCGGAAATGCCGGATGGTCGAAAGAACCGGGTTGGCGGCGGTCTTGCCGAGCCCGCACAGCGCCGTTTCCTTGATCTCGTTACCGAGCTCGATCAACTTCTCGATATCGCCTTCCTGCCCTTCGCCGTTGCAGATCCGATCAAGAATCTCCAGCAGGCGCTTGGTGCCGACGCGGCACGGGACGCACTTCCCGCAGGATTCCTCCTGCACGAACTCAAGAAAAAACCGGGCGACGTCCACCATGCAACTATCGTCGTCCATCACGATCAGGCCGCCGGAGCCCATGATCGCGCCGAGTTGGATCAGCGCCTCGTAGTCCAGCGGCACATTGAGATGCTGCTTCGGGATGCAGCCGCCGGACGGCCCGCCAATCTGGGCCGCCTTGAACTGCTTGCCCGCGCGCATGCCACCGCCGACATCGTAGATCAACTCGCCCAGCGGAATGCCGATCGGCACCTCGACCAGGCCGGTATTGTTGACCGCCCCCGCGAGCGCAAACACTTTGGTGCCCTTGCTTTTCTCGGTGCCCAGCGCGGCGTACCAGGCGGCGCCATTGGCTATGATCGGCGGCACGCTGGCGAAGGTCTCGACATTATTGAGCAGGGTCGGCAGGCCAAACAGGCCCTTGTGGGCAGGGAAAGGCGGGCGCGGACGCGGCTCGCCGCGATTGCCTTCGATGGAAGTCATCAGCGCGGTCTCCTCGCCGCAGACAAACGCGCCGGAGCCTTGCCGGATCTCGATATCAAAATCAAAGCCCGAACCCAGGATATTCCGGCCCAGCAGACCATAGGCGCGGGCCTGGTCCAGCGCCCGGTTCAGGCGCTCGATCGCGATCGGATACTCCGCGCGGCAGTACACATAGCCGTTGGTGCCGCCGATGGCATACCCCGCGATGATCATGCCCTCAATCACGCTGTGAGGGTCGCCCTCCAGCACGCTGCGGTCCATGAACGCGCCGGGGTCGCCCTCGTCCGCATTGCAAACGACATTCTTGCGTTCGCCTTTGGCCTTGCGCGTCAGGCTCCATTTGATCCCCGTCGGGAACCCGCCGCCGCCGCGACCACGCAGGCCCGACTGGGTGACCGTCTCGACCACCTCGTCCGGCTTCCCGCCGCTCAACGCCTTGGCCAGCGCCTGATAACCGTCGAGCGCGATGTAGTCCTCAATCCGCAGCGGATCCACGATGCCGCAGTTGCGCAGGACGATTTTCTTCTGTTTGCGGAAATATTCGATCTGATCGGCATGGGCGGTGGCCCGGCCGGTGGCCTGGTCCTTGTGGATCAGCCGCTCGACCACCTCGCCGCGCAGGATGTGGCGGTCAATGATCTCGGCCGCGTCCGCCGGCTTGAGATCCTGATAGAACACGCCGTCGGGCATAACCTTGGCCACCGGGCCGGCCGCGCATGGGCCCATGCAACCGGTCTCGACCACCTTCACGCGGTACCCCGCGCCGCGCCGGGCGATCTCGTCGCGCAGCGCCGCGCAAATATCCGGGGATCCGGAGGCAAGGCAGCCGCCGCCGACGCAAACCAGGATTTGGCTGGGGGTGCCCGCCGCGGCCGGCGCCGCGTCGAGGCGGACAACCACGTCGGGGCGAAACTGGTCGCGCAAAGCATTCAGGTCTGCGGGGTGGTTAATTCTCTGGTTCATGATGGGCCTCCGTTTCGCTGGCCGGGACACCCCGGTACTGGTTGAGCAACTGACGGATGCGAGCCGGTTTGACGCGCTGGTGAACCACGTCATTGACCGTGATCACCGGCGCCAGCCCGCACGCGCCGAAGCAGCGCGCGACTTCGAGCGAAAAGACGCGGTCGGGGGTTGTGTCGCCGACGTCAATGCCCAGTTCCTTCTTCATTGCATCGAGCACCTGCTTGCCGCCGCGGACGTAGCACGCCGTGCCGAGGCAAACGCGGATCAAGTGCTTGCCGCGCGGCTTGGTCGAGAAAAACGAATAGAAGCCGACGACCCCGGCCACCTCGCTATACGGCTTGCGCAAGCCGGCGCTGATCCGCTTCAACGCCACCTCGGGCAGGTAGCCAAACAACCCCTGCGCGATCTGCAGGACGGGGATCAACCCCCCCGGCTTGTCCTGGTATTCCTTGATGACTCCGTCGAGCCGCGCCAGCAGCTCGGCTTCCGAGGCCTCCGCGCCACAAGCGCAGGTTGTCGGTTTATCGGTGACCATGGATCGTTCTCCTCCGGTTATTTCAAATTACACGGCGGCGGCATGAAGCCGGGGCGCCGGCCGGCGCCCGCCGCGAGCCGGCTCGGCGGCCCGGTCGGACCGCGCAAAAAAAGCCACTTTTTCCAGCGACATCGCGATATCAATGTCCTCCACAAACACACCTTCCGGCGCCTGCAGCGGCACCGGCGCGAAATTGACCAGGCCGCGCACGCCTGCGCGGATCAGTTGATCGGCCGCCGCCTGGGCCGCCGCCGCGGGCACGGTAATGATCCCGAGCCGGATGCCCAACTCGCGGACCCGGGCGGGCAGTTCCTCCACTGGATAGCACGGAACGGAGCGAAACAGCCGATGAACCTTCGCGGGATCAATGTCGAAGGCGGCCGCAATAACCAGTTTCGGCCGCCGGCCGGCAAAATAGGTCAGGATGGCCTTGCCGAGGTTGCCAATCCCAACCAGCGCCGCCGCCTGCCCCTCCGGCGCATCCAGAAAAGCGCGCAGCGCCTCCAGCAGGGCCGCCACATCGTAACCGTGCATCGGCGTGCCCGCCGCGATCAGCGCCATGAAATCCCGCCGCACCTGCGCCGCGGAAACCTGCGCCAGGGCGGCCAACTCGTGCGAGTGGACGCTGGCCACGCCGCGCGCGGCCAACTGGTTCAGCAGGCGGCGATATTGCACCAACCGGGCGATGGTTTTTTCGGAGACCACAATCATTGTTTCCGCCGCGCCAACCGCTGGCAACGGGTCCGACTGTTATACTTTTCACATTGTGAAATGATTCACAATACTTTTTTGAACAAAAAAGGGACAGACGGCACGGCGGGGGAACGATCCGGATCCCGTTTGTCGGACAGCTCCGCGGGAACGCGTCGCCCGACCATTTGGACGGGCTTGCTTCAAGGCAGGACGAACCGTTCCCGGTGCGCTGCAGGCTACGCCTTGACGCGCGCCGAAGCGGTTAAACAAAAAGTCGGATTCAAGAGGAAGCGTGTATCGGGCTCTCCGCTGGAGGCGTTCAGCCCTCGGCAATATAAAGCGTCAGGTTCTTGATGATGAAATCCTTCTCGGCGACCATGAACTTGACGACATCGCCGATCGAAACGACGCCGGCGACATGGTTATCCTTGTCGAGAACCGGCAAGTGGCGGATACGCTTCTCAGTCATCAGGGCCATGCACTCGTCAACCGAATTGTCCGGCGTGACGGCGACAATTTTGCGGCTCATGATCTCGCTGACCGGACCCTCCAGTGTGGCCTGCTTCTGGAGGATCACCTTGCGGATGACGTCGCGTTCGGAAACGATCCCGACCAAATGTTCGCCGTCGAGCACCAGCGCGGAGCCGGTACCCTTGTCCGACATCTGCTTGAGCGTGTCCATCACGCTGGTCTTCGGCGCGACCGACAGAACCTCATGCCCCTTCTGATCCAGTAACTTGCCAATGGTGCTGACCGTGGCCATGGCCTGCCTCCTCTTTGCCAGTTTCGTTAGTATTTTTTGCGGCGGATACGGACCCGCTTTCCACGCCCCCTTTATAGCGGGCCCGGCCTGGAATGGCGAGCGCTATTCTGCGCGGGCGCGTCTGCCATCACAGCCGCAGCCGCAACGCGATCAGATTGGCGATGAACCCCGCAACCGGCGGAAAGAAAAAGACACTCAAGAACCGCACGACAGTGAACTTCCAGCCCATGATCGCGAACTCCATCGGCAGGCGGCCGAACGCCCACAGCGACCACGCCGTCACAAAAGCCACCATCGTCCCCATACTCGCGCCGCCGCGTAGCAACGCCCCCGCCAGCGGCAGACTGACATACGGTCCGCCCGGCGCGGCCGCCCCCGCCAGCGTGCCGACCAGCAAGCCGCGCAGGCCGGACTCGTGGCCAACCCAGCGCGCCAGCGCGGCCTTGGGCACAAGCACCGGAATCATCCCCGCGACAATAAAAGCGAAGATCAACATCGGCGCGATTTGCAGCGTCATCAAAATCGCCGCCTTTAACCCGACGATATGCTCCCCCACCCCCCGCCACCATCCGATCAGCACCAGGACGAGCGCGAGCACCCCCATGAAAATGGTTGCCGTCAACATCGCATGCCTGCTCCTGTTCTGCGGTTTTTGCATCGGACCCGGATAGCATGAACCATTCCGCCAAAACGGAAAAGCCATAACCGCGGATCGCGTCACCTCCTGGATTCAATGCGACACCTGGCAGTCAAGCAGCCATGGCCGGACATCCGGCGACATTTAATGAGGAGCGGTTTTCAAACCTCAAAGAGGGAGTTCGGGATCCGCGGCTCGCCTCCGGCAAGCGTCATAATGGCGGGGTAATGCTCGGGGGGGGACTTGAACCCCCACGCCTTGCGGCACATGCACCTCAAACATGCGTGTCTGCCATTTCACCACCCGAGCGTCCGGCCTTAACGGTGAAAACGGGCGTAACGTAACAGCGGATGGCTGAAGGTTCAAGGTTCAAAGTTCAAGGCGAGCCAGGCCACTTTGAACTCCGAGCCGGGAGCATTCGATTTTGAGCGCGCCGCGCCTACGAGCAACCCATCGAGTTGCCGCAGTTGTAGCACCGGTAGCAGGCGCCGTTGCGGACGGTAATCGCACCGCACGCGTCGCAAACCGGCGCGTCCTCCATGAAATCCTTGAACTGGCGGTCCAGCACCTGGACGTCCATGCCATACTTGGGTGATGTCGTATCCGGCGGCGGTTTTGCGCCAACCGCCTGCGCGCTCTGCTTGATCGCCTCGGCGTGGAAGCCGTTCTCGGGCTGCAGCGACTTCACTGGCGCGGGCGCCTTGAAGCCTTCCATAAACGTATGCCCCAGCCAGCGGAAGATGTAGTCCGTCAGCGATTTCGCGATCGGAATGTCCGCGTTCTTGGTGAAGCCGCTGGGCTCGAAGCGCGTGTGCGCGAACTTTTCGACCAGCGTCTTGACCGGCACCCCGTATTGCAGGCAGAGCGAGATCGCCGTCCCGAACGAGTCCATCAGCCCGCCGATCGTGCTGCCCTCCTTCGCCATGGTGATGAACAGCTCGCCGGGCGAGCCGTCGTCGTAGAGCCCCACAGTCAGGTAGCCCTCGTGCCCCGCGATGTCGAACTTGTGCGTGATGGACTGGCGCGTCGTCGGCATGCGCCGGCGCAGCGGCTTGGCCTTGGAGCCGTTGCCGCCCTGGGCGGCGGACTCCTTCGGGTTCTCCTCGCTCTTGCCGGTATTGACCGGCTGGCTGCGTTTGCAGCCGTCGCGGTAGATGGCCACCGCCTTCAGCCCCAGTTTCCAGCCTTCCAGATAGGTCTGCATGATCTCCTCGACGGTCGCCTCGTTGGGCATGTTGACCGTCTTGCTGATCGCGCCGGAGAGGAACGGCTGGACGGCCGACATCATCCGCAGGTGCGCGGCATAAGGGATGAAGCGCTTGCCGTTGCGCGGCTTGAAGGCGCAATCAAACACCGCCAGGTGCGCCTCCTGCAAGCCCGGGGCGCCCTCGATCGTGTCGTGGTGATCAATATAATCAATAATCGCGTCCACCTGCTCCGGCGTGTATCCGAGCCGCTTCAGGGCCATCGGCACGGTGCGGTTGACCAGCTTGAGCATGCCGCCGCCGGCCAGCAGCTTGTACTTCACGATCGCAATGTCCGGTTCCACGCCGGTGGTGTCGCAGTCCATCATGAAGCCGATCGTGCCGGTCGGGGCGAGCACCGTGACCTGGGCATTGCGGTAGCCGTGCTTGCGCCCCAGCTCAATGGCCTCGTCGGCCGTTCGCCGCGCGGCTTCCGCCAGGTAGCCCGGGCAGGTCGCCGGGATCTTCCCCAAAGCGGCGCGATGCATCTCGAGCACCTCCGCCATCGGCGCGCGGTTATCCGCGTAGCCCTCAAAGGGACCCGTGACGCCCGCCAGGCGCGCGGACTGCTCATAGGCGGCGAAGTGCATCAGCGCGGTAATCGCCCCGGCCAGCGCCCGGCCGTCTTCGCTGTCGTACGGCAGGCCCAGCGCCATCAGGAGGCAGCCGAGGTTGGCATAGCCGAGACCAAGCGGCCGGAACCGATGGCTGTTGAGCACGATCGGCTCGGTCGGGTAGCTGCCGTTATCCACAATGATCTCTTGCGCGGTGATGAACACCCGGACCGCCGCGCGCAGGCGCTCGACATCGAACTGGCCGTCCTCTTTAAGAAACTTCATCAGGTTCAGAGACGCCAGATTGCAAGAACTGTTGTCGAGGAACATGTACTCGCTACAGGGGTTGCTCGAATTGATCGCGCCGGCGTTCTTGCAAGTGTGCCAGCGCTGGATCGTGTCTTCGTACTGCACGCCCGGGTCGCCGCAGGTCCACGTACCTTCGGCAATCCACTTCATCAGGTCGCGCGCGCGGTAGGTCGGTCCGGGCTGGGCCGGATCGGTCACCCAGTGCGTCCGCCACTCGCGGTCCTCCTCGACGGCGCGCAGGAACTCATCGGTCACGCGGACGCTAAGGTTCTCGTTCTGAAACGCGACGGAGCCGTAGGCCTCGCCGTTGAAATCGCCGGAGTAGCCGCCCTCGATCAACGCCCAGGCTTTCCGTTCCTCCCGGGTCTTGGCTTCAATGAATTCCTTGATGTCCGGATGCCAGACCTTGAGCGTGTTCATCTTGGCCGCGCGGCGCGTCTTGCCGCCTGACTTCACGACGCTGGCGATCGAATCATAGACCTTCAGGAACGAGAGCGGGCCGCTGGGCCGGCCGCCGCCGCTGAGTTTTTCGCGGCCGCTGCGCAGCGTCGAAAGGTCGGAGCCCGTGCCGCTGCCGTATTTGAAGAGCATCGCCTCGCTCCGCGCCAGGCCCATGATGCTCTCCATGGTGTCATCCACCGCCTGAATGAAACAGGCGGAACACTGCGGATACTCGTACTGCGTGGTCGCCTGCCGAACCGCGGCCGCAGCCCGATCATAATGCAGCATACCCGGCCCGCTCTCCTTGCCGACATGGTACTGCTGGTAGAGTCCGCAATTGAACCAGACCGGCGAATTGAATGAGCCGTACTGGTTGAGACAAAGCCAGGCCAGTTCATTGTAAAAAACTTCGGCATCCTCGGCGCCGGCAAAATAGCCATCGCGCAGACCCCAGTCGGCAATCGTGCGCGCGACACGGTGGATGAGCTGCTGGAGCGAATGTTCCCGCGTCGGGGTGCCCAGCTCGCCATAGAAATACTTTGAAGCCACGACGTTGGTCGCAAGCATGGACCAGCTCTTGGGCATCAAAACGCCGTCCTGCTCAAAAACCACCTTGCCCTTCTCGTCGTTAATGACCGCCTTGCGCTGCTCCCACTCCACCTGGGCGAACGGGCTGACGCCGGCCGCGCTGAACACGCGCGGGATCTTCAATCCTTTGGACTTTGCCGGCCGGACCTTCGCGCCACCGGCTTTACGCTCCGGGCGCACTCCAATCCCCCGGTCCCGCGGCCCCACTTTAATACTGCGTCCATCGTCCACTGGCGCCCTGGCATCCAGCATACTAAAGCCCTCCTTGTGTAAGCCTCAAAATGGCAACGTGTTCGAAAAAAAATAACCAACCAACAGCACACCATATATGGGTGCCAGAATCAATATAAACGGAAAATACCCCTATCCATTGGGGTATCAAGAAAAAAGGACGCCGGTTTTTTCACCCCCTTAGAATCAAAGGGCGGAATGGTGATTTTTGTTTGTGAGCCGGCCGGATCAAGCCGCCCAATCCTCGATCCCCAAGCTGGGAAGGCGGGCAAACTCCAGGCGGCTGGCCGTCACGAGAACGCCTTGGATCAATGGTTAATGCGACGTGTTGGCCCAACTGTTGGTAAACGTGTTGCCGCTGTCAATCGGCCCGTTGAAGTTGGGCGACCACCCCGCCCACCAGTAGTTGGTGCTGTTGCCGATCGCATGGTTGCGCACGACCGTGCTCCCGTTTCCGGCCAAGGTTATGCCCATGTCGTTATCGCGGGTCATGTTGCCATCGGCGCGCGATTGCCCGCGCAAACATATTCCGGCGGCCGCGCCGGAGCGGTTGCCTTCGGCCAGATTGTCAAAAAGCACCCCCCCGGCATAAATGCCGTGGCCGTAATTCTCGGCAACCAGGCAGCGCGTTACCAACCCATAGTAAGCCATCACAACGCCGATCTGATTGCGCCGGACGACGCAATCGGCGATCAGGCCGCCATAGGGCATTATGGCAATGCCGAAGTTGCCGCTATTCTCGACCACGCAGTTCACAACCACGCTGGCATCCCGGACGACCAGGCCGCTGTTGGTGGTGGCGGTCCCGTTGCCGGTGAACTGGCAGCGGGTAACCAGACTGGCATAACCAACGTTCATGCCGACGGCCCGGTTGTTCTCGATGCGCAGGTCGCGAAAGATCGAACCGACGGACGCCGGCGCGTAGATGCCGTTGCTCCAGCCGCTGATCGTGCCATTGTATACCATGAAGCTGCCGGAGTAAGCCAGTGACGTCGCCATGATACCGCTGCCGTAGTTGGCCCCGATCAGGGCAAAGCCATTGAGGTCAATGGTAACGTTGCTGGCGGTCACGAGAATGCCGTGATTGCTTGGGGGAACGATCAACGATCCCGCGAGGCAGTAGGAACCGGGCGCGCTAATGCGGAAAGGCAGGCCGGTGATCGCGGTCCGAGGTTCCATCTGCTCCAGGGTGAGCATGGATGCGCCCGGCGCAGCCGTGGGTTGCAGCCCGCCCTGCGCGCCGGATTCACGGGCGCGAAATACGATCATCAGCAACAATATGAGCCTGAGTCGGTTTATATTCATAAGTGTCTTCCGGCCCTCATTCGGGATTGCCCCATGGGTTGGCCGTCGTGTTGGGCGGAATCCAGTTCGTGGGCTGATACGCATAACTCGCCACCGTGTTGCCCAAGCGGGAGGTCCGCAGCACCAGATTGTTTGTGCCGTCCAGATAAAAGGCGCGGTAATTGTAGAGCAGATGGTTTTCATCAATCACGTTGTTGGACTGGGCATAGATCGCGGAATCCGAGGCATAAAAAAAGGCGTTGTAGAGGCACAGGTTGCGGTTGATGAAGCAGTCATTGCCGACCGTTATGCCGTCGAATAAGTTGCTCACGGCCATGCAGGTGGAGATGCGCGCGCCGTGCCCGCAGGCAAAGCCGATCGCGCGATTGGCCTGGGCGATACACTCCACGATCTGAACGCGGTTAGACCCCTGGATGCCGTTCCCACTGTCGCGGTAGGCGACGCAACGCCGCACCAGCGAGCCATCGCCGACAATCAAGCCGATGTTCCCGTTGCGCAGGAACACACATCCCTCAACCAGAGTATTCGAGCCCATGACCGCGCCATTCATGGTGTTGGTATCAAGGATCAAGTCGCGCAGCGCGCCGCCATTGGCCTGCGGCAGATAGATGCCATCCTGACCCCAATTGCAGATAAAGCCGTTGCGAATTTCAACCCCACACAGGAGCGAATCACTTCCCCGGATCCCGTGGGCGGCAAAGCCCGCGCCATTCAGCGTAAAGCCATTCAAATCAACCGTCACACCGTTAGTGGCAATCACAATCGCGGAAGCCGCGCCGGTGGCCAGCACGTTCCCGCCCAGGTAATACGAGCCCGGTTGGGTCAGCGTTACCGGCATGGAGGTCATGCTCAGAATCGTGCGCGGCTCCACTTGGGCCAGGCTTTTCATCACCGGTCCCGGCGCGCCGGGCGGCGCCAACGGTCCCTGCGCCGTCGCCTGGCCGCCCAACGCGCCGGCCAGCATGAACACCGCCATGACTGCTTCTGTTGCTCTCATGACACCATAGGACTCCTGGGTTGAGATCCCGCGCCACCATGCCGCCACAGCGGCAAGCAACCTATCGTCCACTAATCAGGCTGCGGTCAAGGGCTAAATGCGGCGAATCGCGCTTCGCTCCTACGTGACGCGCGCCCGCCCGCGCCGGCCGGCCAACTCTGCGAGGACGAGCCGTCTTACCATTCGAGCCGGTTATCGGCTGCGCCCCATCGGGAATCCTCACGCCGCGATTTTGCGGCCCGCTCAGGCCTGGGGTTCATCCCGTTTGTGGCTGGATTCGAGCTGCAGCACCACCGGGGCGCCTTCGAGCCCAAAGGCCGTCCGCAGGCTGCGCAGCAGGTAGGCGCGATAGGCCGGCGCCAGCCGCTTGGGATCATTGACGAAAAGTTTGACCCGGATCGGCCGCGTGCCGGTCTGGGTGGCATAGAACAGCTTGAAGCGCCGCCCCTGCACCAGCGGCGGTTGAATCTTGTCCACCGCGTCGTGCAACACTCGGTTCAGCACACCGGTCGCGAGCTTCTGCTCGGTCTGCGCGGCGACGTGATCAATCGCTTCAATGCTCTTGCGCAGGTTGAATCCGCTTTTCGCGGAGGCGAAAACCACCGGGATGTTCTCTACAAAGTACAGGGCCCGCTGCAACGCCTCCGCGTATTCGCGCGGGGAGACCTTCGTGCCCTCCGCCAGATCCCACTTGTTGACCAGCAGGACGCAGCCCTTGCGGTTCTCCACGATCTTAGCGGCAATCTTCTTGTCCTGCTCGGTCGGGCCCTCGCCGGCATCGAGCATCAGCACGACCACGTCGGCATTCGCGATGCTCTGTTCCGCGCGAAACAGACTGAACTTCTCCACCGAGTTGTGCACGCGGCCCGGCTTGCGCATGCCGGCGGTATCAATCAGCAGGTAATGCCGGGCCTGCGGGCCCTTGCCGATCGCGAAGGGAATCTCGATGCTGTCGCGCGTCGTGCCCGGGATCTCCGAAACGATCACGCGGTCGCTGCCAAGCAGGCGGTTGATGTAGGATGACTTGCCGACATTCGGCCGGCCGACCACCGCCACCTTGAGCGGCGCGACACTGGCGCGCGGCGCCGGCGGCGGCAGTTTTTTTACGGCCGCGCCCAGCAGCGTGTCCACGCCGCGGTTGTGGGACGCCGAAACCGGAAATACCGGGAACCCGAGCCCGGCAAACTCGTCCGCCTGCCGGTCCATTTGCGAATTGTCCGCCTTGTTTGCGGCGATGAACACGGGCCGGCCGGATTGATGCAGCCGGCGCGCAACTTCTTCGTCCATCGGCAGCCGCCCCGCCTGGAGATCCACGACGAACAGCACCACCGCCGCGTCCTCCAGCGCCACGTCCACCTGCCGCGCGGTCTCGGCCGCGATCACATGCTCCGGCCGCGCGCCGTCCATGACGGCCAGCCCGCCGGTGTCAATCAGGTCGAAACGCTGCTCGCGCCAGTGCGCCTCGCTGATCAGCCGGTCGCGCGTGACGCCGCTTTCCTCGTGGACGATCGCCAGCCGCCGGCCGATAATACGGTTGAACAGCGCCGACTTGCCGACGTTCGGCCGGCCGACGATCGCCATAATCCGTTGTGGTGCCTCATTGCTCATGGGTGAGGTTGTGCGGCGGGATGATTGCCCAATTGCCGGGCGCCATCCAAGACATATAAAATAAAAGATGCGAGTGTAAACGCCCCCGCCGCCCAGACCAGCCCGGTGAAAAGTGCGGCGGCCCCCTCCATCAGCACCCAGACAATGGTCAACATTTGCAGAAACGTGGCGATCTTGCCCACCACCCGCGGCCGGACGACCACCGTGCCCGCGAAATGGTGGATCAGCGCCGCGCCCAGCACGAGGATCACATCGCGGCTGATCACCAGCAGCGTGAACCAGACGGGGATATGTAGCTTCAATTGCGGCGAGGCGATCGGGGTCAGCAGGATCAGCCCCGAAACCAGCAGCAGTTTGTCCGCCAACGGATCGAGAATGCGGCCCAGCTCCGTGATCTCGTTCCGTGAACGCGCGAAGTAGCCGTCCAGCGCATCCGTCAGCGCGACCGCCGCGAACACCAGCAGCGCCGCCCAACGGTAATACTCGCCGCCGGCGCCCGCCGCGAGGCTCATCCGGTAGTATACGACCATCAGAACGAACACCGGGACGCCCATGATTCGAACGATGGTAATCCGATTCGCGAGGGTCATGACGGGTTTGGGTGCGGTTGGGTGCATGTGAATCCTCCTCGTACTCGTGAATCGTACTCGTACTCCGACTCGCAAAGATCGAGTACGAGTACGAGTAGGAATCACGAGTAGGAGATCATAAACTTCAGCCCCCGTATTTCTCCAATGCCCGGTCAATCCGCCGCACGGTGCGATCGCGCCCCAGCACTTCGAGCATGTGGAAGAGGCTCGGGCCGCCGCCCTGCCCCGACACCGCCACGCGCACCGGGTGCACCAGCTCCGCCGCCTCGACGCCGCGCGCCGCCGCGCACTGCCGCAGCGCCGCCTCAGTCGCCTCGGGCGTGAAGGTCGCCAGGCCGGCGAACACGGCGCGCACCGCGCGCAGACCCTCCGCCGCGCCCGGCTTTTGCAGGCGCTTGGCCACGGCCTTTTCATCGAAAGGGAAGTCCTCACTTAAGAAATAGACGCACTGCGGCACGGCATCCTTGAACAGGTGGATGCGCGGCTTGAGCAGTTCCATGACGCGATGAAAATAGCCGTCCGGCAAGTCATCGCGCCACAGACCGGCCGCCTGCAGCACCGCGCGGCACTCCGTCTCGAAACGGTCGGCCGGCAGCGCCCGAATGTATTCGCCGTTCATCCACTGGAGCTTCTTCAGATCCACCTGCGCGGGCGAGGACTGAACGCGGTCGAGGGTGAAAAGCTGGATCATCTCCGACCGCGACATCAGCTCCTTGTCGCCGCCGGGCGACCAGCCCAGCAGGGCGAGGTAGTTGAAGAGCGCCTCGGGCAGATAGCCCTTCTCGCGGAATTCGCCGACGAAAGCGTCGCCGTCACGCTTGGAGTAGGGCTTGCCCTGCTGGTTGACGATCATCGGCAGGTGCGCGTACTTCGGCACGGGAGCGCCGAGGGCCTCGAAGAGCGCCAGATGCTTGAACGTGTTCTCGACGTGGTCGTCGCCGCGGATGACATGCGTCGTCCCCATCGTGATATCATCCACAACATTGGCCAAGTGAAAGACGGGCGTGCCGTTGGAGCGGACGATGACGAAGTCCGGCAGGTCCTTGGCGGCCTTGCGCAGGTCGCCTTTGATCTCGTCGTGAAAGGCCAGATCCGTGCCGGGCATGCGGAAGATGACCGCCTCGCCCTTGCCGGTGCCGCCCTTGTCCTCCTTGTAGGCGCGGCCGGCGGCGAGCAGTTTTTCGGCCGCCGCGAGGTGGGCCGGGGCTTGAGTGGACTGGTAGAGCGCGGGCTCGTCATAATCCAGCCCAAGCCACTCCATTACCGCGAGGAGCGCCTGAACCGCCTCCGGCGTTGAGCGCTCGCGATCGGTGTCCTCGACGCGCAACAGGAACTGGCCGTTGTTGTGCCGCGCAAAGAGCCAGTTGTAAATCGCGGCGCGGATGTTGCCGATGTGCACCTGCCCCGTCGGGCTGGGCGCGAAACGTGTGCGAATGGTCATGTTTTTTTCTCCCGGCAGGGGAAGATAGCGGAAGAACGTCCGCAGATCACGCAGATTGAGGCGGATAACGCGGGGCCGGGGCGCCACGTGGCGCGCGGCTCCCGTCGTGTGCAAATTCGCCTCAATTCGCGGTTTCGCTCCGCGCCCGCGGCCGCTCGTCCCGCAGGCCTTCGGGGAAGACGCGGAACCGGACCGGGACGCCGTCCACCGCGCACTCCGCGGCCAATGCGAGGTTGACGATGGTGACGCATTTCGGACGATAGGCGCGGATGAAACTATGCAGGCTACGGCCGATCGCCGGCCGGTCCAAAGCCTGCGCCTTGACCTCGAACGCCTCGATTACCCCGCCGTCGTCCACGACGAAGTCCACCTCGGCCTTCGCCTGGGTCCGCCAGAAACGGATGTCGGCCAGGGGATAGGCGACGCGCAGGTGATGCTCCACCGCGGTTTCCAGCAGCGGCCCGCGGTCCGGCCGCGCGTCCCAGTCGGTAAAACCGCCGCCCGCCAGGTTCCGCCAACCGCTGTCGGTGAAATACACCTTGGGCATGCGGGTCAATTCCGTGCGGGGGTTGCGGGCAAACGGCAGCAGCCGGCGCACAATGAAGGTTTCCCCCAGGTAGCCCAGGTAGCGGGCCAGCGTATCGCGCGCGATGCGCAGCGTGCCCGCCAGCTCGTGGAGATTGACCAGGCTGCCGGACTGAAAGGCCAGCAGGCGGATGAACTCGCGGAAGACGTCCATGCGGTCCACGCGCCGGAAGTTGTCGATGTCGCGTTCCAGGAAGCTCTCGTAATACTCGAGCAGCATGCGCCGGCGCTCGAAGGGATCGGCGGTCAGGGCCAGCCGGGGATACCCGCCATAGACCAGGAAATCCCGCCAATCGCCCGCGCCGGCCGCGGCATACTCGCTCCAAGACAAGCCACCCAACTGAATCAGGCGCTTGCGGCCGGTCAGGGTCTCGCGAATCTTGCTCCGGATTTCAAGCGCCGAGGAACCGGAGACGAAAAGTTTGATCGGCAAGCCCAGATCATGCACCCCCTTCAGGAACAAGCCGGGGTTGGGCAGGCGCTGCACTTCGTCGATGAACACATAAACCGGGCGCTTGACCGGCCCAATGAACTTGACCAGCGCCGCGGGGTTCAGCAAGACATCCGCGCAGTCCGCCGTATCCACATCGAAAAAAAAGATCGCGTCTGGCGAAACCCCATGCCGCGGTCCAAGCAGGTCTTGCACGATTGACAACAGCAGCGTGCTTTTGCCCACCCGCCGGGCGCCGTACACCACCACCACCACGGAATCATCCTTCAGTCATTGGTCCAGACCGGACAACACCGCGCGCCGAATGGCCGGCGGCTACGGCCAGGTGCCGGGCTTGGCACAGTACCGCGCCCGGGCACAACGTGGCACGCGGCTCCCGTCGCGTGCCGCGCGGGGCCGGAGCCCCGCGCCACGGAGCGAAGCGAGCGCCAGCGCTCTGTTCGCTCTGGATATGTTTTTGCCGTGGCCCGGTAGCGGCGAAACTAATTCACCTACCGCACGAGGCGGCGGGGGTCTGACACTGACACGGTGCGTATCGTCTATGAACAGGAGCTATCACGTCCGCTACGTTGTTCGCTTTTCGAGTAGGAGTAAGATTCAAGAGGAAGAGTAAGCGAGGACAAGGTGGTTGCGCCGCGGGCCATCAGAATGCCAGTCCCCGCGCCGTCCGCGAGCCATTGCGGCCGCCCTTGCGGTCAATCGCCTCAATTCGCGGGTTCCGTCAGCACCTGCCGCCACTCGTCCTGCAAGCCGGCTTCCGCAAGCTTATGCTCCAGCAGCGGCCGGTCAATCAGGTCTTTTGAAACCGCCAGCATGCCGCGAACATCGCGCAGGTGCTTTTCCGAGCCGCCTTCGCGGAAATACTCGAGCTTACGCACGATAACGTACTCCGGCGGCGCCAGCCAGACCGGTTCGCCGGCCTCTTCGATCCGGCGGCGATGCGCCAACGCCCAACGGTGCAAGGGGTTTTCGCCAGCCGTGTAGATGTCGGCCTTCAGTCCGGTCGGGTGGTGAATCAGGTTGAAATGCCCGCGCTGGGGGCGCCGGGACTCCACCACGACCACTTCTTCCGGCGGGCAATAAAACTCTTCCGGCGGGAAGGCGGCGACCAGTTCCGGGATCCGCGCCCGATCGAACTCCGCCACCAAGTCGATATCATGCGTCAAGCGCGGTTCGCCGTAGGCGATGCTGGCCACCGACCCCGTCACCATGTACGGCAGGCCCAACCGGTTCAGCGGTCGGACGAATATGAGAATCAAATCAGCTTCGGGCATAGAGAAACACCTCGCGCACCGCGCGCTCCACCTGCGCGTCCGACCAGTCCGGATGCAGCGACCGCAACATGGCGGCCTTCAGCCGGCGGGCCGAGACGTAAAGGCGCAAGGCCACGTGCAGGCGCTGCGCCGGCGTCATGCGCTGCAAACACTCTATTTGCCTGTCATCCATCAACACCGACCTGAATTTAGCGCATATTGGCGGGGCCACTCGGCACCTGTCAACCTCCCCGATAGCCCGCGCGACACCGGCCTACACCTGCCCGATCCTTTTCCGGTCGGTCATTCCGCGGCGGC
>CAZMXS010000030.1:0-51349 GCA_964570325.1 uncultured Verrucomicrobiota bacterium | reverse complement strand
ATTAATGAGGAATAGGTTGCGCCTGATTCATCGGGCAAGATGCCCGCACTCCATGAACAATGCGGTTTCGGTTCAATTCGACCGCTGAATCAACCAGAAGCCGATGATTTCGGCAAGGATAACCGGCGTCCAGACAATCAGGTCGGGCCGCAACTCGGGCCGATCCACAAGCGAATCAGCCAGCAGGATGAACACATAAAATAAGAAAACCAGCGCCAGGTTGATCGCCACCCCCACCGAGGTTTCCTTGCGCCGCGAGCGCATTCCCAACGGGATGCCCAACAGCGCGAAGGCAAAGCAGGATAGCGACAGCGCCAGCCGTTCGTTGGCGTCCACCAGCAGCGCCATTCGCTGGCGCAGCACTTCCTCCTCCTTGACGTTCGGGAATGCCGCCCGCACATTGCGGATGGCGCCGATCAGTTCGCCAAAAGTCATGTCCGGGATTTTTTTATTCACCGAGCCGCGCCGCAGCAATTGGGAGAAGTCTATCTTCACCGGATAGCGTTCCGCCGTCAGGTGGCGCGATTTGGTCAAATCGAGCGGGTAAGCCCGATCGGGCTGATCGATGCGCACATCATCGAGATCAATTTCGAGCAAGTTGCGCTCGCGGTTCACGTTGATCGTGCCGGCGCGCGCCCGGATGTGACGGACCACCCGCAGCTTTTCGATCTCGTACACGCTGATGTCGGTCACCCGATTGCGATCCTTCTTTCCGATATACACCATCAGGCCGGGAAAATCGCGGACGAAGCGGCCCTCCTCCAGCAGCGTCACCGGATCCTCCATCCCCAATTCCACCAACACGCGACGTTGGGCATAATGGCTGTTGGGCGCCGCCGTGCTGCTAAGGTAGATACAGACAAACGACATGACAATGGACCACATAATGATGGGCGCGGCCACTTGCCAGACGCTCAACCCGCAGGCTTTCATCGCCGTAATTTCGCCATCGTAGGACAGCCGCCCAACCAGCAACAGCACCGTCGTCAGGACGCTCATGGGGATCGAGAACGTCATGATGAACGGCACATTGTAGAAAAACATCTTCAGGATCAGCCAGCCCGACACGCCGCGCGCCAGCAGGTCAATCGCCTTGATCAGCGCGCCGACGCACATCACAAATGTGAAGACCAGCAGCGTGAGCGCGAATGACCGAATGAAATCCCGGCTGATATATCGGTTGAGGATTCTCACGCCTGTTTCCAGGTTGTCATCCGCGCGCCGCCCGCGCCGCCGCCACCGTATTGAACAGCAGCATCGTGATCGTCATCGGCCCCACCCCGCCCGGCACCGGCGTGATCGCCGCCACCTTGCGGCTGACCGGCTCGAAATCCACATCGCCCACCAGGCGAAACCCGCTTTTCTTCGCGGCGTCCGGCATGCGGTTCACGCCGACATCCACTACAACTGCGCGCGCATCCACCATGTCCACGGTAATCGTCCCCGGCCGGCCGGCGGCCGCCACAACGATATCCGCCTGCCGCGTGAAGCGGCCAAGGTCGCGCGTCCGCGTATGGCAGAGCGTGACGGTCGCGTTGCCAAGCGCGCTTTTCTGCGAGAGGATGTTCGCCAGCGGCCGGCCCACGATATTGCTCCGGCCGACAATGACCACGTGCGCGCCCTCGATCGCGCAACCCGCGCGTCGAAGCAACTGCGCCACGCCATGCGGCGTGCATGGCAAGAAGGTCGGCAGCCCCAGCAACATCCGGCCAACGCTAACCGGGTGGAAACCGTCCACATCCTTCTCCGGCCGAATGGCGCCGATAACGTCAAGTTCCATAGCCGGATCGGGCAACGGCAGTTGCACCAGAATACCATGGATCCGGGAATCGGCGTTGAACTCGTCCACCACACCCAGAATCGCGGCGCGCCCGGCATCGGCCGGCAGGCGTTTTTCCAGCGAGAAGATCCCGATTTCCGCGCAGGCTTTTTCCTTGGCGGTCACATAGGAACGCGAGGCCGGGTCGTCGCCCACCAGCAGCACGCCCAGGCCGGGCGTAACGCCGCGCGCCTTCAGTTCCGCCACCTCGGCGCTCAATTCCGCGCGCATCTGCTGCGCGATCGCTTTGCCGTCCAATACGCGTGCCGCCATCGCTGTGATCTCCGTTGCCAATCGTCCGCTGAACCGTCAATCTAGCCGCCAAGGCCGCGAACCTCAAGCATGGATCGGCTGCGTGCGGTCCCGCAAGTGCTGGGGCCGGCGGCCATGATAAACGCAGAGCAGTTCCGCCACCACACTGACCGCGACCTGCTCCGCGCCCTCCGCGCCGATATCGAGACCGACGGGGCCATAAGCGCGCGCCGCCTGTTCCGGCGTAGCCGACTTGAGCACGTCCACCCGCCGCGCCTTGGGACCCAGCAGGCCGATATACGGCGCCGGCGTGGCGGCAAAGCGCGCAAACCACGCCCGGTCATGCTCCAGAATATGCGTCTTGATAACCACGAAGGTGCGCGCATTCGCCGGCAATAGCGGAAGGGAATCCTCGGGCCTGGCGCACAGCGTCAGGCGCGCGGCCGGAAAACGCTCGGGTTTCAAATAGGCCGGCCGGTGATCCACCACCACGACGCGAAATCCAACCGCGGCGGCCAAAGCCACCAGCGGCACCGCGTCATCCCCCGCGCCGCATACCACCAACCACGGGGGTGGGGTCAGCGCATCCGTGAAAACTTCCACCCCAGCCTGCTCCGCCAGGGCGACTGCCGCGCCCGCCGGCCGCTCGATCAATTCAAAGGACTCGGCATCGCGTTCCACGGCCAGGCGCATGCGGATGCCGAAGGGCTCATCACCCGCAAGTCGCGCGCAGACCGCACCCAGGATCGCCGCCAGCTTGGGCGAAGAAGAGGAACACAGCCAGAGGTCAATCTGCCCGTTGCAACCTAAGCCGAACCCCCAAACCCGGTCATCATCCGTGCCGGTGTCATAATGCACCTTGCCGGGCACGCCGGATCGCATCATCTGCAACGCCCGCTCGCGCAAATCGTTCTCGAGGCAACCGCCGCTGACATTGCCGATCAGCGTGCCGTCATCACGCACCAGCAGCTTGGCGCCGGGTCGCCGGTACCCGGAGCCCTGGATGCGGGTGATCACCGCCAGCACAAAGGCGCGCCCCTGCGCCTGCAGGCGGCTCATTTCTTCGAAAATTTGCGCCGTTTCCTGCCAGTTCTTCATCGGTTGATTCTCCTTGTGGACGGGACGATACCGAAAAGCGCCGTGGGAGGCAACTGGAAGGGCCAAGAGGCTTGGGCGCATGCGCAAGCCCGATCCGGCTCTTTCCACAGCCGGACCACCCATGCTCCCGCCGGAGCGCTCCATGGAGCGGGCACCCTGCCCGCTTTAGCCATCAACCGACTCCCCATTCCCTGCGCGCCGAACGGGATACCCACGCCGCGAGCTATTCGCCGCGCAAGCAACCGCCCCGTCTACTCTGGCGCTCGCTTCCATCTGGTTCCAGATTGAACGCTTAATTCCGCGGCGCTCATTCCACGATCACGCGATAATATCCGCGCGGACCGGGTTGAAGAGAGCGCAGCACGCTGCTCGTGCCCGCGGCCCCGGTGACGTTGGTGACAAAGAGCCACGGGCCCGAACTCATGTTGGTGGTCCACTGCACGACATAGTTCGTGCCCACCTGGGAAGGCCAGGTGACTTCCAGCGCCGTCCGGACCCCCAGTTCGATGTCGCTGGCGTAGCCGACAACCGGACCAACCAAGCCTGTCCCCATGCCGTCGAGCATGTCGCACGTCTGCACCCAGTAGTAATAGATCTGGTAAAGCCCAACGCCGAGGTCGGTCATGGCCGTGCCGCCAATGATTCCCAAGCTGGTCGCGGAACCCGGGTTGTCGTTCGTGCCCCGGAACACCTGGTACAACGCGGCCGGGACGTCCTGCCACGCCACATTCACCCGGTCGCTGTATTGGCCCGCCGTGGCCGTCAACCCGGAAGCCGGCGCCGGCCGGTTGGTCGCGGTTGCGTACGCTCGGATCACGTTGGTGTAGCCGCGCGCCGTCACCTCCAGCCGATACTGCGCGCTGCCGACGGACGGATTGGTCACCTCCAGAAAATCGGCGTCGCCCCGCAAGCCGGACGCCAGCGCCGACCAGCCGCCGGTGGCGCGGTTGGAATAGCTGAGGGCATAAGTGCGGCCCGGCTCCGCCCAGAAAGCGATCAGTGTGCGGTTCTGCCCTATCTGCACGTCAATCTCATCAATTTCCGGCCGATAGTCCGCGTCCGTCGGATCAGTGCCGGCGACCAGTTCCTCATAATTGGAATAGCCGTCACTGTCAGCGTCCACGCCCGGCTCGTTGGTTGGATCGCCATGGAAAAAGATCGCCTGCCACCACGCCGGCAATTGGCCCGGCACGTCGTTGGTGTACTGCTCGTAATCAATGTTTCCGAACACGCGAACGTTATCAATCTGCGCCCAGCCATTGCTGTGGGCGTCGGCATAAACAAACCGGATCAACGCCTGCCCCGCGCCGTCCACCCACTCGCTGATATCCAGTTGAGCGAGCGCGGGCCCGCGGAAATTACCGGAGCGCACCGGCATGATCACCGCGTTGGTGGTTTCCTCATACGTTTTGTAGGACGGGATGGGATACCGTTCGTCGGGCGCATCCCACACCGGCTCCCACGGGCCATCCATGCCGTTGGTGCTGATTTCCACCGTCAGCGTTTCGGCGCCGTTGGTGAAGTAGTAAAAGTCATAGTTAAACTCCAGGTTGACATAGTCAAAGCTCGCGAGGTCCAGCGGCGGCGTCACCAGCGCGGTATCCATGTCCACCGCGCCGGCATGGGCGCTGTCCGCGATGGCCATGCCACCGCTGCCACCGGTCCGGTTCGGGCGCGCTCCGGGATTGTCAAAGGCCCAAACCGGGTCGCCATTGGTCGGGAACACGCTCCAACCCGCCGGCCGGTTGGACCGGCAGAAGGTCTCGCTCAACACGGACTGGCGCACGCCGTCAACCTCATCCACGATCCGCAGATAGAAATTGCTGACGGTTCCCAGCACGAAACCGCCCTGCGGATTACGCAGTATCAGTTGCACGGACTCCACGGTGGATCCGATATTGGTGTCGCTCAACACGGCCACGGGAAAGGCCTGCGTGATCACGCCGGGGGCGAACGCTAATGTGCCGCTGGCGGCGAGGTAGTCCCAACCCTCCGCGGCCCAACCCTTGCCGGACTGCGGCACCGTCGTATAATCCACTGCGCCGTTGGTTTCCACATCGCCCGTCCGGATGATCGTGACCCAGACCCAGTTGGTGGTCACACCGGCGCGGGGCGCGCGCGCCCGTTCACCCTCTTCCGGCTCGGGCGGCGTAACCTTTTGGGTGGTGTTGGTGAACTGGACCAGCGCCTGGAATAAATAACCCAAATCCTGCAGGATGCCGGCTTCGACCGGGCACACATCCCGCGCCTCCTTGCCGCCGGCGCCGCCGGCCGACACCATCAGTTTGCCCTCAAAAACGGTGTCATCCACGTGACTGCCGCTGCTGCCGTTGGCCCACGGCGTGGGTGAAAACAGCGGCACCAGCCGGTTGCTGTAGGCCTGTGTCCCCCGCGGACCGGCCCAGCGCATCCGATTGCCGGTCAATCCGGCCCGCGCGTCGTACTCCGTACCGTCGGCGCCATTCTGGAAAAAGCCGTCCGCGCGCCGCACGAACAGATTGGTCGCGTCATCGGAGCAGAACTTGTCAAACTCGGTCCATTTGGTCACGCGGTCGTCGCCGGTTTTGGCCGCGTCGGGCGGGTCAATATCGCCCGCGAATCCCATCGTATGCACAAACTCATGGATGAGCATGGCCTTGAAATCCATTTTCGCCTTGGGGATCTCATCGCCATAGCCCCACCGGTAACCGGAGTTGAAATTCACATTCACTTCGCCATCTGCCGCCGCGCCGTTGACATCCTGCCCGCTGAGGATCTTGTGCTGAACCACCGTCCGGTCAAAGTTCGTATGATAATTGGCCTTGCCGCTGCTGGCGCTGCCCAGCGAGCCACCCTTCTTGTCGAACCCGCGCACATCAATGGCAATCGTCACGGTGGAAGTCGTCTTGAGCCACCCACCCAAAATCCTGCCGACGGCAGCCAGATCGGCCTTGGCCTCATCCGGAAAATTACCGTCGAGATAATTGAAACTCCAGGTGACGCCACTCCAAGCGGCGTTGCCCCACAGCAGCCACAACCAGCCCACACTAATCATGGTCAAAATACGCTGCTTATCCATAAGAGGCCTCTGTTCTCATTACAACTGGAGTCATATTGCCGGCTGTCAAGCAGTCTAGCACTCAACCAAGGGCCCCGCACTTCTTTTAGATTGTTTTTCCAATAGCCGACTCTAGTGTATGAATCCGATGTCCCTTTCAGGCAGAGAGCGGCAACGGGTGTTGCCGACAGCGGTACCGGCTGCAACGGAATGGAGCGGCGGCCGGAACTTGAAGTGGAAAGGCATGATCTAGCGTAAAAAAGTACTGCGCAAGGCAGAGCCATACCGATCCCTGGGCCGCATGCGCGACCTGATTGTCCACGGGCACGAAGCAATCAATCTGAATCCCATATATACTGTGGTCTCGACCCGGCTGGATGATTTCCGCCGGTTCCGCGACGAAATTGACCGCGCCACCCAGCCGCCACCCACTCATGACCAACCCATCTGAATCTCTGACGCTCATGGTACTGGCGGCCGGAATTGGCAGCCGGTTCGGCGGGTTAAAGCAGATCGCGCCGGTCGGACCAAGCGGTGAGATCGTGCTGGACTACTCCGTCTTTGACGCGCGACGCGCCGGCTTCGACCGCATCGTGTTCGTGATCCGCCGCGACATCGAGCGGGATTTCCGCGCGATCGCCGATCCGCACTTCGGCGGGCGGCTGGCCATCGCCTATGCCTTCCAGGAACTGGGCGATTTGCCCGCCGGCTTTGCCGCGCCGCCGGAGCGGAAGAAACCATGGGGCACCGCGCACGCCATTTATGCCGCCCGCCACCACGTGACCGGGCCCTTTGCTGTCGTCAACGCTGACGACTTCTATGGCCGGCGCTCGTTCGCCATGCTGGCCAGTCGGCTGCGGGAACTGGCCGGCACGCGCAACCGGTACGCGCTGGTCGGGTTTGCCTTGCGCAACACTCTTTCCGAAAACGGAACCGTGGCTCGCGGCGTCTGCGCGACCGATAACACCGGCGTCCTGCGCAGGGTAACCGAGCGTTTGGAAATCGGCCGTCGGGATGGCGCCATCGCCTATCGTGACGGCGACCGTTGGGAGCCGTTGACCGGCGAGGAAACGGTATCCATGAACATGTGGGGTTTCACCCCCTCCATCTTTGAACACTTGGAAAACGGGTTCCTCGATTTTTTGCGCTATCTGCATCAGCCCGATCGGGCCGAGTACCAGATTCCGACGCTGATTGACCATCTAATCCAGACCAACCGGGCAACCGTTGATGTGCTGCCGACCCCCGACGCCTGGCTGGGGGTGACTTATCCGCAGGATCTTCCAACCGTACGGGCTGGAATAGGGGCTTTAGTCGCGGCCGGCGATTATCCCCCCCGGCTCTGGGCATAAGTTTTTTCCGGGTTGCTCTTGACGAAACGGGGGGAAATGGAAATATTCATGCACTTTTGGAGTATAATAGGGTTCATTTTGCCATTTTCCCGGGATCATTATGGTAAAGAACGCAAAAACCAAAACCGTTGAACAAGCAGCCGTAACCTCGAAAAAGGCCAAGCCGGAGGACCGCAAAGCGGCGTCCGCCAAAACACCGGCGGCCGCGCCGGACGCCGAGGGAACAGTTCAGCTCAGCCAGTACAAGGTCAACAGCGACGAGCGGCTCGCCAAGTTCCGCGAACTGGTCAAGCTCGCCGGCGAACAGGGCTACCTGACCTTCGACGACATCAACGAGGCCATCCCCGAAAGCGTGCTCAACGCCGAGGAATTCGACAGCATCGTCTTCATGTTGAAGAAGATGGACATCGAAATCATCGAGGACGCCGACGAGCAGAAGTTCAAGCTCCAAATGGAGAAGGAGGAGCGGGCCAAACAGGCGCAGCGGGTGGACGTGCTCGACGATCCGGTCCGGATGTACCTCAAGCAAATGGGCCAGGTGCCCCTGCTTACCCGCGAGCAGGAGGTGGAGATTTCCAAGCGCATCGAAGAGGCGGAGATCAACTCCCGCAACCTCTTCAACCGCTTCGGCTTTGCGACCGGCGCCTACCTCGGCCTGATTGACCGGCTTGTTCAGGGCCGCGAACGCTTCGACCGCATCATCAGCGACAAGCATGTGGACAGTCGCGAGAAGTATCTGACGCATATGGAAAGCGTCGTGAAGCAAATCCGCAAGGCGCACAAGACGGTGGGCGAAAAGTTTGAGCGGTGTTGTCGCGCCCGCTTGAGCAAGGCCGATCGGGCGCGACGGCAGCGCGCCTTCAACCAAGCCCGCGACCACCTGGCCGGACTCTTCGACAAACTGTTCTTCAAACAGAAGGCAATCGAGGATTTCATCACCGTCGCCGATGAGGCGCACCAGCGCCTGGAGCAGAGCCGCAAGGCCCTGCAACGCCTGGAAAATGCGACCAAGTCGCGGGATCCGGAGGCGCTGCGCAACGAGCAAAAGAAATTGGCGCTCCTGGAAGCCGAGCAACGCATGCTGGCGGCCGACTTCGACCAGCAGTACAAGGACTTGAAAGTCTGGTTGAAGAAGGGCCTGCAGGCGAAGACCGAGATGGTCGAAGCCAACTTGCGCCTGGTAATCAGCATCGCCAAGAAATATACCAACCGCGGCCTCTCCTTCCTGGACCTGATCCAGGAGGGCAACATGGGCCTGATGAAGGCCGTCGAAAAATTCGAGTACCGGCGCGGCTATAAATTCAGCACCTACGCCACCTGGTGGATCCGCCAGGCGATCACGCGCGCCATTGCCGATCAGGCGCGCACGATCCGCATCCCGGTCCACATGATCGAGACGATCAACAAACTGATGCGCGAGCAGAAAAAACTCGTGCAGGAACTGGGCCGCGAACCGACGCCGGAGGAACTGGCCGAGGAGATGGCGCTGCCGGTGGACCGCGTTCGCGCCGTGCTCAAGATGGCCCAGCAGCCCATCTCGCTGCAGAGCCCGGTCGGTGACAGCGAAGATACGCACTTCGGCGATTTCATCGAGGATAAGAGCGCGGAAAATCCGTCGGAAATGACGGCCTACAGCCTGCTCAAGGACCGGCTGCAGGATGTGCTCAAAACCCTGACCGAACGCGAGCAGGAGGTGTTGACGCTCCGGTTCGGCCTGGCGGATGGTTATTCGCGCACGCTCGAGGAAGTCGGCAAAAAGTTCGCCGTCACGCGCGAACGCATCCGCCAGATCGAAGCCAAGGCCCTGCGCAAGATGCGCCACCCGACGCGCATCCGCAAGCTCGAGGGCTTTCTCGAGTTCGGCGATTGATCCGGGCGGGGGCGCGACAGGTTCACGCGCGCAAGCAGAGGAGCAGAAACGCGGGTAGAAGAGGCATGAGGCGCACGCGAAGCATGCGGTTTCGTTCTTCCATTCAATACCGGCTCAAGTTTGCCGCCCAATCCGTTCGCCGTTCATTCCGACCGGTTCGCTGCCAAGCGGCCGGGCTCAACGCTTTATCAAACCAGGAGGTTCCATGAGCACCGCAGGCGCAATTCGACAGATTCTCAAGCGGGATGGCAATCTCGTCGCCTATGACCGCGATCGTATCGCCACCGCCATCTTCAAGGCGGCCACCGCCGTGGGCGGCAGCGACCGCGCCACCGCCGAGCAACTGGCCGCCGAAGTCGAGCGGCGGCTGGTGGAAAACTATGGCGCGGACGCCACGCCGTCCGTCGAAGAGATTCAGGATATCGTTGAAGCGACGCTGATCAAGTCCGGCCACGCCAAGACGGCGCGCGCCTACATCATCTACCGGCACGAGCGGGCCCAGGCCCGCGCGATGCGCGCCGAGCAGCGGCTGGAAGCCAGCGACAACATCCCGTACAAGAAGATCTACGAGGTGCTGCGCTGGAACATGGACCATAAGTGCGAGACGGTGGAAGGCATCAACCGGATCATTACCGACGGCAAGTACCCGCAACTGGTTCAGGATTGCGAGCAGCGCTACCTCGACGAGGTTGCTCGCGGCGCTGACCGAATCATTGAACGCCTGCCCGAGGTCCGGATCGTCATTATCGCCGGCCCCTCCTCATCCGGCAAGACCACGACCACGATCAAGGTCAGCGAGAAACTGGCCGCCATCGGCGTCGAGCTCAAGGCCATCAATCTCGACCACTATTTCTTCGACCTCGAGATGCACCCGAAGGACGAGTTTGGCGACTATGATTACGAAACGCCGCAGGCGCTGGACCTGCCGTTAATTGACCAGCACCTGGCCGAATTGCTGGCCGGCAAGACGATCAAGACTCCGCACTACGACTTCAAGACCGGCAAGCGCCAGCTCAATGTCCACGAGTTGAGCCTCAAGCCCAACCAGATCCTGCTGATTGACAGCTTGCACGGGCTCTACGGCGCGATGACCCAAAGCACGCCGGCCAGCAAAAAGTTCAAACTATACATCGAAACGCTCGGCCAGTTGCGCAACGCGGACGGCACCTTCATGCGCTGGGCCGACAATCGTTTGCTGCGCCGAATGATCCGCGACAGTTGGCACCGCAACCTCAAGCCGCTGCAGACGCTCACCCACTGGCACTATGTGCGCCGCAGCGAGCTTAAGCACATCATCCCGTACATCGGCACGGTGGACTATGTCGTTAACAGCGCCCAGCCCTACGAGATGCCGCTGATGAAGTGCCGGCTCTTCCAGTACTTCCCTGAAGCCATCCAGCTTTATCAAAACGATCCAAAACGGCAGGACGCCTATCTGCGCGCGCGCCGCGTATATGAAATGCTCAACCCCATGCTGCCCATGGCGGACGATAGCGCGGTACCGAAAAACGCGCTCATCCGCGAGTTTATCGGCGGCAGCGAATACCATTATTAAGGATACGACAGGAAGCTGACGCTATAATCGGCAACGGCGGATTCGCTCCGGGATTTGTTCTTTCCAAAAAAGGGAAAGCCACAATGCCAGAATGGGACGTGTCTATCCCGGATAAGCTGCGGCGTAACTGCCGCGAGTTTGCCGCGCATAACGCCATTATCTTTGCCGGCCGCCCCACCACCTTCGCGCAACTTGACAAATGCAGCGACTGGATCGCGGCCGGATTGGCCCGGCGCGGCATCCAAAAAGGCGACCCTGTCGGCCTGTATTGCGTCAATTCGGACACCTTTGCCATCGCCTACTTTGGAATCGTCAAAGCCGGCGCCGTTGTCGTGCCGATCAATCTGCTCCTCAATCCGAAAGAAATTGTCTTCATTCTGAACGATGCCGGCGCCAAGGCGTTGTTCTATCATGACGCCTTTGCCCCGGCCCTCCCCACCATCCGGGCCGGCGCGTCTGGCCTGGCCCTGCGTATCTGTATCGGCGTCAATCGAGCCGCCCCTGACGATTTGCTGTTCTCCGAGCTGCTCGCCGCCGACGGAACCGCGCCTGACGTGGCTTTTGATCCGTCAACAGACCTGGCGGCCATCCTTTACACATCCGGCACGACCGGCCGACCGAAAGGCGCCATGCTGACCCATCGTAACCTGTCAGCCAACGCCTGGAGCATCAAGGAAGCGCTGCGCCTGATACCCGGCGAGGATGTCTTCCTCGTGGTCCTGCCGATGTTCCATGCCTTCGCCGCGACCGCCTGCATGCTGTTCCCGGCGCTCTACGGCTGCACGATGGTGCCGCTGCCAAAATTCGATCCGCCGCAGGTGGCCGACGCTATCGCCGCGCACCGGGTCACGATTTTTCTGGCGGTGCCCAGCATGTACAATGCCATGCTGCACCTGCCGGCGGAATATACGCCCAAGCTCGCGAGTCTGAAGTTTGGCATCTCCGGCGGCGCCGCCATGCCGGTCGCGGTAATGCGCCGCTTCGAGGAGCGCTTCGGCAAGCCGATCTATGAGGGCGACGGCCCGACCGAATGTTCGCCGGCAACCGCCGTCAATCCCATCGGCGGCGCGCGCAAGCCGGCCACGATTGGCGTCCCGATCCCGCTGGTCGAGATGAAGATCGTGGACGAACACGGCGCCGAACTGCCGGACGGGCAGGTCGGCGAGATCGTGGTGCGGGGGCCGAATGTGATGAAGGGATACTGGGGTTTGCCGGAGGATACACGCGCGGCGTTTTTTGGCGAGTGGTTCCGCACGGGCGACCTCGGCACGCGCGACGCGGACGGCTACTTCGCCATTGTGGACCGCAAGAAGGACATGGTCATCGTCAACGGCATGAACGTCTATCCGCGCATCGTCGAGGAATGCTTGTACCAGTTCCCACCCATCCGCGAGGCGGCCGTGATCGGCGAACCGGACGAGCGCCACGGCGAGATTCCGGTCGCCTACGTGGCTTTGAAGCCGGACGCCGCGACAACTCCGGCCGCCATCCGGGCCTTCTGCCGCGAGAATCTCGGCCGCCACGAAATCCCGCGCAAGGTCTTTATTGTGCCGGAGCTGCCGAAGAACGCCGCCGGCAAGATCATGAAGCGTGAATTGCGAAAACACGGCGAGCTTGAACGCGGTATAGACAGCCGCCGGCCCGAATCGGGCTGAACCGGACCGCCGCGCCCGCGAGCATGAGCGAGCGGACTGGCTGGCGCCCAGTCGGAGCTGAGCGCCAGAGCAAGCATTAACGGCCTTTATTTCTTGCCCGGGTAGTCCGGCAGCCAATTGCGAATGATCCGGTCGAGTGTTCCGTTGGCTTCCCAGTCCTTCACCAACTGGTTCAACTGCGCGAGGAACTTCGCGTCGCCGCGGCGGACGCCCCATGCGAGGTACTCCTCGGTCAACAACTGATCTGATGCCGCCAACGATCCTTCATGCTCGGATACCAGCCACCAGACCATTGGCGCGTCATGGATCATCAGGTCAATCCGCCGGCGCTTCAGATCCTCCGCCGCGTCCGTCGGCGAAGCATAAGGAATCCGCTTGGCGTTTTTGAACATCTGCTGGACCAGCCGGTCGCCCGTGGTGCCGCGCTGGACACCGACATTGGCGTGGCTTTCGATGATCTCCCGAGCCGTCGGGAAGCGCGGCACATCCACACCGCGCATCAAGGCCAGTTGCCCAACGCGCATATACGGCTCAACAAAAGCCACCTGCATCCGACGCGACGGGGTAATGGACATCCCGGACATGATGATATCCACGCGGCAATCGCGCAGCGCCGGCATCAGGTCGTCCCAGTTGCACTCCACAAACTTGATCGGCCGATTCAGCGCCTTGCCGATGGCGCGCGCGAAGTCCGCTTCAATGCCCGCGAAGGTTCCGGCCTCCTTGTAGATAACCGGCGGATAATCCGGCGCAACGCCGATCATCAGCGTGTCAATTGTGTTGGCTCCCTCGAAGACAGATCCATCCGATGCCGACCGGCAGCCGGCCAACAAGCCGAACGCTGCGATCACCACCGCCAAAGCTGCTCCAATCACGGTCCATCGCGTTATCATGCGCATGCTCGCGTCCCTCGCCCGCAGGTTAATCGTCCGTATGCCGGTCGCGCTGGTCCACCGGCCCCAGCAGCTTTTCTTCCAGCGCCTCATAGCGATCAATGACCCGGCGCACATAGCCTCGCTTTTCGTTGTAGCTACCGGGGAAAAAACTGCCCTTGAAACCGGCAATAACCAGGTTACGGAACTGGTTGCGCGTCACCGGCATCTCGGTTGCCACCAACTGGAGTTCGCGGCTGACCGAGGTGTTGGACATCAGCCGGTTGTCCGTGCAAATACACACGGACATATTGTGGGCCAGCATCTGGGCCAGCGGATGATCCGCCACGCGGCGAATAAGCGGCGTGGTCTGCAGGTTGCTGGTAAGGCAGACCTCAATCGTGATCCGCCGGCTGGCGATGTATTCGGCCAGGTTGCGCACAAAGGTTTTCGGATCGCGGATCGCCGGATCGCGGACCATGTCGGCGGCGAACAGAAATGTTCCGTGACCGAGTCGGTTCGCGTGGCAGTCAGTGATCGCCTGAAAAATGGATTCAGGACCGTAGGCTTCGCCGGCATGCACGGTTTTCTTGATGAAATGCCGGTGTGCGTACTGGTACGCCGCCTGGTGGTCTACCGCCGGGAACCCGTGCTCCTCGCCCGCCAGATCGAAGCCGACAATCGGCAGCCCCTTCTCGGCGACAATCTCCGCCACCGCGCGCGCGAGTTCAAGCGAGGCGGTGGCAAAGATTTCCTTCTTCGGCGCAAAGGACATTACATCGCAGATTTTTGCATAGTAGGGCGACATGTGCGGATTGAACGAACGCAGGGCGCAGGCGATTATGCCATAATCGAAAGGAATGTCCTCGCCGGACCGGACGGCCGGGTGTTCATTATGTCGCCGCTTCGCCCGGTCCATACCCCGGCACACCGCGGCCAGCACCTGTTCAACACTCATATGTTTGACGGCATGCAGTTGCGGAGCGAAACGCACTTCCAGGTAACGCACGCCCTCCGCCAGATTGTCTTCAGCCAGCTCAAACGCCACGCGCTCGATGTGCTCCGGGTTGTTCATTACCGCGATCGTATAGACAAAGCCTTTGAGATAATCGGGCAGGCTCTCGTAGGCATCCTTGTACACCAGTTCCCGCAGACCGGCCTCGGTATTCGAAGGCAATGACACCCCGGACGCGGAGGCCAATTCGATCAGCGTGGGGATCCGCAGCGAACCGTCCAGGTGCACGTGCAAGTCCGTCTTGGGAATTTGGCGGATGAACTCTTCGCTAATCAGGCTCTTCATAACAATCCTTTCACAACAGCTTGCCGCACAGACCATAATCGAGGATCATGCAAGAATCAATAGTTGGAAATTGAAACTGGATAGCCCCGCAAAGCCGGCGCCGCAGCCGCCAATCCCGTAGCAGGCGTGGGAAGGGAATGCAGGCAGGCGCACCGCATTCCGGGTTGTCCACCAAACAATCAAGCTCAGCTCCATGCGTTGCCTGGAATCAGATTCACTGGATCCATTCCGCAACCTCGCGCTTGAGGAATGCCTGCTTGCGCAGGCGGCGCGTTTCGGATCGGTCTTGATGCTCTACCGGAATCGGGAATGCGTCGTCATCGGCAAAAATCAGAATCCCTGGCGTGAATGCGCCACCGGATACCTGCGGCGGCGCGGCGCGCCCCTCGTCCGCCGGCTGTCCGGCGGCGGCGCGGTGTACCATGACCCGGGCAACCTGAACTACACCCTGGTCATGCCGCGGGCGGATTATCGCGCGGCCGACTGCTTCGCGCGCGTCCGCGCGGCGCTCGCCGCGTGCGGCATCGCGGCTGAGTTGACCCCGCACCACAGTCTGACGGTGGACGGGCGCAAAATTTCCGGCACGGCATTCTGCTTCCGCGGGGACGCCGCGCTGCACCATGGCACACTCCTCGTCTCCGCGAAACTGGCCGAAATGCGCGCGGCGCTGGCGCCGCCGGCGCTGGCGATCGAAACCCGCGCCATCATGTCGCGCCCGACGCCCGTTATCAATCTGACGGCGCTGGATTCCCGCGTAACCTGTGCGCGCTTGCAGCGGGAACTGGCCACTGCATTCGAATGCGCCGGCGCGCCGCTCACCGCAGCGGACTTAGCGCCCGCCAACCCGGATGCGGCGGCAGAAAGGTTTGCCGCATGGGAATGGCAATTCGGCGCCACTCCAGTATTTCGGGTGGTTTTCCAGCCCGCACCTGAGCGGAAACTGGCGCTGGAAATCGAGGCCGGCCGATGCGCCGATGTCCGGTGCGACGACGCGGAAGTGCCGCGCCGCCTGGCCGGTTGCCGTTTTGTCGCAGAGGATCTTGCCCAATGCCTGGCCGGCGCCGGGTTTTGGCACATATTTTTCGCCGAGCAGGACTTCTGAACATCCGTCACACCCGGACCGGCAGAATATAGATAATCACGGTCACAAAATGGCAGGCGCTGCCGGCCAGGACCATCAGGTGCCAGACGGCGTGATGATACGGGATGCGCTTCATCAAGTAAACACCAATCCCCACTGTCTAGCAAAATCCGCCTGCCAGCAGCCAGCGCACCCCGCCCGGCGCCAACCCCGCAAGCAACGGTTTGAAGGCCACGATCACCAGCCAGCCCATCACCGCGTAAAGAACGGTGGCCGCGCCGCGAAACCGGTTGGGGAACACCGATTGAAAGACAATGCCGATGACGGCCAGTCCCCAGATCACACCAAACAAGGACCACCCCCATCCGCCGCGCAGAACCACCAATCCTAAAGGCGTATAGGTGCCGGCAATCAACAGGTAGATGGAAGAATGGTCAACGATTCGCAGTACATATTTGACGCGCGGCCGCTGGAAACTGTGGTACAGGGTGGAGGCGGTGTAGAGGACGGCCAATGAGACGCCATAAATTGTGAAACTCACTACATGCCAGGCCGTGCCGTAAACCGAGGCCAGCACGACCAGCGCCACCAACGCAACCACGCTCAAAATCAGGCCGATCCCATGTGTGATGCTATTGGCGATTTCCTCCTGGAGGCTGTACGGTTTCACCGCCGACTAAAAAAATGCGCGCTCTGGCCAAAAAACACCTCGGCGGCCTCCATCAGGGTCTCCGACAAGGTTGGGTGCGGATGAATCGTCAGTTTGAGATCGGCCGCTACCGCGCCCATCTCGATCGCCAGCGCGCCTTCGGCGATCAGTTCGCCCGCCCCCGGCCCGACCATGGCCACGCCCAGAATCCTCTCGGTTTCGGGGTCAACCAGCAATTTGGTAAACCCCTCGCTGCGGTTCAACGTCGTGGCCCGACCGGAGGCGCCCCACGGAAACTTGGCCACCT
This sequence comes from uncultured Verrucomicrobiota bacterium, assembly GCA_964570325.1. Classification (GTDB taxonomy): domain Bacteria; phylum Verrucomicrobiota; class Kiritimatiellia; order CAIQIC01; family CAZMXS01; genus CAZMXS01. The sequence goes on along the minus strand of CAZMXS010000030.1, from coordinate 34,502 downwards.
TGACGGCGCGCTTTTCCTGCTGCGCCTGCGTTTCGGTCAACCCGCACCAGGCCGCCTCCGGATCGGTGAACACCACCGCCGGAATCGCGCGCGGGCCATACACCACCTTGTGTCCGGCGATCGCCTCCGCCGCAACGCGCCCCTCATGCGTCGCCTTGTGCGCCAACATTGGTTCGCCGGCGATGTCGCCGATTGCATAGATGGATGGCTCGGCCGTCCGGCGCCGCTCATCCACCACGACAAATCCCCGGGCATCCAACTGAACGCGGGTATGCTCCAACCCCAAATCCTGCGTGTTGGGTTTGCGGCCGACCGACACCAAGACCGCGTCGAAAACTTGCTCCGCTGGCGGCGCCGCCGGGCCTTCAAATCGGACCTTCAATCCGTTTTCGACTTCCGTCATTTGCGCCACCTTGGTGTTCAAAAGCACGGATTCAAAACGGGGCCCCAGCCTTCGGGCCAAAGTCGCCGCCAGGTCACGATCGGCGCCCGGCAACAGGCTGGACAGCATCTCGACCACCGTGACCCGCGCGCCAAGCGCGGCATAGACCGAACCCAATTCCAACCCGATATAGCCGCCGCCGACCACGAGCAGACTGGCCGGAACTCGCTCCAAGTTCAGCGCGGCGGTGGAATCCCAGAGGCGCGGCGATCCGACCGGGAACCCCGGCACACTCGCCGGCCGGGATCCGGTGGCTAACAAGGCTTGCGTAAAAGCAATCCGCCGTTCCTCCACAATCTCGTTTGTTACGATCACGGTTTGCGCATCCTGAAAGCGCGCGCGGCCCCGGATGGATTCGATCCCCCGTTTGGCCGCCAGTTGGCCCAAGCCACCGGTCAACTTGCGCACCACGTTGTCTTTCCATTCGCGCAACCGGGCAAGGTCCACCTGGGGCGCGCCAAATGCGATGCCCATTTCGGCCGCCTCGCGCGCCTCGGTTATGATCCGGGCCGCGTGCAACAGCGCTTTGGATGGAATACAGCCGCGGTACAGGCAGACGCCCCCGGGATTGGCCTCCAAGTCAATCAACGTCACCTTCAAGCCAAGGTCAGCCGCGAGAAATGCGGCCGGGTATCCGCCGGGCCCACCGCCAATCACGACCAGTTGGCGTTTTTCCGTCGCGCTTGCGCTCATTCATCCCTCCAACGAAATCACCAGCGGTTCCTCAATCGCCTCAACCACCCAGCGTAGAAAACGCGCGCCGTCGGCGCCGTCAATCAACCGATGGTCATAGGAAAGCGACAGCGGGAGCATCAGCCGCGGATGGCAGACGCCGTCCCGGCAGCCAAACGCCGGCTCCTGGACCGCGCGCCCCACCCCCAGAATTGCGACCTCTGGAAGATTGATGATCGGCGTAAAGAACGAGCCGCCGATCCCGCCCAGATTGGTGATAGTGAACGTACCGCCGCTGATGTCATCAGGCGCGATCTTCCCCGACCGCGCCTTGGCAGCAATCTGCCCCAGCTCGACGGCCAATTGGATGATGTTCTTACGATCCGCGTCGCGAATCACCGGGACGAGCAGCCCGCGATCCGTGTCCACCGCGACCCCGATATGATAATATTGCTTGAGAATCAGTTCGCCCTGCGCAAGGTCCAGGCTGGCGTTGAACTTCGGGAAGTTTTTCAGGGCAGCGGCTACGATCTTGAGCAGAATCGCGGTCATCGTGAGCTTGCCGCCGGCCGCCTCGGCGCGCGGCGCATACTTCTTGCGCAGCGCCTCCAATTCCGTGATATCCGCGCGATCATGCTGGGTAACGTGCGGAATCGTCGCCCAAGCCATCGCCATATGTTCCGCCGTCCGGCGGCGGATCGTGCTCAACGTCTCCCGCCGCACCGCGCCCCAACGGGCGAAGTCGGGCAGTTGGAACGCCGGGCCGGCGCCCGCCGGCGCCGCGGCGCGCGCCTGGTTCAATTGCTTCGCGTATTGCTTGACATCCTCGATAGACACGCGGCCACGGGGTCCGGTACCCGGCACCTGCTCAATCTGAATCCCGATTTCGCGCGCAAAGCGGCGGACAGACGGCGCGGCGGCGACCGGGACGCGGTCGGGAGCGGGCGGCGGCGCAACGGATGCGAGGATCTCATTCACCGGCGGCGCCGGCGCCACGGCCGGCATCGGCGTGGGCGCGCCGGAGCTGGGCGCGGCAGGCGGCTCCGCCCGGGGGGCGGCCGGCGCGGCGGCGGACGCCGCATCCACGCTCTCCAGCGTCAGCAGCAGTTGGCCGACCTTCACCTTGTCGCCAACCCGCGCCACGACCGTGGCAACCCGACCGGCCGCGGGCGATGGGATTTCAATCGTGGCCTTGCCCGTCTCGATTTCAGCCAACGGCTGATCCTTGGCCAGCGTGTCGCCGGCCTTGACCAGCAGTTTGACGATATCGCCTTCCTTGATGTTCTCGCCCAGTTCCGGAACTTTGATTTCCATGACGTTCACCTTGCAGCCAACCAGCGGAGATTCTTCATCTCTTCCTCCGAGCGTCTCCTCGGAATGCCGGTTCGATTTCCATTCTCCCGCACTTTACTTTTATCCGTTAAGATACAAAGTTCAGGTCTCGTCTTTCGGGTTTGATGCTTCAACTGGTCATTGGATTCCGCTTCTCCGGATCAATGCCGAGTTCCTTGATTGCCCGCGCCACCATTTCCGGGCCGATTTTCCGGTCGCGCGCGCAAAGGTAGGACAGCGTCGCCAGCACAATATACTTGGCATCAACCTCAAAGAACTCGCGCAAGGCATCGCGGCCATCGCTGCGGCCGAAACCATCCGTGCCGAGCGCGACGATCGGACGGGGCATCCAGCGACAGATGGAATCCGGCAGCACCTTGAGATAATCCGAAGCGGCAATAATCGGGCCAGGAGCCTGGCCGAGGCATTGCGAGACGTAGGCCTGCCGCGCCGGTTCCGCCGGATGCAGCAGGTTCCAGCGTTCGCACTCCAACGCATCGCGATGCAGCTCCTTGTAACTGGTCACAGACCAAACATCGGCCGCCACATTGAACTTCTCGGCGAGAATTTGCTGGGCCTTGACCGCCTCGTTGAGGATCGCTCCGCTGCCAAGTAATTGCGCCTTCAGCGGCGCGTCCGGATTGGCGGCCGCCCGGAACCGGTAGAGCCCCTTGAGAATGCCCTCCGTCACCCCGGGCGGCATCGGCGGCTGGACATAGTTCTCGTTCATCACCGTCAGGTAATAAAAGATGTCCTCTCGTTCTTCGTACATGCGCCGGATGCCGTCGCGGATGATGACGGCCAGCTCATAGGCGTAGGCGGGATCATAGGCCATAAGATTGGGCAGCGGGAAAGCGTACAGGTGGCTGTTGCCGTCCTGATGCTGCAACCCCTCGCCGGCCAGGGTGGTTCGGCCGGCGGTGCCGCCGACCATAAACCCCTTGCAACGCATATCGCCGGCCGCCCAGGCCAGGTCGCCGATCCGTTGAAACCCGAACATTGAGTAATAGATGAAGAAGGGGATGGTGTTGATGCCGTGCGTCGCATACGCGGTTCCGGCGGCGATAAAGGAGGACATGGCGCCGGCTTCGTTGATCCCTTCTTCGATAATTTGCCCGTTCTTGATTTCCTTGTAGTACAGCAGGCTGTCGGCATCCACCGGCTCGTATAACTGGCCGGGATGCGAGTAAATGCCGCACTGCCGGAACAACGCCTCCATCCCGAACGTCCGCGCCTCATCGGGCACGATTGGAACGATCAGCGGTCCAAGTTCCGGGTGGCGCAGCAACTGACTCAGTATTTTGACGAATACCATCGTGGTGGAGACCGGCCGATCCGAGCCCTTGGCAAACTCCGCGACCAGTTCCGCGCCCGGCGCTTTCAGGCTGACCGCCGCCACCCGGCGCTCGGGCACGTAACCACCCAGCGCCGCGCGCCGTGCGCGCAGATACTGCATCTCCGGACTGTCATCCGGCGGGCGGTAAAACGGCAGGCGGTCAAGATCCGCGTCGGAGATCGGGATGCTGAAGCGGTTGCGGAATTCGCGCAGTTCGGCCTCATTGAGCTTTTTCTGCTGGTGGGTGACGTTCTTGCCTTCGCCGCCCTCGCCCAGGCCGTAGCCCTTGATCGTCTTGGCGAGAATCACGGTCGGCGCACCCTGGCTGGCCACGGCCGCCCGATAGGCCGTATAAACCTTTTCCGGATCGTGTCCGCCGCGCCGCATCTTCTGCAATTGCTCATCGGACAGATGCGCGACCATTTCCAAAAGGCGCGGGTCGTGGCCGAAAAAATGTTTGCGGATGTAGGCGCCGCCGGCGACGACATATTTCTGATACTCGCCGTCCACCACCGCCGACATGCGCTGAACCAGGATGCCGTCCTTGTCTTTCGCCAGCAGCGGATCCCAATCACCGCCCCAGATCACCTTGATCACATTCCAACCGGCGCCGCGGAAAGCGGCCTCGAGTTCCTGGATGACCTTACCGTTGCCGCGCACCGGACCGTCCAGCCGCTGGAGATTGCAGTTGATGACAAAGATGAGATTGTCGAGCTTTTCGCGCGCCGCCAACGTAATCGCGCCGAGCGTCTCCGGCTCATCGGTCTCGCCATCCCCCAGGAAAGCCCAGACCTTTTGGTCGGACGGCCGTTTCAGGCCGCGATCCTCAAGATAACGGATGAAGCGCGCGTGATAAATCGCCATGATCGGCCCCAAGCCCATCGAGACGGTCGGAAACTGCCAGAAATCCGGCATCAGCCACGGGTGCGGATACGACGAAAGACCCGGGGTTGCGTGCAACTCGTGGCGGAAGTTGGCCAGGCGCTCGGCCGGAATGCGTCCCTCGAGAAAGGCCCGCGCATAAATGCCTGGCGCCGCATGGCCTTGGAAATAAATCACATCGCCCGGGTGTTGCTCACTGCGGCCGCGGAAGAAATGGTTGAAGCCAATTTCGAGCAGTGTCGCGGCCGAGGCGTATGTGGAGATATGCCCGCCGATCCCCTCCTCCTCACGGTTGGCGCGGACCACCATCGCCATCGCGTTCCAGCGTACGATGCTCTTGATCCGCCGTTCGAGGTCGCGATTGCCGGGAAATGGCGGCTGCTGGTCTGCCGGTATGGTATTGATGTACGGCGTGTTCGCGGAAAACGGCATCTGCACACCGGAACGCTGGGCATGGACTTGCAGTTCGCGCAGTACCTGCTGCGCGCGCGCGGGCCCGGACCGCGCCAGCAGGTCGTTGAACGACTCGATCCAATCCTGGGTCTCCAGGATTTCTGCGCTCGGCTCAATTGGGTCAGGCATGTCGCGCTCCTTGAGGCCCGGCGGGCGCGCGCGGGCTTGTCTGAAAATAATTCAGAACGCGCGAATTGCAAATGAAAAAAGGCCGGACGGTCCGCTATCGCCGCAACGCTTCGACTATCGCGTCGCAAAGATAATCTATATTTTTAGGCATGATGCCGGCGACGTTAATCCGGCCGCCGCCGACCATATAAACGCTTTTCCGCTCGCGCAAGAACGCGACCTGGGCGTCATTCAGCCCGCTGAAAGAGAACATGCCGCGCTGCCCCATGATGAAGGAAAAGTCCATGTCTGCGCCACGCTCCCGAAGTCGGTCAACAAACTGTCGGCGGACATCGGCGATTCGCCGACGCATTGCCGTCAGCTCATCTTCCCACATCCGCTTTAGCTCCGCATCGCGCAGGATGGTCGTCACGATCGCGCCGCCGTGCGCGGAGGGATTCGAATAAATGACGCGGATCGTGGTCTTAATATGGCTAAAAGCCGTTTCCGCGGCATGCGCGTTGGCGGCAACAATCGTCAGGGCGCCCACCCGCTCGTTGTAGAGGCCGAAGTTCTTGGAAAAGGAACTGGACACCAGCAGATCCACCCCGACATCGAGCATCGGCAACAGCCCGGCGCGGTCCTCGACCACGCCCGCGCTGAAGCCCTGGTAGGCGAAATCGAAAAAGGGAATCCATTTCCGCTCCGCGGCAATCCGCGCGATCTCCCGCCAGTGTTCCGCCGTCAGGTCAACTCCGGTCGGGTTATGGCAGCAGACGTGCAGCACAACAATGTCGTTGGCCGGAATGGCGCGCAGTTGCGCCATTAATTCCGTCGCGCGCACTCCCTTGGTCGCGGGATCGTAATAGGGATATTCCTTCACCGAGAAGCCGGCCCCGGTGAAAATGCCGCGATGGTTCGGCCACGTCGGCCCGCTGAGCCACACCGTCGCGCCAGGGACAAACTTCTTCAAGAACTCCGCGCCGACCCGCAACCCACCGGTGCCGCCCGGAGTCTGGGCCGTGCGGGCGCGGCCGGCCTTGAGTGCGGGATGATCCGCGCCAAAAATCAGCTCCTGGACACACTGCCCATACTCCGGACTACCGGTAATCGGCAAGTACGACTTGGTCTGCTCCTGTTCAAGCTTGCGCTGCTCGGCGGCCTTCACACAGCGCAAAATGGGCGTGCGGCCCTCATCATCAACAAACACCCCCACCCCAAGGTTGACTTTGCGCGGGTTGGGGTCTTGCTTGAACGCCTCCGTTAATCCCAGGATCGGGTCAGCAGGCGCGGCCGCGATGGTTTCAAATATCATAGATCACCTCTGTTCAAAATAACTCATCAGCAATCAAGGTAATAAAGCCTCTCCGATTTTCAATTCCGATATGCGCACACCGGGGTCCGCCTTCAGGTCTTTTCGTTTTAAGGATAATACCGATCCACCCACGAGCGGATCGTATCCTGCTCGGGCTTGACGATCTGCATTTCGCGGATGGCGTTCTCAACCGAGTCTGAAGCATGGGCGGCATTGACCATGATGTCCTGGCCAAACTCACGCCGGACAGAGCCCGGCTGCGCCTTGCTCGGATCGGTCGGACCAAGGATGTTACGGATTTTGTTGACGGCATCCACGCCGGCATAGACCAAAATCAGACAACGTTCGACCCCTGGCTGGGCTTTTTTCTCCGGCACCAGCCCGGCGCCCCAGCAACCCGTCATGAACTGGATGATCTGGTAGAACTGGTTGTCGCCGTATAACGGTCCGAGCAGTTCGCCCAACTGGCTCTTCAGATCATCCGGGATCTCCATCTTGAGTTCCTCGCTCAACGCCTTGCCGGCGCGCTCCGCAACCTTGCCCTTAAGTTTCTCGCGCAAGACGATGCGCACCGGCCCGTAAAACTCCTCGGCCTCGGCAACGCTCATCCGGTGGACCTTGGCGCCGATGATTCGCAGGCCGGATCGGGAAAAGATGTCAATGATCGTGCCGGGCCGAACACCGGCGAAGCGGAAATTGTCGGGCTTGAGGATCACCAGGGTCTTCTGGATTTCCCCGCCGCCGCCGAGCTCGACGGCATCCGTGATCAAGCCGCCGTCCTGAGCGCTGAACGAAGCCCAGAGTTTAAGCGTCTGGTCAGCTGCCTTGGGCGTCGGACCAATGAAAACCGCGGGCTCGATGTACCGCACCTCGCCCTGCTCGCCGACAATGAAATCGCCATAGGTATCGCGCACCGTCTCGCCGGATTCCATATTCTGGCTGATCGGGCCCGCTACATCACGCACTCGCTGAATGGCGTCCGGCCCCTCGAACAACAGCATCATCACCCGACGCCGGCGGCCGGTCCGCGGATCGGGCGCGTAGGCCCGCCGCACGTAATCCGCCAGCAGGTGGCGCACGGATGAGTCAATGTCATGATCATTTTCCAGCAGCGTCGCGTAGCCCTCGGCCAGTTCGCGGCTGGGGCCGAACATGCGCGCCGCGACCAGGTCGAGCCCGGTGCGGCTGATGAAGCGGCCGATCACGCCGCCGGTGCGCGATTTCGAGATCGTGTACGGGTTGATCAAGGCAAACGCCAGTTCGGTAGCCATGGTGTCCTTTCCTCCGAAAAAGTGTGGCGAGAGTATGCGGACAGTGGCGTCAAATCAAGAATGGAGTTCCAGCGGCATGGCTCCCATTCAGCCGGATCAGTAGGCCCACCGCTTGATGACATAATTGACCGCAACCCAATGGTTCAGGGTGAATAACAAGGTGGCCAGACCGGCCTATGCTGCAATTTGTGCCGGGGGCAGGCTGTTGACTGTGGGTTTGCATCGGCGGTGTTCTTTGCTTGACTTCAGTTTTTAGTAGATGCCCCAATTTAGAGCGAAAAGAAGGGAATCTAGGGAACCATCCGTGAAAAAGAAAAAATCAGGGTCTGAAAACGAACCCGGGCAACGGTCTGTCTCTGCCGTCTCCATTGGGGAGCAGCAGGTCAACCCACAGCGCCTTAATGCGCTTTTGAAAGCCGTTATTGAACAATCACCGGTGCCGATGGCCTTGTTCTCGGCCGATCAGCAGATTGAGATTTACAATCAGGCCTGCGTGGATTTTCACGGGATCACCCCGGAAGAGTTGCATGGCAAGAAACTCGCGGAAATCGCCTGGACGTGGAAGAACTACACGATGGACGGCCAGTTCATCCCCCCGGCGGAAACGCCCATCGCCAAGGCGTTGCGCGGCATTCCGACCCACCGAACCAAGCTCAAGCTGGTGGATGCGCGTGGGGTGACACGCTATTGCATTACGGAGGGGGTGCCGATCCGGGATTCCGCGGGCAACATCCTGGGCGGATTCATCATCTTCCCGGACATCACCGAACAACATCTGGCGGAAACCGCTCTGAAGCAGTCCGAAGCCCGGCTGGTGGCGGTGTTGGAACATCTCTTGGAGGGGATTCTCGCCGCCGACACGGAAACGGAACGTTTCGTTTTCGCCAACGCCGCCATTTGCCGGATGCTCGGCCGCAGCCGGGAGGAAATCATCGGGTTGTCCATCCGGGATATCCACCCCGCCGACGCCCTCCCCCGCGTGCTGGAGGAGTTCGCCCGGATGAAACGCGGCGAATCCGATATGGCCCTGGACCTGCCCGCCCTGCGCCGGGATGGAAGCGTGTTCCATGTGGATATTCGCGCCGCCAACATGGAATTGGACGGCCGCCCCTGCGTGCTGGCCATGTTCACGGACATCACCGATCGCAAGCGGGCGCAGGCGGAATTGAAGGAAGCCGAGCGCCGTTACCGGGATTTGTTTGCCGGCAGCCGCGACGGCTTCGTGGTGGTCAGCGCCTCCGGCGCTTTCCTGGACGCCAATCCCGCCTACTGCAATATGCTCGGCTATACGCTCGATGAACTGAAGCAATTGGAGGATTTTTACGCGATCACACCGCCGCAATGGCGTGCCTGGGAAAAAAAGGAAATCTGGGAAAACCGGCTGTTAAGCCAGGGATATTCGGGCGTGTACGAAAAGGAGTACATTCGCAAGGACGGAACGGTGTTTCCCGTCGAGCTGCAGTCATTTGCCGTGTTTGATGAGGGCGGCCGGCCGCAGTACCTCTGGGGCGTGGCGCGCGATATCACCGACCGCAAGCGCTTGGAACAGGAACAGGAGAAACTGCAGAAACAGTTGCAGCACGCCCAGAAAATGGAATCGGTGGGGCGCCTGGCAGGCGGTGTGGCGCACGATTTCAACAACATGCTCGGAGTCATTCTCGGCCACACGGAAATGGCCCTGAGCCAAGTGGACGCGGATTCCCCCTTGCAGGCCGACCTGCAGGAAATCCGCAAGGCCGCCGAGCGGTCCGCCGATCTCACCCGGCAGTTGCTGGCGTTTGCGCGCAAGCAAACGATCTCCCCTCAAGTGCTCGATCTCAACGCCACGGTCGAGGGCATGCTTAAGATGCTGCGGCGGCTCATCGGCGAGGATATCGAACTGGCCTGGTTGCCGGGCGCGCAAACAGGGCAAATCAGGCTGGACCCCTCCCAGGTGGACCAAGTGCTCGCCAACCTGTGCGTGAACGCGCGGGACGCCATCGGGGAGCGGCCGGGCCGGATTGTGATCGAAACCGGCGCGGCAAACTTTGACGCGGCCTATTGCGCCGAACACGTCGGCTTTATCCCCGGCGAATACATCTTGCTGGCCGTGAGCGACAATGGTTGCGGGATGGACAAGGACACGCAGGCCCACCTGTTCGAGCCCTTTTTTACCACCAAGGAATCCGGCAAGGGCACCGGCCTGGGATTGGCCACCGTGTATGGGATCGTGAAACAGAACTGCGGCTTCATCAATGTTTACAGCGAATTGGGCAAGGGAACGACCTTTAAGATTTTCCTGCCCCGATGCCGGACCAAGGCCACCCGGCTCCCCCAACCCGGCGCCGCGGAAACATCCGGTCCCGGGAATGCCACCATCCTGCTGGTGGAAGATGAGCCGGCCATCCTCCAAATGACGACGTCCATGCTCGAAAGCCAGGGTTACCAGGTTCTGGCCGCCACCACACCGGGCGAGGCCATCCGGCTGGCCCGGGAATATACCGGCCCGATCCACCTGCTCATGACTGACGTCGTCATGCCCGAGATGAACGGCCGTGATCTGGCCAAAAACCTGCTGGCCATCTACCCCGATCTCAAGCGCCTGTTCATGTCCGGCTATACGGCCAACGTCATTGCCCACCACGGCGTGCTGGATGCGGGCGTCCGCTTTTTACAGAAGCCGTTTTCTTTAAGAGAATTGTCAGCCAAGATCGCGGAGGCCCTGGCAGAGAAATGAAACCCGGATTAGCCTGACGGCGCCGCCTGGATGCCGTTCAGATGGGCAGCTAGTCCCGCCCGTTCGATCCCGTATCTCTGACCCACCGCGTCCACCATCTTTTCAATCACAACCCGCCCGGCCACGCATCTCAACGCCACCTCCTCGCGCTTCACGAATGCATGGTCAACGGGCACATTGTCGCCGGGGTGCTGATCCTGCGCCCCGACCTGCCCCAGGATCGCCGCGAATTTCACGTATAACGGCGTCAGAGCCGAGTGCGGGAAGCAGGTTATCGTTCAGGGCTGTTCCACCGTGCGCGGAACGACCGGGCGGGCGGTTCCAGGCGCGGCCTCGTTGTAAAGACAGACATAGTCGAGCCGCATATCACCGACGAAGACCTCCGCCCGCGGCGCAAGAACAACCGCGTGGATGTCGCCGAGATCCACGTCACCGGCAACATCGTATGACCAGGCGAACAGTTTCCAACCGCCGGTTTCCAGCACCGGGCCGGGAAGCGCCGGCGATAACGCGGCCTCTCGATTCCGACCATCCACAAGCGTGACATCAAACGGGGCTTGGTCCGCTGATACACGCGCATATAGGCCGAGCAGACGGTAGGGTGAAAAGTCTCGTCGCATCGGCCGGATCGTGAGACGGGCCTCCCGCCCCGGATTTTCCAACCGCACCCCCAGGCATCGGCGGCCCTCCAACGCGCCGGCGGCCAGCACGCTCAAAGCCACGCCGCGCGACGCGCTCCATTCGGCATAAGGCGCCGAGTGCTCCATCGGATCGAAATTATCAATCATGCCGACAAATCCCGTCAGGTGCAGAGCGCGTTGTACTTCCGGCGCTTGCATGAAGTGCTTCCAGATCAAGCCGGAGCGGTAATTCTCGATGTTCAACACGACGGGGCCAAGGTCTATGCCCAGGTAGTCCTTCGAATACCAGTCACGGGCAAGATTGAAGGACGCCGTGAATCCGTATGGCCCCCACATGCGATCCTTGAGATGATCCCACATAAACCGCAGAACCAGCAGGGATTCGCCCGGCGTGAAAATGATGGACGGCACGGCGGCGGCCAAGGCGATTGTGCCATCCTGTGTGTGGCCTTGTTGCCAGGAGCCCGTCGGCGCGGGCGGCGCGCCGAAATCGCAGTAGGTTTCGCCGCCTTTCGGATCGGGACCCATGGTGGGGTTCAAACCCCAGGCTTCGACGTTATACATATTATTGTCCAGACACCATTGGCGGTTGGCCAGCGTATTCTCGACCGAGTTCTGGAAATAATCAGCATAAGGGTCGCGCATGGCGAACAAGTCGAGATAGCAATTGTCCCATTGATGAATCCAGAGCGCGGCGCGCGCGATTCGGTAATAATGTCCTTTGTAGTCCTGACGGCAGTAGGTTCGCGCCCAATTATCCCAATACCAAGGGTCCACCGCTCCACGCGTGGCGCCGATCGGCAACAGATAGTCAAGCTTCATCCCGTCATATTCCACGACACTGTTCCAATCCTCATTGTCGTAGGAAGAAAGATTGCTGAGCAATCCCGCGCGATCGCTGGGCGTACCGCGCCCGCGGTGCATCAGAAAAGGCCAGTCCGACATTTTAACGATGCGGTCCGCCAGCGACGAGACGTCGTCCCCCTTGAAATACTCGCGCACCGTCAGGACGCCGCAGATCAACGCCACGTGGTCATGCAGGCACATGGCTTCCGCGCCTTTCCAGCGCCCGGTTCCGGCGTCAACCCAATGGAAGAAAAAACCGTGGATATTTTCCCACCCGGGTCGGTCCAAAATGGCCTCCAGGATTTTCCGCGCTCGGCCGACAGCCTGTTCGCGCGTGATCCAGCCGCGGTAATCCGCCACGCACAGGCAGGCCAGGCCGAACCCCGTTGCGGCGCTGCTCGCGCTGCGATCATGCATGGAATCGTACACGAAGCCCGTTTCCGGGTGCGCCTCGTTCCAAAAATAGCCGAACGCCGCGCGGCTTACCTGCTCGAGAATATCGTCGTCCGTCAGCGCGCCCACCGGCCGCGCCGCCAGCCGGCGCGCGACGTCTTGCCAATCATCGGACCGCGCATAAACGAAATCGCGAAACACTTCGCGCCGCGCCGCCGTGTCGGCCGGAGACGCCACCGGTGCGGCCGATGGCCGCCGCAGGTTTTTGCGCACCTCGCAAGAGCTGACCAAGACGAGTAACACTATCCATCCCGCCCATTGAAATTTCGATCTCATGTCCGACACTCTGCGCTCTCAATCGGACAATCCTGTGTTCACCATTTTCACCAACACCGCCCATCGGATTCCATGACGCCCCATACCCGTGCAACCCGCCATGCGCGATGAGCGCCAGGATCAGGCGGTCAGCGCTTGCTTTCCACAATCCCCTTTCACCCGACGGGGCGCATTTCGCGGACGAGATTCCACCCGGCAATCCAAAGACTCATCCGCATGCTCCATTTTCCGGCGCGAGACCGCCGATTTCAAGCCGTTCCGAAAACTCGTGGATCACCGGGCGGATCTCGCCCTGAAACTTTCTCATGCCAGCGCTCGACGGGGCCGGCCTTCAGGGCGATCCGGATGCGCGAAACCCAGCGCGCTCAAGGCCTGAATTAAAAGTGAAAACAGGCGGATTTCGTCCCATTTGGATTTTTTTGCTAAAGCGCTTTACTTGTTTAGTAAAACGCTGTACTATTGAAGAAAATGGCGGAATGGTTTTCGCCGGCGGCTCGTTGTAAATCTCAACCCAGGTGGACTGATCATGATATTGCGCACGCGTTGGCTGTCTCTCGCCTTCACTCTCCTCATCGGACTTGGCGCGCGGGGCCTGACCCCGGCCGTCGCCGACCAGTATGACCTTTACTCGCGGCTGACGGACAATCCGAGTTTCACCTACCACGCGAGCCCGGCGGATTGGCGCGACATCAACATGTACCAGTTGTTCACCGACCGGTTCTTCGACGGCAACAGCGGCAACAACCTCAACCGCTACTCCACCACCGGGGTCGCCTGGTATAACCAAAGCGGCGCCAACACCGAAGCCGCCCGGCATCTCTTCCAGGGCGGCGACTGGGCCGGAATCAAGCAGAAGCTCTCCTACCTGAAGGACATGGGAGTCAATTGCATCTGGATTTCCGGCGTCCAACTCAACGAGCAGGGCACCGACAAGAACTTCACCCCTTACCACGCCTATCATCCCGCGAACTTCTATCGCTGCGAGCCGATGTTCGGCACCTTCGCCGAGTTGAAGGATCTGATTGACACCGCGCACAGTAACAACATCTATGTTGTACTCGACGTTGTCGTCAATCACATGGCCGACCTGCTGAAGTACACCGATTGCAATTGCAACTACGAGGGCTACTGCGAGAACAACTGCGGCAGTCTCGATTGGTGGAACAGCGGCGTGCGCTTCGGCGCGCCGTTTAACGGGCCCCAGTACTTCCATAACAACGGCACGATCGGCGACAACGACTGGGACACCTATCCCAAATACATCAAAGGCGCCTTCCTCGGCACCGAGGATCTCAAGACCGAGGACAGCTATGTGCAGAGCCAGCTCAAGCAAATCTTCAAAGATCTGATTGACGCCACCGACTGCGACGGCTTTCGCGTGGACGCGATCAAGCACATGGAGTTCGACTTTATCCGCGGCTGGGCCGACGACATCCGCCAGCACGCCGCCTACCGCGGCAAGACCGGCTTCCTGCTCTTCGGCGAGTATTTCTCCTACAGCGACAGCACCCAGGCATCCTATTGCAAAGACAACGGCTACTCATTCAATTCCACATTGTGGTTCCCGATGCAACAGACGCTGAAGAATGTGTTTGCCTACGAACAAGGCACCGCGCAACTCACCGATCGCATGAACGCGCGCAGCCAGTATAACGACGCCGCCAACCGGCTGGTGACCTTCATGGACAATCACGACGTGGATCGCATCGCGCTCGAGTGCGGTTCACAGTGGCAGGCCAAGCTGGGCCCAGCGCTTACTTTCCTCTATCTGGGAACGCCGATCCCCTGCCTGTTCTACGGCACCGAGCACGGCTTCAACCAGGGCGAGCGCCGCAACGGGTCGCCCAAGCTGGGCCAGGCGGACTTCCAGCGCGAGTGCATGATGAATTTTGGCTTCCAGTGGGGCAATGCCTACGGCGACAAGTTCTACGCCAGCCCGCTCTACAACCACATTAAAAAGCTCAACGAATTGCGCGCCCAGTACGAGTGCCTCCGCCGCGGCACGTTCACCAAGCGCTGGGACGAGGGTAGCGCCGGCATCTTTGCCTTCACCAAGCATACGGCCAGCCAGGACGCGCTGGTGGTCATCAACACCGCCTGGAACACCAAGACCTGCAACCCGGCGGTGAACAAGCCCAACGGCACGGTGTATGTCAACAAACTCAACGAGAGCGACACCCTCACCGTCAGCGACGGCAAGCTGAATGTGAGCATTGACGGCAAGGGCTCCAAGGTCTACATCGCGGGCCAGGGCTCATCCGAGGTGTCCACCGCCTGCGACGCCACCACCCTGACGATCACCTACACTCCCGGCGGCGGTCCGCTCGCCAGCCCGATTGGCGGCATCCGCATGGGCATCGGGCACGATGGAAACCAAGGCATTATAGACGTGGCCATGACTCCATCCGGCGGCAAATGGACCTACGGCTACGCGCTGAGCAATGCCACCAACAACGTAACCTTCTGGTTCCACGACGAGGCCACCCCGACCCCCACCTACGACAATAACAACAACCAGAACTGGACGGTGGATATCTCCGGTTGCGGCAAACTGACGGTGGATCTGGCCTGGATCGGCAACACCTACCACTGGCCCTATAACAATGAGTGGGACGCCGGTGAAGAGCTGTGGGTCAACACCGAGGCCTGGCCGCAGCGCGCCGTCGCCGACGGCGAGGTGGTCTATACCTTCAATGGCGGTTCCAGTTGGCATTCGCTCCCGATGACCTTCGACCAGACCAATGGCAACAACGACGTCTGGCACTGCAAGCTGGGCGCCTTCCCGGCCGGCACCACGGTGCGCTATGCCGTACGGCTCAGCGGACGCAACGGTCCATTTTGGGATAACAACGGCGGCGGGGACTACTACGCCACGGTCAAGACCGGCCCCTCCAATGTAACCTATATCGGCGGCACCTACCACTGGCCTTACAACGGCTCGATCGAGCCGGGGGCCGACCTGTGGATCAACATCGAATCGGCCCCCATCGGAGCGGGCGCGACCGGCGAGGTCGTCTACTCCGTCAACGGCAGCACCAACTGGCTGGCGCGGGGGCTCTCCTATAACGGACTCTCGTCCAGCAACGATCAGTGGCACGTGAACCTCGGCGGCTTCAGCGCCTTGGCCGAGATCCGTTACGCCGTCAAGATCCGCGACCGCGCCGGCACGGATCACTGGGACAACAACCACTTCGCCAATTTCCTGGCCACGGTCAACGACACCGCTTCCTCCCTGCGCTGGTTCGGCAACCGCGTCAACGCCAGCGCGCCGCCACCCCGGCTGGGCATCCACACCGAGGGCCTGCAACCGGTGCTGGAACTCGACAACCTGAAAAGCAACGGCCTGTATGGCGTGTATCGCTCGGTGGATCTGCGAAACTGGACCCGCGTGGACGCGCACGCGGCAGCCGGCCCTTCAGCGGACGTGCCGGTGACCGAGCCGACCAACCACCTCGTCTACTACCGCGTCGAACCCGATCAGATTGCGGGCACTCAAATTTACGAGAGCGAGGAGCTGGTGATCAGCATCGAGACCTGGCCGATCAACGGGGCCGTGGCCGCCAACCTGATCTATACGCTGGATGGCGGCAACCATTGGCAGGGCCGGCCGATGTATCACGCCGGCACGAATGGAAACAACGATGTCTGGACCGCGCGCCTGCCTCCACAGCCCGTCGGCACCGTCATCCGCTACGCGATCCAGGTGATTGACAACGAGGCCGGCGAACACTGGGACAACAACAACACCGCCGATTATACGGCGACCGTGCGCGCCACCAACATCACGGACTTCGTGGCGCCGACCACCGGTTATAGCCCGCTCAACCTGACCACCACCAACGCGACGCTCTCGGTGACGCTAACCGCCAGCGACGACACAGACCCCGCGCCCGCCATCTACTACACCACCAACGGCGGCGCCCCGTCCGTCGCCAGCCCGGTTTACAACACGCCGATCCTGGTTACCGACAAAGGCGCCGGCGTGGACATGACGATCAAATTCTTCGCGCGGGACGCCTCCGGCAACACCTCGACCGTCACCACGCTCGAGGTGAAAGTGAACGAGAACTTCACCTTTGGCGGCGCCAAGCCCTATTCACGCAACCCGACCCTGGGCCGAGCCGTCGCCAACGGCGGCATTACCATTGACGGCAGCCCGGCCGATTGGACCACCAACATGCTCATCGCGCTGGACAAGGTCAATGACGACCCCCGCTCGCTGGGCGATAACTGGACCATGCACGAAGCGCCGATTGACATGACCCATCTCTGGGCCGCGTGGGACGATAATTATCTCTATCTGGCTTGGCAGTACGTGGATGTCACAGACAAGCTCGACCCGGCCAACGCGGGCTCCGCGGCCGGCGGCAAGATCTCGAACAACGACGGGATCCTGCAATGGATCGCGATCGACACCAAGCCGGGCGGCGCGACCAAGGACATGTGGAACAAGAACAACGGCGCCAATTACTGGGCCGGGTCCGACCTGCCGGACTTCCAGATGTACATGGCCGGCAGTCTCTGGCAAGGCTACATCTCGCGCGCCACCAACAACGTATTCCCGGTGGACGACGGCGGCGTCAATTACAAGACCTGCGCGGCCGCCGGGATCAGCTACGCCAAAGGCAACACCTGCGGCTCGGCCACTCTCTGGGGCGTCAACGACTGCGACAACCGCAACGACGGCGAGCCAACCCGTGATTTCCGGGCCGAGGGCCATGACATCACGCGCGACAGTTTCTACGAGACGCGCATCCCGTTGACCTGGCTGCAGATCACCCGCGCCGACATCGAGAGCACCGGTCTGGGCGTGATGATGGGAGCCGGCTCCATGTCCTGCATGGACTCGCTGCCCAACGACCCCACCACCACGGACACCGCCGGTGTGGAGGTCTGGAACTCATCCAAGGAATGGTCCGACACGGATTCGTTCACGACGCCGTTTGCCCGCGTCGGCGCAGGGAAATAAGCCGCGCCCGATGCCCCGCTAATCCGCCGTGGCGTGCGGTTCCGGCCGGACGCCACGGCGGCTCGGTTTAGCGGGAGCGCAGACATTCATCCGGCGTTGCCGCGCGACCCATTCCTTGTAGCTCACCATCAGGTTGCCCGCGCGCCGGCCAGCTATAGCGGCGGGTTATCCTCCCGCAGCGGATTGGTCGCCGCATGCTTGGCGCCCCCAAGACCAGCCAGTGGTTAACGGCATAGCGCGCCCGCCTTATTTTGCTAAAGTAAAAAAGATTGTATTCCGGCGCGACCAGCGCAGAATAAAACCGACAAGTCGGAAGAGACACCAAATATCATGACCGTCAAAGAGTTGTTCTTCTTCGTTTCCGCCATTCTCGGCGGCCTGACGCTCTTCATCTTCGGCATGCACATTATGACGGAAGGGCTGCGACTGGCCGCCGGCAAGCGGCTGCGGCGCATCCTGGCCAATACAACCCGTAACCGCTGCGCCGGTATCGGGCTGGGCACCCTGCTGGGGTTCATCGCGCACAGCGGGCCGACGGTGGTCATGCTGATCGGCTTCATCAACGCCGGCTTGATCACGCTGGCCGAGTCCATTGCGCCGGTCATGGGAGCCAATCTCGGCACGACTCTATCCATGCAGTTGGTTTCATTCCACCTGAACGACTACTGCTTCTTTGTCATGGCGCTCGGCTTCATCCTTAAAATGGCCGCACCGCCGGAATGGCTGAAGCACGGCGGGTATGCGCTCATGGGATTCGGTATGCTCTTTCTGGGCATGGCCACGATGGGCGAGGCCATCGAGCCACACCGCGACCATCTGGCGCCGCTCCTGGCGCGGATTCACGGCGACACGCTCGGGGGCCTGCTGACCGGCGTGCTCATCTCCACGCTGCTCACGGCTGCGGTCCAGAGCAGCGGGGCGATGATTGGCATCTGCTTCGTGCTGGCGCGCGCCGGCGTTTTCAGCGACCTGACCCAGATCTACCCCATTGTGCTGGGCGCGCATATCGGCACCTGCAGCACGGCGCTGCTCGCCGCCATCGGCACCAACATCTATGCCCGGCGCGCGGCGGCGGCGCACCTGGCCTTCAATATCTTTGGCGCCGTCCTGGCCATCGCGGCCGCGCCGCTGTTTATCCGGCTCATGCAATGGACCTCGCCGGATCTCACCCGCCAGGTGGCCAATCTGCACACGTTTGTCATGCTCGCCGCCGCCGCCGTGCTGCTCCCCTTCACCGGCCTCTGCGCGCGGTTTATGACCCTGGTTGTACCCTCCCGCCTGCCCCCCCCCCCCCCCAGCGTCCTGGACTCGACCTTGTTCCATTACCCGGAAAAAGCGATTTACGCCGCGATCCAGGAATTGCAGCGCGTCACCCGGATCTGCGCGCGCAGTTTCCATCTGGCCGCGGCGGCTTTCTTCCAGCCGCGACGCAAGGTCGTGCGGGTCATCAAGCTCAACGAGAACGTCGTGGACGAGATCAAGAAATCCATGAAGGAATATCTGGCCGAACTGGCGCGCCGCAAACTATCGCGACGCCAGGCCATCCTGCTCCAGCATATCAACCGCTGCATGACGGACCTCGAGCGGATCGGCGACCATATTGACGAGATTTGCGACATTTCCATCCGCCGGCGCGCGATCCCGCAGGCCCGGTTCAATCACGATTCGCTCGAATTGCTGTTCAACCAGTTCCAGGCGGGCGAACGGGTGTTGCTGCTGGTGATTGATTCGCTCAATCCGAATGCTCCCAATGTCCAGGCCGTGGCCGAGGAAATCCTCAAGGCGCGCGACGAATACATGCAAGGCAGCCTCAACGCCAAAGCGGTGTTCAACGAAAAAATCGCCACCCACGAATTGCCGCCGATTCAGGGGATTTTCTTCAATGAATACATTGCCGCGCTCGACCGGATCGTCAAACACGCCAAGACCATTGCGCTGGTCGAGAAGCAACCGTTCTTCTGGATCAAGCGCAAAAAGCTCGAGCGCGCCGTGGACGAGAACGGCGACTACCAGATCCCGCCCTTAAGCGATCCGCATGACTTCCTCGACAAACTGCACGCGGAAGATTATTTATAGACCCGGGCGCGGGGCGGCCTTCGGCTTAAAACAATATGACCATCACAACCGCATTGTTTCTAATTTTCGCCATCCTGGGCGGGTTGGCGCTGTTCATCTTTGGGATGAACGTGATGTCGGATGGCCTGCGGCAGACGGCCGGCAGCAGTCTCCGCGTCCTGCTGGCGCGCGCCACGCAAAATCGCTTCGTTGGGCTGGGTCTGGGCACCGTGCTCTCGGCGCTGGTCCAGAGCAGCGCCACAACGGTCATGCTGGTCGGGTTCATCAACGCCGGCCTCATGACCCTGGCCGAGTCGGTGCCGGTGATGCTGGGCGCGAACATCGGCACCACCATCTCCATGCAAATGATCTCGTTCAAATTGGGCGATTACTGCTTCTTCGCGATCGCGCTGGGTCTGATCATGGAAATGGCCGCCCCGCATCCGAAGGCCAAGACACTGGGCCGGGCGCTGATGGGTTTTGGCCTGATCTTTCTGGGCATGAACACCATGAGCGGGGCGATCAAGCCACACCGCGAACTGTTTGCCGGGTTCCTGTCCGGCATCCACGGCGACACGCTGGGCGGATTGCTGGCCGGTGTCGGCCTCGCCTCGCTGGTCACCGGCATCATCCAAAGCAGCGGCGCGGTAATTGGTATGTGCTACGCCCTGATCACCGCCGGGGTCTTCACCCGCCTGGACCAGGTGTTCCCGATCGTGCTGGGCGCGCACATCGGCACCTGCGCCACCGCCCTGCTCGGCAGCATCGGCACCAACATTGACGCCCGGCGCTCCGCCGTCTCGCACCTGATGTTCAACATCCTTAACTCGGCGCTGGCGGTTGTCATCGCGCCGATTTACCTTAAATTACTGCCGCTGACCGCGGAAAGCCTCGTGCGCCAGACCGCCAACGCGCACACGGCGGTGATGATCGTGGGGGCGGCGCTGGTCCTGCCGCTGGCACCCCTCTATGCGCGGTTTATTTGCGCGCTCGTACCGTCCCGCCTGCCGCCGCCCCAACCCAGTTTCCTGGATCAAAAGCTGATCCCATACCCGGAAAAGGCGCTCTACGCCGCCATCCTGGAATTGCAACGCGTCGCGCGCATTTGCGTGCGCAGTTTATGGCTAACGGCGGACGTTATCTTCCAGCCCAAGCGCAAGGAAGTACAGACCATCAAGCTGAATGAAAACGTCGTGGACGAGATCAAGAAAGCAATGAAGAGCTACCTGGCCAGACTGGCTGAACGCGCGCTCTCCCGCCGCCAGGCGATCCTGGTCCAGACAATCAACCGCTGCATGGCCGATGTTGAGCGAATTGGCGATCACATTGACGAAGTCTGCGACATATCCATCCGCCGAAAGAGAGCGCCGCTGGCCCGATTCAACCGGGAAACGCTTGCCGTGTTGATGGATTTGCACGAAGGAGCGGCCAAGGTATTGCATCTGGTAATCGAATCGCTAAATCCGGAAAGCGCGGATTTCCAAGCCATGGCCCAGGCCATCCTGCAGGCGCGTGACGAATACACGGAAAAAAGCATCAATGCCAAAGCCTTCTTCACCGAGAAGATCGCCAACCATGAATACCCGCCCATCGCGGGCGTGTATTTCAGCGAATATGTCGCCGCTTTCGACCGGATCGTGAAGCACTCCAAGTCCATCGCGCTGGCCGAGAAGCAACCTTTCTTCTGGATCAAGCGGAAGAAACTGGAACAGATGGTTACCGAGGCGCCGCACTACCAGCCAGTCACGCTGAGCGACCCCAAGGACTTCCTGGATAAACTGCATCAGGAAAATTATCTGTAAACCGGCGCCAAACTCTCCCCGCGCCCAGCGGTCGCGTTGAGTGAGCAGTTGGTTGACTTCGGGAGTTAGGTCCGCGTCTGTTGAATCAAGGCCGCATCCACCAGCACGAGCGCGGTCATGGCCTCGACAATCGGCACGGCGCGCGGCACAACACAAGGATCATGACGTCCCGACGCTTCCAGCCGCGTCGGCCGGCCCTCGAAATCCACGGTGTCTTGCGCCCGCGCGATAGTCGCCGGCGGCTTGAAGGCCACCCGAAACAGAATGGGCTCGCCGTTGGAAATACCGCCCTGGATGCCGCCGCTGTGATTGGTGGCCGTGCCCAACCGGCCGTCCTTCCAGACAAACGGATCATTGTGCGCGGAACCGAGCCGGCGCGCACCGGCAAAACCTGAACCGATCTCGAACCCCTTGGTTGCGGGGATCGAAAGCATCGCTTGCGCCAGCCGCGCTTCAAGCTTGTCGAAAACCGGTTCGCCCCAGCCGGCGGGCGCCCCGCGGCAAAGACAGGTGATCACGCCGCCGAGTGAATCGCCCGCATCGCGGGCGGCGCGAATCGCGGCCAACATCCGATCCGCCGCAGCGGCGTCAGGACAACGGACCACATGGGCATCCACGGCCGCGCGCGATATCTCCCGTTCGTCCACAATGCCCGCATCCACCTCGCCGACGGCGCTGACCCACGCGACAATCTCGACCCCGTACCGTGCGCGCAGGATTCTCTCCGCGATCGCGCCGGCAGCGACGCGGCCGATCGTCTCGCGCGCACTGGAACGTCCGCCGCCGCTGGATGCGCGAATGCCATATTTGGCCTGGTAGGTGAAATCGGCGTGCGATGGCCGCGGGACGATCTGCATGGTCTGGTAATCTGCCGGGCGCTGGTCCTGGTTGGGGACCAAAAGGGCGATCGGCGTTCCCAGTGTCAACCCATTCTCCACGCCGGAAAGGATGGACACCCGGTCGGTTTCACTACGCGGCGTTGCCACTTCGCTCTGCCCAGGCCGGCGCCGATCCAGTTGAGCCTGTATATCGGCCTCGGCTAACGGAATGCGCGGAGGACACCCATCCACAACCGCGCCCACACCCCGGCAATGCGACTCGCCAAATGTTGTGACGCGAAATAATGTTCCAAACGTGCTGGACATGATTGATAATTCCCCGCGGAGGAACTTATACGGCGGCGGCGGCGCGCGCAAGACCGGTGTCAATGTCTTTCCAGGCGACCCATCGCCCAGTCAAAATAGACACGAGCGGCGTACCCCACTGCAACCGTAATATCTTGACCTTGTACTAATGTTGAACATTCTTGCCTGCCCTCAGGGTTCAGCCAGCCACCCCCAGCTATCCCCTCGCGCCCCCATGTCCCACAACATGCCGACTTCTGGCCAAACCCGCCCATCAACTTGTTTTCCCGGGGCGCGGCTCCCCGGCTGCCGCAGGGCAACCAAACGCCGGCGCATCGCATATCAATTGGCTTGCGCAACAGATCACACGGCGCATGATTTGACGCAAACTTGAAACGGTGTCCACGGATCTTTTTCTCCGTGAGATTCCATTTACGAGTCGGCACGAAGCGATTATGATGTAATCCTGATCAGTTTGAACAATGGATAGCCGGTCGGATCTGGATAATAACATCAAGGGGAGTGGCGTTATGAGAACAACCCGATCCTTCTATTGCATATGGTTCAGCATCGTGGTCGGTTTGGTCTTTTTGCGCGTACTTCCAGCCAGGGCCGCCACGCCAGGATTGCCGCTAACCGAAGATTTCACGTCCACGAATCTGGCCGACAGCGCGCGCACAACTGCGCGCTGGGACGGCGGCGGCTTGGTTCGCATCAACGACCGCGACCCCGAGTACGCCCCTTTCCGGTTTCTATCGGGGGAAATAGCGTCGGTTAATATGGAGTGTTACAATCTGGACATCGGTGACGTGGACGGCAACGGCGCCGCGGATGTTGTTCTCGGTTGCGTAGGCCGACCGCCTCGGCTCTTCCTGAATAACGGCACGGCCACGCCCTGGTCTGACGCCCCGGCTCTCGGCCTGGACATCGGCACACGGACGGGTAATTACTTCTATGTATCGCTGGGCGACATTGATGTGGATGGCGATCTCGACCTGCTGACGGCCGGCATCACCAATTACTGGATCTTCTATAACAACGGCACCACCAATCCCTTCCAGGATGCAATCGCAACGCCGACGTTGACGAACTATAACGGCATCACGGTTTATGCAATCAAGCTGGCCGATCTGGATCGCGATGGGCGGCCGGATTTATTGGTGGGCAATGTCCCCGTCGGCCAGGGAAACTTGTGGTATTTCCACAACGACGGCGGCGCCAACCCTTGGTTGTCAGCCAGCGGTATCAGCCTGGATAACTGGGCCCCCAATCAAATTGAGGTGGCCGACGCCAATCGCGATGGTCATCTGGATGTGTTCGCCATCAACACCGGTTTTGTGTACAAAGATCGGCGTCTTTATACCAACAACGGCACCGCCCAACCTTGGACCAACGTCACCTATACCCGGATCGGCTCCGACTCCCAAACCCCACAGTCGCTGGCAGTGGGCGATGTGACCGGGGACGGGAATGTGGATGTGATTGTAGCAGTCAACTATGCCAGCGCTGATCATTTTTTATATATCAACAACGGCACCGGCAGACCGTTCGAGGGAGTTGTCGCCACGAATGTGGGAAGCTATGGCTTTTTCCAAATCAAAGACAGCGCCCTGGCGGACTTGGACGCCGATGGCGATCTGGACCTCATTTCAGCCGATAATGGTCAGGCCGGAACGCTGCTGGTCTATGAAAACAATGGGACGCCAACCCCCTGGCTCAAGGTAGAAGGCTATAATCTGGATCGGCCGACCAACAATCAACCATCCAAAGTCGGCGTGGGCGACTTCAACAATGACGGCAAGCCCGATCTGCTGGCCCTCAGCAGCGTCCTGCCCAACATCTACTTCTATAACGCCGGTTCGGGCAGTCCCTGGCAGGGGTTGTTTGCCTCGCTGTTGCTCCAGGGCTTAAGCCAGCAGGCAACGGCGCTGGCCGTTGCGGATTTCGATCATGACGGCGACCTGGACTTTGTGTCCGCGCACAACGGCGCCGCCGGTTATGGGCCGACCAAAATCCACTACAACAACGGCACCGCGGATCCTTGGGCCACTCTGTTCCCCGACGCGCTCAACGGCGGACTGCCCAACGCGCGCGCGGCTGTCGCCGGTGATGTGAACCGCGATGGTCGCACCGACCTTGTGCTGGGCAACTACGGCGAAACCAACTGGCTGTATCTCAACAATGGCACCATTTCTCCATTCAGCGGGGTTGATCCCATCCCGATTGGCGCCGCTACCAACCCGACCATGGCGCTGGCTCTCGCCGACGTGAACGGCGACGGGTGGCTCGATTTGATCGAGGGTAATGACAACCAGCGCAATCGGATATTCCTCAATCGCGGATCCACTTCAGTCTGGAGCGGCGTGACCGGTGCAGACATCGGCACCAACGTCTGCGCCACGCGAAGCGTGGCAATCGCCGACGTGAATCGGGACGGCAAACCGGACCTGGTCGTGGGCAATTTCAATCAACCGTCGTTGCTGTTCCTCAACAACGGCACCACCAATCCGTGGGCCGGCGTGAGCGGGACGCTCATCACCACTGACGCCTTCCCCACTGTTTCCATCGGGTTAGGCGATATGAACCACGATGGCTATCCCGATCTCGTCGCCGGCAACCAGAACCAGCCTCTGCGGCTTTACCTGAACAATCGCACATCGAATCCGTGGGGCGGCGTGGCCGGCGCGAACATCTCCACGACAACCTATCACACCCTGGGCATCCAGCTTTGCGATGTGAACCGCGACGGATTCCTCGATGTGGTGCAAGCGGCAGACACCAACCGGCCCTGTGTGTATATCAACAACCGGACCGCGCAGCCGTTCGCGGGTGTGCCGTCCTGTCTATTCGGCTATTCCAACCGATATAGCTGTGTGCATTGCGCGGACTTCAATGCCGACGGCGCCATGGACATGGTAATCGGGCGCGTGGACAATCATCTGATGGCGTACAGCGGCAAGGGGTTCAGCACCTATTGGACATTCGTCACGAATATCGCCGTCAATCCGCCGGCGAGCTATGAAGCCCGCGGACTGATCCTGGTGGATGCCGATGGCGACGCCGACCTGGATCTGGTCGTGACGGCCAGCAGTTCCAATTCGGTGCTCTTCCTCAATAACGGGGGGACGGCGCCCTGGGCCGGCGCGACGCCCATCCAGCTTTCCCCCAACTTCATGGGGCCCCGGGGCGTCGCATTCGGGGACATGAATGGCGACACACGCGCGGACATGATGCTCGCCTATGGCTACGCCGACACGCCGCCGCTTGTTTATCTTAACAACGGCACCACCAATCCCTGGACCGGCGTCACGCCCATAACCTTGGACGACGCCAACCGGCCCTGCTACAGCGCGGCACTAGGGGATCTGAATGGCGACACCCATCCCGATCTTGTGCTGGGCCAGGACGGCGGCCCCTTGCGCCTGTACCTCAACAATGGCGCCACCAATCCTTGGAGCGGCGTCACGGCCATTGAAATTGGCACCAACACCCATGTTATCAATGAAATCAAGCTGGCCGATGTGAACGGCAACGGACGACTTGACATCCTAACCTGCAGCAGCAGCGGTTTCATCTGCCTATACACCAACTGCGGCACAGCCAATCCATTTGCCGGCGTGGCGGTCCTCAACATCGCGGCCACTGCGCAATTTTGGGCCTCGCTGGACCTGGGCGACGCGGATCGGGATGGCGATCCCGACCTGGTGGCCGCCGATGTCAACGGCATGAATTACTATTTCACCAACTCCGGACCCGCCAGCCTCTGGTCCGGCGTAAGCGGCACACCCATTGCAGCCGCGTCCAACGGCACCGAGCGTATTCGTTTGTATGACATTAACCGCGACGGTAAACTGGATGTTGTCTGCGGCAATTACTACACGCCGAACTTCACCATCTGCCTTAATAACGGCACCGCCGCACCCTGGTCCAACGGGGCCGTGGATTTTGCGTTTGGCTATTCCGCCGGCCATGCCAACCGGTTTATGGATATCGGCGATGTGGACCGCGACGGCGCGCCGGAAATCGTCACCGCCGGCAATCAGATGCCGGTTCTCTATTACGAACCGGCTTTATACACTCCGCCCAAGGGCCGGGCGCTTTCCGCCAAGGTCAACACGGGCGGCGATTCGATTGAAAATGTTCGCCTCAACGCCATGGCCACGACGCCCCCCAACACCGATATCCGTTATTATTTAAGCAACGATGGGGGCGCGCAGTGGCACTCTTGCCGCAACGGCACGAACTTCGTCTTTCCCACGGCCGGCAACGATCTGCGCTGGCGCGCGGAGTTGTCGTCGCTCTCGCCGGTAATTACCCCCGTTTTGCACTCGTTAAGCATCGTTGATCTGGAGGGCAAGACGACTTACACCGTCCTTGCGGCATACGGCGCTCCGGTTCCCGCAGCGGGCACGCACACTTGCGCGGTAGGCAGCGTCGTTTCATTCACCGTGGATGTCGCTGTAGTCATGGGTTCGACCCAATACGCCTGCGCCGGCTGGACCGCTACCGGCAATGAACCCGCCGCCGGTACAAACAATAGCTTCGCGATGACGATGAACAACCCGGCCACGATCACCTGGCTCTGGGTCACCAACTACTGGCTCGACCTCCGGACCAACGGGGTCGGCACGGTCACGGCCAGCCGTTATGGTTGGATCCGGGAATATAACGGAGTTGAATTGACCGCCAATCCCGGGCCCGGACAGCGTTTCGTGAACTGGACCGGCACCGATCTCAGCGGCGCAGATACCACCCCCGTCATCGGGCTTTTGATGTACACGCCGCGCACCGTCATAGGCAAGTTTCTGCCGACTAATTGGTGGCACATCCGGACCAGCCAATGGGAATTCGAGGGCGGCACGCCCAATCCGGACACGGCGGATTATTCAAACCACGCTACGGCCTATATGACGCTGATCGCGCCGCCTTACGTGGAACTGGATGCCTCCAACCGCTATTACCAGACGGGCTGGGTGGTGGACATGAATGGCGATGTGGTTTCCGGAACCGGTACCGCCGCCACCTTCACGGTAACCGCCGATGGTTTGCTGGATTGGAAATGGGAGTTGCGCTACGCCATTAGCATCGGCGCCGGCAGCCACGGCACGGCACAAGGCGCTACCAATGGCTGGTTTGCCGACGGCGACGCGTTACCCGTCGTCGCCATAGCTGATCCCTATTACTATTTTTATCACTGGGACGGCCTGACCGGACCGGGATCCTGGCGCGCCTCGAACACTTTCGTCGCCAGCGGCCCCTTCAACGCCCTCGCCACATTCCGGCCTTTCCTCACTTCCAACAACATCCCCCACTGGTGGCTGGCCGAATATGGGCTTGGCACCAATTATGCCGACACTCAAACCGACTTCGACCATGACCGCAGCATTGCCGGCGACGAATACTGGGCCGGCACCGACCCAACGAACAGCCAGTCCGTGCTGCAGTTGGTGGCCAGCGAAGTGCGGCAGGGCTCCAACCTGGTGTTGTGGTCAAGCACAACCAACGGCGCACTGTCTTTGCCCTATCAATTGGACCGGGCCACTGACCTGGCGAAAGGCAACTGGGTCCGAGTGGCCACCAATCTTGCGCGCACGCCGCCGATCAACTCCTGGAGCGCTCCGGCCACGAATGCCGGATCGCGCGCGTTATATCGCGTCAGCGTGCTGCCCTGACAGGGTGGCTCACCGGGAAAACCAGGCTGTCAGGTTGGGGAAAACGCACCAGCGCGGAGTCCGCTCGAAGGTGTCCTTGCCCATGATCCAGTAATCATACTGGCGCGGGATCATACCCAGGTCCTTGCCTGCCGCGAGGCGATGATTAATGTAGTTGAGCAACGCCGTATTCGGCCGCGCAACGGCATAGGCCACCCGATGCCGGTGTTCGGCGCGGGGATCCATCACCACTTCAAACTCCGGATATTGGAGCGTCCAGACATACCCTTCCTCGGCGGTTGTGACAAATACGTCGGCGCCGCCGTGCTCGACGAAGTAACGGATGGAAGGAAGTTCAACCAGCGTCGCTCGCGGCAATAGTTGCTGCACTTCGGCGGCGTATGGGAAAGTCGGATCGTGCGCGACTTGCAATCCCTTCACGGCGGCGATGTCCCGCGCGGAGCGGTAGCGGCGGGCTTCGTGATCCCGCATCAGAACCGCGATGGTCAGGTCAAGAACCGGCAAGGTGTAGTTCAGGCGTTCGAACAACTCGGGGCTATAGGCGAGCGGCGCCATGGCGACATCATATAAACCGCGGTCCAGGTCGGCCGCCAGTTGCGCGTAGTCAATCGGAATGAACTCGACCGTGACGCCCAGCGAACGGGCCAACTGGTGCGCGATTTGAATGTCGAACCCGACGAGGTCGCCCGCCGCGTTGCGGAAAGCAAAAGGCAATCGCTCGGGCAGATAGCCGACGCGTAAAACACCGCGGGCCCGAATACGTGTTAATGAATCCACATCCCGTTGCGCGGCATCCGGCGGCGGCGCCAGTTCCGCGCGACTCCAATGAACGACACTCGGGACAGGATCGTGCAGACGCATGGCCGCCACACGTTCCGCCCCGTGGAAAACATCTTTCAAGGCCCATGCCAGCAACTGGCGCGACGCGCCAACGGTCAAACTCACCAGCAAACACGTCACCAGGAATCCGCGCGCCAGCCGCGCCTTGCGGATCGGCGTCCGCCCCGCTATGCGGCAGGCTCCAGCCAGGCCGATCGCCATAAGCGTCATGGTCGTGACCATGCAGGCGAACCGATGTACGAGCACGTCCGCGATCATGTACAAATCAAAATAGTCGGATGGCAGCCGCATATGGTTCAACAGGAAGGGGATGGCCACCGACATGCCGCTGAACAAGCTGAAGAAACCGGTAAACAGCAGGTCAGCAAAGGCGGTGAAATCCAGCGGGCGGCCGAAAAACCAGGCGGCAAACGGGATAAACAGCAGCAGCAGCAACCGGCCGGCCTGAGGAAAGGTATAAGCCACCGGCAACAGCACATCCACCGGGCTCATTTCCCGGCCTTCGGCCAGCCCCTTCCGGGCAAGTAGTTTCTTGGCCGCATCGGCCACCAACGGCAGAACCACAAACACGCTGGAGGTGCTGAACGCCAGGATCATGGCATCCCGCGCCGCTGCGACCACCTCGTGCGCTGCGCATGGAGTCAACGCGCGCACCAGCCACGGGACAATCCAAAAAACCAACAATACCGCAGCCACCAAATAAACAAATAAGTAAGCGCCGATCAGCGCCAGATTTTCAAGCCGAACCGTGCCGGCCGCATTGGCGGTAAGCGCAAAAACTCCCACCGGCGCCAACCGGGTCACGAAAGACACGATGCGCGCGAACACTTGCAGGAGCAGTTCCAAGGCATCCAGGAATGGCTGTTTTTTCTCCAACCCGATCAGCGCGATGCCCATGCACAGGCTGAAAAAGACGACAGCCGGCACGACCGTATTCGCCATGGCTTGAAACGGATTGGCTGGGATATAAGTATTGATCAGGCTTTCAGGTTCCGGCGGCGGAGCGGCAGGTCCGCTGTAAAAAGAAGCGGTCTTAAGGTTCGGGAACGACAGCGACATCACGGCCACCAACAACAGCGGGACCACCCAGAACAGCGCCATAATGAGGCCGGCCTTTGTCGCCACGCGCCGCGCATCGGCCAGAGTGTAGCGACCGATCCCATGAATGAGCGCTACCATGATGTATGGCAGTACCGTCATCTGCATCAACCGGATAAAGGCATTGCCCACTAGGCTCAACGGTGCGCAAGCTTCGCCGAATAGCACCCCGCAAATGATACCCAGGGCCATTCCGCTTAAGATGCCGGTTGTCAATCGCTTCTGATGGCAGGTTGCGGCCATGTTGTCCTTTCCACACAATTCCCGGCCGCAGGAATAGGACAAGATCAAGGCCGATTTCAAGCTGATTGTCCACGCAAGAAATACCTTTTCCCGGCGTGCACCGGGAAGTAATTTTCCCGGCATGCGCGTGCTGTTGATCACACCGCCGATGACCCAAATCAACGCCCCCGGGGCGGCCGGGCCGCAATTGGCCGGCTTTTTACGGCTTCACGGCCATGCGGTGAGCCAGGCGGATTTATCGCTTGAACTGTTTCTACATATCTTCTCGCGCGCCGGCCTGCGACGCATTCGCCGCGCCATGCGCAATCGGCGGCAGCCGGCGGTCGCGTTCTTTCTCCGACATTTCGACCATTATGCCGACGCTGTTGATCCCGTGGTTCGTTTTTTACAGGACCGGGATCCTACGCTGGCACACCGGATCACGATGCGCGTCTGGCTACCCGAAGGTCCCAGTTTTCAACCGGTGCGCGACTTGGGCGCCAGCCTGTTGGCCAAGGTTTTTGGACGCATGGGCATCCAGGACTGGGCGCGGTATCTGGCCAGTCTGTTCATTGACGACATCGCGCTGGCCATCCGGGAAGGGGCAGATCCGGATTTCGGGCTGGCACGCTACGCTGAGCGGTTGGCAGCACAAGCGCCGTGCTTTACCGATATCCGGCAGCGCTTGGAAGGACCGCCGACACCAATCCGCCAGATGCTCGATGAACTCACGGATAGGCTCATCGCCGAAAGGCGCCCGCAGTTCGTTGGCCTTTCTGTAGCCTTTCCCGGCCAACTGCTCGGGGCACTGGCCATTGCGCGGCGCATTCGGCAACAACATCCGCGCCTGCCGCTGGCACTGGGCGGCGGTTACATCAACACCGAACTGCGCGAATTGAGCGATCCGAGCATCTTTGATTATGTGGACGCTATCACACTCGACGATGGCGAAGTCCCCCTTCTCCGCCTGATCGAACATCGGCGTGGGCGCGGCCAGCAAGCCAGACTATTTCGCACCTTGATCCGTCATAACGGCCGTGTTCTCTACGTCAACGATTCAACAACGCGAACGGTTCCATTCAGCCGGATCGGCGCGCCGCATTACGCCGGATTGAAGTTAAATGACTATGTGTCGCTTTGCGAAATGCCCAACCCACTGCACCGGCTCTGGTCCAGCGGCCGATGGAACAAGCTCATGCTTGCGCATGGATGCTACTGGCATCAATGCGCCTTCTGCGATACGCGGCTCGATTATATCCGGCGTTTCGATCCGGCCAATGTGCCTACGATTCTCCGCCGGATCCGCGCGACCGTTTTGGCAACGGGTCAATCGGGTTTTCATTTTGTGGATGAGGCCGCCCCGCCGGCACTGCTGGATCGTTTATCCGCCGCGCTGCTGCATGATCAAACCACGATCACCTGGTGGACCAATGTGCGCCTGGAACGACAGTTCACGCCGGAACTGACGCGACGCCTGGCCACCGCCGGCTGTGTGGCGGTCACGGCTGGCTTGGAAACCGCCCAGGATCGGCTCCTGCGTCTGATGAATAAAGGCATCACCCTTGCGGCCGCCTGCCGAACTATCCGCGCCTTCGCGCAGGCTGGGATTATGGTTCATCTTTACCTGATGTACGGTTTTCCAACCCAATCCGCCCAAGAAATCGTGGACGGACTGGAAGTCGTGCGCCGCTTGTTTCTGGCCGGCTGGATTCAGTCCGCCTACTGGCACCGGTTTGCCCTCACCATCCACAGCCCGATGGCCATGCGGCCCGAGCGGTTCGGCATCCAGCCCGCAACGCCAACAAATGGCCCGATATTTGCGCACAATGAACTGCGCTACGCCAGCAGAGGCGCCCCGGATTACCGCGCCTTCGGCCCGGGATTGAAAAAGGCGGTATACAACTATATGCTGGGGCTGGGGCTTGAAGATGACGTGACCGCTTGGTTCGACTTCCCAGTCCCAGAGCCCCGCGCGATCCGGCTCCCGCCACAGCTTCCGGCTTCGTAGATAGCTGCTTTTTTATTGCTGTTTTTGATTGCCGTGCCATTGGCCCTGTGCTAGCTTTTGACACTTTTCGCGGGATTCCAGTGGGTTCTTGCCCGCGAGAAGCAGGAAACAAGAGCCCGGAATCACAAACCTGATTCGTATGGAACACGCCAAACCCAAAAAACAGCAGATTGACCTGGACCCGCATCGGTTCGAAGGCGACGAGCGCGCCACGATGATGAATATGTACGAGGAGACGCTGAAGCGCTTCTCGGAAGGGTCAATAGTCAAAGGCAAAATACTGGAAGTCAAACCGAATGAAGTATTGGTGGATATCGGTTACAAGTCGGAAGGACTGATTCCGGCCAGCGAGTTCAAGGATCTCGCCCAATTGCAGCCGGGCGACGACATCGAAGTCCTGCTCGAAAAACTCGAAGATGACGATGGCATGGTCATCTTGAGCAAGCAGCGCGCCGAGCAGCAGCGAAACTGGGACCGGGTGTTGGAAACCTGTTCTGAAGGCAGTGTCATCGAAGGCGTCATCAAAGGCCGCGTCAAAGGCGGTATGCTGGTGGACGTCGGTGTGGACGCCTTCCTGCCGGGCTCGCAAATTGACGTCGTACCCGTGCGAAATCCGGACGATTTGATCAATAAAAAACTCGATTTCAAGATCCTGAAAATCAACAAGGACCGGCGTAATATCGTGCTATCCCGCCGCGAACTGCTCGAAGAGCGGCGGCGCGATCAGAAAAAGAAACTGCTCTCCGAAATCCAGATCGGCCAAGTCCGCCGCGGTGTCATCAAGAATATTACGGATTTCGGCGCATTCGTGGATCTGAACGGCATGGATGGCCTGTTGCACATCACCGACATGAGCTGGGGCCGGATCAATCATCCATCCGAGATGGTCGCTGTAGGTCAGGAAATCGAGGTCGTCATCCTCGACGTCAACATGGAAAAGGAGCGCATTTCGCTTGGCCTCAAGCAGCGCACCCAGAACCCATGGGACGAAATCGAGGCCAAATATCCGATCGGCTCCCGCGTGCATGGCAAGGTGGTCAACCTAGTGCCCTATGGCGCCTTCGTCCAAATCGAGGAAGGCGTGGAGGGGTTGGTGCATGTTTCCGAATTGTCATGGACCAAGCGGGTGGCGCGCGCGGCGGACGTCTTGTCCGTCGGACAGGACGTGGATGCCATCGTGCTGAATATTAACCGGGACGATCAGAAAATATCGTTAGGCATCCGGCAAACCGAGTCAAACCCGTGGGACTTGGTGGCGGAGAAATACCCAATCGGCTCGCGCGTCAGCGGCAAGGTGCGCAACTTCACCAACTATGGCGCGTTTGTCGAACTGCAGGAAGGCATTGATGGCATGATCCATGTGTCTGATATGTCTTGGACGCGCAAGGTCAATCATCCTTCGGAAATCCTCAAGAAAGGCGACGTGGTTGACGCGGTGGTGTTGGAAGTTGACTCGTCCAACCAGCGGATCAGCCTGGGGCTCAAGCAGGCCCAGAACGATCCGTGGACCAGCATTTCTGCCCGCTATCACGTGGGGCAACTGGTGAAGGGCAAGGTCACCAAGCTCGCTTCGTTTGGCGCCTTCGTGGAGATCGAGGAAGGCGTGGACGGGTTGGTCCACATCAGCCAGATCAGTGATGACCGTGTGCAGAAAGTACGCGATGTGCTGAGCCCCGGCCAGGAAGTAGAAGCCCGGGTCATCAAGATTGATCCGGTCGAACGCCGAATCGGCTTGAGCATCAAAGCCGCCAAGGTCGCTGAGGAGCAGTTCGTGGTTGACGAAACCATGCTCGAAGGCCTGCGACCCGGCGAAGATTTGGTGGACTTGGCCGGTGCATTCGACGCGGCCATGGGCGCCAGCCCGGAAGCCAAGCCACAGGAATGGCATCCTGGCGACAGCGCGAAAAGCGAAGATTCAAAGAATCCGTAATCCGGGAACAAACAAAGCGCCGGGCTCGCAAGAGTCCGG
>CAZMXS010000029.1:0-52846 GCA_964570325.1 uncultured Verrucomicrobiota bacterium | reverse complement strand
CGTTTTCCCAAAGGGAAACGAAAATGAAAACCACATTCCCCAGCCAATGTCGCCCCGGCCCGATCCTTGCCCACCGCGTGGGGGAGTGGCTTTCCCATTCCAGTTTGAATCTGGATTCCTTGCCCGGCTCGGGGGCGGGTGTGGGGTGGTTCGCCGGGTTTAACTGGCACACCCGATTTGACGTCTGGCTGCTCGCGCTGGCGGTCGTTTGTTGCAACCTGCCGTTAGTGTTTGGGCGCTGCGCTGCCGCATTGATTTTCCTACCGGCTGCGGTGGCCGGCGGCGAATGGTGGCGTTTGTTCACCCATCCTTTTGTGCATGTCAGTTGGTATCACCTGTTGCTCGATGCCGGCGCGTTTTTTTCGCTTTACACAATGCCGGCGGCACGCGGCCCTTGGCGGCGGTTGACGGTTTTTGGAGCTTGCGCCGCCGGCAGCCTGGTGGTTTCCGTCCTGGCCTGCCCGGCGGTGGCGGCGCAGGGCTTGTGCGGCCTCTCCGGCGTGGGGCATGGCCTGCTGGCAGTCGTGGCCGTTGACCTGCTGCGCGATCCGGGCCAGCGCGAGATTCATTGGCTGGGTCTTGCGGCCCTCCTGATCCTCCTCGGCAAGTGCGTTTTTGAAGCCTGGACCGGCGGGGTCTGCCTGTCGTTCCTGCACCTGGGCAACGTGGGCTATCCGGTGGCGGTCTGCCACGCCGGCGGTATGCTTGGCGGCCTGCTGCTACAACTGCTCCGCCGCTGACGGATGAGCAACAACAACGAGCCGGCCGAGACGGCGCGCGGGCGCCCGCGATAATGCGTATCGAAACGGGACCGCCGGCGCCTTTGCCCATGGGCTAACTCAAAAACGCGCCCTTCGCGCGCGGCTTGCACTTTAGGCCCTTTTCGTCCTTTATGTCGTTGGCGCCAACGCCTATATTCAGCCCGTTTTTTCATTTTTCGGGCGCAGCATGAGTCATGACCAGCAAGCCATACTAGAGGTGACGGACCTCCGGATAGCATTCGGCGCCGGCGCGCATGCCGCGCGGGCGGTGGACGGCGTCAGTTTCACCGTGCATGCGCGCGAAATCGCCGCTCTGGTGGGCGAAAGTGGCTGCGGTAAAAGCGTCACCGCGCTGGCGCTGGCCCGATTGGTGCCGCAGCCGCCGGGCCACTATACCGGCGGCCGTATTTTGTATCGCGGGCGTGATATATTAACAATGGCCGAATCGGATTTGCGGCGGTTGCGCGGCGGCGAAATTGCGTATGTTTTCCAGGAGCCCGGCCAGTCGCTGAATCCGGTGTTTCGCGTCGGCGACCAGATTACGGAAGCCCTTCGCCTGCATCGGCCGGATGGCCCGCCATCCGGAGAAATACAGCGGCTTTTGAACCAGGTTGGTTTGCCGGAGCCGGACCGGATTGCGCGCGCTTATCCCCATGAGCTCAGCGGCGGCATGCAACAGCGCGTGATGATTGCGATGGCGTTGGCCTGCCGGCCGCGCTTGCTCATTGCCGACGAGCCGACCACGGCGCTGGATGTCACGATTCAGGCTCAGATCATAGATTTGCTCGTCGCCTTACAGCGTGAATTGGACATGGCGGTGCTGCTGATCACGCACAATCTGGGCCTGGTCGCGGGTGTCGCGGACCAGATCAATGTGATGTATGCCGGTCGGATAGTGGAGGCCGGTCCCGCGACGGAAGTCCTGGGCGCGCCCGCGCATCCTTATACCCGGGCCTTGTTGGAGGCTGTTCCGCGCCTGGAAGCCGCCGAAGGCCGCCTGCGTGGAATTGAAGGCCAGGTTCCCGGCCTGGGCCGCCTGCCGGCCGGTTGCCGGTTCCATCCCCGGTGCGTCAAATGCCAGGCGCGCTGTCGCGCGGAAGACCCGGCATCACAGGCGCTCGCCGGCGGGCGCCGTGTTAGCTGCCATTTCCCGGAGCTGGCGCGCGCGCCGGAGGCGGCCGCGTGAGCGCCGCCGGCTTGTTGGCGGTTGAGGATCTGCGCGTCTGGTTTGGGCCGGCGCGCCGGCCGCTGCGCGCGGTGGACGGCGTATCGCTTGCGGTTGCGCCTGGAGGCACGACCGGCCTGGTGGGCGAGAGCGGCAGCGGCAAGACGACGCTGGGCCGGGCCGTGCTGCGTCTCGAACGAATTACGGCGGGTCGCGTGGTATTCGATGGAGCGGACGTGACCACCTTCGATCGGCGGCGTCTGAAGCATTTCCGTCGTCAGGCGCAGATGGTGTTTCAGGATCCATTTGGCTCGTTGAACCCACGCATTAAGATTGGCCGGGTGTTGGAGGAGGTGCTGGCCGTGCACGGTCTGCGCGGGCGTGCGGAGCGTCGGACCCGCGTGGGCGAACTGCTGGGGGCGGTGGGTCTCGATCCGGCTTGCGCCGACCGCTATCCGCATGAGTTCAGCGGCGGCCAGCGCCAGCGGATCGGAATCGCGCGCGCGTTGGCGGTGGACCCCCGCTTGATCATCGCCGATGAGCCGGTTTCGGCGCTCGATGTCTCGGTCCAAGTCCAGATTCTCAACTTGCTCAAGGATCTCCAGCAGGCCCGTGGCCTGGCTTATCTGTTTATCGCCCATGACCTGGCGGTGGTGCGCTACATGTGCGACCAGGTTGTGGTAATGTACCTGGGCCGGGTGATGGAAGCCGCGCCGGCCGCCGCGCTGTTCAGTCGGCCGGCTCATCCTTATACAAAGGCTTTGCTCAAGGCGGTGCCGGATGTGCGCCGGAATCTGGCGGCGCGTCGGGATCGCGAAGGCACGGGTGGAATCCCCGGCGATTGCCCGGTTACGGCCCGTGCGCTTGGCGGTTGTCCGTTTCATCCGCGCTGCCCGCTGGCGGGTGAAGTTTGCCGCCGGGAGATGCCGCCGTTGCGTGAGCTGGCGCGAGGCCATCAATGCGCGTGCCACTTCTGCCAGGAGGAGGAAAAAGATGGGGTGAGTAATGTACCCTTATCCTGCGGCGGATTTTGCGTTGCCGATGAGCGATGAAGCCTGGAACCTTTGAGATCATCAAGACGGACCCGGCGACTCAGGCGCGGGTTGGCCGGTTGCACACGGCGCACGGCATTGTCGAAACGCCGGTTTTTATGCCCGTCGGCACCCAGGCGACGGTCAAGGCGCTGTCTCCCGCTGAGTTGTTGAGCATGGACTGCCGCATCCTGCTGGGCAACACTTATCATCTCAATGCGCGGCCCGGCGTGGAAATCGTTCAGAAATGCGGCGGCCTGCACCGGTTCATGGGCTGGCCGAACGCCATCCTGACCGATAGCGGGGGCTACCAGGTGTTTAGTCTGGCCAAGCTCCGCAAGATCGGTGACGCCGGCGTCGAGTTTCAATCCCATGTGGATGGATCCCGGCACTTCATCGGGCCCGTCGAGGCGATGGCGATCCAGCGCGGGCTGGGTTCGGATATTGCCATGGTTTTGGATGAATGCCCCCCTTATCCCAGCGAGTGGAATTACGCTTGCCAAGCTGTGGACCGAACCCTAGCATGGGCGGCTCTATGTGTCCGACAGCCTCGGGCTGACGGGCAATTGTTCTTTGGCATTGTGCAGGGCGGGGTGTATGCGGACTTGCGGCAGCGCTGCGCGCAGGGTCTCTGCGAACTGGGTTTTGACGGCTACGCCATCGGCGGCGTGAGTGTGGGCGAGCCGGACGAACTGATCATGCCGGGCGTGGATGCCTGCGTCGGTCTGTTGCCCGCGGACCGGCCGCGATACCTGATGGGCGTCGGCGAGTTTGGGCAGATGACCGAGGCCGTCGCGCGCGGCGTGGACATGTTCGACTGTGTTATCCCGACCCGGCTGGCGCGGCACGGCACGGCGTTTACGCGGGCCGGGCGGTATCCGCTCAAGGCCAACGCCTGTCGCGAGGATCAGCGTCCGATCGAG
Source organism: uncultured Verrucomicrobiota bacterium (assembly GCA_964570325.1). Taxonomy (GTDB): domain Bacteria; phylum Verrucomicrobiota; class Kiritimatiellia; order CAIQIC01; family CAZMXS01; genus CAZMXS01. Next base: position 48,966 of record CAZMXS010000029.1, on the reverse strand, counting down.
GAGGGATGCGGCTGCTACGCCTGCCGCCACTTCACGCGGGCCTATCTGCGGCACCTGTGGAATGTTGGTGAGATTCTGGGCATTCGGTTGTTGGCGCTGCACAACCTGCACCGGTATCTCGAGTTCATGCGGGAACTGCGGCAGTCCATTCTGGATGGCACATTTGCAGAGTTTCGGCGGGCGGCGCCGACGGCGAAGGGGATGTCCGGGGAAGACCCCACGGCGCGGTGAGGATGGCGCGACGCAGATGGTGATTTCGGAGAAAAAGGAGTCTGTTCATGCTGGATTATATAATGACAGTGGCAATGGGCGGCATGGGGGGCGGCGGCCAGGAGGGACAGCAGTCGCCGGTGTTCATGTTCGGCTGGTTGGCCATCATGGTCGTGATCTTTTACTTCATGCTGATTCGGCCGCAGCAGCAGAAGGAGAAAGAGCGTCGCGCGCTGATGGAGGCCATCAAGAGCGGCGACAAGGTCGCCTTCAGCGGCGGCATTATTGGCATCGTGACCAACGTCAAGGATAAGACTTTCATTATCAAAGTGGCCGACAACTGCAAGATCGAGGTCAGCCGCGCCGCTGTGAGCCAGGTGTTGGAAAAGGGCGAGGCGCCGATCGAGGACAAGAAATAAGGATTTTCCAACTCAAATAAAAACCCAAACTGGACGGTAGTGTCATGGATAAGAATGCGATCTGGAAATGGCTGATATTGATTGTGCTGGTCTGCTGGTCGTTGGTGCTGGTTACCCCGTTGCATGAGAAGATCAAGCTGGGGTTGGATTTACGCGGCGGCACGAGTTATCTGCTGGAGGTGGATACCTCGGCATTGGAGCCCAACGCGCTGAAAGATGCGCGCGAGCGGGCGCTGGAAGTCATCCGCAACCGCATTGACGCGATGGGCATTGCCGAGCCGATCATCTACCCCGAAGCCGGCAACAACCGGATCGTCGTGCAGATTCCCGGCCTGAAAACCGAGGACCGCGAGCGTGCCCTCAAGAACTTGCAAAGCGCGGCATTCCTTGAATTCCGGATGGTTCATCCCAAGAATGACGAGTTGATTAGCGATCTCTTTGAGAAAGGCCAGGTTGCCGAGGGGTACCGGATTGTCACGGTGGATGACGCCGGTCCGGGTATGCGCGGCGGCAAGTTCTGGAAGCGCGATCCGTCCAAGGATCCGGCGGGCGCCACCGAGGTTGAAGTCCGGGCCAAGGCCCGCTTGTTTCAGGCGCCGGCCGGATATGAGCTGTTGCTGAACAAGGAATATATCAACAAGGAAGAGCTCTTTCGTCCCTATTACGTCAACAAACGCCGCGAACTTTCAGGCGAGAGCTTGAAGAACGCCGGCGTGGACTATCACCAGTTCGGGCAACCGATCGTTAACCTGAAGTTTGACGGCAAGGGGGCCAAGCGTTTTGCGGCGGTCACCTCCGATTACGCTCCGGGCGGCGCGAAGAACCCCGATCCGAACGGGCGGCGCTACCTGGCCATTGTGCTTGACGGCACGCTCTATTCCGCGCCGTTCATCAAGACCGCGATTCACGGCGGCGAAGCCATCATCGAGGGCACGTTCACGCTCAAGGAAGCGCAGGATCTGGCGATCGTGCTGCGCGCCGGCTCGCTGCCGGCGCCGGTCAAGGTGGTCGAGGAGCGCACGGTGGATCCGTCGCTCGGGCAGGACTCGATTGAGAGCGGCAAGCGGGCTGCCGTCATCGGCGGTATCGCTGTCATGGCCTTCATGGCGGTTTACTACCTGCTGGGCGGCATGATCGCCAACCTGGCGCTGGTGCTGAACTTGATCCTGCTGCCGCTGGGCATGGTGGTCATGGCGGGGTTCTTCAGCATTCTCGACAGCAACAACCTCGGCGGCGGTGGGATCAGCCTGCCGACGCTGACCCTGCCCGGCATCGCCGGCATCCTGCTGACCATCGGCATGGCGGTGGATGCCAATGTGCTGATCTTTGAGCGCATGCGCGAGGAGCAGCGCCAGGGAAAACGGTTTGGCACGGTGATTTCAGCCGGATATGAAAAGGCCTTCAGCGCGATCTTCGACTCGAACATCACCACGATTCTCGCGGGCGTGATCATGTTTTGGATGGGCTCCGGCCCGATCCGCGGTTATGCCGTGACGCTGGCCGCCGGTGTGGCTGTCAGCATGTACACCGCGATCGTGGTTACCCGGATGATTTTCGATCTGCTGGCCCGCTACACCACCATCCCGCAGGTTAAAATGCTTCAGTTGATCAAGGAGACCAAGATCAATTTTGTGGGGTTGCGGTATGTTTGTTATGCCATCTCGGCGGCGTTGATCATCGGCACGATGGTCGTGTTTGCGATGAAGGGCCAGAAGAACTTTGGCGTGGATTTCACCGGCGGCGCCACGATGACCTTTGAGTTCACCGAAAAGGCGCCGGTGGAGAAAGTGCGCGACGCGTTGGCCAAAGCGGGTGTGCGGGAGGCGCTGATCCAATACCAGAAGCAACATCTGGCCGGGGCGGAGGAAACGGCGCGGGAATACCTGGAGATCAAGACCCAGTTCGCCGATGGCAAGACGGCGGTTAAGACGATCACCGATGCCTTCCCCGGGTTCCGCGTGTTGCAGGAAGACAGCGTTGGTCCGCAGGTCGGCAAAGAGCTTCAGAAGAAGGGTTTGACCGCCGTGCTGATTTCCCTGATCGGGATGATTATCTACATCTCATGGCGGTTTGAGTTTGGGTTCTCCGTTGGCGCTGTGGTGGCGTTGATCCACGACGTGATTATCACGGTGGGTGTCTTTTGCCTGCTGGGGCGGCAGTTGAGCGTCACGAGTATCGCGGCAATCCTGACGATCATCGGCTGGTCGGTCAACGATACGATCGTCGTATTCGACCGAATTAGGGAAAACGTCAAATTGTACCGCGGCAAACCGTTCGCGGAGGTGGCGAATCTCAGCTTGAACCAGACGTTGAGCCGGACGCTGCTGACTTCCCTGACTACGTTGATCAGTGTGGCGGCTTTGTTGATTTTCGGCGGCGGCGCGATCAATGATTTCGCGCTGATGATGTTCGTCGGCATTATCATCGGCACGTACTCTTCGATCGCCGTGGCGACTCCGATTGCCATGCTGTGGCATCCGGAAAAGAAACTGTTGGCCAAGGAAAAGACGGCCTGATCCCGCCAGCCGGTATGCCGTGGCGGGACGGTTTGCGTGGCTCGCCGCGGAATGACCGATCGGACTCGGTCCGGTGCGGTTTCAATGGCCGGTCAGGCCCGAAACATCGCGGATGACGCTCGCTGGTCCGCTTATTTCGGCTTAAGCCAGTCGCGAAGCCAGCACCGTGACGCTACGGCCGTCCACTGTCATGGAGAGCAGGTCGCGGCCCCAAACCGGCGGCGTTTCCTGTGTGCTCCATTGCAGCACCCACGGCGCGCCGGGCGGGCGCGGTACGACAAATCGCGTTTGCAGGATGCTGGCGTTGATGATGATGAAGAGGCTGTCGTCGTCCGCCGTCGCGCCGGTGTTGCTGCGGTGCCCATCCAACAGGCAGGCCAGGGCGAAATCGGTGTCCCATTTCGGCGCTCGTCCGTCCGGACCGAACCAGGCGATATCCGGTCCCGGGCCCGGCGCCCTGTCGCCTCTCAGAAAATGCTTGCGCCGTAGGACGGGGTGCGCTTTGCGAAATGCGATTAGTCGCTTCACAAAGGCGCGCAGTTCGGCGTATTCCTCGGCCAGCGACCAGTCCACCCAGGAAATTTCATTGTCCTGGCAATAGGCATTGTTATTGCCGCGCTGTGTCCGACCAAACTCGTCGCCGGCCAGCAGCATCGGCACGCCCTGCGCCAGGAAGAGGGTCGCCAGCATGTTCTTCATTTGGCGCCGCCGGATCGCCTCCGTGCGCGGACTGGCCTTGAGCCCCTCGCGGCCATAGTTGGAGCTCCAGTTGTTGTTCTCGCCGTCGTTGTTGTTTTCGCCGTTGGCCAGGTTGTGTTTCTTCGCGAAGCTGACCAGGTCGCGCAGGGTGAACCCGTCGTGGCAGGTGATGAAGTTAATGCTCTTGAGGGGTGTCTGGCCGTCGCGGTCATAGAGATCGGAACTGCCGGCCAGGCGCGTCGCGAGCCGGCCGAGAAAACCCTTCTCGCGCAGCCAGAACCGGCGCACATCGTCGCGGAACTGTCCGTTCCATTCGGACCAGCGATGGCTTGGGAACGAGCCGACCTGGTAGGCTCCGCCCGCATCCCACGCCTCGGCGATGATCTTCGTATCGCGCAGCGCGGGATCCTCGGCGATATGCTCGACAATCGGCGGATTGGGCAAGACCGCGCCGTCTGCGCCGCGGGTCAGCACCGAGGCCAGATCGAAACGAAATCCGTCCACGTGCAAGTTCAGCACCCAGTAGCGCAGACAGTCGAGAATGAAGTCGCGCACGATCGGATGGTTGCTGTTCACGGTGTTGCCGCAGCCGGAATAATTGTGGTAATGCGCGGTTTTCTCGTCCATGATGTAGAAAATCGAATTATCTATGCCGCGGAATGAATAGGTTTGGCCGCGGTCGCCCCCCTCCGCGGTGTGGTTGAAGACCACATCCAGGATGACTTCAATGCCGGCCTTGTGCAGAGCCAGCACCATTTCTTGGAATTCGCGCAGTTGCTGGCCGCAGACGCCGCCGGCGGCGTAGCGCCCGTTGGGCGCGAAGAAAGCCAGTGTGCTGTAGCCCCAGTAATTACGGAGCTGCTTGCGCCGCATGTTTTCCTGGAAATACTCCATCTCGTTGAATTCCTGCAACGGCAGGAACTCCACCGCGGTGATTCCCAGGTCCTGCAGGTAGGGGATTTTCTCGATGATGCCGCGATAGGTGCCGGGATGCCGGACGCCGGACGAGGAATGCGCCGTGAAACCGCGCAGATGCGTTTCATAGATTACGCTGTCGTTGAGCGGGATGCGCGGATTGCGATCCTCTGACCAGTCGAAGGTGTCCTTGATGATTACGCCTTTCGGGAAACGCGGGCCGTTGCGGATATTTTCCCCGGGTGTCAGGCCGCTGGCGTCGCCCCAGCGCGGCTGGCCGGCAACGGCCAGCGCGAAGGGGTCCAGCAGCCACTGGTCCGGGTTGAAAAAGTTCGGCACGCCAGGCGGCGTCCGGCCGTCCATGCGATACACGTAGAACTGACCCAGACGCGCTTCGGGCGCATGGATATGCCAGATATCGCCGATGCGGTTCTTTTCCGGGGTCAGCTCGTATTCCCGCACCGGTTGGGTGGCGTCGGGCGCGTCAAACAGCAGCAGCCAGACGCGGGTGGCATGCCGACTGAAAACGGCGAAATGCACACCTTTGTCCACGACGTGCGCCCCATAGGGAACCAGCAATGGGATGTTCAACGCCAGATGGCTTCTTCTCGTGCTCATTGATTCAATACTCTTACTCTTTCCGCTTAATCTGCCGCTTGCTCTCCACTCTACTGCGTCTTGCCCCGGCCGTTATTTATACAGCCTTCGGCCCTTGATGCCGTATTTCATTCGTTGTCCAAACGTCTCCAGCGCGCGAAGAAACTTCCAACCCAGCGGGCGGCGATGGCGGTGGTGATTATATTGCGGTGCGGTGTCTGGCGAGGGCGCCGGTTCCGCTGCCGCCGCTTCCGGCGCGGGGGCGCCCGGCAGGGTTTCGATGGCCGGCGGCGGCGTGGGCACCGTCAATGCCGCCAGGTCGGCGTGCGTGCCGGCCAGCGGTCGGAACGGTTTGTTTAGCGCGTGGGCGGTTCCTTTCAGCACGGAACGCAGCGCATGGAGAATGGTGTCGTCCGCCGGCGCCTCCAATTGGAGACAACGGAGCCGTTGCTTGAAGGCGGCCAGCACCGCGCTGTCGAGGAGGGTGGCCACGCTATCGGCAAACTCGGCGGCGGATGTCTCCAGCCGATCCAGCGCGCTGCCCGCATCCCAGCCATAGGCCGCCGCGCAGCGATCCATGGCCGCGCGCCCGATTAACAGCGTCAGCCACGCGCCGCCGAGGCCGCGCGCAAGGTCATCCACAGCCGGGCCCGCCGCCGGCAGCTTTTCCATCAGGCCGGCGTGCAGCAGGCGCATGGTGCGGATCGGGTCCGACCGCAGTACCACCCCGGCAATATCGCGCGCGATGGCCATGCGCTCCGGCGGGTTGGCGCGGTTGGCGACACGGTCAATGATGCGCTGCACGGCGCGACCGGTCTTCAGCAGCGTCCCGGCCAAATCCAGCCCCGGGAACGGACTGCCGGCGGCGAGTTGCAGGGCCTGCCGGGCGTGTTGCTCAATTTCCTGGGCGGATTCCCGGTTCAGGCGCGCCATGATGGGGGTGATGATGTCCCGATCCGTCTGTTCCAGCGCCCGGATCAGGTCGTCGCGCAGCGGGTGGGCGTTGAGGATTTCCACCAGTTCCGTAATGCGCCCCAGCGCCAGCTCGCGCTCCGGCGGCGTGAGATGCCGGTTCTGCGCGAGTTGCCGCAGGTAGGCGCGCAGGTGATGACACGCCTTGGTCAGGCGAGCATGCGACGACTCGCTCCCTACCGCCGACTGGCGGGATATCAGCCGTCGGCGGCGCGGAAACAGGTACCGCGCCGCCAGCAGCAGCGCCAGCGGCGCCAGGGCCGCGAAGCCGAAAGCCAGCAGCGGGTTGGCGCGGTATAAAAGAATGTAGATGCGCAGGCATTCAGCCGCCGTAAAAAAAACCAACAGCAGCGCCAGCACAATCAAGCAACGCCGGACCCGATACCAGAAATCGAAGATCATGGGTTAATAATCAACCAAGAGCGTGACGGATTCAACGTAAACCGTCACGACCGTGCCCCACGCCTCATTGAACATCTTTGCCGGGATGATGAACTCGCTCAACCCCATACCCCGGCTGTTCGGGTTGGCCCAGTCGTAGGTATAGCCAAGGCGCGACCACGGCCAGGTGTTGGCGACCAGCTCGTTGGTATACCAACTGTAATGCAGCGGATTGACCGGGCAATACAGGGAATTGGTATAGGCAAAGTCCGGCTCGCTCTGATTGTCCGTGATTGCCGGATCCGCGCTGGGCCGGGCGAGGTATTTCGGGTTGACCCAGTATTCCACGACCGTGTTGTTCGCGCGGTTCCACGGCATGCCCAGCAATTGCAGAACGCGCAGGCCCAGATAATTGGTTCCCGCGAACAGCCGGTAGTTCCGGCAGAAGTTCCGCAATTCGGGGACCATGGTCACCCACGAGATGGAATTCGTCGGCAGGGCCAGCGCCGCGCCAGGGATATAATTGGTCGCGATCCAGGGCGCCATGAACGAGGCCGCTTTCACCTGCCATTCGTTGTTGGTGAGGCGCCAACAGAGATTGGAGTTGTCGCGCCGGACGGGGGTCAGGCGGCGCCAGACCTTGCCCCAGTTGGGACTATGCGCGTTGGTCACCGCCGCCGCCCACAATGCATTGAGCGTGTTGGTATCGGTGGTGATGGGGTAGGCATACGGCTCGATATACCATCGTCCGCTCGGCGGATGGTAGACCGCCAGGTCGGCCTTGCCGTCGGCGTCGTAGTCGCCTGGAACCGGTATGGTCTCACGCCAGCCCCAGTTGCGCACCCACGGCGCGCCGCCGCCGCTGAACAGGATATACCAGTTGCCCGCTGCTGAATGGTAGACCGCCAGGTCGGTTCGGCCGTCGGCATCGTAATCGGCCGGGACCGGCACGGTTTCACTCCAACCCCAGTTTTGAACCCAAGGAATCCAAGTTGAACTGGGCAGGATGTACCAGTTGCCCGCTGCCGGCCAGTACACGGCGGCGTCAATTCGCCCGTCGCCATCATAGTCGCCATGCACCGGCACCGCTTCGTTCCAGCCCCACGGCACCGGATCGGGCCCCAGGGTGAATTGCGCCCATGCCGCCCCCAGCAATCCCATCAACGCCAATCCCGAGATAATGAATCGGCTATGCAACATCGTCCTCCTTTGAATAGTGACCCCAGCATACGCTGGCCCAAACAGCCCTTGGCAACCTTTTTATTTCCCAATTCTTCTCCCTTGACCAATCCGTCGGCGCATAATATCTTGTAATCAAATATGTTCTGCTGATTTACTGTTAACAAGCGATTTGGCAGCCGCTAATATTTCAAGTTGACTGTCGGTGCGCGGAGAGGAGCTATCATGACTAAAAGGGACTTGGTTGTTCGTATTTCCGATGAGACCGGCTTGATTCAATTGGATGTCTTCGCTGTTATCCAGAAAACGCTGGATTATATTGTGGAAAGCCTGGCCCGGGGCGAGACCGTGGAGTTCCGCAATTTTGGTGTCTTCGAAGTGCGCCAGCGGAAACAACGTATTGGCCGAAATCCCAACAAGCCGACCGATGTCGTGACGATCCCTGCCCGCAAGGTGGTCAAGTTCAAACCGGGCAAGGTCATGAAGAAGTTGATCACCGGCGTTTGAGCCGCTGTCCGGATCGCGCATGTCCGCCGAAAGCCTCCAACCCGTCCAGGGGATGTCCGACATTTGCGCCCCGGAAATTCGCGTTTGGCAGTGGATCGAAGAGCAGGCTCGCCGGGTCTTTCACCTCTACGGCTACAATGAGGTGCGCACCCCGCTTGTCGAATATACGCCGCTGTTCACCCGCGCGATCGGCGACACCACGGATGTTGTGCAGAAGGAGATGTATACCTTCGATGATCGCGGCGGACGCAGCCTTTCCCTGCGTCCCGAGGGCACCGCCGGCGTCATTCGCCATGTCGCCGGTCTCGGTCCGCAGGCGCTGGGCGCCCGCCTCTATTACATCGGCCCCATGTTTCGTTGCGAGCGGCCGCAGGCCGGCCGCAAGCGTCAGTTTCACCAGTTGGGGTCGGAAGCGATCGGTCCCGCCTGCGCCGCGGCTGATGCCGAGTGTATTGCTATGCAAATGCACCTGCTTGCGGAGTTCGGCATCCACGGTGCCGCGCTGGAACTCAACACTCGCGGCCTGCCGGAGGATCGCCCCGCGGTTGCCGCCGGCCTGGCGGCCGCGCTCCAGCCGCACCACGCCGAGCTGTGCGAGGACTGCCGTCGGCGCCTGGCCACCAACATCCTGCGTGTGCTCGATTGCAAGCAAGCGGCCTGCCGCGCGGTGGTGGACCGGCTGCCGCCGGTCACGGATTTCATGGCGGAAACGTCGCGGCAATACCTGGACGAAGTGCTGCGCCTGTTGCGCGCGTTTGACATCCCGGTCCGGCTGAACACGCGGCTGGTGCGGGGCCTGGATTATTATGTGCATACCGTCTGGGAAATCACCCACAACGCGTTGGGCGCCCAGAACGCGTTGGGCGGCGGCGGGCGCTACCGGATAGAAATGGATGGCCGGCCGATTGAAGGCGTTGGTTTCGCAATGGGGATCGAACGATTGGTGGCGGCCCGGCCGCCGGCGCCGGCGGGAGCCGCCGTCGACGGAGCGCCCGCGGTCTGGCTGGTCGCGCTGGGCGCCCCGGCCCTGGCGCACAACCTGATCCTAGCCCAGACCCTGCGGCGGCGCGGTGTCGCCTGTGGCTATGAACCCGCCGGCGGCAGCATGAAATCCCAAATGCGCGCCGCAAACAAGGCCGGTGCGCCGGTTGTCCTGATTTGCGGCGATAACGAACTGGCCAAGGGCCTGGTTATTTGGAAGCGCATGGCCGACGGCGCGCAGGAGGAACTCGAGCTGCCGCAGGTAATGGAGCGCCTGGTCCGGCCGGGCCCATAGCGGACGGCGGCCGCGCGGGTCACCGGGGACGGTCTGCCCCGCCTTGACCACAGCGGGCTCAAAAAATAAGGGCACCGCGCCCCCGCGCAACCGTCCGGCCCTTCAGCCTTGAACCTTGCCCCTTGAACTTTCCTCCCGCCGCCGCTAGTATCCGCCGCGAGTTTTCCAATGGTTGGAAAACTTTTTCGCTTTTTTTCCAATGATTGGAAACACAACCGGAGGCGGGCGGCCATGATGCGGACACACAACTGCGGCGAACTGCGCCAGGACGCGGTCGGTCAACGCGTGCAACTTTGCGGCTGGGTGGACACCGTGCGCGATCATGGCGGGATGATTTTCATTGATCTGCGCGATCGCTACGGCCGCACCCAGGTGATCTTCGATCCCCAGGACTCCCGGGAGGCGTGGAACCTGGCGCAGTCCACGCGCGGTGAATATGTCATCCGGGTCGAAGGCGTGGTCGAGGCGCGACCGGCGGACATGATCAACCCCAAGCTGGCCACGGGCGAAATCGAGGTCCGGTGCGACCGGATTCAACTGTTGAACAAGAGCCAGACGCCGCCGTTTCCGTTGGACGATGAACAGGCTGAGCGCGTTTCAGAGGATTTGCGCCTGACCTACCGCTATCTCGACCTGCGCCGGCCCCGGATGCAACAGTGCCTGCTGATGCGGCACAAATTGATCCAGGCGACGCGGCAATACCTGGATGCGCAGCGATTCGTGGAGGTCGAGACCCCGATTCTGACCAAGAGCACGCCGGAAGGCGCGCGCGATTACCTTGTGCCCAGCCGCGTGATGCCGGGGTGCTTTTTCGCCCTGCCGCAGGCTCCGCAGCAGTACAAGCAGCTGCTCATGATGGCGGGCATGGATCGTTACTTCCAGATCGCGCGCTGTTTTCGCGACGAGGATTTGCGCGCCGACCGCCAGCCGGAATTTACCCAGATAGATATTGAGATGTCGTTCATCGCGCCGGAAGACATTTATGCGTTGGTTGATGGCTTGCTGGCCGTGATGATGCGCGAGGCCGGCCATGGTGAAATCAGCCTGCCGCTGCCGCGCCTGTCCTACGCCGAGGCGCTGGACCGTTTCGGCGTGGACAAGCCGGACCTGCGCTTTGGTATGGAACTGACGAATCTGGGGGATGTGTTCAAGGACACGAAGTTCAAGATTTTCAACGCCGTGCTGGCGCAGGGCGGGGTGGTCAAGGCGATCAACGCCAAGGGCCTGGCCGGGGTCAGCATCAAGACGGTCGAGGAGGACTGGACCCTGATGGCGAAGGAGGCGGGGCTGGGCGGGCTGGCCTACATCCGGGTGTTGCCGGACGGCACTTGGAAATCGCCGATCGTGAAGTTCTTCTCCGACGCGGAGAAAGCGGGATTGGCACGCAAGCTGGGAATCGAGGTCGGGGATCTCATTCTTTTCGGCGCGGACTTGAACGCCGCCAAGGTCAATGTCGCGCTCGGGCGTCTGCGCCTGCTCGCGGGCGAGATGGCCAAGGCGATCCCGGCCGACCGGTTCGCTTTCACGTGGGTGACGGATTTCCCCTTGTTCGAGAAGAACGAGGAAGGACAGCTTTCCGCGATGCATCATCCGTTCACCGCTCCGCATCCGGAGGATATACCGTTGCTGGAAACGGAACCGCTGAAGGTGCGGGCGCAGGCGTACGACATCGTGCTCAATGGCGTGGAACTGGGCGGCGGCAGCATCCGTATCCACGATTCCGCGCTGCAAGCGAAGATGTTCGATGTGCTGGGGTTCCCCCAACCGGAGATCGAGGAGCGGTTCGGCCACTTGATCCGGGCGCTGGCTTATGGCGCGCCGCCGCATGGCGGACTGGCGCTGGGCGCGGACCGGCTGGTGATGCTGATGGCCGGCGGACAATCCATCCGCGAGGTGATCGCTTTCCCCAAGACCCAGAAGGCGATGGACCTGATGATGGGCGCGCCGGCGCAAGTGGATGCGCGCCAGTTGCGCGACATTCATATCCAGTCCGTGGCGGAGAAACCGGTCTAGAACTTGCATTCAGACGGTTTGTCCCAAAGCTCTCTGTTCGCGGGGAGCGGAACGGGGCGCCGTGATCCGTCGCTTAATGTATCGGGAGCAGGAGCCGGAATCGGGCGCCTTTGCCGGCCTCGCTATCCGCCGCCACCGCGCCCTTGTGCGCCTTGAGGATGCTGGGGATGACGGCCAGGTCCAGGCCACGGTCGTCGGATTTTGATCCGGCGAAGGGCTCAAAGATCCGGGGCAAAACCTCCGGGGCAATTCCGGGGCCGTTGTCCCTGACTTCAATGCAAGCGGCGGTGTCGCGCGGCCGGACGCCTTGGATCACGCAGTCCTTGAAAACGTCGGGATTCGTCTTCAGCGGCGCCGTGGAGATGCGTATCAGCGCCTGCCGCGGCTTGGCCGAGTCCCTGGCGAAGGTCGCCAGGTTGATGAGCGCCTGCCGCAGTTGAGCGGGGTCGGCGGTGACGGTCAGGGTGGGGCATTCGGAGGCAAACTCCACGCGCAGGCCATCGCCGGAAGCGTTCAGCATCCGGACGGTATCGCGCACCAGCGGCACGAGATCCACCCGTTCCATGACGAATCGGCCCTGACCGGCATAGACCAGCATCTGATTGGTCAGCGCGGCGCCGCGGCGAAGCAGTGTCTCGATATCCCCCGGGCCGGCCGCCAGCGCCGGACCAGTCCGCGTCAACTGGCTGCCGATATCGGCCAGCAGATGGTCGAAGGCGCGCGCCGTGCCGGCCGCCATCACGCTCAGGCATTCCATTTTTTGCAGTTGAAAGACCTTCTGTTGCAGGGCTGCTTTTTCCGCCTGCAGGATCTCGAGCCGCTCCTGCAGTTGAACGAGGATCAGGTTCAGGCATTTTTCCACCACGCGCATGTCGTCCTCGCCCGTGACCAGTTTGACCTGTTCGGGGAGCTTGCCTTGGATGATGTGCTCCAGGTAGTCGCGCAGGCGGACAATATTGAGCGGATACTTGTGCAGGATGGCGTAGCCGCTGAAGCCCATGGCGCAGACCATCACCAGCAGGGCCAAGGACTGGTAGCTGTAAAAGGGCCGATCCGCGTGGACGAACAGGCTCAGGTACCAGAAAGTCAGCAGGGGGATTACCGAGACCAGCGCGAGACCGATTGCGAATTGCGCGCGCGCGCCCTTGGACAGCACGGACAGGCTCAACTTCTTGATTTCATCGCTCATACGCTGGCGCTCCCGCCCGGGCGCGGGCTCGGACCCGATTATCCGCGCATACGTGGCTCATGCGATTAAATATGAAGAGACCGGGCGCCCGTGGCAAACCGATAAATCCCAAGGCGGTTTCCCGCGCGAAGGTTGTTCCCGTTTCCCGGTAAGTTTGCCGGGCTGGGGAGGTGAACTCTGGCTCTGGCCGGTAACCCGGCCGGGAAGCCATGTGCCGCCTACGCGGCTTGCATTTTGAACTTCCGGGCGCCGTAGCTTGTGAGTATGGTTGTCACAAATAAGTGTAACGGCCGCGCGAAGGCTCGCATGAACAAGCGTCCCGCCCAGCAATCCACCCGGGTGATCGAAGGCCAGGAGCGCCCCAAGGGGCTGCCGGCCACGATCCGCAAAATAGACGGCCGCTGGTTTGGCGATGCCCGTGCCGTGTTCGAGGGGGTTCAGGTCAACTTCATCTATTTCGGCGTGAACGATCACGTCGGCCGCGGCGCGTTCCAGGGGCATACCCACCCGTTCAGCGAACTCTTCTACACGCTCTCCGGCAGCGGGCGGACGCTGCACAGTGGTCGGAGCGAGGTCTGTCCGGAGGGCCATATATTCGTCGCGCGGCCGGGGTACGCCCATTCTTCAGAATGGTCGGCCGCGCCGGGACACCCCTGGCGCGGTTTGATCATCCAGTTTGACATCAATCTCGAATCCGACCGCCTGGACGCCCGTTCCGACCTGCGCCTGGCGCAGACGTTCGCGCCGTTCTTCGATTACTTTTTTATTCGCCGCGAGACCAGCCTGCAACTCGGTCGGCCGACACGCAGCCAATTGCGCCAATCCGCCGCGCGCATGCTGGCCCGGTTGCGCGGCTATCCCGAGTGCGGCTCGGCCTGGATTGTGAATTTCTGGATCGAGCTGATGGCGATGATGGCCGTGGACTTGCGGCGGCGGGCCGTCAAAGCCGGACAGGGATTGGTGATTCAATACAGCCAGAAAGAGCGCAGCCTGATGCGCGCCAAGAGCCTGTTGGCGGACGAGGCGCAGCGCGACCGCCCGCTGCCGGAAATCGCGCGCGCCACGGGATTTTCCACGTTTCATTTCATCCGCGAATTCCGCCGCTTCTTTGGCGTCGCGCCCGCGCAGTACCGGCGCGGCGTGCGGATGGAGCGCGCCGGCAAGCTGCTGATCCAAACCGACCTGCCGGTTGGCGACGTGGCCGAGCGCGCCGGCTTCGCCGCCAGCGCCGCCTTCATCAAGGCCTTCCGCGGCCACTTTGGCCTCTCGCCGCTGCGTTACCGCCTTGCGCACGCCGTGCGCTGAGCAATATCGGACAATTACTGCGCAATCCGGCTGCTTTCGGCCCAGCCCCGCGCGTCGTCGGCTATCGGTCGGCTGCCGGACCGCCCTGTGACCGATGGGCAATAACGGACAATTAATCCGCAAGAGTGATTCTATCCGGCGGCGCGTTCTGACGTTATGTTGTATAATATGAAAGCGTCTGGAGACAGGCCGCGCATGAAAGCCGGCGCGCGGGTCGTGATGGCATTGGTCGGCGCAGGGTATTGGTTGGCGCTCGCGGGCGCGGCGGCTGGCGCGAACCGGCTGACGAACGGCGGATTTCGGCATGGGGTAGATGGGCTGACGAGCGCGGACGTGGCGGCGCAGGTGCGCCGTCGGGGCGGAACCAATACGGCCGGCGAATGGTTCCAGGGTGTACGCGCTCATGCGGATTTGGGCGGCGACGGTTTTGCCAACTGGGCGGAATACAGGACGGGAAGCGACTCCCGGGAGGCGCAAGCGTTCCCGCAGGCGGATCCCCTGGTGGGGAATCGGGCGTGCATGGCGATGCAGCGGACCGGTCAAGCCGATATCCTTTTCGCCGTTCAGTTTGCGGGTTCGATTTCTCCGTCGGTACGGGAACACGAGCGGGGGCCCGCCGCGGGATCAGGAGGCTTAATGAGCTACACGAATGCCATGCGTGAAGATGCGCAACGCGGTTGCCAGGGGGGTGCGGGTCGCAGTCCGGCCGGCGCCAATTGCTATGCGCCCAACGACCCGCGCATTGCTTATCAAGGCCGGTGGGATGCGGGCGACCCGGCAGGCCCCCAAGCCGAATGGGGGGCGGTGGGTCTGACCTTCCGTTTTACCGGCGCCCAGGCGGATTTGTTGGTGCGCGAGATCACCAAGTGGCCCAGCCCGGCCAATCCCCAGGCCGGCAATTACCTGGCCATTTCGGTGGATGGCGGACCTTACACCCGGGTGCCGCTCCAGACCCATGCGCGGCATTACCGGATTGTGGACGAGCCGCTGTCCGGCGTCCACACGGTGCGCGTCGTCAAGCGAACGGAAGCCTGGGTGGGTCGAATTCAAGTGCTGGGTTTGGAACTGCCGGAGGGCGGGATGCTGGAAACGCCGCCGCCCGCGCCCGCGCGCCGCCTGGAAATCATCGGCGACTCCGTGACCAGCGGGTACGGGATTGAAGCTCCCGCCGCGACTAACACCTATCATCCGGCCACAGTTAATGCGACGCTCACGTACGGGTGGCTGGCCGCCGCGGCGGTAACGGCGGACTGCCGACTGATCTCGTGGTCCGGCCGGGGTGTCTGGCGCAACGTGGATGGCTCGACCAACGGCACGTTGCCGGAGCTGTACTCCCGCGCGCTGCCGTGGGAGCCGGCATCCGTGTGGGATCTTGCGCAGTGGGTGCCCCAGGCGGTCGTGATCACGCTGGGGGCGAACGATTTCGGCATCGGGTCGCCGCCCGAATCCGATTTTTGCACCGCCTATATCGGCCTGGTCAATCGGGTGCGGGACGCGTACGGCGAACCAGCCATATTCTGCTGCTTAAGTTCCACGCCCAACGATGACTGGCCGATTGGCCAGTATCGCCGCACGACCCTGCGGACCTGGCTGACCCACATCGTGAACGGATTCGCGGCCAAAGGAATAACGAATGTGTCTTATCTGGAGTTTGCCCAGCAGGAACCGGCGGACGGTTATGGGGCGGATTACCATCCCAGCGCGGTTACCCATCAGAAGATGGCGGGCGTGCTGCGCGCCGCCTTGGTTCAGCGGGTGAATTGGTGAAAAAGGATCAGCGGGAGGATGGGCCGGGTATATTAGCTCACAGGAAAGGATGTCCCGAATGAGAAGATTCGCGCACTGGCTGACGGTCTGGGTTTGGGGCTGCGCCGCAATGGCGCCAGGGGTGGAACTCTTGCAGAATGGCGACATGGAAGCCGGCACCAATCATTGGGAACTGGCCGGCACGGGTGGGGTGATGATGGCGGGGTGGGCGGCCAGGGACGGCACCAACGGCGTCGTCCTCGGCAATTGGTGGGCGGGCGCCTCCGGTTGGTTCCGCCAGACGGTCACCGGCGTCAGCACCTCGAATGGCAGCGTGTTTCAATTTACGGTTGACGGCCTGTGCGGCGCGGAGTTCCGGTCCTCGACCGCCGACCTCTATCTGCGGCTGCAATTTCTGCAGGATGCCACTCCCGTGCAGACCGTCACCAATAACATTTATGCGGCTTTTACGAACTCATCAGGCTGGCTGCGCTGGGCGGCGGGCTACACCAACACCTCCGGGTTGAATTTCAACCGGATTCTGGTTGAAGTCGGCTTTTCCGCCGGTACGGGGGTGGGTGGTGATTATCGCGTGGCCCGTTGGGACAACGCGAGCCTGATCCAGAGCGACCCGCCGCCGGCGGTGACGAAGACCAACGTGTTTGTCCTGCTGGGCCAGTCCAATATGACCGGCTGGAACAGCTTTTACTCCTACACCTATGCCAGCGGCGCCAACCAGCCGCACGCGCGCGTGCAGCAATTGTCGCGCCGCAATCCGGCCGACCAGACCAATAATCCCTTCGTCGGCAAAGTGTGGCGCGCGGCGGTGGACCCATTGACCCATCACGATTTCCGTTACAACTGCACGATTACCAACGAATCCGACCCCAACTATGTCTATAACTGGATGGGTGTCGGCCCCGGCAAGACCTTTGGCGAGACGTTGGCGGACGCCTGGCCGGACACCCAAATCCTGTTGGTGCCCAACGCGCACGGCGGCACGGCGATTGATTGGTGGCAGAAAACCAATTCCGCGACCATCTACTGGACCGACAACATCGCGATCGGCGACGTGGACGGCTGGGGCAACGATTACGGCACCAATCTCTACCAGAGCACGCTCGACCGCGTCCGGTTCGCCACGAACTACGGCAACCTGGCGGGCATCATCTGGCACCAGGGCGAGGGCGACAGCGGCGATTCCGTCCTGGCTTCCGTTTACAGCAACAAGCTCAACCAGTTGATTGACGACCTGCGGGCCGACCTCGGCCGGCCGGATTTGCCGTTCATCGTCGGTGAAATGGGCGATTTTTTTGTCAACGCCGGCCAGAGTTATTCTGCTTACGCCGCCCCGGTGCAGGCGGCCTTGCAGGCGCTGCCGCAATACAAGGCGCGCACGGGCTGCGCGCCCTCGGATGACCTTGAGGGGAATCCGGATAACCATCATTTCAGCGGAAACGCGCAGCGCGAGTTCGGCCAACGTTATGCCCTGGCCATGTACCGGGTGATCGAGCCGCTCGATATGTACGACGATGGTGAAATCCTGGCGCGCCACGAGAATGGCGAGCCGATCGCCGTTTATCTCCAGGGCGATGCCTTTGCCGGCAGTCTCAATGCATCCCAGTGGTCTTTCGCGGGGCTGCCCGCCGGCGTTGGCGTCGGCACGGTTACGCGTCTGGACGCCACCAGCGCCGTGGTGGTGCTCAGCGGCAACGCGAGCAATGTGTACGCCAGCGATATCCGGACCAATCGCCTGACCCTCGGCGCGAGCCAGTGCACCTCCGGGGTGGCGCGCACCGCGGCGTTGGGCATGACCCTGGTGAAGACCGGGGTCAAGGATGCGTCGTTTGACCAGTCGCCCTCGCCGTGGAAGACGTCGGGCAGTTGCGTGATTGCCCCGTGGGCGGGTCCGGCCGCGAGCGGTGGCATGGTCATGCCGACTTGGACGCCGGGCTCCTCCGGTACCTTCTATCAGGTTTGCCGCGTTACGCCGTTGGACGGCGGGCAGTACACCTTCCGCATCACCGGCCGGCTGGGCAACCTGCGTTCGACCACCTCCAACATCTGGATGCGGATCGAGGCGCTTTCCGGCAGCGCCACCAGCGCGGTCAACGAGCGCAACATTTATGCCGATATGCTGGCCACGTCCACCGCCTGGATCGTGCACAGTCTTTCCGTCACCGCCAATGTGGCCAGCGTGAACGCCGTGCGCGTCTCGATGGGTTATTCCCACAGCACGGGTTCCAACCAGGCGGAGTTCGACAACGCCGAACTGACGCAGGCGGGGACGCCGTTGGTGTACGTGCCGCCCTACACGGTGGCGCCGGCCGATGGCGCGACCGGCGTCGCGCCGGGCAGTTCGATTCAAGTCGCCTTTTCCGCGGCGATGCGCCACACCAATGGCCTGCCGCTGCTGAACGGGACGGCGGCCTTGAGCAATCTGGTGGTGGTCCGCTTGAGCCACGCGGGAGGCGCGTGGGTGCCATTTGGCGTCAGCGTCAACGAGGCCAAGACCACCTTCACGATCACCCCCGCGCTGGACTACAGCCAGACGGTGTATTTCGCTTTCGCCGGGCAGGCCGTGGAAAACGGCGCATGCCTGGCGGCGGCGGCGACCAGTATCACGTTTTCGACGACGGGTGGGCTGCCGCCCGAGGCGCCGACGCTGTTGCAGAACGGTGGTTTCCGTTACGGGCCGGATGGGACAACCAACGCGAACGCGGCGGCCCAGTATTGGAATCGGTGGGGCGACGCGACGCGGGAGAATTGGGGCTCCTACGATGGGGACGGGTGGTTGGCGAGCTTGCATAACTGGGGTGGCGCCAACGCCAGCGGCGGTTGGTATCAGGATGTGGCGCGCAGCGGAGCGGCAAAGTATTGGCTGTCGGGCTATTTTTGCGCGGACACGAACTACACCTTCAGCGGGCTGTATCTGAAACTGGAGTATTATGACGGCAGCGACCACATGATTGGGACCAACATTGCCGTTGTCTCGGGCGTGGGGCCGGACTGGACCTATTACGAGGTGGAGGGCTGGGCGCCGACGAACACGGTGAAGGTGCGGGCGGTGATTGCGGCGGAGGGCCAGGGGCTCAACGCGGCATTCAAGTGTGACGCGTTGAACCTGACGACCCAGGCCGTGTCGGCGCTGGCGCGCCTGGAGCCGGCGGCCGGGTGCATGATCGGGGCGAACCTCGATTGGGGCCAGGAGTCGCCGTTGCAGTTCAACGCGCGGGTGGGCTGGGACCATACGGCGTTCGTGGACTTCACGGTGTTCCCGGTGGACGCGCCGCATTACCTGGCGTTGAGCAACCATATCGCGCTGGTGCGCGAGGTGGGGGGCATGTTCGTGGCGACGCTGGAGCCGACGGCGGGGTTGGGGAGCATCACGAGCAACGACTGTCAGTCGTTTGCGAACTGGTGCGCGTACTGGAACGGCCGCGGTGTGCCGATCATGATCCGGTTTGCGCATGAGATGAACGGGGACTGGTATGCATGGAAGATGCGGCCGGCGTTGTATCGGGAGAAATTCCGCCTGCTGGCAAGCAGTGTGCACGCGACGGCGACCAACACCGCCTTGCTGTGGGCGCCGAACGTGGCGGGCGCCTATCCCTATGGGGCGTACAATAACATGACCAAGGCGACCTACGTGGCGGGCTACGGATCGGCCGCGGACTGGTATCTGCTGGACAGCAATGGAGACGGATACCTGAAGAATGACGGCGGCGTGCTGCAGGACGATCCATACGAGCCGTTTTATCCGGGCGACGCGTATGTGGATTGGGTGGGAATGACGCTGTACCATTGGGGGACGGTGTACCCGTGGTGGTACAACTGCTGGCCGGAGACGAATAAATTCTGGTCGCAGATCACCGGCAACTATAACGGGCCGAACGGCGACAACACCTGGAACCCGGATTTCCATGCAATTTGGGCGGTGGGCCGGGATAAGCCGATGATGGTGCCGGAAACCGCGGGTTATTACCGGCCGTCGTGTCCGAGTTCAGGGAATCCCTATTGGCCGCCGCAGCAGACGAACGATGAATTATACATCAAGAACCGGTGGATGGAGCAGTTGTTCAATATCGGCGGCGATAACGCCAATGCGCGGGACGTGGCCGAGCAGTTGCCGATGCTGAAGGCGATCAACTGGTTCAACTGGTATAAGATCGAGGCCGAGGCGCAAAGCGACTGGGTGAACTGGACGGTGACCTCGAACGCGGCCGTGCAGTCGGCGTACTACGGATGGTTGAATGCGATGAAGAATGGGCGCCGGCATTTTCTGCATGCCGACGATTTGCGGGGATATGTGTACGGGTGGAACTGCTCGCTGGAGGGTTGGGGCGGGGGTGGGGCGCCGTTCGCCGTGACGCTGGACACGAACCAGCCATACGAGGGACGGGCGGGAGTGCGCGTGGACTTCGACAATTCGTCGTCGCCTTACGGCAAGACCGTGATGGCGGACTTCAGCGCGCGGCAGGATGCGTTGACGTGGACCAACTATAATTGCGTGTATCTGCGAGCGCGGACGCCGACCAATGTGGCGTGGGCGTCATTCCGGCTGATCATGCAGAGCAGCGAGACGGGTTGGGACAACCTCGGGACCAACGCCTGCCCGAACGACGGGGCCTGGCACACACTGGTGATCCCGTATGACTGGACGCGGCATGACAGTTCGGTGTGGTTGAACCTGTATCTGCAGATAGACCTGCCCGTGACGGGTCCGGCGACCGTGTATGTGGACGCCTTGCAGGCGGTGGTGGATTCAAACAGCAACGGCGTGCCGTTTGGGGCGGAGGCGGACGACGACAGCGACGGGATGAACGACGAGTGGGAGTTGGCGCATGGCCTGAATCCGCGCCTGCGCGCCGATGCCGCGCTGGATTCGGACGGTGACCGCTATCCGAACCTGTCCGAGTATCGCGCGCGCACGGATCCCTGGGACGGCGGTTCCTATCTGCATGTTGGCGCGGCCGCGCCGATCTTCAATCCGCCAGGCTTCATGCTCGCCTGGCAGGCGGGATCCGGCGTCACCTATCGCGTGCAAATGGCCACCAATCTGCCGGCGGCCTGGCAGGATGTCGGCGCCCTGATCACGGCCGCGCGGGACGAAGAGCTGGTGGTGACCAATACCATTGCGGGCCAGCCGCGCGGTTATTATCGGCTGGTCGTGCCTTGAAGCCGCGCCGGCGTTTTTTGCACCCGCCCGCGGCCTATACCGTGCGCCATTGAACAGGTATACTAAAACCATACTAGTATGTTTACCCTTTGCGTTGAGCGCGGGGCGGATGATCAAGGTCCAATCCGGCGATCAGGGGATGATCCGGTGATTTAACAAAAACGCCAAGTATCTGTATACTGGTACAATAGCGGTATACACAGGAGATCATTTATGGCGTGCGTGTGGCGAAATGGCGGGCGCGGCGGGTTGCTGCTGGCGGTGCTGGCGGGTGGGCTGGCGGTCGAGGCGGGTGCGCATCAGGTGACGTTTGCGGGGCGCAAGTGGGATGTCCGCACATGGGGCCAGTGGGCCGAGCCGGGGCCGAACTATTGGGCGACCAACGGCGTCTGGGTGGACACCAATGGCTGTCTGCATCTGAAGATCGTCAAGCGCGGCGGCACCAATTATTGCGCCGAGGTGGTCTCCACCAACAGCATGGGCTATGGGACGTACACGTGGTATGTGGCCAACCGGGTGGATCAGTTGGACACCAACGTCGTTGGCGGTCTGTTCACCTATGCGAATCCATGGGGCGTCAACGAAATTGACATCGAGTTCACGAAGGCCTTCACCGTTGAGGCGCAGACCAACCTGCACTACACGCTCCAACCCTACTATACGGCCGGGCATCAGGAAAAAAAACTGGTCAACTTTACCAATGACTACACCACGCACCAGTTCACCTGGCTGCCGGACTACATCCGCTGGCAGAGCTGGTACGGCCATTCGCCTACGCCGAACACCGGCTCCATGATCGCCGACTGGACCTACACGGGGACCGATGTGCCCGAGCATGCCGACGAGCGGACTTATATGAACATGTGGCTGTTCGAGAGCGCCGCGCCGACCGACACCAACGCGGTGGAGATGATCCTGCAGGATTTTATCTTCACCGCCATGGCCGCGACCGGGACGCTGGTCCAGGATGAGTTTAGCGACAATACGATGAGCAACATCTGGGCCAACACCGGCGAGCCGGGCGCCGACGGCTTGGTCGAGTCCAACGAGCTGCTGCGGATTAAGCTGCCCGATACCGACCACTACACGCTCGGTTATCACACGGCCGGAGCGCTCCAGTACTCGCCGGAGGGCCGTGAATATGTCTTCTCCGCCAGCCTCTACACGGTGAACGTCACCCGCGCCAGCACCAGCAACGACGCCGCGGGTCTGGATGTCTTTCTCATTCAGTCCTTCATCTCCGGCAGCGTCTGGTACGATCCGTGGAATTCCTCCAACGCGGCGTCATTGCGTTGCGGCTATGACCAGGCCAATGACTCGCTGACCGTGGAGTTCTACACCAAGACCAACTGGCTCTATAGTTGGGGCTATTCGCACTTCAAGGGGACGATCCCGAACGTGTCCGCCTACGCGGATACCAATGGCCTCGAGCTGCAATTCGTCCTGCGCACGACCAATTATTACGTCCGCGCCAATTACCGCACCAACGGCGTGACCATCACGCCCGTGAGCGGGTCCAGCACCGGCGTGCACGCCCTGGGTCACGTGTTGGACGGCGGCTCATATCTGCTGGGCGCCGCCAACGTCTGGGACGGCCGCGGCGAAGTGTACTGGAACCGGACGCGCGTCTACACGGGGGTCGCCACCAACCCGCACATTCCGCCGCCGCCGGAGACTAACGCGCCGAACGTCGCGCAGGTTGGGACGAACACGCTGACCACATGGCGCTATCCGCTGGACACCAATGAGAAGAAAACCCGTTTGCAGGCGCTGTACCTGGCCGGCCAGATCGGCAAGTCCGGCGTCATTACCTCGCTGGCGATCTACGTCAGCGGGTATCCGACGATCACGTTGCCGGAATATACGATCCGGCTGGCGCACACGCCGTTAAACAGCCTGTCCAACCAGTGGGCCGTGGCCGATTGGACAACGGTGTTCGAATCCAATCTGAACATTGGCGCGGTCGGCTGGTACTATTTCAAGCTGGCAACCAACTTCGCCTACAACGGCGCCAGCAATCTGCTGGTGGATTTTTCCATAGACGGCAGCGCCAAGCAGCGCCCTCCCCTGGGCTACGCGCGGTACTCCAAGACGGCCACCAACCAATCGTTGGGCAACACCGCCAATGTGTCCACCGATCCGACCACCTGGACCGGCACGCAGCCGGGGAGCGGCGCGCGGACGCTGACCAACAACGTGCCCAACATCCGATTTGTCTTCCTGTACACGAACGCGCCGGTCGGCTCAACATTCGCCGTGCGCGACGATTTCGACGATGGCGCCACCAGCAATGCCTGGACGCGCTACAATGACTGGGGCGGCGCGGAGTTCGAGGAGGCGGGCGGGCGTTTCCGGGTGAAGCCGCCCGGCAGCGATTGGCAGACGGCCGGCTACCTGTTGAATGAGGCGCGATCCTGGAGTGATTCCGACGGCGAATGGTATGTGTTTGCCGCGCAACTCAGCACGATCCGCGTGGATGCCGCGCAGTCCGGCGAGGATCTGCGCGCGGTATTAAGCGTTTGCTCTGAATTTATCAACGGCTGGGCGGCCACCAATGCGGTGAACCTGCACGGCCGCTATGATTCCGGAGCGGACACGCTGACCATGGCGCTGTTCACCAAGACGGAGACGCCGTCCAGTGACGGCACCGAGCGCTTCGTCGGGACTATCGCCAATGTTTCCCGCTATCTGACGGCCACCGGCGGCATCCAGATGCGCGTCCTGCTGGGCGACGGCCGTTACGCCGTGCGGTTCGCGGACGCGGGCGGCCAGCCCATCGCGATTACGACCGATTCCGGCGCGGCCACCGGATATCACCAGCTTTCCAACAAACTGTTGAACGCCTATTGGCTGGTCGGCGCGCAAAACTATGGCGCGGGGCGTGGCTCGGTTTGGTGGGATTGGGCCGAGTTGTATCGGGCCGCTGTCCCGGCGGTGGCGCTGCCGTTTGCCGCGCAGACTTCGACCGACGGCCGCGGCCTGGTGACGATCAGCAACACTTACTATGATGCCGGCGGGCGGCCGGGCATGCTCCGCGTGGAGGCCAGCACCAACGGCGGCGCCGCCTGGTTCGGTGTGCGAATGATCGCCGCCGCGGGCACGGCGGCGGCGGCGCTGGCCCCGACCCAGTGCTACTACCAGATCGGCGGCGTGGCCGCGACCAATGGCGGCGGGGCCGCCGGCACCAACCGGCTGGCGCTGACCTGGGACACGCGGGCCGCCGGCAACAGCGGCCTGCCGACCAATGCCGTCAGTACCAATGTGCGCGTGCGCGTGATCGCGGACAACCTGGCGCTGGCGGCGCCGGCGGTGACCGCGGCGGTGTTCACGCTCGACAATCAGCCTCCGTCCGCCGCCGCTGCCGTGGTGCACATCGGGGACGACGCGGCCTTCACGTTCGATGCCAGCCTGTCGGTCAATTGGTCGAATTTCACGGACGAAGGCGTGGGCGTGGCGCGCTATTATTACAGCCTGGCCAACGGCGCCGGCACAACCAATGGCGCCTGGACGAATGCGTTGGCCGCGATTATGGCGAATCCCACCGTGGAGGCGGTGAACACCGTTTACGTCTGGGCCGGCGACGGTTACGGCAACCTTGGCGCCGCCGCCGCCCGCTCCATTGTCGTGCTGGGCGCGAGCGGCGATTATGACGCGGACGAATTGGCGAATTCCGGCGAGGCCGCGTACGGCTGCAGCCCGCTCGATCCCGACGGCGACCGCGACGAAATGCCGGACGGCTGGGAGGTGCGCAACGGATTATCGCCGACCAATGCCGCCGACGCCGGGCAGAACAGCGACGGCGACCGCTATTCCAATCATGATGAGTTCTTTTGGGACACCGATCCGATGGACTCCAATTCCTGGCTGGTGTTTAAGGCCGGCGTTAGTCCGGATGCCCGGGCGGGCCTGATCCAATGGGGCAGTTCCTCCAATCGCCGCTATCATCTGCAGGCGAGCTTGGGCGCCTTTAGCAATAACCTGAACTGGGCGCCAATCTGGACCAATGTGGCGGGCACTGGCGGTTGGCTTAGCTATACCAATGACGGCGCGGCTCCCGCGCGCAGCTACCGCCTTCGCGTGACACTGCCGTAGCGCGAATCAAGGAGGGGGCGCTGACCCGATCATCCTGATCGCACGTCTGTATCCGCACTTTGCGCCGCGCGCGCCTTTCGCTATCGTCGCCGGCGTGAGTGACTGGATTGTGCGAATGCGCATGCGCGGCTTGATTCCATTCGCCGACGCCAGCTCTTATTAGAATTTCTACACCGCAGTTCCAGCGAAGGCGGTCCAGACAGTGAAACCTTGAGTTGCCACCGAACCCAAACAGACACTTTATTTGCATAATAATAACAAAACAGTATCATAAAATACCAGATAATACAATATCGTAGCTACATAAAAAGAATAAAACAATTATGATGTATATGTAATCAATTTGTAATCAATGTGATAAGAAAATTGCAATCTTTATGCGCTCAACATGGCATGTTGTTTGCTCAATTGGCAGGCGTCGCACAACAACCAAACATTGCGACTGGGATAGGAGCAAAAAATGAAACCGAATAGGTGGCTGTGGTTATTCATTGTGGGCCTGATGGTGGGGGTATTGCCGGCGGGTTGGGCTGAAGAGGGTGTGGCGCCGGTATTCACCCAGGATTTGGCGGACGCCATCGCCAATACGAAAATCGCGCTCGATACGATCTGGGTTTTGATCACCGCCTTTCTGGTGTTCTTTATGAATCTTGGGTTCGGCATGGTGGAATCCGGTCTGTGCCGCGCGAAGAATACGGTGAACATTCTGGCTAAAAATTTCATCGTTTTCGGTATTTCCTCGCTGGCTTTCTATTTATTGGGGGGGGGGTTGATGTTTGGGGATGGCACGCCCATCGCCGGGTTGAAGGGCTTGTTTCTGGTGAGTGGGGCGGATAACAGCCCGGCTACGGGCGATGCCTATCAGGGCGTCTATTCGGCGCTGAATTGGACCGGCGTTCCAATCTGGGCCAAGTTTTTCTTCCAGCTTGTATTTGCGGGAACGGCCGCCACGATTGTTTCCGGCGCCGTGGCGGAACGGATCAAGTTCCATTCGTTCATGATCTTCTCGTTCATCATTGTCGCGCTGATGTATCCGATCACCGGCCATTGGATTTGGGGGGGCGGTTGGTTGCAGAAGCTGGGGATGTGGGATTTTGCGGGTTCGAGGGTTGTGCATTCAGTCGGCGGTTGGGCGGCGCTGGCCGGCATCCTGCTGCTGGGGCCGCGCATCGGCAAGTATCGTCCCGACGGTTCCGCCAAACCGATCTATGGCCACAACATGACCACCGCGGCCCTGGGGGTCTTTGTGCTCTGGTTTGGCTGGTTTGGTTTCAATCCCGGCTCCACGATGGCGGCGGCCGCCGGGGACATCGCGCGGATCGCCGTTACCACCAACAGCGCGGCGGCGGCGGCCAGCTTGAGCGCGACCGTTACAGCCTGGCTGCTCCTCGGCAAACCCGACCTGTCCATGATTCTCAACGGTTGCCTGGCGGGTCTGGTGGCCATCACCGCGCCCTGTGCGTTCGTTACCGTGGGTGGTTCGGTAATGATCGGTTTGATCGCCGGCGTGCTCGTGGTGCTGGCCGTGCTCTTCTTTGACAAGGTCAAGATTGACGACCCGGTCGGCGCCCTCTCGGTGCATCTGGTCAACGGCATCTTCGGCACCCTGGCGGTCGGCCTGTTCGCGGCGGATGCCGTGATGCCCAACACCACCGGCAATGGTTTGTTCTATGGCGGCGGATTCAAACTGTTTCTCGCGCAGTTGACGGGCGTGGGCACGGTGGGGGCTTTCACCTTCATTGGCGCGTTTCTGGTCTGGCTGGTTATCCGTCGGATCCTCGGTCTGCGCGTCAGTCGGGCGGAGGAAATCCAGGGCTTGGATGTCGGCGAGCATGGGATGGAAGCATATCCCGATTTCCAAGGTTTTCTCACCAAGTAACATATTGAAAGGAGCGCCAACATGAAACTGATCCTGGCTATCATCCAACCCGAAAAACTCACGGACGTGAAGCAAGCCCTGTTGGCGGCCAACGTCCACAAAATGACGGCGCTGAACGTCATTGGCTGCGGCCAGCAAATGGGCTACCGCGAAAGCTATCGCGGCGCCAAGGAGGAGATCAACCTGCTGAAGAAGGTCGAGCTGCAGATCGCGGTGAACGAGGATTTCGTGAAGCCGACCGTGGAGGCCATCATTCGCGGCGCGCGCACCGGCAATATTGGCGACGGCAAGATCTTCGTCCTGGACCTGCCGGAATGCATCCGCATCCGCACCGGCGAAACCGGCCAGGCGGCCATCGGCTAAAGCCCGCCGATTTCTTTTTTGTGCCGGCGCGGCGGGCGTGCTACAAACCGTCCGATGATTGCGCCGCGTCAGGAACCGATTGCGCCGGTGGAGGAGCCTCTTCGTATTCGCGAGGCGGTGGATGCTTTTTTTCGGCCGGGCGGGCGCCTCCAGCAGGCTTGCGTCGGCGCCCCCTTTCCTTTTGAGCCGCGCCCGCAGCAACGGGAGATGGCCGCGGCGGTGGCGGCCGCTCTGGAGGGCCCGCAGCACCTGGCCGTCGAGGCCGGCACCGGCGTCGGCAAAAGTTACGCCTACCTGGTGCCCCTGATCCTGGCCGCGGCCGCCCGCAAGGCCCAGGTTGTCGTTTCCACTTACACCATCGCCTTGCAGGAACAGTTAATGTACAAGGACATTCCGTTCCTTCAGGCGCACTTGGGCGTGGATTTCCGGGCGGTGTTGGTGAAGGGCCGTTCCAACTATCTTTGCCGGCGGCGCCTGGCGCTGGCTTTGCGCAACAGCGGGCAGTTGTTCCGCACGGCGGAGCAGGACGAATTGAACCGGATCCGGGCCTGGGCTGACCAGACTGCGGAGGGTAGCCTCCAGGATCTGGCCGAGCAGCCGCCGGCCGACGTCTGGGGCGCCGTTTGCGCGGAGCGCGGCAATTGCGACGGGGTCCGCTGCCGCCACTATCGCGCCTGCTTTCTAACGCGCGCGCGCGCCCAGATGCGGACCGCCAATCTGCTGGTCGTCAATCATTACCTGCTTTTCTCCGAACTGAAACTGCGCGCGCAGGGCGCGGCCTTCCTGCCGAACTACACCAGCCTGGTGCTGGACGAGGCCCACATGGTGGAAGGCGTTGCCACCGACCACCTGGGCATGCGCATTTCGCATTACATGTTCGAGTACTGGTTGCGGCGCCTGTACACCCCCGACACGGGCAAGGGCCTGCTCAAGCTGATCCGGCATGGCGAGGCGGCCAACGAAGTGACCCGCGCCTGGGAGGAGGCGGAGCGGTTCTTTGGGCTGGTGCGCGACTGGGCGGCGTTCACAACGGAGGAAACGCAGCGGGTGGTGGCCGCGCCGCTGGATCTGCCGACCAACCTGCCGCAGCAGATCGGCCGCGTCACCGCGGTGCTGCGCCGGATCGTGGACGGCCTGGGCGAGCAGGAGGAAATTCGCGCCGAACTCAACTCCGCCCGCCAGTTGGGCGCCGAAATGAAGGACGAACTGGAGGCCTTTCTGGAGCAATCCTGGCCCGACCAGGTTTATTGGGTGGAGAGCGAGGGCAAGCGCCGCCAGCAGACCGTCCTCTATTCCGCCCCGATCGAGGTCGGGCCGATGCTGGCCAAGTCCCTGTTCGAGCGCATCCCCTGCGTGATTATGACCAGCGCCACGCTGGCGGTCGCCGGCAGCCTGGATTATTTTCGCGGCCGGGTCGGGGCTGAAAGATGCGCCACGTTGTGCCTGGGGTCGCCCTTCAACTTTTCGCGCCAGATGCGCATCTATATCGCCCGCGACATGCCGGACCCCAATGACGCCGCCGCCTTTCCCGCAGCGGCCGCGCGCGGCGTGCGCTTCTTCGTGAACAAGACCCGCGGACGCGCCTTTGTCCTGTTCACCAGCGCCCGCTTGATGCGCCAGGTGGCCGACGCGGTGCGCGACGATTTCGAGCGGCAGGGGCTGGCCGTGTATGTGCAGGGCGCCGGACTGGGGCGGCATGCGATGTTGGAGAAGTTCAAGGCGGGCGCGTCGGCGGTGCTGTTCGGCCTGGACAGCTTCTGGATGGGCGTGGACGTGCGCGGCGAGGCGTTGAGCAACGTGATCATCTGCCGTCTGCCGTTTGCCGTGCCGGATCAGCCCGTGGTCAAGGCCCGCATGGACCGGATCAAGTCGCGCGGCGGTGAACCGTTCAAGGAATACTCGCTGCCGGAGGCCATTTTGAAGTTCCGGCAGGGCGTCGGTCGGTTAATCCGTACCGCTACGGACGAGGGCATCATAGCGATTCTCGACAGCCGCATCCTTAACAAGTATTACGGGCGCAAGTTCCTGGCTTCCATCCCCGAATGTCCCGTTGAGATCGTGGAGGTTTGAGTAATTTCGGTTTCCAGCCCCGCACGGGGTTTGTTATATGTTGCGGCTGTTACGGCCTGTTCTTTGCCGAGGCCGGCGCGGTTTTTAACGAAAGGGAAACGCCGATGGCTATATTCGAATGTGAAGAGATAATGAAAATCCTGCCGCACCGATATCCCATGCTGCTGGTGGACCGGATTGTCGAATGCGATTTCAAGACGCGCATTGTCGGGATCAAAAACGTGACGATGAATGAGCCGTTCTTCCAGGGTCACTTCCCGGGCCGGCCGATCATGCCGGGGGTGCTGCAACTCGAAGCCATGGCGCAGACCGGCGGCATCCTGCTGAACAAAATGCACGGCAAGGAGGGACGGATCGCCTATTATCTTAGCGTGGACAATGCCAAGTTCCGTAAGACCATCCACCCCGGCGATGTCATGCGGATGGAAATCACGCTGCTACGAACCCGGCTGAACATGTCCAAGGTGCACGGCGTGATCCTCGTGGATGGCCAGTTGGCCTGCGAGGCGGACATGATGTTCGGCGCGAGCGAGGACTGAGCCCCCATGTCGGCCCGGATTCATCCCACCGCGATTGTCGCCCCCGGCGCGCAGATCGGTGACGGCGCGGAGATCGGCCCTTATTGCGTGATTGGCGAGCACGTCCGGATTGGACGCGGCGCGCGGCTGCAATCCCACGTCTGTGTGGACGGCTGGACCACCCTCGGCGCGGATTGCACGGTGTTTCCCTTTGCCAGTCTCGGAATGCAGACGCAGGACCTCAAATACAAGGGCGGCCGGCCGCGCGTCGAGATCGGCGACCGGACGACCATCCGCGAATATGTGACGGTCAACGCCGCCACGAACGACGGCGATGTGACCGTGGTCGGCGCCGATTGCCATATCATGGCCTACGCCCACATCGCCCACGATTGCCAAGTCGGCAACGGCGTGATCATTGCCAACTGCGGCACGCTGGCCGGCCATGTCATCATCGAGGATCATGCGGTGGTGGGCGGGCTCTGCGGCATCCACCAGTTCGTGCGGATCGGCCGGTTGAGCATCATGGGCGGTTGCTCCAAGGCGACGCAGGACGTGCCGCCGTTCATGATGGCGGACGGCAATCCGATCGGCATCCATGGCCTCAACAGCGTGGGGTTGAAGCGCCACAGTGTGCCCGAAGATTCCCAGGCGCAACTTAAAAAGGCCTTTAAGCTCCTGTACCGCGAAGGGCTGTCCACGAGCCAGGCCCTGGCCCGGATGGAGACCGAGCTGGATATGGTTGCGGAAATTCGGCATCTGATCGGCTTCGTGCGCGCATCGGAACGGGGGATTGTACGCTGATGAATTTCCGTCGGCAGGCCTGGGTCGGGCTGTGGCTGGCGCTGGCCGCGGGGCGCGGGGCCCGCGCGCCGGCGGGCGCCCCGGCGGGGGGCGCCGCCCCCGGCGGCCGCGCCTACGTCAATTTTAACTTTGACCAGGTGGATATCCGGGTTCTGGCCAAGCTGGTCGGCGAAATGACCGGACGGCGCTTCACGATTGACGAGGGGGTGAAAGGCAAGGTGACCGTGGTGACCCCGGCGCAGATTCCCGCCGACGAGGTTTTTCCCTTGTTCCTCTCGATCATCGAATCCAGCGGCTATACGGTGATCGAAAAGGGCGCCGTCTCCACGGTGGTGCCGCTGCCCGAGAAGGCGGTCGAGGTGGTCCCGGTCATTGGCGCGGAGGAGACCCGCCCGGCGCGCGGCCTGATCACCAAGGTGATCCGGCTGGAGCACATCAGCGCCGTCGAACTGCGCAAGCTGCTGGAGCCGATGGTGCGCGGCGGCAAGACGGGCGCGCTCTCCGCGTTCGGGCCGACCAACCATTTGATTATCACCGACACCGCTGAGAGCATTGCCCGGGTCGAGCAAATTGTCGCGGAACTGGACCGGCCCGGCGCGTCGCGCGCGGTGGAGATTCTGAAGCTCAAGTATGCTTCCGCCGATGATCTCGCGGATCAGCTTAACGCCGCGGTGCGCGGCATGCTCTCCGCCAACAGCCAGATCAGCCGCCACATCCAGCAATCCGTCGAGGGTGGCGGCGCGCTGCCGGCCGACGTCGTCATCGTGCCGGCGCCACAAGCCAACAGCCTGGTTGTGGTCGGCACGCAGATTCAGATCGGCGAAATCCGGCGCATTATTGGACTGGTGGATGTCGAACCGCCTTCTGGTTATGGCCGGCTGAACGCCATCTTCCTGAATTACCTGTCCGCGGAGGACGCGGCCAAGAGCCTCAACGCCCTGCTGGCCAAAACCGCGCCCAAGGACCAGAACGCGCGCATCGCGATCGAGCCCAGCATTGAGAACAACGCCCTGATTGTGGATGCCGCGCCACGGGATTTCCAATATGTGCAGGAGCTGGTCAAGCAGCTCGACCAGATTCCGCAACAGGTGCTGGTCGAAGTGCTGATTGCGGAAGTTGGCCTGAATAAAAATCTTGATCTCGGCGTGGAGTGGTCGGCGGTGGAAATCCCGACGGAGGACAGTACCACGGTGATCGGCCGCAGCCGGCCTGGCGAAACTGACGAGCTGATGAAAATGGTGACCACGGGCCTTTTTCCACAGGGTCTCTCGTTAGGCGTTGCCACCGGGACGTACAAGGATAAGGACGGCGTTGAGCGCCCGTTGGTGCCGTTCCTGATCAACGCCCTGGCGGTGAACAAAGACGTCAAGATCCTATCCAACATCCCGCTCTGGGCGCAGAACAACACCGAGGCCAGCGTCAGCGTCGTGGAGAATATCCCGATCCTTAAATCCACGGTTGAAGGCGGCTCCGGCACGGCGCGCGACTACATCCAAAACATTGACCGCATGGACGTCGGCATCAAGCTCAAACTGACTCCGCACGTGAACCCGGACCGGCAGGTCCAGATCGAGTTGAATCCCAGCATTGAGGCGATCGTTGACGAGGGCGAACCGGGCAAGTATACGCCGACGATCGCCAAGCGCGAGGTTTCCACGACGGTCACGGTGCCGGATGTCGCCACGGTGGCGATCAGCGGCCTGATTCGGGAGGATTCCGTCAAAACGCTCTCCAAGATTCCGCTGCTTGGCGACCTGCCTTTGATCGGCTGGCTGTTCCAGAACCGTTCCACCAAGCGAGTGCGCACCAACCTGTTGATCTTTGTCACTCCGCATATCGTGACCGACGCAAAGGTGGCGCAGGCCATGCGGCAGCGCCTCGAGAAACAAATGGATTTGGTCAATCCGGCCACCAACTTCGAAGCGCAGGTCGAGCAGCCGGTCCCGTTGCGAAGGAAGTGACCCCATGTTGTTGGGCGAGATTCTGGTCCAATCCGGCCGGGTGACGCCGGCCCAAGTGGCGGCGGCCCTGGACCGGCAGCGGCAGACCGCGCCACGCCGCCGGATCGGCGAAATACTGGTTGCGGACGGCCTCATTTCCGAATCTGACCTGTTGAGCGCGCTCGGGCGGCAGTTCGGCTGCGAAGTGCTGCTCGCCGTCGCGCCGGAGTTGCTCGATCCCGCGCTGGTGACCGCGCTTCCGGTCGAATGGGCCCGCGCCCACGGGCTGTTGCCGATTCGCATGGCCGGCCGAATCTGCGCCCTGACCAACGACCCCGTCAACGTCACGGCGCTGGCCGACCTCGGACTGCTGCTGGAGCAGGAGTTGACGCCCGTGCTGGCGCCGCGGCAGGAGATCAGCCGGGCCATCGAGGAGTGCTATTTCCGCAAGACCGGCTCGGCCCGCGACCTGCTGAAGGATCTGGCGGAGGAACAGCCCCGGCCAACGGCGCCCGCGCGGCGCGATGATGACCTGCTGCGCGTTTCCGACCAGGCTCCGGTGACGCAGTTGGTCAACCTGATCTTGCTGGAGGCCGTCAAGGCGCGCGCTTCGGACATCCACATCGAACCCTACGCGGATCATTTGCAGATTCGCTATCGGATTGACGGCTGGCTCTATGGTCAGACGGCGCCCCCGAAAAGCATGGAGGCCGCGCTGATCTCGCGGCTGAAGGTGATGGCGCACTTGGACATCGCGGAAAAACGCCTGCCGCAGGATGGCGCCGCCCGCGTGAGCCTGGGCGAGCGCGAACTGGACATCCGGGTTTCAACGATTCCGGTGGCCGAGGGGGAACGCGTGGTGCTGCGCCTGCTCAACCGCGAATCCGTTCTGCTGCCGCTGGGCGAACTGGGCCTGCCGGACGGGCTCCTGCAACGCTTGCGCGCTATCCTGGCTGAACCCCATGGCGTTGTGCTGGTGACCGGTCCGACCGGCAGCGGCAAGACCACCACGCTTTATGCCGCACTGCGCGAACTCGACACGGCGCACCGCAACGTCCTGACGATCGAAGACCCCATTGAATACCAGTTGCCGGACATCGGGCAAATGCAGGTCAAGCCGAAGATCGGGCTGACCTTCGCCCAGGGATTGCGGCATATCCTGCGCCAGGATCCGGACGTGATCCTGGTCGGCGAGACCCGCGATTTGGAGACGGCCGAAATCCTGGTGCGCGCTTCGCTGACCGGCCACCTGGTGTTTAGCACGTTACATACGAACGACGCAGCGGGCGCGGTCATGCGCCTGGTGGACATGGGCGTCGCGCCCTACTTGTTGGCCTCCGCCCTGCGGGCCTGCCTGGCCCAACGCCTCGTGCGGCGGCTCTGTCCGCACTGCCGCCGGCCGGCCGCGCCGACGCCGGATGAACGCGCGGCGCTGGGCGCTTTCGCCGCGCGGTTGAAGGACCGGCCGTTGTGGGGCGCGACGGGTTGCGCGCAATGCTTGGGCGGGTATCGCGGCCGGACCGGAATCTACGAATTGATCAACGCCTCCCCGGCCATCCAGGATGCGGTGCGGAGAGGTTGCCCGGCAACGGAACTGCGCCGGTTGGCGCGCGGGGAGGGGATGCAGGAAATGATCGTGGACGGTCTGGAAAAAGCCGGCCGGGGCGAGACCTCCCTGGCTGAAGTGCTGCGGGCCGTGGGCCGCGCGCATGAAGACATTTGAATACCGGGGATATGAGCATTCCGGCCGGGCGGCGCGCGGCCTGATCGAGGCGCTGGACCCGAAAGAGGCGCGCGAAAAACTGTGCGCCCTGGGCATTCTGCCGGAACAACTGACGCCCGCCGGCGCCCGGCCGACGCCGGCCCGGCCCTTTTTGCGAACCGCTTTCGACGCGGAGGCGCGGGCGATGTTTTATCGCGAGGCCGGCGCCTTGCTGAAGGCCGGCCTGCCGTTGGCCCAGGCGCTGGATGTCGTGATCAATGCCCCGGAGATGGGCGCGCACCGGCCGGCGCTGGCCGGTGTGCGCGACCGGCTGCGCGAGGGCTCCTCCTTTGCGTCCGCGCTGGCCCGCGTCGGCGATCGGATTACGCCGTATGAGCAGGCGGCGATCGAGGTCGGGGAGCGTGCCGGGAATCTTGACGCCGTGCTTGAACGGTTGGCGCAGTTCATGGAGGACCAGTTGCGCGTTGCGGACCGGGTCCGCACGGCCTTGTTTTATCCGTGCATCGTGTTGGCGGTTGCCGTGGTGGTGGTGCTGGTCATGCTGGGAGTGCTGGTGCCGTCCATCGGACGGATGCTGGCCGAGACGCGCCTGCCGCTGCCGTGGCTTACCCGGGCGATGATGTTCGCCGGTCGCTGGCTCCTTCCCTTGCTGGCGCCGCTGCTGCTGGCCGCGGTGGCCGGCGGCTGGTGGCTGCGCAACCGCCTGCGCCAGGATCCCGAACTGCGCGCGCGTTGGAACCGGCGCTGGTTTGATTTTCCAATCATTGGAAAAAGCTATACCGCGCTGGTCGGGCTGCGCTTCGCGCGTACCTTGTCCCTGCTGCTGCGCGGCGGCGTGCAACTGGTGGAGGGGATTGCGCTGGCCGGCCGGGCGACGGGCAGCGCCTGGGTGGCGGCGCGGGCGGTGGCGGCGGCGGAGGAGGTCCGGCAGGGCCGCAGTCTCGCGGAGGCGGTGCGCGACATCTATCCGCTGGCCGGGACCCTGGCCGGTTGGATCCAGGCCGGCGAGGCGAGCGGGCGGTTGGAGGAACTGCTCGACAGCGCCGCCGCGCGCTGCCAGCACTACTGGGACCGCTGGATTACGCGCGCGTTGACCTTGCTTGAACCGTTGCTGATTCTCGGCGTCGGCCTGTTTGTCCTGCTGATTTCCCTTTCCATTCTGCTGCCCATCCTGCAATTGAATCAGACATTGCGGTAAACGCCGCTCGCTCACGCTGGCGGATGCGCGGGCGGATTGCGCCGATCAGACGGCCCGGCGGTTCATCCCTGCCCATGGCGGCCGGGTGTTGTGCCGCCGCGCGTTCACGTCGGCAGCGGATGCCGGGTCATTTGGCGCAGTTGGTAACGCGCGTATTCGGTGTAGCCGGCGGCGCGCGCGATTTGCACGGCGGTTTCAAAATCCGAGCCGACGCGCTCGGGCAGGTGGGCGTCGGAACCGAACACGATCGGAATTTGGCGTTCGCGGGACCAGGCTAGGATTTGCTCCGAGGGGTAGGTTTCCTTGACTGGATGGTGCAATCCCGAGGTGTTGATCTCGATGCTCATTCCGGCGTGCGCGATGGCATCCAGGACCGGGAGGACGCATTCGCGCAGCAGGGTCTCGGGCGGACGCACGCCCGAGCGCTTGGGCAGGTCCAGATGGGCGATGACGTCATACATGCCGCTGGCGACCAGGTCGCGGAGCAGGCGCATGTAGTCCCGCCAGACGCCGGTCAGATAGGCGGGATCCGCTTGGGTTTGCCGGATGTGTTTTTCATATTCCCAGAACTCGCCGATGTGGATGGAGCCGAGCACCACATCGAAGGGCTGGCTGGCGAGCACCGGTTGAACATCCGCCGCGCAACCGGGATAATAATCCGCCTCGATTCCATACAACACCCGGCATTCCGGCGCATGCTGTGCCGCGGCGACCCACTCGCGGTAATGGGCGAGTTGTTCCACGACCATGCGGTGCTCGGGATCGTAACCGACGGAAGAGGGACAGTGGTCCGTGCAGGCAATTTCGCCGATTCCCTTACGGATGGCGGCCTGAAGATAATCCAGCGGCCGGCCTTGCGCGTGACCGCAGAGCTCGGTGTGCGTGTGATAGTCCGGCGGGCAGACGAACAATGGGCTGGGCGTGCTCATCGCGGGCCCGGTTGGGCGCCGCTGGCCGGCTCATGGGCCATTTCTTTCCAAAGCTGCATGATGACGGCCTTCATGGCGGACATGGAAAGCTGGGTGGTGGCGGTGACTTCCTCGTGCGAGAGCGGAGTGTCCGTTACGCCGGCTGCCAGATTGGTGATGCAGGACAGCCCGACCACGCGCAGGCCGGCCGCGTTGGCGAGGATGGCCTCAGAGACGGTGGACATGCCCACGGCGTCCGCGCCGAGCGCGCGAAAGGCGCGGATTTCGGCCGGGGTCTCGTAGGATGGTCCCGAAACCGCCAGGTACACGCCGTGTTGCAGCGTGATGTTGATGGCCCGGCCGGCGCGCTCAAGCGCGGCGCGCAGGCTGGAGTCATACACGCGGGACATGTCCGGGAAACGCGGCCCCCAGGCGGGCTGCCGGGGTCCGATCAACGGATTGGAGCCGATCAGGTTGATGTGATCGTCAATGATCATCAGGTCGCCCGGCTTGAATGCGTGGTTGATGCCGCCGGCGGCATTGGTCAGGCAGACCCGGGTGGCTCCGGCCTGTTTCAACAAGTAGAGCGGCAGCGCGATGGGCGTCCAACCTTCGCCCTCATACCAATGCCGGCGCCCTTGGAAGACGAAGGTTTCCAACCCGGCGGTTTCACACCAGACCAGCCGACCATGATGCCCCGCGACGCCGGGCGCGCCGAGGCCGGGAATGTCGTCATAGGCGAGGGTGTCGCGAATGGCGAACGCCTCAGCCACTTCGCTCCAACCGGAGCCGAGCACCAGCCCGCAATCCGGCCGGGCCTCCGGCCAGCGCTGCTTCACGAACTGCTGAGCCTTATCGAGCATTTCGATGTTCATGGGGATTTTTGCTTGGCGGTTTCGCGGATACTCTGGATCAAATCCTGGGCGTCCTCGATCAATTTTTCCAGCTTCCGACTTTGGGTAACCAGTTCGCCGCTCTCCTCGGCATTCAAACGCGTTCCGTCCCGGTTGCCGGCTTTCAGGCGCTGATCAATTTCCAGTTTCGCCGCCAGTGCCCGGCTGGCGCTGGTCATCAGCATTTCCTGCGCCTCGCGGTAATCGGTCAGTTTGTAATGGAGTCGGGCAATGATCTGCATGAGTTTGATCTCGTCCACCGGACTGCGCACGGCGGCCGAGGCTTCAAATGTGGCGTTGTAACGTTCCACAGCCTTGAGCAACGCCTCGCGCTCGTTGACGGGGTAATCCGGCCAGAGCGGTTTCAGTTTCAGATCCAAGGCCGCCAACAAAGGCTGGGTTTTATCCCGGTCGTCGGGCCGCTGGGAAAGATCGCGATGAAGCCAGGCCAGGCGCAGGTAATAGCGGCCGAGATTGACGAAGTTCTGTTTGACCATTTTCTCGATCACATCCAGGAATACGATGGCCAGCAGATGCAGCTTGATGGCCATGAAAAAATCGGGATTGCGGGTATCAATCTGGTCGCCCAGCAGGGCGACCAGTTGCTTGAAACGGGCGTCGCCGGCAGCGGCTTCCTTGACCTTGGCCCGGACCAGGTCCATGCCGATGAATATCCCTTTCATCGGCTCCGAATAATATTTATGACCGGCTGTGAACCGGCAAAAGGGACAGAACCACATATAGAACAGCGGCGGATGATATATTTCCAAGCCGGCGACCGACTGGTAATTGCGCGGTTGCTGATCTATATCAAGATCCTTGTGCCAGAAGAGCCGCGGGTTGAGCCCGTACTGCTCGCTTGTGGCCTCGCAAATTGGGCATTTCGCAGAGAATTTGATTACCGGATTGCGTTTGGGCGGCTGCGGCTTGATCGGTCCAATCGGGCTCATAGGCGCATAAGTACAATCGGATACGACAATTACGTCAAGATTATTCCGTGGCGGCGGTTGGCCGGGAATGTCAGCCGACGGACGAGAATCAGCAATTCGGCGTTTTTTTGTGGCATTGGCCGCATTTCATGTTTAGATTTCAAGCATTATTGCCTTTGGAAACGCAAAAGGAGAACCACCAATGATGCATAGGCCGGATTTTCTCAAGGGTAGTGTGGCGGCGCTTGCGGCTGCCTTGGTTGCGGTTTCCGTCGGCGCGGAGCCGATGCGCACGTTCCTGGTCAAGGAAAACAAGTTGCCCGATAAGGGGCAGTTGGAGACCGGCGGTTATTTCATGTACCGCGAATACAAGGCTTACGATGACTATTATGAGGTTCCCTACCTGCGCTATGGCGCGTTGGACAAGCTGGCGTTGACCGCCGAGTTGCCGATCCGGCAGCACCAGCCCAATGTCGGCGAGAGTCACTGGGGCCTCGGCGATGTTGGCTTTGGCGCCGAATTGCGGGCCTACGAGGATATTTTCCGCTACCCATGGATCATCCCGTATGCCGACATCAGTTTTCCCTCCGGCAATGAGAACAAGGGGTTGGGCGCGGGCCAGACAGTCACTACCTTCGGCATGGCTGTCGGCACGCAGGTCGAAGATCTGTTCTACATGGGCAACATTCTGCACTTTATTGTGGATGGGGCTTATACGATCGGTTCCAAGGACCGAAACTACAAGGATAATGTGGCCTCGCTCGGCGGCGGGATTATCTGGGATATCAGCCCCGAGTTTGCGCTCATGGGCGAAGTGCGCGCGACGAACCAGGAAGCCAAGGACGAATATGCCGACGATAGCGGCGACAACCCCGTTTATTACATGGGCGGCGCGAGCTACAAGGCAACCGAACAGCTTGTGTTTTCAGTCCACGGCGGGGCGGTCAACACCGGCGCCGAGGATATGAACATCATTGCCAAGGCATCTTACACCTTCTGGTGAGAGACTCCGGTCCGGCCATGAACCAGCAAGCGGCGCCTTATTGTTGCCATGTTTTCGTTTGTCTCAATGACCGGCATGGCGAGCGCAAATCGTGCGCGGACGGGGCGGCCGCCGCCATTCGGGATTATCTCAAGGCTGAAGTAGAGCGCCGCGGCTGGAAGCCTCGCGTGCGCGTTTCACAGTCCGGTTGCCTCGGCCTCTGTCAGCAGGGACCCAATGTCATACTGTATCCACAGG
Source organism: uncultured Verrucomicrobiota bacterium (assembly GCA_964570325.1). Taxonomy (GTDB): domain Bacteria; phylum Verrucomicrobiota; class Kiritimatiellia; order CAIQIC01; family CAZMXS01; genus CAZMXS01. The sequence continues at coordinate 9,306 of CAZMXS010000029.1, read as the reverse complement.
GTGTCTGGTTCAGCGGCGTGACCCAGGCGGACGCCGATCAAATCCTGACCGCGGTGGAGAAGTTCATTACATGTCCGGCTTGAAGACCGACTTGAGCAATCTGGACCAGGTTTTCCCGGCCGAGTTTACGCCGGACCAGGTGGCCAAGGGCAAAACATTGTTCCTGAAGAAACTGGCGCTCGACGCTCATCGTTTCTACGGTGGAAAAATCCAGACGCTGCCGAAGGTCGCCGCGTTCGGCTTCAACTGGTTCAATGTCTGGTACACGCCCGGCGTCTCGCTGGTTTCCACGACCATCCGCGAAGACCAGGCGGCATCTTTTGAGTTGTCCAATCGCGGCAACCTGGTGGCCGTGGTCAGCGATTCAACGCGCGTGCTGGGCGACGGCGACGTCTCGCCGCCGGGCGGGTTGGGCGTCATGGAGGGCAAGGCGTTTCTGATGAAATACCTGGGCGGGGTTGATGCCGTGCCATTGTGTCTGGACAGCCGCAACCGGGACGGCCGCCCCGACCCGGATGTGATCATCGAGTTTGTCAAGCGCTGCCAGCCCAGCTTCGGCGCGGTCAACCTGGAGGACATCTCCCAGCCCAATTGCTTCAAGGTTCTCGATGTGTTGCGGGCGGAATGTGATATTCCCGTCTGGCACGACGATGCGCAAGGGACCGGATGCGTAACCCTGGCGGGTCTGATCAATGCCGTCAAGGTGGTGGGCAAAGAACTGGAAAAAGTCCGGATTGTCTTTTATGGGGCGGGGGCTTCAAACACCACGATCGCGCGGCTGATCATGCTCGCCGGCGGCGACCCGGGCAATATCATCATGTTTGACAGCGCCGGTGCCCTCGGCCGACACCGCGATGACATTCAGGCTGACCCGCGCTTCTACCGCAAGTGGGAGATTTGCGAGCAGACCAATCCGCGGCAGGTGCGGGATATGGCGACGGCCATGAAAGGCGCGGACGTGTTGATTGCGCTTTCGACGCCCGGCCCGGATACGGTCAAGCCTGAGTGGGTTCGGGCAATGGCGCCCCGGGCGATTGTGTTCGCCTGCGCCAATCCGGTGCCGGAGATATATCCACACGCCGCCCAGGCGGCGGGCGCGGCGGTGGTGGCCACCGGGCGCGGCGATTTTCCCAACCAGGTGAATAATTCGGTGGGCTTCCCAGGCATTCTCAAGGGCGCCTTGCTGGTGCGGGCCTCCAAGATCACGGATGCGATGGCCATTGCGGCGGCGCGCTCGCTGGCGGGCTTCGCCGAACAGCGGGGCTTGCGGCCCGATTACATCATTCCGACTATGGAGGAGGAGGCGGTGTTCCCGCACGAGGCCGCCGATGTCGCGGATCAGGCCGTGCGCGAGGGCGTTGCCCGCCGGCCGCTCGAGCGCGCGGAGGTGCATCGCCGCGCCGCGGCGGATATTCGACAGGCGCGCGGCGCGGTGGAGGCGCTGCTGAACGCCGGGCTGATCCCGACGCCGCCGCCACAGATGTTGACGGATGCGCTGGGCTGGGCGGTCAACAAAGTGCGACAGGCGGATTGACGAATTCACGGACGCTGGAATTCAGGATCGGGGAAATCAAAACAAGGAGAGGCGAGCATGAGCGGAGTAAAGACGGTTCGCATCTTGATAAGCGGCGCCGCATTGTGTTTAGGTGCCGCGCAGGCGTCGTTGGGCGCAGGCTTTGCGCTGTATGAGGGCAGCGCTCGCGGCAATGCATTGGGGTCGGCCATGACCGGCAAGGCGGATGATCCGTCCGCCATTTACTACAACCCAGCCGGCATTGCCAACATCACCAATCCGTCCGCCATGGCGGGCGCGACAATTATTGCGCCTTCGACCAAAGTGAAGACCCGGACGCCGGCCGGAACGGTAACCACGAAGAGCGAGGACAACGTTTGGGTGCCGCCGCATATTTACGCCACCTATCCGCTCAAGGACCGGATTGTGGCGGGTGTCGGCCTGTATTCCCGGTTTGGCCTGGGCACGGAGTTCGATGAAAACTGGCCGGGCCGCTACAACAGCTACGATGCGGAAATCAAAACCTTGACGTTGAACCCGAATCTCGGCCTCAAGCTGACCGACGAACTCACGGCTGCGGCGGGGGTCTCCGCCATGTGGTTTGATCTCAAACTCCAGCGCAAGCTGCCTTACCTGGCCGGACAGGATCTGAACTTCAAACTGAAGGGCGACTCCTATGGCTACGGCTACAATTTCGGTCTGCGCTATGCGCCGTTCGAGTGGGTTGACCTCGGCGCGGCCTACCAGAGCCAGATTCGCCAAAATATCTCCGGCACGGCGGACATTCAGGTCCGGAGCACGGATGCCGATGGCTCGGTGACCCTGCCGGACATGATTTTCCTGGGCGCCAATTTCAAGCCGGTCAAGCGCGTCAATTTCGAGGTGGGCGGTGTGTACACGCGTTGGAGCTCTTATGACTCGCTGCAGGTTAATTACCAGGATCCGACGGTGTTGGGCGTCAAATCCACCGAAAGCAAGAAGGACTGGCACGATGTGTGGCGTTACCAGACGGGTCTCGAGTATTGGGCTACCGAGCAATTGGCCTTGCGGGTCGGGTTCATTTATGACGATACGCCCGATCCCGGCCGCACGACCGACTACATGGTCCCGGCGAATGACCGGCGCATTTACAATATCGGCGCGGGCTACACGGTCAAGCAGTTCACCCTCGACCTGTCGTATAGCTATATTGACATTCTCGGCCGCCACATAGATGCGCGGCCGGAGGAGGGGGTTTATGACTCCGAGTTCACCGATGGCCACGCGCACTTGTTCGGGATCAGCTTGAGCGCCAAACTGTAAGCGCCATTCAACGGAAGATGTGAAAAACCCGGCCGCTTGGCTGGGTTTTTCACTGTGGCATGAGCTTGTTTCTGCTATTCTTTCTGCTGGCTTATGCGGCTATGCATGTTTACTTCCTGCTCAAGGTGCGCGCCGCGTTCCCCAGGCTGCCGCTCAAATGGGTGTTGCCGTTGGTGGTTTTCCTGCTGCTGATGATCGTGGCGCCGGCGTTAGTGCGAATTTTGGAGCGGCTTGACTGGCTCGCGCTGTCCTGGCTCCTGGCGTGGGTGGCATATCCTTGGATGGCGATGCTGTTCTGGTTTTGCGTGGTGGCGGCCACGCTGGATTGCTGGAATTTCGCCTGCCAGACAGCCTCGCTGATTCAGCCGGATATTGTGCGCGCGCGGGTGGCCCGCCGGCCGGCCCTATATGCAGTTTTTGCGGCCGTGCTGCTGTTGAGCGTTTGGGGTTTGCGGGAGGCCCGAGCGTTGCGCGTGCGCGAAGTGCGGGTGACGGCGCCGGGCTGGCCCGCGGCGCGGCGCCCGGTGCGGCTGGTTCAGATTTCCGACCTGCATCTGTGCGTTCATCGCGGCGGCGCGGCGCTGAATTGGATCTGCGAAACCGTGCCGAGCCTACAGCCGGACTTGATTGTGGCCACCGGCGATATCGTGGACTCGCCGCGGCGGAATATCCGGGCCATGCTGGATCAACTAGCGGCCTTGCCGGCCCCGCTGGGCAAGTATTCGGTCATGGGCAACCATGAGTTTTATCTCGGATTGGAGGAGAGCATCCGTTGCCATGAAGCCGCCGGCTTCACCGTGCTGCGCCAGGCGCAGACTAATGTGGCCGACGGGCTGACGCTGGCCGGGGTGGATGATTTGGCCGGCTGGCGCATCACGCGCTATTCCCGAATGGATGAGGCGCGGCTCTTTGCCGGACCGCCATCCCGGGACTATGTTGTGCTGCTCAAACACCAACCGCGCGTCACGGACATCGCGCTGCTCCATTGCGATCTCCAGTTGTCCGGCCACATTCACGATGGCCAGATTTTCCCATTTCAATGGCTGGTGCGGCTCTGGTACCGCCATCCCAGCGGCCTGCACCGCCTTGGCGAACGTTTGCAACTCTATGTCAATCGCGGCGCGGGTACTTGGGGCCCGCCCATGCGCTTTCTCGCGCCGCCGGAGATTGCGCTGATCGAGATCGGGCCGGCGCATCTTTGAACTCCAAACTCCACCCCTGTGTCCTAACGAAACGCGGGCAGATGGCCCGCTTCAGCCATCAGCGTATTCCGCATCGAAACCGGCTGCTCCCGGGCCGTATGCCCCGCGCCGCCGGCGATCTCTCGCCGCTTGACTAGGAACAGAAACTCGTTGCATAAATCGCCGGTCAACACTCCGCTTGATGTGTCCGAATTATCGGAGCGCAATCGCTTGGCTGAAAGGAGGATGTCCGGATGGGTCAGAAACTTTGTCCGAAGATTATTCTCGAAGGCACCCGCCTGACTTTCAAAACCGAGATTGCGTTCCGCTTGAATGAGCATCCGCGGATCGTCGGCCCGCGCAAATACCGTTATCACTCGCCGCTGGTTTCCGCCGAATGGTGCGCATTCACCAATTTTCCCTGGGGGCGGGGACTGATCAATTTCGATCCGGCCGAGGAGGGCCAGGCCATGGAGACGTACGCCACCTGGATGCGCCTGTTCGAACTGCTGCGTTACTACTCCTGGATCGTGGACCGTTTTCATATCTCGACGCGCGCCTGCCAATTGCAGTTGCGGAACCGCGATTATGATTTCCGCTGGCTCGAGCAGCGCTTGAAAGCGCTCGACTTCCGGCTGGTCTTCTGCAACCGCACCCCGGAGTCGTTTGCCGCCGCGCGCGCGGAGCGGTTGAAGGTATCCGGCAAGCCCTCCCAGTACGACCATCTGGACGAGTTCGTCCATGAGCAGGAATTGATCAAGCGCCTGGTTGCGGAATCCACGCTGACCCGGCTGGAGCTGGACATCTCGGACAACGATATTGACGGGGCGGTGGAACATATCGCCGATTGGATGGAGCATACGGGTGGGCTGTACGCAAAGGATTAACTATTTTGCTGACCGCCGCGAGTGCGGCCGTGTATAATCCATTAACGTAAGCGATCGCTTTTGCCGCGGTTCGAGTGAGTGATGACGCATGATCGCTGCGGGCGCTAGAAAGATGCCGGCCATGCCGGTTGCTGCTGCGCTGGCTTGGGCGCTGACCCTGGCGGCTGCGGCTCAGCCTGATATTATTGATTCCGGGCAGACCCTGGCCGCAACCCTCCGGCAGCCCGGCGCGACAAATGCATTTGCCTTTAGCGCTCGAGCGGGGGAGCGGGTCAAAATCCGAATGATGGAGATTGATCCGTGGATTTCGCCCAAACTGCGCTTGCTGGATTCGACTGGCTGCTGTGTGGCCTATGCCGACAGTTGCTGCGAATATCGGGGGGCGCAGATCAACATGCGTCTGCCGCGGGCCGGCCGCTACACCATTGTCTGCCGTGATCGCGGCGCGGCAGTTGGCCGCTACTCCATATCCATGCTTCGCATTCCGAGCCTGCAATTGGCGGATGACGATGGCGATATCGGCGAGATCAGCGTGGGCGAGAAGCGGCCGGGTAATATCAACCAGCCGGGCGATCTTGACGCGGCGGTTTTTACCGGACGCGGCGGCGATCATCTCCTGATTCGCATGGAGGAAACGGATGTTTCCGTGGGGCCATACTTGCAACTGTATGATTCGCGCGGCGCCGACCTGGCTTCGGCCGACTGCCCGGCCCCGTATGCGTTAGCCGAAATTGATGCGCGGTTGCCCCATGATGACACTTACACCATTGTCTGCCAGGACCGCTATGTCAACACCGGCCGCTACTCGTTGGTGATCCTGCGGCTTGACGATGGCAGCCGATGGGCACCGCCCGCCAAATGGTGGCATCCCGTCCTCGGCACGTTGGCGGTGTGGCGGCAGGTGATGCAACGCGGAAGAGGGGAGCCATGATGGAATTCTTCGCCAGTTTGACCGCGATGGAGAAGTTCTATGCGGCATGTGCTGGATTCGGCGGCGCCTTGTTCGTCGTCCGGACGATCATGATGATGGTGGGCCACAGCGGCGAGGTGGATACGGACATCGGCCAGGCGGACATGCATGGCGATGCCGATGCCAGTTTCAAATTCCTGTCCATTCAGAGCCTGACCGCGTTCTTTATGATGTTCGGCCTGGTGGCGCTGGCGCTCTCCCGGCAGAGCCGCGTGGGAGATTTGTGGGCGATCATTGGCGGCGCCGCGGCTGGCGCGGCCACCGTTTGGGTTATTGGCCGGATTTTCGTCGGCATGAAACGCCTGCAAGCCGATGGCACGTTGCAAGTGGAGAACGCCATCGGGCAGGAAGGGTCGGTATACTTGAATATCCCGCCCGGCAAGAGCGGGCAGGTACGCGTGGCAGTCCAGGGACAACTGCGCGTATTTGACGCGATTTCAGAATCCAACGCGCCGATCATTACGGGCGACCGGATCCGCGTGAAGAAACTGAGCGCGGGTAATATCCTGGTGGTGGAGAAAATCTGAGCGCATAGCTCAAGGAGGCGCATCATGTGGCCGGTGGTAATTCTCGCGTTTGTCATCCTGCTGGTTTCGACGATTGTTTTCCTGGCGGCGCGTTACAAGCGCTGCCCGTCCGATCGGGTGCTGGTCATTTATGGGAAGGTGGCCGGCAACCGCTCGGCGCATTGTATGCATGGCGGCGGCATCCTGGTCTGGCCGTTGATTCAGGACTACGCGTATTTGAGCCTGACGCCGATGACGATCAGCATCCCGCTGCAGAACGCGCTGTCGCTGCAAAATATTCGCATCAACGTTCCCAGCACCTTCACGGTCGGCATCAGCACCGACCCGGCCATCATGGTGAACGCCGCCGAGCGCCTGTTGGGTCTGGAGACCGGCGAGATCGAGGCGATGGCGCGTGAGATCATTTTCGGCCAGCTTCGTCTGACCGTTGCATCGCTCACGATCGAGCAGATCAACCAGGACCGCGAAAGTTTTCTGGCATCCATCCGCAACAACGTCGAACCGGAGCTGAATAAGATTGGGCTGTACCTGATCAATGTCAACATCACCGACATTACCGATGAGTCCACCTATATCGAGAGCATCGGCCGCAAGGCGGCGGCGGAGGCGATCAACAAGGCCAAGGTGGACGTGGCCGAACAGGACAAACTGGGCGCCATCGGCCAGGCCGAGGCGGTGCGGGAGCAGACCATTCGCGTCGCGCAGAACATGGCGCAGTCCGAGAAGGGCAAGAAGCAAGCCGAGGCGGACCAGCGCATCTATGTGCAGGGACAGGAGGCGCAGGCGGTTGCCGGCGAGAACACCGCCAAGGCCGACATTGCCGATTCCAACGCGCAACTGGCGGTCAAACAGGCGGCGGCGCTCCAGATCGGCGAGGTGGCCAAGCGCAAGGCCCAGGTGGAAATCCAGAAGGCCCAATACCTGGCTGAACAGGAGCGGTTGAATGCCGAGGAGGTCGTGCGCAAAGAGATTGACAAACGGATGATCGAGATCGCCGCCGATGCCGAGGCCGAGCGTATTCGGCGCGAGGCCAAGGGACAGGCCGACGGCATCCTGCTCCGGTACGAAGCCGAGGCCAAGGGCGTGCGCCAGGTGCTGGAGGGCAAGGCGGCCGGTTACCAGGCGCTGGTCAAGAGTTGCAACAGCGATGCGCGCGCGGCGGCCTCGCTGCTGATGATCGAGAAAATAGAGGAGATGGTGGCGCTGCAGGTGGAGGCCATTAAGAACCTCAGGATTGACAAGATTACCGTGTGGGATTCCGCGGCCGGCGAAGGCAAAGGTTCGTCCACCGCCAATTTTGTCTCCAGCCTGATTAAAAGCATTCCGCCGTTGCGGGACGTGGCGGCCATGGCCGGGGTGGAATTGCCGGACTATCTGGGCACAACCGCGGCGGAGAAACCGGCGGGAGGAATAGCGCATGAACCCGTTGACGATCCGCGTTGAGCATCAGCCGTCGCCCGCCCGCTTGCGGGACTTGGGGGTGGATAACTGGCCGATTTGGGAAAAGGGCGTATCCGAGTTCCCCTGGACTTATGACGAGACCGAAACCTGTTATGTGCTGGAAGGGCAGGTCATCGTCACGCCTGATGGCGGCGCACCCGTGGAACTTAAGTCGGGTGATCTTGCGGTGTTGCCGGCCGGATTGGCCTGCCGCTGGCAGGTGCTGAAGAAGATTCGCAAACGGTATTCGTTTTCCTAAAGCGGTCGTCAGCGTTGCAAGCCGTAAATGCCCTTGCGGTTTTCCCGGGCTTCGGAGTTGAGCGCTTGGTAGGTTGCCTGGCGCGGGTGCGGTTCGGGTCGCGGATAGACCAATCCGTTGCGCAATAGCATCGCGCCGATGTCTTTGCCGTCCACCTCCACGTAGGCCAGCAGACGGCTGAAGGCGTCCCGCTCAATTTTCACCCGCGGGAAGATCAGGTTTACGTTGCGGCCGACCAGGCCGCTTTCCATCTGCCGCGTAATCACACCGCTGATGCTGAGCAACTGCCCGGCGTCCACCCGGAGCAGCTTGGCTTGATCATGCAGTTTCTTGTTGTCCTTGCTCTCCGGCGCGTCGAGGCCCACGAGGCGCACTTTGTTGGTGCCCCAGACCCAGGCGACCTCGATCGTGTCGGTATCCAGCACGCGTGTGCAAAGGGCGGGATAGGAACTGCGCCGGGATGAAAGCCAGTCTTTCAAATGGTAGCCGATGAGAACGCCGGCGCCGATGCAAACCGCGCATAGAAACAGAATCCCAACAAACGAAGCGCCCGCGCGCCGCCGGACATTCCCCGCTGGCCCCGCGTGAAAGGCCGAAGTCATGTCGTCACACTATGCGCCGCGGGCGCGGTTTCCAAGCCGATTTTTGCCGCTTATTTGACAGCCGGGCGGTCGTGCGTATATTGCGGCAAAAGAAAGGAGCGGTATATGAACAAATTATCTCTGTTGGTAGTGGCGATTGCGTTGCCCGGCTGGGCGGCGACCGTTCAGGCGGGCGCGGGCTGCGCTGCGGTGTGCGCTTCCAAGCCGGTGGCGAAGGCGGCGGAGAGCGCCGCCCACTCCGCGAAGTACGGCACCATGGACACGGCGGCGGTAAAGAGCCTGGTCGAATCCGGGTCGAGCGCGGTGATTGTGGATGCCCGATCCGCGAAGTGGGATGACGGCAAGCGTATTCCCGGTGCGGTTTCGTTGACGGCCGACAGCCCGGCTGAAGAGATCGAGAAGGCGATTCCGTCCAAGGACGCGCTGGTGGTGGCTTATTGCAGCAACCTGAAATGCCCGGCCAGCGCCAAACTGGCGGAGAAACTTGTAGCGCTGGGCTACAAGAATGTGATCAAGTATCCGGAGGGTCTTCAAGGTTGGATCGAGGCCGGCAACGCCGTGACTGAAATCGCAAAGCCGGATTGATGGATCGGTTGAGTTCAAGGCGCCGGGGCGCATGCCCCGG
>CAZMXS010000028.1:0-53210 GCA_964570325.1 uncultured Verrucomicrobiota bacterium | reverse complement strand
GCTCAGCACCGGCGGCTCGGTCGCGGTGACCCCGTTCGCGGCGGATATGGTTCGCGTGGATTTTCATTGGGTCGGGCCGTTTGAGACCGATCAGCCGATGATTGCCAAGCCATTGAGCAATTGGGCCGCCACCGCGGCTACCATCGCCGACCAGGGCGCCAAATATGTGATCCAAACCGCCCAACTGGATGTGGAGGTGGAAAAAACGCCGCTCAAAATCCATTTCAAGGACAAAAGCGGCTACTATCTGCTGCAGGAAGATTTTATGGAGTACGATGCGGCGTACAACTTTACCGGCCAGCGCGGCACCGGCTCCTCCAAGCTCAAATGCCAGAAGATCATGCCGGCCGGGCAGGCCTACTTCGGCCTCGGCGAGTACGGCGGTCCCATGAACCGGCGCGGCAAGGAGATTGATTGCTGGAACACCGGAACCTACAACTGGGGCGAATATCAGAACCCGACCTATCTTAATATCCCGTTTTTTTACGGCGTTCAGCCGTCCACCAACGGCAGCACCCCGTTTGTGTACGGCGTTTTTTTTAATAACCCTTGCCGCCCGCTCTTCAAGTTCAACGTCGCCTCCGAGACGCGTTACTCGTTCGAGGCCGGCGACGGCCGCATGGATTATTTTTTCATCGGCGGCGGCGCCAACCACACAATGGCCCGGGTCATGGACCGCTACTCCGAACTGACCGGCCGCCCGACGATGTTGCCCAAATGGGGCCTCGGCCACCATCTTTCGCGTTTCAGTTATGACAACCAGGCGTGGGTCGAATACATCGCTAACCAGTCCACCGTGGACGACTTTCCGCTGGATGCGGTCTATCTCGATATTGACTACATGGATGCCGACGCCGATGGCGACTTTGCGGACGGCCAGTTGCATCAACTGACCATGAACTCCAAGTTCGCCAACCCGGCCGGCATGATCAGTTACTGCGCCGCGCGCGGGGTCAAGGTGGTGCCGCTGATCGAGCCCTGGCTCGAGCCGGGCGACACGGCCCACTACACCGATGCCAACAACGCCATGCATTTCATCAAGGACAACAACAGCGTCACGGTCACTCGTAATATCTATGTCGGCGCCGTTTCCTGGTTTGACTACAGCAGCACGCCAATGAACACCTGGTGGTCGGATCGGATTGTGAACTGGTTCAACAGTGTCGGCTTTGCCGGCATCTGGAACGACCTGACCGAGCCGGAGGGCGGCGACCAGATTCCGTACAACGGCCTGCTCTGGGTGGACGGCAAGTTCGGCACATCCAACACGGACTCGCGGCGCTGGTGGTCCAACGAGCATAACTACTTTGGCCTGCGCTGCGCCCGTCAGAGCTATAACACCATGCTGGCCAAGGATTCCAACAAACGGCCCTTCGTGCTGAGCCGGTCCGGCAACGCCGGGTTGCAGCGCTATGGAATCAGTTGGAGCGGCGACACGCGGGCCAACTGGTTCTACCAGCGCGCGACCATCCGCTTCGGCATGGGGGCGATGATCGCCGGCGCCGCGTGGTACGGTAACGACGTCGGCGGATTCGCCGGCACGGCTTCCGCCGAGCTGATGGTTCGCTCCTACGAGTTCAATTGTCTCACGCCGTTCTTTCGCAATCACGCGGATAAGAGCGCGGCCGACCGCGAACCCTGGCGATTCAGCGAGCCGTACAAGACCCAGATGCGTGACTTGATCAAGCTGCGCTACAAGCTGATGCCCTACCTCTACACGCTGGCCTACGAATCCACCCAGACCGGCGAGCCGATGAATGTTCCACCGGTTTTCGATTATTATGCTGACGCCAACACCTGCAGCCTGAACGACTACGAGTTCCTGGTCGGCGACTACATCCTTTCCGCCCCCATCTATACCGAGGGCGCGACAACCCGCAGCGTCTACCTGCCGTATGGGCCGGGTGTCGAGTGGTATTACTGGCCATCCGGTCAGCCGAATACCCAGCCGGCCGGCGACAAGTATGGCGGCGGCCAGACCGTTACGGTCAGCGCCCCGCTGGGCAAGGCGCCGCTGTTCGTTCGCTCCGGCGCGATCATTCCCATGAGCGCCGCCATGCAATACGCCAACCAGACCCAGCCTGGCTGGATGGATATCTACTGCTGGCCAAGCGGGACCAGCGAGTTTACCCTGTACGAGGACGACGGCGAAACGTGGGACTATCTCGGGGGCGAATACAGCCGGCGCCGGATGGTCAGTACGCGGACGGCCGCCGCCTGGGAATTTACCATCGAGGCCAAGCAGGGGACGTATAACACCGGGACGCGCGATTTCTACGTCTATTGCTTCAATCCCGGCACCGCCGTGGTGCATGGCGTGACGCTGAACGGATCGCCGCTCAATCACCTGGCCAACTTCGACGCGGGGCCGCAGGGCTGGTTGATGACCGCTGAAGGCCGCATTGGCATCAAGTTGCCCGATAACGGCGCGGCGGCCGCGCTACGGGTGAGTTTCGGGGACGTCAACGACACGGTGCAATTCACCGCCGCCACCAACGCGGCGGCCGAGCACGCAGGGAGCGTGCGCGTTTATGTGAGCCGATCCGGCGCCGCCACCGGCGCCGTCAGCGTAGCCTTTGCCACCAGCAATGGCACCGCCTTGGCGGGTTCCGATTACACCGCCACCAATGGCACACTGGGGTGGGCGGCCGGCGACACGAACAACAAGTACTTCGATGTGCGGATCCATGATGACAGCGCCTACGAGGGGGGCGAGACATTCATGGCCGTGCTGGGCGGGGTTGTTGGGGCCGATTTGGGCGTCCTCGCGACCCAGACGATTACGATCCTCGACAACGAGCCTTTGCCCCCGAACCTGTTAGTGACCAACCCGGCCACAGCCATCGTGGTGGCGGAAACCACCACCACCTTTACCGTGCAGGGCGTGGCCAATGCGCTGAACTGGTCTGGCCTGAAATGGAGTAACACGCTGACCGGCGCCGCCGGGGTCTTGCCGATCGCCTTTGCGTGGTCCATCGGCGGCGTGGCGCTGGGTTACGGGACGAACCTGATCGTCATCACGGCCACCAATACCGGCGGCGGCGTTCTGGCGGAGGATGACGGGGCCAACAGCGCCTATGCTGACGGCTGGATGGATACGGACAACGGCGGTTACGGCTGGGGCGCCTGGCAGTTTTACACCAGCTCGGCCAACTCCAGCGAGAACGGGCGGTTCATGGGCAACAGCGATGCCGTGAACATCGGCAAGCCCGCCTGGGGGCTTTACGCCAACAGCGGCAATCTTTCTGAGGTCAAGCGCCAGTTGACCAATGCGCTGGCGGTGGGGCAGAGCGTGTCCGTGTGCATGGACAATGGTTATCTCAATCCCGGCAGCGGCACCGGGGTGGCCTTGTTGAACGGCTCCGGCACTACGCTGTGGGAATTCTTCTTCAACGGCGGCGACACGTATTACAGCATGAGCGGTACGACCACTGATGTGGGGTGGACCTCCGCCGGCCTGGAGGTCGAGTTTACGTTGACGAGCGCCAACACTTTCCGCGCCCGGATTACTCCGTACGGCGGGGCCACCCGCACGAACGCCGGCAATCTGGTCACGGCCGCCGATCAGACAATTACCACCTTCCGAGCCTGGAATTTCAATGCCGGCGCCGGCTCGGATTATGATTTCTTCATCAACCACCTGGTGCTGACGGGAGCCGCCGGCGCCGGCCCCGCGACGAGTGTTGTGGTTCAGATTATGCGGGCCGGCGCGCCCAGCCAGATACCCCAGGACTGGCGCGATCGCCACCAGTTGACCGGCGCCAATTCCGGCGACCATGACGACCCGGATGGCGATGGTTGCAGTAATTTGCAGGAATACTGGGCCGACACGGATCCCAACGCCAACGCCTCCGTGTTCGCCCGCGTGGCCATTGCGGACACCAATGCGGTGCCGGGCAGTCCGTTTGTCGTGATCATCGGCGCGCCCACCACCAACAGCCGTCTTTACGATGTGTCCTATTGCAGCAACCTGATGGCGGGGGCGTGGCGGACGCTGGGGTATAACCGGCCCGGCGCGGCCAATGGGGGCGCCTTGAGCATCACGCTCACCAATCAACTCAACACGCCCGCCCATTTCCGGTCGCGGGTCTTTCTGCCGTGAAATTGGTATGAAACCTGCGCGTTCATGCAGCCGGCGGCGGATGGCTTGGGCGACCGTGGCGGGGGTCGCGGTATTGGCCGGCGCGGGTGCGGCGATATGGTGGTGGGGCCGCGCCGCAAGCCCGCTGGCGGCGCAATGGAAGACGTCCGTGGTGTCCGCGTTCGCGGGCCTGGTACGGCCCGCCGGGTCGGCGGTCGCGCCCGTCCAGCCGGGGGATGCGGCGGCGGCGTTGGTGGGGGTCATGCCGCTGACTGGCGAAAACCTGGAGCATTATCTTGCGGCCGCCAGCGATATCACGCAGCAAATGGTTCTGGAAAAACAGGACACGACGTATGCCGTGACCGCCTCCCGGGCGGCGCGCAAAGCGATCGCCGAACTGGGGTATGACCCGGACCGGACCTTGCGCTACTGGCTTTCGCCGCGCTTCGCGGCCGATGTCCAGGCGGGCGATCCGAAACTCGCCGTGTCAACCCGGCGGACGGTGGACAATCTGTTGTCCGTGATGCTGTGCGACCAGGCGAGCCGGGCCGAATTCAATCTGATCCTGACGGAGTTGTCGCCCGACGCGCGTCTGTTTGCCGTTGAGCGGCGGGCGCGATTGCGGCCAAACGCGGACGCCGGCCGGAAGAAATAACCGAAGCGGGTTGAGAGTTCGTTGCACCGGGCGTCCCGCCGGCGAGCTATCGCAGCCAGAACCCGATCTGCTCCTTCCAGACCTTGAGCCGGTGTTCCACTCGGATCAGGCCTCCGAGCCAGAGCGGGTGGAGGCGGCAGGGATTGCTCCCGCGTTGCGCGGGTGTTTCAACGAGAAATATCTCCGGGCCGGCCGCGGCTTCCGCGATTAGTTCCGGGCTCAACACCGGCCGCGTCTGCCAGGACTGGTAGCAGGTGGTCTGGCTCTTGAAGCACAGGATGGCCTGCCGCTTGAGTTCGGTTTGGCCCGCGCAGTTGCAGGCGAGGAGGCGGTCGGCTCGGCAATAATCACGGATGTCGCCGGAAGGCAGGAAGCGGCTGTGATAATAGACAAAGTATTCCAAGAGCGTTACCCCGGCGAACTCCGGCGCGCGCAGCGCACGCCGACAGGCCGCATTGACTGCCGTGTGGTCCGGATTACGGTCAAATCGGAATGGTGCCAGAAGAAAGCCGGCGCCGGCGGCGCGCAGTTGGCCGGCCAGCAACGCCTGGAACTCGGCGGCGCGGGCGCCAACCCGGCCATCGCCCGCCGCCAGGCGTTCGAGCGGCGGCTGGGCGTAACCCAGGGCGGCCAGAGCGGCGCGTGTTTCCTCGAGGCGGATGTCCCGGATGTCGCGCTTGAGTTCGCTTTTCACGCCGGGCAGGTGCAGCGTTTCTGAACCGCTGCCATCGGTGGCATAGAGAAATCGGACCCGGCTTTTATCCGCGATGCGCGCCAGCAAAGCGCCGCAAGCCAGGACCTCATCATCCATGTGCGGCGCGGCGACGACCAGCGGACGGTCAAAAAACACAGCGGGATCCATCCCCGGCAGACGTTCTGCGCGGCCCGGCCTCATGGCGCGATGGATTTGAGCACGCGCGCCGGAATCCCGCCCGCGAGCGAATGGTCGGGCACGGACCGGTTCACCACGGCGCCGGCGGCGATGACGCAGTGTTCGCCGATGCACACCCCGTCGAGCACCACGACGCCGGCGCCGATCCAGCAGTTGGGACCGACAATCAGCGGCCCCTTCGTGATGAACCCATCCTGCGCAGCGAAGCGCGGCGCATTCGGCGCGTAGTCATAGCTCCCGCCGCTGATGAAGTAGGTGTAGGCGGCGATGACCGAGTCGGGACCGATCGTGATGTCATGGGTCGAAGCCAACTGGCAGTTGGACGAGAGGTTGACCCGGTCGCCGATGGTGATGTTGCCGTTCTTGCAATAGATGAGCGTATTCCGGCCGACATATACGCCCGAACCGAGCGTGATGCCGCGATTGTCACTCCCCTTGGCATCAATCAAGGCATTGTCGTCAAGGATCACGCCATCGCCAATCCGAATTTTGTGCGGATGGCGGATGGTCACATTGCGCCCGAAAACGACTTTTTTTCCAATCGTTGGAAAAAGGAAGGGATAGAACATTTGGCGCAAGGCCAACCCGAGCGCGCCGCCGAGTCCGCCGAACAGCGTAATGATGATTTCTGCCAGGATCACGCGCCCAAGCGGCAGATCGCCATACGTCACATCGCGGTACTTGCGAAACGCGGATGCGCCCGACACGCTCTTGACTTTGAAGGCCGATGCTTCGCTCATAACTTCAACTTTTCCAGCATAGCAGTCGGCGGATGCGTCAGGCAATCAAATGGTGAAAGCGGCTAACGCCCCGGCAGGGACTGGTTGCGCTCCGGATGTTGCTTGCCGGACGGCTCCACGGGGGTGCCGCACCCTGCCGGCAAATAAGTCAATCGGGGAAAAGTGGATATTGCCGTACGAAGCGCTTGCAAAAAACTAGATGACGCTATTGCCCGCGATCGTGCTTGTGAGCACCAGCATGACCCGTGGCATCATGGGCCCCAGCCGGATGAGCCGGGCGCTGCCGGCTGAAAAAGCGCTTGCCCCGGTTTGCGCGAAAACGGCACAGTGTCGGCGTCGAAAATGGATGACCCGAATCCCAGCGCGGCCCAGTCTCATCAGCACACCGTGCGCAGCGTCTCGCTCGGGACGCTTTGGCGCATGCTGCGCTATCCGTTTGTGCTCCTCTCCGCGGTGGTCATTCCGCCGCTGATGGGAGACACCGCCTACGGCCGTTACGCTTTCTTTATGTCGGTTTATCTCATTCTGGATGTGTTTACTGATGTCGGCGTGACCCAGGTGTTCGGCCGGTTCCTGCCGGGAATGGCCGACGGCTCCGGGCGGTTGCTGCACACCATGTTGTTCTACGGTCTCTGGCTTACGCTGGGGGTGGCGCTGGTCGGCGGGGGTGCGCTCCTGCTTTCCGGGCGCGTCGCGTTCGCGCCGGTGTGGTGGCTCATTCTCGGTTTATTGCTGGTGCTGACGAAGATCGAGGGCACGCTTTTCGCCTTTATTTACGGCCGCAATGAGATCGCGCGCTATTCCATGAAGGAACTGGTCCGCAGCGCGGCGACCTTCGCGCTGGTCGTGCTGCTGTTCTGGCGTGGCGGGCTGACGGGCGCGCTCTGGGCGCTGGTGCTCAACGAGTGTATCCTGCTGGCGCTCGGCCTCTATTGGACACGCGCCGCGCTGTTCCAGCCGTTTGCGCGGATGCCGTTGTCCGAGTTCAAGCCGTATTTCGTTTTCGGGGTGGCTTTCTACGTGCCCGCGTTCCTGTTCAGTCTGCTCCAGCGCTCCGGCAACGTCTTCATCCAGGCGCTCACCGGCGCGCCGGAGTCGGTGGCGCACTACGATGTCGCCAACCAGTTCCTGGTGCTGACGGCTACCTTCCTCGGTGTGATTTTCATGACGCTGCTGCCGGCGCTTTCCAATCTGCACGCGCGCGCGGAGCACGCGACCATTGCGCGCTGGAACCGCGTGGTCATGACCTACTGCGGCGCGGTGGTATTCCTTGCGTTTCACACGCTGGTCCTGGCCGGGCGCCCGCTGATCCAAGTGTGGCTGGGATCGGACTTCGCCCCCGTCTATCCGACCGCCCTCATCCTGTGCGCCGCGCTGCCGCCCGCTTTGATGGTTTATGCGGGCATGAATTTCGCCTTGTTGGAAAAACGGCCCGGTCCGTTCGCGGCCGGCGTGTGCGGCGGCTGGGTGGCGATGGCCGCTGCCGGCCTGCTGCTGATTCCGCGCCACGGGGCAATCGGCGCGGCGTGGGCGACCGTTCTGGGGTTTGCCATCCCGGCCGCGACGCTGGCGGCGCGCTACCGAGACCTCTTTATGCCCATGCTGGCGGGGTTTGGCAAAGCCTGGCTGCCCGGGCTGATTATCATGACCGTTTACTGGGCGGAAATCGCGCGTTCCTGGCCGATACCGGTTTGCCTCGGCAGCGCCCTGTTTTATATTCTGCTTTTGTTCTCATTCCGGATTATTTCGGTATCGGATTTCAAGAAAGTGATGGCGGCGTTTGGAAGGAAAACAACTTAGCCAAGGTCGGAATCACGCCCCGCGGGTGTGCCCCTGCGATTCCAGCCGGTGCAATTGATCGGAACATGAGCGCTTCCCAGTCACCCCGGATATGCATTTTCCTCGAAAGCTATTACCCCGTAGTCGGCGGCATGGAATCCCAGGCCTATAATCTGGCTGAGACCCTCGCGCGCCTGGGTGTGTCACAACTGGTCGTGACCCGCCGAACCGACCCGGGACTGGCCGCGCAAGAGATGGTCAACGGCCTGTTGGTTCACCGTGTTCCGCCGACCGGCCGGAGCTCGCGCAATCGTTGGGCCCTGCTGGTCACCGCGCCGCCCGCGCTGGCCCGCCTGCGCGACGAGTATGACGTTATTTTTGTGCCGGGCTTTCGGGTGTTGGGGCTGGCGGCGGTGCGCGCCGCCCGCTGGCTTGGCAAGCGCTGCGTGCTCAAAGCGGAGAGCTGCGGCGAGATGTCCGGCGCGTTTTTTGCCGGCGGCCTGCGGCGTATTGGGCTCCGCCCCGATGCCGGCCTGCCAGGGCAGTTCTTGCGTTGGCGGAACCGGCAACTGGCCCGCGCCGACGCGTTCGTCAGCATGTCGTCAGAATTGACGGAAGAGTTTGTCCAGGGTGGCGTACCGCGCGAGCGGATAACGTTGATCCCGCAGACGGTGGAGGTAGCCCGGTTTTGCCCGGTGAGCGGCGAACAGAAAAAGGCCCTGCGCGCGCGGCTGGGTCTGCCGGCCGACGAGCTGCTGGTGATCTTTACCGGCCGCCTGGTTTCATACAAGGGGTTGCCGGTGTTGGCGGACGTGTGGCGGGACTTGTGCCGCGAATTTCCCGTGGCACGGCTGGTTCTGGTCGGCGCCGGCGGTGTGGACCAGTTCAATTGCGAGGAACAGTTGCGGAATTTTGTCCGGAGCGAAGGGTTGCAGGAGCGCGTCATCTTTACCGGCGCGCGCGCCAACGTGCATGAATACCTGCAGGCGTCCGACATCTTTGCGTTTCCCACGGAGAACGAGGCCTTCGGCATCTCGCTGATCGAAGCGATGGCCTGCGGCCTGCCGGTGGTGTCCACCGCCATTGGGGGGATCAAAGATATCATTCAGCCGGACGCCAACGGGTTGATGATCGCGCCCGGCGACCGCTCCGCGTTGCGCGCCGCGCTGCGGCAATTGCTCGCCGACGCCGGCTTGCGCGACCGGTTGGGAGAGGCGGCTGCCGCATCGGTTCGGCAGCATTATACCCGCGAAATCGTGGGCGCGCAGTACCTCAAGTTGTTTACGGCGCTGATGCCCAACGCCTGAAGCCCGCACAATCCCGTTGGGCGCAATCCGTTCGCGGATTCCATCCTTCATCCAACCGGCCAGCTCATGCGGCCGCAGGCCGGAACTCGCCGACTTGGAACACCAGGCGTGCGTCGCAGAAGAAAAAATCCGACGCGCGGCGCAAACAGCCGTAATCTTCGAGAACATTCTGGGAACGGACCCATATTAGACAATAATTGTGTGAATACCAGTATAGTAATATGCAAAATATTCATAACTAATGAGATATAAAATCATTAAAAAAATACAAAAACCTATTTACAAATAATAGTAAACCTAGTATACATCTAGAGTAGCAGTAGGTGAATGGCATGCGTGTGGAGGTTCAACCGATGGAGAGAGTCATGAGCGTACGCCGTTTGTTTGCCGTTGTTCTCGCCGTTTCCGTCCTCATTGGCGCGCCCGCCTTCGGGCTCGATTCGTTCATCAAGATGAAGAACGGATATTTCTGTGACAGTGTGACCGGCCAGCCGTGGGTGCCGCATGGCATCGCTTATCAGACTTGGAACCGGCCGCTGGGCGTCTGGCAGACGTTTGACCAGATAGACTATGACCTCGATGAGATGGTCAAGATGGGCGCCAACTCCATCCGGGTGGACTTCGTCTGGCAGCACATCGAGGAGGATGGCGACAACCAGTGGAAGTGGGCAAACTATGACTATCTCGTGCAGGCGTGCGAGAAACGGAATATCCGCATCTTCGCGCTGATCGGTTATCAGTGGCCGCCGAACTGGTTCCCGGATGCCTGGTACACGATGCATCCGCCCGAGATTGACGCCGAGGGCATTGAGCACACGAACCGCTGGCAGTCGGACATCATCAATTATGAACATCCGCAAGCGCGCGCGCAGTATGCGGAGTGGATCAGCACGGTGTGCGGCCGCTACAAGAACGCCAAGGCGATCGCGGGCTGGATCGTCGGCAATGAATCCGGCTATCTCGGTCTTTGGAGCGGGCTGCTTGACGGTTACGACCCGCAGAGCGAACAGGCGTTCCGCAACTGGGCGCAGGCGAAGTATACGACCATCGCCGCCGCGAACGCGGTGTGGGGGACGGCCTTCACGAATTTCAATCAGTTGACGTTTCCCGACCAATATCGCGCGTATGGGGTTGAGGGCGCGATTTGGGCGGACGCCGTGCAGTGGCGCGAAGATTCGATCGCCAGCTTCACGGCGCTGGGCGCAAAGGCGGCAAAGACCGCGGACACGAACCACCTGATCAGCTATTCCACCGTCGGCATGCAATGGGGCGAGGAAGACTGGCGCTACCACGCTGAGGATCGCGGAAAAATCACGGCTTATTGCCTGGCGACGAACGCGCCGATTGATTTCTTCTCCGTAAACAACTATCCGTGGTCCATCCTCGGTCATGAGTCGCAAAACGGGCATTGGGGCGTTTCCTACACCAAGAAGGTGGCGAAGGTGCCCGTCCTTTACTCCGAGACCGGCTTCACCAGTTCCGAAACAATGTGGCCGGGGATGAACGAACTGCGGCAGGGCCCGCTGGTGCGCAACGCGCTGTGGGAGAGCCTGGAGGTGGGCGCGATCGGCACGCACATCTTTTCCTGGATGGACCGTCCGTACATCACCGACCGCGAAAAGGGGTTCGGCATCGTTTACGCCAACCGCGGGATTAAGCCCGCCTACTGGGTCAGCCGCAACGCATTCAACCTGATGGAGCAGGTTAAGCTGCACGAATTGCTGGCCGGCTCTCAGGATCCGAAACCGGATATTGCGTTCCTCTGGACCGCCGCGAACGATTCCCAGTACAACCGCTACGAGTGCGAGATGCAGCAGATCGCCGGCGCGCTCGAGCGCCTCGGCTACGAGCCCAATTTCCTCGATCTCAACGACCTCGGCTCGGGCGCTTACACGAACTACAAAGTGATCATTCTTCCGCGCAACATGCGCGTGGAATCCGTGGTGCCGAATTCCGGCGGCAAAGGGGTGCTGGAGTTTTTGCGGACGGCGGCGATTCCGAAGGGCATTCACATTATGGCGACGGGCGACCTGCCGGGCATGCAGGATCCGAATGGGCGCCCGCAAACCAACTTCGTGGACCAGGTTAAAGCGCTCTTTGGCGTGGATCCGAGCGACATTGGCGGCTACGAAGTGCCGCAGCGCCGGCGCGAATATGTCTCATGGTACTGGGAGCCGGTGCTCGTGCGCTTCACGACGAACGCTATCGGCCCGGTCGCCGGTGGCTACACGTACAAGCCCTACACCTGGAAATACAGCGACGAGACAGTGGTCAACGGCGGCGTGGTCTGGGCCGAGCAGGACAGCCAGCGCAACAAGGGTTTTGAGGACAGCAACACGAGCCTCGTCCGTTGGGATGGCACGTGGGGCAATGTCGTGGTGCGCAACAACTGGGGCTGGCAGTATGACGGTGTCAACATGGTCCAGATGTGGGGGGATTCCGGCATGTGGCAGGATTTCCCGGTGCTGCCGTTCGGTCGCTATACGGCCAGCGCGTACCTGCGCAGCAACAGCGATGATCCGCTGCGCGAGGGCCGTCAGGCTTATGTGGCGATCGAATGGTATAATGAGAAGGGCGTCAAGGTCGGGGTTTCCGAGAGCGCGCGCCTGAGCACGAACACGCCGGGCAACGCGTGGGTGCGCTATGCGGTGGACGCGCTCGCGCCGTCCAACGCCTGGACCGGCCGGCGCGTTATCCGGACCTCGGCCGGCGCCGCCGGCGCGGGCTCGGTCTACGTGGACAACAAGCGGTGGGCGCCGGCGGTCGTGGTCAAGAATCATGGCGCGGGCAAGGCCGCGATTTTTCTTTACGGGGCGGGCGACAATATGCCCGACGGCAACGAGGACGGCGAGCCGGATGTCCTGATGTGGCAGCATCGCTACAATGTGTTCGGCGCGATGGTGCGCGATTACTTCGGTGTCCAGCCGGCGATCAAGGCCACCGGCACCAATGCCTATCTGTGCCTGCCGGAATACCGGATCTGCACGAACGGTGCGGTCCTGGTCCAGTTGAAGAATTATCTGTATGACACCAACCAGCCCCACGGCGGCGCGCCGATGACGTTTACGATCCAGAGCAGTTTGCTCAACGGCAAGACCGTGCGCGCGTTTGAGCAAGCCAAGGTCATCGAGACCAACAGCGACGGCATCGTTAATGTGACGCTGGCCCCGGATGGCCAGGAAATGCTCTACGCCTACACGCCGGGCGCGGGCAAAGTCGAGGTGGTGCAGATTCTCGACGCCCCCGCATTGGTGCACCCGATGGGCGACAAGGTGTATGAAATCAAGGTCGGCTACGATTGCCAGGCCACGCCGAACCTGCGTTTGAAAGCGGCGTTTATGGAGGACGGCAACAACGGCGACGCCATCGCCAATGAAATTTACCAGGTGCTGACGAATGCGGTCAGCGGCGCCGGCCAAACCACCTTCTACATGTGGATTCCCGATCCCAATCAGGCCGACAGCGACTACAAATCCACGCCGGACGGCGGCAAGTATAAATTTGCCGCCTGGCTGGAAACCACCGGCGGCGTGAAGGTCGCCGAGGCCGTTCCCATGCCCACGCAACTCAAGTGGGGCGTCAATCCGACCACCGCCGTGGCGACGAACGTGAACAAGGGCGCGACGCTCGCGATGCCGTTCGAGTGGGAGGACTTGTACGAGCCGCTGTGGTGGCAGAATACGCCGCTCACCCGCAACAGCGCTTACCCGGGGCGCGTGGCGGTTTACCGGTCGAGCAAGACCGAGGCCCAGTTCCCCGGCCACTACGCCAAGGTTAACGAGGTCTGCAACTGGCTGGAGAGCATGGGTTATTCCAGCGGCAATCCGTTGGATATCCTATTTGATAACGTCACGGTCAGCGGCTTGTTCACCGACACTTTTGAATCCGGCTCGCTGGCCAACTGGACGCGCGCGGCCGGCTGCGCGAACTGGGCGGTGGCCGATAATCCGGCGCCGGCCACCAATGGGACGACGGTTGCGTACTGGAAGAACGATGAAACGCTGTGGAATGGGACCAGCAACGAGGTCAAGGACGCTTCGGGCAAACTCAACCACGGCCGCGCCGTCAACGGCGCCGTCACCGTCACCGACGCGCGTCGGGGTCGCGCCGGCCTGTTCGACGGCACCAATGACTATGTGGAAATACCCAACTCGGCGACGTTGCAAGTCAACGGCAGCCTGACTTTGAGCTTCTGGATCAAGGGCGCAAACCTGGGCAAGGCCCGGTTCAACCCGCTCGACAAGAGTTACGGCGGCGAGTTTGGGCTGACGATCGAGACCAACCGCGCGCTGAGTTTCTACCAGGGCTCGCAGCGGGTGTCCGGCAAGTACATCGGCTGGACCGCGCTGCCGGCGGGTTCCTTGGTCAACGGCGCGTGGCAGCATGTGGTCATCACGCGCGACGCCGCGACGCGAACGCTCAAGAGCTATCTCAACGGCGCGCTGGTCGCGACGACGACCTATGCGAACGACACGAACACGCTGCCCGTCAAGACCACCTATCCGGTGCGCCTGGGCGTGGGATACACCGGCGCGGCGATGGGTGGGAACCTGGACGAGGTGCGGATCGCTAACAACGTCTATGATGCCGGCGCGGTGTGGCAGGAATATGTCGCCACCGGCGGCGCGAAGGGGCTGCGCGCGTGGCGGATCGGCAACGACGACAACATCATGACCGCGGGGACCGCCACCTGGAGCAATCGCACCGTGTCCGCCGACATCCGCTACAACAAACAGGACTGTTATTTCAGCGACGCCGAACTCTATGTCCGGTACGTGGACCGCAACAACTACTACAAGGTCGGAATCCGGAATTTCTACGGGTTCTGGCGGCTGAAATACACCGTCAAGGTTGGCGGCGTCATTCATCAGCAGGGCTGGCTGTATGAGTTCCCGAAGACCAACCGGCCGGTGGAGAACACCTGGTACAACCTGAAGGTGGAAAGCTACGGCAGCACCAACAAGGTATTCTTTAATGGACAGCCGGCGGGTGTTTTCTGGGCGACGAACTTCCCGACGGGCAAGATTGCCTTGGGCAGCCGCGCAACGCAGCTCGGCATCTGGGAGCCGCAGAAAGGCTACTTCTTCATTGATGATGACGAGTACGGCATGACCGGCGCGCCGCTGAACATGGATTGGGGCTATCTCGTCCAGTTCTATCCGGTGGTAGTCCTGCCCAGCGTCTATGTAATGAACGACAAGGAGGCCTCCAATCTGGTCACCTGGGCGAAGAGCGGCCTGTTCGGGTTATTGGCGACGGATGGCGGCGTGGCGATGAAGAACGAGACCGGCGCGGACGATCTCGGTCGCGTGGAAAGCCTGTTCGGCGTGCCGAACCTCGTCACGAACCTGCCGGCGGTCAGCCGCGTGTTTATCGGCAACGCCGGGCACTATGCGACGCTGGACTACGCGGCCGGCGCTTCGATCGCGGCTTCGGGCGCGGCGAAGGTCTACCCGGTGGTCAATCGCGGCGTGGGCCTGGGCACGACGACCAACGGCGCGGTCCGGCCGGCCTTGATCGTGAATACGTTGACCAACAATCCGAACGCGCCGACCAAGGCGTTCTGCTTTAACTTTGGCGTGGATACCGGCAACCAACTCACCGGCGCGTTCAGTTCCATCGCGCGACGCGCATTTGAATGGGTGCAGGGATTTGCCTACAAGGCGCGCGTGGAGCTGAAGTATTCCGTTGATGCGGCCAATCCGGGCCAGGATATTCTGATCTACGCGACGAATGTCTGGGTCTTGAAAGGCTCCGGCACGAACGCGTTGTCCATCCAGTTGCCGGCGGACGGCATCATGACCGGCGACAAAGCCTACTGGGTGATCTATGCCTATCCGTGGGATGCGACCAATGCCTGGCTCAGCCATGCCGGTTTCTTCACCTCCGGCAACGACAACCGTTACACCACGATCAATGGTCAGGGGCTGCAAATTCTGGGTATTACGGAAAAGGCCTTTGCGGGCCGCGCCTGGGATATGTGGGCGGTTTATAACACGCAGGGCCAGACCAACACCGTGGTGTTTGGCGTGAAGGACAAGGGGGCGGTCAACGTCGAAGACAACTTCGACGCCGGCAACACCAACGGCTGGACGGTGATTCCACACGCTAATATCCGCTGGAGCATGACCAACGGCGCCGTGCGCGCGGCGGTGATCAGCACGGGCGGATACGCGTATATTGTCAACAACAGCTTGCGGGCCGGCGTGACCAATATCACGATCGAATACGACGTGAAGTTCGACGGCAACGCATACGAGGGCGGGGTGGTCTATCGCGGCCGCGTGCTGTATGTGAATCCGAACATGTGCGGTTGGGCCGATACCAACGCTTATTACTATAGCGGCGTCGGCGCGACCGGCCGGTGGCACTCCATCGTGCTGCACATCCGCGACGGTGCGCCGCACATGCGCAGCGACCTATACGTGGATGGCTACGCCCGGTTCCTGAATGAGCCCATCGAGGTGGCGGGTTACACGACGAACACGGTCGGGTTCCTCAGTCCGTACACGCGCGGCTCGTGGGATCTGGACAACGTGCGCATAGCGGACGAGCAGTACACGTTCGCCACCGAAACGCGCAGCGGCATCCTGTTGCCGACCAATGGCGCGCCGGCGTTCTGGCCCTATGTGCCGGATTACGATCCGATGCGTTGGGAGCACGATGGGACGAGTTACGGCGCCGAGTATCAGTGGTACGTGTATCTGAAGGGCGCCGGCGTGCATGCGTATCAGACGGCCAAAATCTACTTCGCGCCGCGGTTGCGCGTAGAGGCGACGAACTTCCCGACCACGCTGGAACGCGGGACTTCCGTGCAGGTGCCCGTGGAGTGGGAGGCGCTGGACGGCCTTGTGCCGGCCCGACTGTACATTGTGCTGCAGGAGGCGTTATACGGTACCGAGTATGTGAACACTTCGTTCCCGATCACGTCCGTGTCCGGCAGCGGGGCGTACAAAGTCAATATCCCGGCGGTCATCTCGGCGGGTAGTACTTACCAGTGGCTGGCCTATATCGCGCCGACGAACGCGACCTCGCCGTGGAATCAGCGGATTGGCTCGGACGACACCTACCGGCACAATCCGTACACGGCGTATGGCCCGGAAACGCGCATCACGGTGTTGCCGCCGCCGACGAACAGCGATTACGTCATCTACAATGATGATGGTATCAAGGCCGGCCTGCTGGTCTATACGTGGTGGGCGAGCAATTATTGGGGCTTCATTGACGCCACGCACAATGACGGCGGGTTCGAACAGGATCTGGTCGGATTCTTCCCGACCGGCGGCCAGTGGCGCGCGCTCAACGCCGGCGGCGGTTGCGGCACGATTGTCAATCCGGAGTCCGCCCGCACCGGCGCCAAGGGGGTGTGGAGTTACACCGGCAATGAGACCTGGGCCAACTGGGTTGCGTCGTATTCCCAGTTTGGCGCGTTTGACGGCGATATCTTCCGGGCCGAGGCCTATGTGCGGCAGCCGACCGGCACGTACGGAACCTGGGTGGCCGGCTCCGCGGCCTTCATCCGGATGAAGTTCATGGATGCGGCTTCCAACACGCTGACCTATGTGGACTCCGCGACAAAGGTGACGGCCGAGGACCAGGCCTGGACCCTTTGCTCAATCCCGGACACCACCGCGCCGTTTGGAACCAAGTACATCCGGCTGGAACTGATGGTGACCAAGCCAACCGTGGCGGGCGTGAGTGTCGCTTGTTTCGACGATTGCCAATTGCTGATTGGAAACAGCTTCAACGGCAACTTCATGAGCGACCCGAACACGCCGGAAGGCAGCAAATGCTTCCGCTCCTACGTGGTGGATTATTCGGGCTGGGGCGTGTTCGCCACGAACACGGCGGGGGTGAATCTTTCCGCGTATACCAATGGCGTGCTGAAGTTCTGGCTCAAGTCCAGCGGCTACACCAAGGTGGAGATCAAGGACAAGGCGGGGGTGGTCAAATTGGGCGCCTCATACGGGCCGACGACCAACACGTCCGGCGTGGTGGTTTGGACCGAGAAGACCATTCCGGCATCCGCGTTTGCCGGCGCTAATTTCAGTCAATTGGAAAGTCCGTTCATGGTCACCGATCCGACCTACGACCGCGCGTTTTACGTTGACAACGTGCGCTGGCAGAAGACGCCGTGACGCCGTTATGCGTCCCGCTGTAATATTGTTTGGATTGCTGGCGCTCCTCCGCCCGCTCCGGGCGGAGGAGCGCATGGTGTTGCGGAATCCGTCGTTTGAGGAGGTGGAACGGCGGGTGGCTAATCCCTATGGCGATCTGGCCGCGGATTGGGGGCGGTGGGGCAATTGGATCAACCGGGAGACGGGCTGGACGCCGACGCATGCGGGCATGTGCCTGCTCGGATATCATCACTGGCGGATCGAGCAAAGTTCAAGCTCCGGCGTCTTTCAAGATGTCACCAATATTCCGCCGGGCACCGTCTGCGAAATGGCCGTATATGCGCGCAAGGACGCCGGAACCAACGCGGAATATGTGGAAGTGCGGCTGGAAAAGTTGGGCGGCTTTGAAACACTGGCTTCACGAATCTATGCTCTGACGGAGATCAGTGAGACGGCCTGGAGTCGCCTGGAAGTGACCGGCACCAATCTGACGGATGGGGTGCGCGTGTTGCTGCAGGTCAAGCCACTGGAGTCCGGCACTCGGCAGGGCGCCTTGAAGTTCGACGATGCCACGCTTGTGGTTAAGTTTTAGGCAAGCGTCAGGCGGAGATGCCTTATAAAACGGCAAACTTTTTTGCTGGCATTTCTTCTGTAATCGGTTAGAGTGACCACGCTTGCAGGGAAAATGTCAGTTGGCGGCGAGATGGTAGATTGGCTGTCGGTGCATTAAATGGTCCGGTGGCGATCCGAAACCCGAATGGTTCGGGAACAGCGACGCGAACTTCCCTCCGCAGCAGGAGATAGAGAGATCCATGGCAACCAGGCTGTATGTGGGCAACCTGTCGTTCAATACCACGGAAGGCGACCTCCAGCGTCACTTCGCGCAAGTGGGACAAGTGAACAGTTGTAATATCATCATGGACAAGTTCACGAACAAGTCGCGCGGTTTCGGCTTTGTCGAGATGGCCAACCAGGAAGATGCGAACAAGGCGATCGCCGAATTCCACGGCAAGGATTTCCAAGGTCGCGTCCTGACGGTTAATGAAGCCAAACCGCGTGAAGACCGCGGTCCGCGCGACTTTGGCGGGGGCGGCGGCGGTGAGCGGCGGCGTGACCGTGACGATTTCCGCGGCTCCCGCGAGCGCCGGTTCTAAGCCGACGTTTCGTCCGATCCAGTATTTTCATCTGTCATGCGGCCGGCCGCGAGGACTTCGCCCGCGGCCGACAGCATTTTCTCAAACGAATCAAGCTGGTTCAGTTGGCGCGTGAAATAGCGCAGCCGGCGATAGCCCAGCAAGTAGCGGGTAACGTGGCTGCGGAAACGCACGCAGGCCGCCTGTTCCGCCGCCAGACGCGGCGATTTCAACACCTTGATCTCGAGCGCGCAGTTTTGTTCCAGACCGGCAAGGTGTTCCCGCATAATCGCCAGTCGTTCATCCATGGTCGGCTGGAAAGGCGTCTGGCCGGCCCATAATTCCCTGATCTGACGAAAAATCCACGGGCGGCCGATCGCTGCGCGGCCGATCATCACTCCGTCCACGCCGGTTTGCCGGAGCATTTCCGCCGCATGCTCGGCCCGGTTGACGCCGCCGTTGCCGATAATTGGGATCTTTCGCTCCGACTTGATCCGGGCCAGCCATTCCCAATCGGGTTTGCCGGCATGCCGTACCGAAGCCGCGCGGGCATGGATGATCAAAGCGTCGGCGCCGTTTTCCTCCACGGCTTGCGCCACCTCGGAGATATTGATTCGGTCGGGTTTCAGGCCGATGCGGGTTTTGACCGTCAACGGCAGGCGCACGACCGAACGCATGGCGCGGACAATCGCCGCCAGTTTGTCCGGGTCTTTCAACAACCCCGCGCCATCGCCCCGGCGCATGATCTTCGGCACCGGACAGCCGGCGTTGAGATCAATCAGTTGAAATCTTCCCAACGCGGCGGCGGCCGCCGCCGCGTCCGCCAGGATGGCCGGATGAGAGCCGTACAGATGGGCTCCAAGCGGCCCTTCGCGGGGATCGGTCTCCAGATAAAACAGCGTTCTGGGACAGCGCCGCCGCAGGCCCATGGCGTTCACCATCTCGGTGAATGCCATTCCGCAGCCGAACCGCGAGCAGAGCAGACGGAAGGAGGCATCCGTATAACCGGCCATTGGGGCGAGCAGCACCGGGAAAGGGATGACCAGCGCGCCGATCCGGAGCGGCCGGATCAGCGGCGGGCGGCCGACGGCCTCAGCGCCCGAAGTGGAATCAAGCGGCGCGGTGTATGATGTTGACGATGGCGTGTTCATGCCGGCTATTCCGCGCTCAACCGACTTCCTGCAGTCGAATTTTCAGCGTTGTGATGCGCCGCCGGATATCCTGTTTTTTTACGGCGATGGCCAGTGCCTTCTGGGTGCCGACGAGGACGACCAGTCGCTTGCCGCGCGTAATGGCTGTGTAGAGCAGGTTGCGCTGGAGCATGATGTAATGCTGGGTGTGAATCGGGATGACCACGCACGGATATTCGCTGCCTTGGCTCTTGTGGATCGTGATGGCATAACTCGGCGCCAGTTCATCCAGTTCCTGCACGTCGTACTGGACTTCGCGTTCGTCGAACCGAACCGTGATTTCATGGTCCTCATGGTTGATGCGCGTAATGCGGCCGATGTCGCCGTTAAACACATCCTTGTTGTAGTTGTTTTCGATTTGCATGACCTTGTCGTGCAGCCGGTAGGCGCAACCGAAACGTTCGACTTGATCGCCCTCCGGGTTCAGTGCCCGTTGCAATTCCTGGTTGAGGTTCTGCGCTCCGAGCACGCTGATCCGCATCGGGGTCAATACCTGGATGTCGTCAATCGGATCGAACCCGAATTTTTTGGGGATGGACTCGCGCACGAGTTTGACCACCCGGGCGGCCGCGAGCTCCGGCTCTTCGACCTGGATGAAATAGAAATCTGATTTTTTTTCCGGCGAGCCCCAGGCGGGGAGAATCCCGTCATGCACCTTGTGAGCGTTCATGACGATGTCGCTGGCGGCCGCCTGGCGGAAGATTTCGGTCAGCCGGCAGACCGGAAAAGCTCCGGAATCAATCAGATCGCGCAACACCATGCCGGGGCCCACCGACGGCAGTTGGTCCACGTCGCCGACGAACAGAACAGCCGCGCGCGGTGGAATGGCGCGGATGAGTTGATGGGCCAGCGTGACATCAATCATGCTGGCTTCGTCAATGATGAATACGTCGCCGCCGAGCGGATTGTGCTCGTCGTGCCGGAACCGGCCCTTGCCCGGGTCGTAGGCCAGCAGGCGGTGGATGGTTTTGGCCTCACGCCCGGTCAACTCCTTCATGCGTTTGGCGGCGCGGCCCGTCGGCGCACAGAGCACAATGTGCATTTTTTTGGCGGATAAAATCCGGATCAAGGCATTGACCAGCGTGGTCTTGCCGACACCCGGCCCGCCGGTCAAAATCATCACCTTTGCGCGCACAGCCAGCCGGAGCGCCTCCTGCTGGGCGGGCGCGAGCGTCAGCTTGATCTGCTCCTGGCACCAGGCGATCGCCTTTTCCGTGTCAATCGGCGGGCAGGGATGAGGTCCGGTGGCGAGCAGTTTCAAGTGTCGGGCCAACGCCGCCTCGGCGTAGTGCAGGCTGGCCAGGTAAATCAGCGGATCGTCAAAGCCCGGGATGGTTTCTTGGACCAATCGCCGCTGTTCAAGCCCGTGATCAATGGCCTGTTCGATGATCGGGCCGGGGATTTGCAGAATCTTCGCGGCCTCCTCGACCAGGCCGGGCCGCGGGAAGGCGCAATGGCCGTCATCGGTGATTTCCAGCAGAGTGTATTCGACGCCGGCGCGCGCCCGCAGGTCGCTCGTCTTTTCGATGCCCAGTCGCTCCGCGATCTGGTCGGCGGTCTTGAAGCCGATGCCGTGGATGTCGCGCGCCAGACAGTAAGGATCGGCCCGCACCTGCTCGATTGCCTGCTCGCCGTAGGTCTTGTAGATTCGAAACGCGCGCGCGGTGCTGACGCCATGGGCGAGCAGAAAAGCCATGATGCCGCGGACGGCGCGCGTTTCGTTCCAGCTTTCCTTGATCCGCTGGCGGCGCACGCGGCCGATGCCGTCCACGTCCTCCAGTCGGCCGGACTGGTGCTCGATGATGTCAAATATCTCCTTGCCGAATTTGGCCACCAACCGGCTGGCATAGATCGGCCCGATGCCCTTGATTAGTCCGGACCCCAGGAACTTCTCGATGCCCTCGATCGAATCGGGCGGAACAGACTTGAGCTGTTCGGCTTTGAATTGGTGTCCGTGCTTGCGGTCCTTCACCCACGCGCCGGTCGCTTGCACCCATTCGCCGGGGACGATGTTGGGCAAATGACCCACGATGGTGACCAGGTCGTCGTGGCTGCGGGCCTTGACTTGCAAGACGCAGAAACCGGTCTCCTCGCTGTGGAAGGTGACGCGCTCGACCGCTCCCTCAATCTTTTCTGCCGGGAAAGTCATGTTTAAGATTCAATATCAAATGCGCGCCCGGCAGGAAAGCCGCTCGTGTAATTTGAAACGGCAGCTTTTCCGAAGTTCTCACAAGAAGATGTCCGGAGCGTCCGATTTTGACAAATGTCCCAGGCGGCCATTGATTCGGCGCGCGGAGATTGCTCAGTCGCTGTCGGTCGCCGCGGCCGCCCCGCCGTCCGGGGAGATCCCGTAGACTTGGTCGAGGATCAGGGTTTGCAGCCAGCTCAAGTACAGCATCAGCGCCCATTCTTCTGACGGCGGGAAAAGCGGATTGATTTTCTGCGACCAGCCGTCCTCGGTGATGTCGAGCGCCGTGCCCAGCAGCAGGCGCATATCGTTGATGAACATCAACCAGTGCTCAATTTGGGACGGAGTCAGTTCGAGGTGCTTTCGGAAACCCTTGATTCCGGCCAACATGTTTTCGACTTCCGTCAGATGTTGGAGCTTTTTGGCGCGCAGGTCGTCGGCGATGAGTTCCCGCAGCTCCCGGTCAAGCTGCGGATCATCCGCCGCGCGCGGAAAAAGCCGTTGCGTGATCTTGTCGCCCATATCAGGGCGTTCGATAAGGCGGCGCAGACGGCCGGGCAGCGCCTGAAAAGAGCGCAGCTCGCCGACGCCGAACGTCAGCCGCAGGTTGGCGCCTTTTCGCTTGATCTTCATTGTTTTTGCAGGGTGGCCTGCAACCCGAAGCCGTGCAGTTGCGCCACGTGCAATTCGGCGCGCTCGCGTTCCTCGGTGGCGACCACCGCCTTGCCCTTGTGATGCACTTCCAGCATAAGCTGGGCGGCCTTCTGGGCGGAGTAACCGAATACGCGCTGGAATACAAACGTGACATAGGACATCAGGTTGATCGGGTCGTTCCAGACGATCACGTTCCAGACCGGCGGATGCGCGACAATCTCATCCGTCGTGGTGTCCGGCCGGTCCAGCGTTTGCGTTCCATCCATACTCACCGATCACTCCGCCGGGCCGCCGATGGCTACTTCGACCCGGGTTACCGGTATGACTTTTTCGATATCCTGCGGCGCGATTTCCACCAGAAAACCGCGTCGGCCGCCGTTGATGACGATTTTCGGAAGCGCAAAGATGCCGGCTTCCGCGTAAACGGGCAACGGCTTGCGGAGGCCGAAAGGGCTGGTGCCGCCGACCCGGTAGCCCGTGTGCCGCTGGGCCGTCTCGGGGTCGCAAGGCTTGACCTGCTTGACGCCGAGGAGGCGCGCCAGCCGTTTGGTTGAGACCTCGCGGTTGCCGTGCATCAAGACGATCAGCGGCTGTTTCGTTTCCGTCTCCATCACCAGGGTCTTGATGACAATCTGCTCGGGCACGCCGAGGCATTCGGCCAAACGTCGAGTGCCGCCGTGCTCGACGTAATCGTAAGCATGCGGAACAAACGGGATCGCGTTCTCGCGCAAGGCGCGGATGGCGTTGGTGACCGGGTAGTCCTTCATGGCCGAATTACATGGAATATGGGAGATTAACGACAAGACCCGCGCTAATCGCGAAATGGTTCAAACGCCATTCATTTTTGCGTCTTATGCGACTCATTCGCTTTTGCCGGCATTATTTAACCGCCGCGCCGCTGGCCATATCGCCATCCACCGTAATCAACCGCAGGCGTTCGCCCTTCGACGCGGCCAGCAGCATGCCCTGCGACTCCACGCCGCGGATGATCGCGGGCTTGAGATTGGCGACCATGACGATGGTCTTGCCGATCAACTGTTCCGGCTCATAGTGCAGGGCAATGCCGGCGACGATTTGCCGCCGTTCCTCGCCCATGAAGACCTCAAGGCGCAGGAGTTTCGTCGCGCCCGGGACTTTTTCAGCGGCCACGATCTTGGCCGTGCGCAATTGCACCTTCAAAAAGTCCTCATATTCAATGATGCCGACCGGCGCTGTGGTTGCGGGTTTGCCCGTTGGCGTGGCCGGCTGTGCCGGGGGCGCGGAGCCCTCCGGTTTCTCGACCTCCGGGCCGATGCGCGGGAACAGCGGGCCGATTTCCGAGAGCGGTGTGCCGGGCGGAAGCACGCCCCATTCTTTCATCCGCTCCAGGGCTGGGCGCGGCTTGCGCAATCCGAGCGCGCGACGTAGTTCGGCCATCTTGCCGGGCATGACGGGATAGAGCAGCGCGCTGGCGACGCGCAGGCACTCCGCGGCAGTGTAGAGGCAGGTGCGCAAC
Source organism: uncultured Verrucomicrobiota bacterium (assembly GCA_964570325.1). GTDB lineage: Bacteria > Verrucomicrobiota > Kiritimatiellia > CAIQIC01 > CAZMXS01 > CAZMXS01. Next base: position 28,979 of record CAZMXS010000028.1, on the reverse strand, counting down.
GGGGTCTGGTCCCCCTGGCGCGCCAGCGACCACGGCTGCTTGATCTCAAAATAACGGTTGATCGCGCGCACGGCGACCATCACCTGGCCGAGCCCCTCGTTGAGGCGCATTTCGGCCACCGCCTTTTCCATGGCGTCCACCGCGGCGCCGGCCTGCCCCCAAACGGCCTGCTCTTCCACGCCGGCCAACGAATCGGCCGCCGGCGCCGGCAGATTGCCGCCGCAGTAGCGGGCGATCATGTTCAGCAGGCGGTTCAGCAGGTTGCCGAGGTCGTTCGCAAGGTCCGCGTTGTAACGGCGCGTGAAGGCGTCTTCGGTGAAGCTGGCGTCCTGCCCCAGCACCATTTCCGCGATCAGGAAATATCGGAAGGCGTCGAGCCCGTACTTCCCGATCATGTCCATCGGATTGACGACATTGCCGACCGACTTGCTCATCTTGCTTTCGCCGGAGAGCCACCAGCCGTGGGCGAAAATGCACTCCGGCAGGGGGACGCCCGCCGCTTTCAGCATCGTCGGCCAATAGACGGTGTGGGTGGTCAAAATGTCCTTGCCGATTAAATGATAGGTTGCCGGCCACCATTGCTTGAAGCGGGCGTCGTCGGCCCAATAGCCCACGGCGCTGATGTAATTGACCAGCGCGTCGAACCAGACATAGCAGACATAGTCCTTGTCGAAGGGCAGGTCAATGCCCCATGCGAGGCGGCTTTTCGGACGTGAGATGCACAGATCGTTCAACGGCTTGCGCAGAAAACCGAGAGTTTCGTTGCGGCGGTAGTCGGGCTGGATGAATTTGGGGTGCGCGTTGATGTACTGGATCAGCCAGTCCTGGTACTGGCTCATGCGAAAGAAATAGTTGGCCTCTTTGATTTTCTCCACCGGGCGTCCGCACTCGGGGCATTGGCCGTTGGCCAAATCCTTCTCGGTGAAGAATCGCTCGCAGGGCACGCAGTACCAGCCGTCGTATTCCGCGCGGTAAATCTCGCCGCGGTCGTAGAGGTCTTGCAGCATATGCTGAACGACGGTCTTGTGCCGCTCCTCGGTGGTGCGGATGAAATCGTCGTTGGTGATGTCGAGCTTCTTCCAGAGCTCCTGGAAGCGCACGACCGTGCGGTCGGCTTGCTCCTGCGGGGTGATGCCGGCCTCCTGCGCGGCCTTCTGCACTTTCTGCCCGTGCTCGTCGGTGCCGGTCAGAAAATGCGTGGGCACACCCAGCAGGCGGTGGTAACGCGCAAGCACGTCGGCCAGGATTGTGGTGTACGCGTGGCCGATGTGCGGCTTGTCGTTGACATAGTAGATCGGGGTCGTGACGTAAAATTTTTTGCGTTCCATTGTTTCCTCTCGAATGGGGGGCATTATAGGGACCGGCCCCGCCGGGGCAAGGAGTTAGCGCAGGCCCAAGAGTCGGGCGGCGCACCCCCGCGGAGCGGTTGGGTTGGCGCGGTTCGCTTTGGCTGTGCATGTCGGATTGACCGATTTGTGCTTTATTAGCGGCGCGCGCGGCATAGAATAAAAAATGGAGGGTTGGAACATGCTGGAACTTACCGTGGTAAGCATGGCGTTCGCAATGGGGGCGGTGATTCCCGACAAGTACTGTTGCGCCGGTTCAGTCTCGCCGCCGTTGGAATGGGGCGCGGCCCCGAGCGGAACCGTCAGCCTGGCCGTTTTGTGCGACGATCCCGATGCGCCGGTCGGCGACTGGGTGCATTGGGTCTTGTTCAACTTGCCGCCGGATACGCGACAGTTGGAAGAAGGCATTCCTCCGGTGGAAAAGCTGCCGAGCGGAGCCATCCAGGGCGTCAACGATTACCGGAAGATCGGCTACAACGGGCCTTGCCCGCCCCCGGGACAGAAGCACCGCTATTATTTCAAGGTGTTCGCGCTCGACACCCGATTGAATCTGACATCGTCCGCGCGCAAGTCGGATCTGCTCAAGGCGATGGCGGGGCATATTCTGGCGCAGGGCCAGTTGATGGGAACCTTCAAACGCTGAAACCTGAAACGGGAGACCTGCAACCTGAGCGCTTACGGACCATCCCCACGAGCGTGAGGGGCAAGGTGTTCCGCAGTCCCGCAAAGGGATGGGGCGGGGTGGGGGACGAGCGCGAATAAGAGAAAGGCGGAAGATCAGCCTTCGTACAGCGTGTCGTCGCGTCCGCCTGACCCGCCGCTGCCTTCGCCGGCTTCGAGATCGCCCATTTGTTCCTCGATTTTTTCCGGATCCTCGCCGGACTCCAAACGGCGGCAGACTTCGTCCATTTCCGGGTCCAGCGGCTCGCCGGTCTGTTCGGCCATCTGGCGCATGACGCGGCCCATGGAACGCGGATCATTTTCATCCAGGCCTTCCAGCATGGACATGTCGGGCAGATCGCCGGAGTCGTCCCCGGCGGCGCCCAGAGCCGGCGGCGGGTCAGCCGCTTTAGTTGTCTTTTTGGCGCTGGTGACGGTGGCAAACCGGGAGATCGCCCGGCGCATCTCGGGGTGGCCGCACTTTGGGCACGCCGGCGGTTTGTGCGCGGTAATTGAGCGAACCAGAAAATTCGAGATGCGCTTGCAACGCGCGCATTCATATTCATAGATCGGCATGGTTGCACCTCGCATTAGTAATAGCCGTGATCAATAGCAAAAGTCACAAAAAAAAAGAGCGAATCCAATCCGGATCACATCAGCGCGATCGCGTCCACATCCACGGCGTACGTCACATCCGGGGGGCATTTGAAGGCGCCGAGCACATTTTTCAGCGGGTCCGTGATCAGCCGCGTCAGCGGCGCGCGGAGCATCAATTGGTGGCGGTAATGACCCTTGGCCCGGGCCAGGGGAGCCGGCGCCGGGCCCGCGAGCACCACGCGCGCGTCCAGCGCCGGCCGCAACGCCGCCGCCAGCGCGGTCGCCGCCGCCTGTACGCGCTCGTTCACCGGCCCTTTTAGCGTGACGCAGACCAGATGCGTGAATGGCGGGTAGCCCAACTCCCGGCGAAATTCGATTTCCTGGTCAAAAAAGCGGTCATAGTCCAATTGGCGCGCGGCCTGAATGGCGGGATGAAAAGGGGTGTAGGTCTGGACAATCACTTCGCCGCGGATGTCGCCGCGACCGGCGCGGCCGGCGACCTGGGTCAGCAATTGGAATGTTCGCTCGGCGGCGCGAAAGTCCGGCATGTGCAGGCTCAAATCGGCAAAGACCACGCCGACCAGCGTGACATTGGGAAAATGCAGGCCCTTGGCGATCATCTGGGTGCCGACCAGGATGTCAATCTGTCCTGTGCGAAAAGCGCCGAGGATTTCGTGGTGCGCTCCCTTGCGCGTCGTGGTGTCCGCGGCCAGGCGCTGCCCGCGCGCCCGCGGGAAGAGCCGGCGCACGATGGATTCGAGCCGTTCGGTGCCGAGGCCGGCGAACTTGAATTGCGGATCGCCACAGTCGGGCGCCGGGCAACGCGCCGGCACGCGGCGCAGGGCGCCGCAGATGTGGCAGACCAGTTGGTCGCTTTGTCGGTGATAGGTTAGCGCCACACTGCAATGATCGCACTGGGCGACGTAGCCGCAGCGCGGACAAACGACAGAGGACGCGTAACCGCGCCGGTTCAGGAACAGCATGGTTTGCTCGGCGCGGTCCAGCCGCAGGCGGATCGCCTCGATCAATTCGCGCGACATGACCGTGACCCGCCCCCCCCGCTCGCCCGCGACGCGCATGTCCACAATCCGCATCACGGGCATCTGGCGGTGATCCACGCGGGCCGGGAGCCGGGCCAGCCCATACTTGCCGTTCCGCGTGTTTTGGAATGATTCAAGCGCCGGCGTGGCGGTCCCCAGCAGCACGGCGCACGATTCCATCCGGCCGCGCATCACGGCGACGTCGCGCGCGTTGTAGCGGGGCGACTCCGCCTGCTTGTAGGTCGGCTCGTGTTCCTCGTCCACGACGATCAGGCCCAGATTCCGCACCGGCGCGAACAGGGCCGAGCGCGCGCCGATTACGATCCGGGCTTGCCCCTCGTGCACGCGGTGCCACTCGTCGTGGCGCTCGCCTTCGGAAAGCGAACTGTGCAGGACGGCAATGTCCTCGCCGAAGCGGCCGCGGAAGCGTTCGATAGTCTGCGGCGTCAGCGCAATCTCCGGCACCAGGACAATCACGCCCTGGTCCCGATCCAGCACATGGCGGATGGCCTGCAGATACACCTCGGTCTTGCCGCTGCCGGTTACGCCGTAGAGCAGGACGACCGGCGGTTGGCGGGTTGCAATGGATCGTTTGATCAGGTCGAGGGCGGCCGCTTGCTGCGGCATCAGTTCCAGCGGCTCGGTGCGCAGAATTGTGTGTCCGGCCAGCGGGTCGCGCCGGTCCGCGTGTTTTTCGATAGCGACGAAGCCCTTTTCTTCCAGTCCGCGGATCGTGCCGGCGGTGGTCTTGGCGGCGCGCGCGAGGTGGTTGAGAAACATCGGCCCTCCGCCGAGCAACAGATCCAGCGCCGCGGCCTGTTTAGGCGCCCGAGCGCGCAATCGCCGGATGGCCTCCTCGTCGCCCGCGCGGGGCGTTGGCCGCACCCGCAGCCGCTCGATGAAGCCGGCCTTCTGATGGCGCACCGGGCTGGGCAGGACGGTGCGGATGACCTGCTCGATCGGCGCGGCGTAGTAGCTTGAAATCCAGTGCGCCAGTTCAAGGATGCCTGGCGCGAGCAGTGACTTGTCGCCGACAATGTCCTTGATTTCCTTCAATCTGGCATGGGGCGAGGAATCGGCCAGACCAATGACATAGCCGCGCGCCTCCGCGTGGCCGAACGGGACGATCACCGGCATACCGAGGCGCAATTGGCCGGCGAGGCGCTCCGGGATCCGGTAGTCGAATTCCCGATTGAGCGAGAGCTGAACGACGACCTTGGCGATTGAGGGCATTTATCAATGAGCCGTGAGCGTTAATCAGTGGGCCGTAATCAGTGAGCTGCCAACCGCTGGTTTGAGACCCCGCATGCTGTCGGTTCGAAACCGTCCGTTGGCAATGGACCTTAAAGAAATATGCGACCGGCTTGGCGGGCGCGAAAGGATATCCCACACCCCATTCGCGGAAGCGACCCGGGATTTGGGCTGACCAATGTTGATTTCCATATCTGTCCGGGTTGATGTCGCGGCGCCCCAACGGCTGCGCCGATTACGCATCGCTGATCATGGTTTGCTGATATCCCGCCTGGCCATCGGCAACTGACTACTTGTCACGTCACCCGGACCACCTTGATCATATTGGTTGTGCCGATCTCCTGCAGCGGCAGGCCGGCGGTGAAGACGATCGTATCGCCTTTTTTCACCAGGCAGTTGGCGAGCGCCGCGCGCAGGGCGAACTGTTCCATTTCGACCTCGTCCGCGCAGGCGCCCATGAGGGTGGGCACACAGCCCCAGACCAGGGCCAGTTGCCGGTATGTGCGCTCGTTGGGCGTCATAGCGATGAGCAGCGGTCCCGGCCGATATTTCGCGACCATGCGCGTGGTGCTGCCGGACATCGTGCAGGTCACGATGGCGGGCGCATCAATGGATTCAGCCAGCTCGCAAGCGGACTGGGCCACCGCCTCTTGCAACGTCAGTTTGGGGTGCTGGCCGAACTTGTACGTCCAAGCTTCATAAGGAAAGTTCTTTTCGGTTTCCACCGCCACGCGGGCCATGACCTGCACGGCTTGGATCGGATAATTTCCGGAGGCGGTTTCCTCGGAAAGCATGACCGCGTCGCTGCCGTCGAGGATTGCGTTGGCGACATCGGTCACTTCGGCGCGGGTCGGGCGCGGATTGTCCACCATGGATTTGAGCATTTGCGTCGCGGTAATCACCGGCTTGCCGGCGCGGTTGGTTTTCTCGATCAGCATTTTCTGAAATCCGGGCACTTGCTCGATTGGGATTTCCACACCCAGGTCGCCGCGCGCCACCATGATGCCGTCCACGACCGGGATGATCTCGTCAATCCGGTCGAGGGCCTCGTGTTTCTCGATTTTCGCGATCAGCGGCACCGTGCCGTTGTGGTCCCTCACGAATTGCCGGATTTCCAATACGTCGGCGGCGCTGCGGATGAAGGACATGGCGACATAATCCACATCCTGCTCAATCCCAAAGGCCAGATCGGCCCGATCCTTTTCATTCAGGATCGGCGCCCGGATCGAGCGCCCCGGCAGGTTGATGCCCTTGTGCGAATTAAGTGGGCCGCCAACCGTCACGCGGCACTTAATGTCGGTTTCGGTGGCGCTCTCGACCTCCAGCTCCAGCGCCCCGTCGCAGAGCAGGATCGAGTCGCCTGGCCGGACATCGCGCGGCAACTCGGTGTAGGTCAGGGAAACGGCGGTGGCGTCGCCCGGCACCGCGCGGTTGGTGAGGGTGAACTCCTGACCGGCGGTAAGTTCGACGGGGCCGTTGGCGATCGGGCCGGTGCGGATTTTGGGTCCGGCCAGGTCCTGGAGGATCGCGACCGGCTTGTTGAGGCGCCGTGCGATGGCACGGATGGCGGTGATGATGGCTTTTTTCTCGTCATGGGTGCCGTGCGAGAAATTCAGGCGCGCGACATTCATCCCGGCGTTGATGAGCTGTTCAAGTTGGGCGGGGGTGGCGGTCGGGGGTCCGATTGTGCAGACGATTTTGGTTCTTCTCATCCGAATGACCTCCAAGCGTTTGATTGGCCACAGTGTCCGGCAACGAAGGGGAAAACGTCAAGCGGACAGTTGAGATTCAGCAGTCAACCGGATGCTGGGAAAAGGGAAACGGTCAGGTTCCTCAAGGCAAAAATGAAACTTTCCGGGATTGGCAAGCAACCGCGCGCGATTTACCTGCGCGCCGCTGAAACCGGGCGGTTGGGTGTCGCCCCGGGATTAGCCCCCCAGCATATTCACTCCATGATATCCTCGTGCCGGACTTCCTTATATAGATAAACGACCGGGGCGGCGGGGTCGCCCCAGATGCCCTCACAGCCGGTGCCGGCGGATTCCTCGATTGCGCCCTTGAAGGTTTCATCCGCCGCCTTCGTCGCCTTCACCGGGTTGGTCTTGGCGGCCGGGGGCACCAACCACCAGGCGCCATCGGCGGCGGGTTTATACGCGAACCAATCGCCGGTGTGGGACGAAAAGCCCGCCCGTTCATTCTCGGAAAGGAAGATCAGGGCGAACCCGCGCGCCGTGCTTTTGTCCGAAACCCTGGCGGTCAGGATATCGCCGGGTTTCAGCGTTACCTTCTTGGGCAGTTCCGTTTCGTTCGCGATGATTTTCTTGCCGTTCAGGCAGAGGGCGAAGACGTCGCTGGCGTTGGCCCACAGCTTGCCCTTGACGCCTTTTTCAACCTTTTGGCGCGCCGCGCGGGCCGCGGGGTCAAACGGCGCGGGGGATTGGGCCGCGGTGGAGAGGGCAAGGCCGGCGAGAACCAGCGCCAGCGAGCAGGCGCGCCATGCCGAATGAGTGGAAAGCAATGCGTGCATGGCTTTATTCCGGTTTGGGGGCAGGGCCGTTGAGCGGTTGGATGGATTCCGTGACCGCGTCAAACTGTTTTTTATTCCGAGCGGAGAAATTGTCCTTTTCGACCGTACAAATCATAACGAAGGCGCGCCCTTCCTCGGTGGAGAAAACGCCGAGCAGCATATTGATGGGTTCGTTGTTGCTGGGGTCCGTGCCGCTGCCGGGCTTGATGTCAAACGTCACCCCATGCTGGTTGACCTCCTGGGTTTCGCTGTCGGATATTTCCAAATCGCTAACGACGTTGGGGAGCGTGGCCTCCAGGTCGGCTTCCAGCTCATCCGGGTCCGTCACTTCCCAGATCAGCATATAGACAGCCTCGTTTTCCGCGAGCGCCTCCAGCGATCCGTCCTTGTTCAGATTCGCGTCCCATGTATCCGGGAACTCAATGCTGAACGAGGGATTTTTCTTTGGAAACTTGAACAGCTTGGCCTCCGCGATGGGTGGAACCAGGAGACCGACGATGCCGGCCACGATGAGTAAATGTTTGAACATAGCGCCTCGGATTTCGGAGTTTGAAATAATTTCATTTTTCGCATTTCAAATAGCAACTATCTTTTTCCATAATCCGCGAGTTTGATGAAACCGATACAAGGGGGCACCCGATGAGCAATGCGGCAATATACGCGGGGACATTCGATCCGATCACGCGCGGGCACCTGGATGTGGTCCAGCGCGCCGCGCATATCTTCGACCGGCTGGTGTTGGCGGTGGCGGCGCGTTCGCGGAAGAATTTGTTGTTCGGGACGGAGGAGCGCGTGGCGATGGCCCGGGAGTGTGTGCGCGAGTTCGACAATGTCGAGGTGGACACTTTCGATGGCCTGTTGGTGGAGTACGCCCGCCGCAAAGACATCCACGTGATCATTCGCGGCTTGCGGGCGTTCTCCGACTTTGAATTCGAGTTCCAGATGGCCCTGACCAATCGCAAACTGGCGCCGGACATCGAGACGCTGTTCCTGATGCCCTGCGAGGATTACAGCTATGTAAGTTCGAGCACGGTCCGCGAAGTGGCGGAACTGGGCGGCCGGACCGAGGATTTTGTGCCCGAGCCTGTGCAGCGGGCCCTGCGGGCCAAGTTCGCCGCGCGCCTGCCGGTCAAGGAACCCCTGCGGACGGAACGAAAATGATCGTCGAGGTTTCCAAGATCAATCCCGATGGCGACGACCTGTGCGGCGCGGTGCCCGCCACTGTCCTGGAAATGGAGCAAGACTCCGTTTTCCGGGTGGAAAGCCCAATTGACTGCCGGTTTCATGTCCAACTTGTATCCCATGAACTGATCGTGCGGGGCGAACTGGCGGTAACCGTTTCCTTTGCCTGCTCAAAATGTGCTGAAAATGTCTCGACAACGTTGCGGGATTTGTCTTTCCTACGCGCTTACCCGATTTCCGAAGGGCAGGATTCGGTTGATCTTTCGGCCGACATCCGCGAAGATATTTTACTGAATTTGCCGGGTTTTCCGGTATGTTCGGCCGGCTGCCGCGGGTTGTGTGCGCGGTGCGGGAAGAACTTAAATACGGGTGCTTGCGATTGCGCGCCGGGCGATTCCGGCGGCAAGTGGGCGGCCTTGGACGGCTTGAGATTGACTTGAAACAGGATGGCAATGGTTTGACCGGAGGTTAAAAAAATGGGTGTTCCCAAACGCAGAACTTCGAAATGCCGGATCCGTTCGCGCGTGGCCGCAAACAACGCCAAGCGCCAATATCCCCAGGCGGCGCCGTGCCCGAAATGCGGCGCGCCGCGTCTGCCGCATCGGGTCTGCCCGGCTTGCGGCGTGTATGCCGACCGGCAGGTGAAAGTGATTTCGGCCGACTAGCGGCGGCGGGCCATGCGCATCTCGGTTGACGCGATGGGCGGCGATTATGCCCCCCGAGAAATTGTGGCGGGCGCCGTTGCGGCGGCCCGGCGTTATCCCGATATCCAGCAATTGTTCCTGGTGGGGGATGAGAACGCGATTGGTCATGAGTTGGAGCAGGCCGGGCCGCGCCCCGCGAACATCGAAGTGCGGCACGCCTCCGAGGTGGTCGGGATGGATGAGCCGCCGGCGGTGGCGATCCGGCGGAAGAAGGATTCCTCGATCAGCCGCGCGGTGGACCTGGTGAAAGCCGGCGAGGCCGATGCCGTCTTCTCGGCCGGCAGCACCGGCGCGGCCGTGGCGGCGACGACGCTCAAATTGCGCACGCTGGAGGGGGTTCAGCGGCCGGGCATCGGCGTCGTGATCCCGACCCCGGTTAAGCCGTTTGTGCTGATTGACGCCGGGGCCACGACCGACTGCGAACCGGAGCTGCTGCTGAAGTTTGCCGTCATGGGTGCCGTCTATGCCCGGGAGATTCTGGGGCAGGCGGCGCCGGTGGTGGGACTGTTGAGCGTCGGCACGGAGGATTCAAAAGGCAACGAGACGACCAAGGAGACGTTTCGCCTGCTGGATCGCCTGCAGGAACAGGCGTCGTTCCATTTCAAGGGCAACGTGGAGGGGCACGACCTGTTCGAGGGCGAATTGGACGTTGTAGTGTGCGACGGGTTCGCCGGCAATGTGGTGTTAAAGACGGCCGAGAGCGTGGCGCACACGATGGGCAAATGGATGAAGGAGGAGTTTACCCGGAACCCCTGGCGCATGCTGGGCGCGCTGCTGCTGAAACCGGCGTTCAACAGCATCAAGCGCAAGGCCGATCCGGCGATGTACGGCGGCGCACCCTTGTTGGGGGTGAACGGGATTTGCATCATTGGCCACGGTGTGTCGAACGCGAACGCCGTGTGCAATGGCATCCGGGTGGCGCGGGAGTCGGTGGAGCACCGCGTGAACCACCTGATTGTGGAAGGCATCAAGCGACTGGGAATGGCAAAGTGAAAGCGGATCGGGAAAACCGAATTATTAATCCAAAGGCCGGGAATGTGCGCACCGTCTCCATCGTGGGGACCGGCTCGTATGCCCCGGATAGAATACTGACCAACGCCGAACTTGAAAAGATGGTGGACACCACCGAGGAATGGATCGTCACGCGCACCGGCATGAAGGAGCGGCGGATCGCGCGGGCCGACCAGGCTACGTCGGACATGGCCGCCGAGGCCGCGCGCCGGGCGCTGGCCGACGCCGGGGTCACGCCGGACCAGGTTGGGATGATTATCGTGGCGACCATCACGCCCGATATGGTCTTTCCCAACACCGCCTGTTTTGTCCAGAACCTGATCGGCGCCAAGAATGCCTTCTGCATGGACGTGGAGGCTGCCTGTTCGGGGTTCCTCTATGCGTTGGAGATCGGGCGCCAGTTCGTGGCCTCCGGTTCGATCGAGACCGCCCTGATCATCGGCGGCGAGAAGTTGAGTTCGATCGTGGATTGGCAGGATCGCGGAACCTGTGTGCTTTTTGGCGACGCGGCCGGGGCGGCGGTGCTGCAGGCGCGCGGCGAAAAGCATGGGCTGCTCAGCACGGTGCTCGGCGCCGATGGCGCGCTGGCGGAGTTACTGATGCTGCCGGGCGGCGGCAGCCGCAATCCGGCCACCGAGCAGACCGTCAAGGACCGGATGCACTATCTTAAGATGTCCGGGCGTGACGTGTTCAAGCACGCGGTCAACAACATGACCCAGGCTTCGCGCGAGGCGCTCAAACAATGCGGCCTGACGATTGACGACGTGGACTGGATCATCCCGCACCAAGCCAACGTCCGGATCATCAGCGCCATCAGCGATCGGCTGGGCGCGCCTTTGGAGAAATACATCGTCAATATCGAAAAGTATGGCAATACTTCCGCGGCTTCCGTGATTGTCGCGCTGGACGAAGCCGCTCGCCAGGGCCGCTTCAAGAAGCACGATATCATTTTGTTGACTGCCTTCGGTGGCGGGTTTACGTGGGGGGCAACCGTGCTGGAATGGTGCAAAGGATGAATATGCGAGCGATCCTATTTCCGGGGCAGGGTGCGCAGGCGGTCGGCATGGGCCGCGACCTGGCCGAACATTTCCCGGAATGCCGGGCCTTGTTCGACCGGGCGGGGAAGGTGCTGGGGTTCGATTTGGCCAAGGCCTGTTTTGAGGGTCCAATTGAGCAATTGACCCGCTCGTCTGTCGCGCAACCGGCGATTTTCGTGGTCAGCGCCGCGGCGTGGCTGGCGCTGCAATTGCGCCGGCCTGGCTTGAAGGTGGCGGCCGCGGCCGGGTTGAGTTCAGGCGAATGGGCGGCCTTGTATGCCGCCGGCGTCCTTTCGTTTGAAGACAGCCTGCGTGTGCTGGAGGCGCGCGGGCGTTTCATGCAGGACGCGTGTGAGGAACACGCCGGCGGCATGTTGAGCCTGATTGGGCTGGATTTGGCCGGGGCGGAGAAACTGGCGCGCGATTCCGGGGTTGAAGTCGCGAACCTCAATTCTCCGGAGCAGACGGTGCTGTCGGGCAGCCGGGAGGGTATTGACCGCGCGGAGGCCGGCGCCAAAATGGCCGGCGCGAAGAAAGCGGTTCGACTCAACGTGGCCGGGGCGTTTCATTCCTCTTTGATGACCACGGCTGCGCGGCGCCTGGAAGAGTTTCTAGCCGCCATCCCGTTCGGCGCGCCGACCATGCCGGTGTTGTCCAACGTGACCGGCCAACCGCACGGGGACCCGGAGTCCATCCGGCAATTGATGGTGCGGCAGGTGACATCGTCCGTGCGCTGGGTGGATGATGTACGTTGGATGCAGGGGCAGGGCGTCACCCAGTACGCCGAGTGCGGCCCCGGAAAAGTGCTCGCTGGACTGGTGCGGCGTATTGACAATGGCGCGACGGTCCATAACATACAGGACTCGCTCGGGGTGGAGGGGGCGGCGCAGGCTTGGGTGGATTGAGTGGCCATGACCGGCGCGGCCGGGAAGATGGATCAAACAGGAAGACAGGCAATATGGGACAGTTGGACAACAAAGTGGCCTTGGTGACCGGCGCGGCGCGCGGCATTGGCCAGGCGATCGCCGTGAAGCTGGCCAGTGAAGGCGCCGAGATTGTGCTCTGCGATCTGCAGAAGGATTGGTTGGCCGAGACGGCTGGGTTGGTGGCGACCCGCGGGCGCAAGGTCGAATGTTTTGCGGCCGATGTCAGCAAGGCCGATGACGTCAAGGCGGTGGTGGACCAGGCGGCGGCGGCCTTTGGTCGGATTGACATCCTGATCAATAACGCCGGGATTACCAAGGATGGGTTCCTGGCGCGAATGAGCGAAGCCGATTGGGATGCCGTGCTGGGGGTCAACCTGAAGGGCACCTACCTTTTCACCCGGAATGTGTCGAAGCTGATGATGAAGCAGAAGGCCGGCGTGATTGTGAATATTGCCTCCATCATAGGCTTGATTGGCAACGCCGGACAATGTAACTATTCGGCATCCAAAGCGGGGGTTATCGCGTTTACCAAGTCCGTGGCCAAGGAATTGGCCTCGCGGAATATCCGGGCCAATGCGGTCGCGCCGGGATATATCCAGAGCAAGATGACCGACCAATTGCCGGAAGAGATTAAAAAGAAGATGCTGGATTTGATTCCTCTGGGGCGTTTCGGCACGCCGGAGGATGTGGCGAAAGTAGTATTGTTCCTGGCCAGCGACGCCGCAGCATATGTGACGGGCCAGGTTCTGCAGGTTTGCGGCGGTATGGTAACGTAAGACCGAAACGAGAAGGAGGAAGGCACATGGCACTGGAAGATAAAGTCAAGGAAATCATCGTCGAACAGCTTGGCGTGAATGCTGAACAGGTTACGCCTGAAGCCTCGTTCATTGAAGATCTTGGCGCGGACTCGTTGGACACCGTGGAACTGGTCATGGCGTTCGAGGAGGAATTCGGCGCGGAGATCCCGGATGAGGACGCGGAGAAGCTGCGTACGGTCGGCGATGTGATCAAGTATCTGAAGGACAAGGGCTTCAGCGCCTAGTCCAGCCGACTGGAAAGAACGGCCGGGGATGGCTTGGATGGCGTTCCCGGCCTTTTTGCAACTATTCCATCCAACGGGACGGGTTATTATGTCAGGACGCAGAGCAGTGGTTACAGGCATGGGTGTGGTGTCGCCGCTGGGGTGCGACCTGGCCCGGTTCTGGGAGCGGCTGATTGCCGGCCAGTCCGGTATCCGGCCCATCCAGACATTTGATGTCAGCCGCTATGCCTCTCGCATCGCCGGGGAAGTGGTCGAGTTCAATGTGGACCAGTTCATTCCAAAGAAGGAACAGCGGCGCATGGATCCGTTCAGCCATTACGGATTGGCGGCGGCCAAGATGGCGCTGGCCGATTCCGGTCTGGCGCTGGACCGGGAGAACCTGGAGCGGATTGGTGTGATTATTGGCTCCGGCATTGGCGGCCTCCAGATTCTGGAGGAGCAATGGGGCAAGTTCACGCGTGAGGGCGGTACGTGGAACCGCTTTTCGCCGTTCATCATTCCGCAGATGATCACCAATATCATTGCCGGTCTGGTGGCCATCGAGTTTCAGGCCAAAGGCCCGAATTTTTGTGTCACATCCGCCTGCGCCTCGGCGACTCATTCGATCGGCGAGTCGCTGCGGATCATTCAGCACGGCGAAGCGGACGTCATGCTGTCCGGCGGCACCGAGGCGCCGATTTGCGATCTGGGCATTGGCGGATTCTGCGCGATGCGCGCTTTAAGCACGCGGAATGACGCTCCGACCAAGGCCAGCCGGCCTTTCGATGCCAACCGCGACGGCTTTGTTATCGGCGAAGGTGCCGGCATCCTTGTGATTGAGGAACTGGAGCATGCCCGAGCCCGCGGCGCGCGGATTTATTGCGAACTGGCTGGATACGGCCGAACCTGCGACGCTTTTCATATAACGGCTCCGGATGAGCAGGGCGCGGGCGCTGCGCGCGGCATGACGCTGGCGATGCAGGATGCCGGACTGCAGCCGGACGACATTGACTATATCAATGCCCACGGAACCAGCACGGAACTTAATGATAAGTGCGAAACCCTTGCCATCAAGCTGGCCTTTGGCGCGGAGCGCGCCCGCAAGGTGATGATCAGCTCGACCAAGTCCATGACCGGGCATCTGCTCGGCGCAGCCGGCGCGGTGGAATCCGTGGCCTGTGCCTTGGCGTTGCAAAACGGTATCATCCCGCCGACCATCAACTACGAAACCCCTGATCCGGTCTGCGATCTGGATTATGTTCCGAACACGGCGCGCCAGGTGAAACTACGCGCCTGCCTCAACAATTCGCTGGGCTTCGGCGGCCACAACGCAACCCTTTGCTTCAAGGCAATTTGAGTCGCCATCGTTTGCCGAGACCCACGGGGTCCAAGCAGGCCGGACACTCCTGCCCAACCCCAGTCAGTCTGGATTGGCTGAACTATCGGGAGATACCGGGCCAAGGTAATTCGGGCGCGCCTGCCCGCCCAAGTCTTTGACCAAGCTTGCTTTTTATGTGATTTGGATTCAACATGAATCCAGTTGGCGGCGTGGCAAGGACGATTGCGGGATGCAAAAAGCCCATCAGTCCACAAGGTTGGAGCGGCATCTGGCGCGATTGCCTTGGTTTCCATTCTTTTTGCTGGCATCGGTGTTGCCGATTCAGGCCGGCAGCCAGTCTGTCATCAAAGTCGGCGTTTATGAAAATCATCCCAAGATTTACACGACGCCGGAAGGGCAGGCCAGTGGCTTTTTCCCGGCGGTTTTGGACCGCATTGCCGAGGCGGAAGGCTGGCAGTTGGAATATGAAAAAGGAACCTGGCAGGAGTGCTTGGACCGATTGGCGCGCGGTGAGATCAACATCATGCCGGATGTGGCGCTGTCCGCCGAGCGCCTGACCAAGTATGACTTCAATGATGAGACCGTGCTGATTAGTTGGGCGGTCATTTATTCCCGGCCGGATATTGCGATCCAATCATTTTTTGATCTGGCCGGTCGCCGCATCGCGGTGATGAAAGGGAGTATTTACAGCGCGGGCGCCGCCAGCCTGCGCTCGATCCTGGCGCAATTTGACATTCAAGCGGAATTCGTGGAATACCCATCCTACCAGGAGGTGTTTGGGGCCATTAGCCGGCGCGAAGCGGATGCCGGCGTGGTGAATAATATCTTCGGTTCGTATTTCGAGAAAGATTACAACGTGACGCGTTCGGCCGTGTTGTTCAGCCCGTCCCAGTTGCGTTTTGCGTTTACCAAAAACGATCCGGTGGGACAGCGTTTGAAACCGGTCATAGATGCCCGCCTGCGTGAGTGGAAACAGAACCCGCTCTCGCCTTACTACCAGGCCATGGACACACATTTGTATGGCGCGCCGCATGGTCTGCAACTGGCAGGCGTCACCAATTGGGAGAGCGCGTTGACGGCTGAGGAGCGCGACTGGCTGGCCCGGCATCCGGTTATCCGCCTGGGTATTGATCCGGAGTTCTATCCATTCGAGTATCGTGACGAGCGGGGGCAGTACCAAGGCATTGCCTCCGACTATGTGCGTTTGTTCAACACCCGTTTGGGGCTGAACCTGCGCGTGGTGGACGGGTTGGCTTGGACCGCGGCGGTGGCCGGCATTAAATCCGGCCAGGTGGACGTTTTGCCGTGCGTGGGTATTACCGCGGAACGCGCTCAATTCCTCCTGTTCAGCAAGCCGTACATCCGATACCAGCGGGTGATTCTGACTCGTCTGGATATGCCGTTTTTAGCCGGGCTGAAAGACATTGAAGGCCTGCGTGTCGGAATCCAGGCGGGCACGTCTCACGAGGGGTTTCTGAAGGAGCGCAGTTCGATTCAGCCGATCGTTTACGACTCATTGCAGGCCTGCTTGCTGGCCTTGAGCGGGGGGAAGGTGGACGCCGTGGTAGCCAATTTGTCGTCGGCCGCCTACTGGATTCGCAAGCTTAATCTGATCAATCTGAAGGCGGCGGCGCCGGCGGCGGCGGAACTGGATACGCTCCATTTTGCCGTGCGCCAGGACTGGCCGGAACTGGTGGCCATCCTCAACAAGGCGCTCAATCTGGTCTCCACGGAGCAGCAACGCGATATTGAGCAGCGGTGGGTGGCCGTGGAATACAAGCCGGGCATCGAGCCTCGGGTGGCGTGGCGCTTCGGGTTGCGGGTCGCGGCGGTGGTGCTGGCGGTGCTGGCGACGATCCTGGTTTGGAACTACCGGTTGAAGCGGGAAATCCGGCGTCGGCGGGAAGTTGAACATGTGCTCAATTTCCGTGAGCATTTCGAGCGCCTGGTCTCGGAAACTTCGTCGCGGCTGATGGCGCTCAAACCGGGCGAGATGGACCGCCACATCCAGGCGACGCTGGCGGAGATGGCCTGTTTTACGGGCGCCGCCGCCGGGTTTCTCTATGTTTTTGACAAGGATGGCGGCGCGGCGCGCACCCATGCCGGCGGGGACTTGGCAGCGTTGGCCGCCGCCGGATTCGACACGACGCCCCGAGCCGGCGTGCTGACCGGATTAGAACGTCTGCGCCGGGGCGAATCGGTGGTGTGGCCGGCTGCGGAACTCGCGACCGTCACCGTTGCGACGCCGTTTACTGGCGAAAACGACGACCGCGGCTTCATTGGCCTGTTGCACGCCCGCCAACCCCAGCCGCAGTGGCGGGAAGAAGATATCAGCCTGCTGCGTCTGATGGGGCAGATCTTTGCCCATGCCCTCCGCCGCCAGGCGACCGAATTGGCCATGGCGCAATATGCGGCGGATTTGGAGAAGGCCAACCGCCAATTGCACGAGTTGGACCAGTTGAAGAACATGTTCATCGCCTCCGTATCGCACGAGCTGCGGACACCGCTGAATTCCATCATCGGGTTCACGGGAGTGATTCTCAAGGGCATGACCGGCGCGTTAAACGAAAAACAGCACGACCAGCTCACCCGGGTCTACAATTCCGCCCAGCATCTGCTGGCTCTGATCACTGACATCATTGACATTTCGAAAATCGAGGCCGGCCACGTGGACATTTATCCACAGCCGTTTCAACTCGATGAGCTGCTCAAGGAGGCCGTCGAATCGCTGCGGCCGCAGATGCAGGCCAAGGGGTTGGGAATGGTGTGCGACTGGCCGGCCGGCGTGGCCGTTCACACCGATCGCAAACGGTTGCGCCAGTGTGTGCTGAATTATCTGAGCAACGCGGTCAAGTATACCGAGCACGGCGAGGTGCGCCTGACGGCTCGCGACTTGGGCGACGAGGTCGAAATCGCCGTCAGCGACACGGGTATCGGGATCGCGCCGGAGGACCAGCAGCGGCTGTTCGAGCCATTTGTGAGGCTGGATTCCCATTTGCGCATCAAGGCCGGGGGCACAGGACTAGGCTTATACCTGACGCGGAAAATCTTGCTCGAAATTCTGCGCGGCACGCTTTCGGTCAGCAGCGAGAAGGGCCGGGGCAGCACCTTCGCGTTGCGGATCCCGAAACAATTGCCGGTTCCCGCGGCGGGCGGACAGAAAGGAGGCGCGGGGCAACATGAAACGCGTCCTGGTCATTGAAGACAACGAAAACAATATGGAGTTGATTACTTTCATCCTGGAATCGCACGGCTGCCAGGTGCTGAAGGCGACCTGCGGCCGCGCCGGCTATGAGCAGGCGCTGCGCGAGCGCCCCGATTTCATCATCTTGGATATCCAGTTGCCGGATATTATGGGCACCGAAGTGTTGCGGCTGATCCGGGCTTCCGCCATCGGGGATTCCATCCCAATTATCGCCATGACGTCCTATGCCATGGCCGGTGATGAACAACGCCTGTTGGCCGCGGGTTGCAACGGCTACATTGAGAAACCGGTTGATCCGGAACGAGTCATCACCCAGATCACGCGCATTGTGGGGGAATTGTCATGAAAATATTGGTGGTTGAGGACGATGAGAACTCACGGGTGCTGCAGCACACGATGCTGGAGGCTAGCGGTTACGAGGTCTTCAGCGCCGGCAATGGCCGCGAGGCGCTCGAGTTGATTGCCCAAGCCCGGCCGGATCTGATCATTTCCGACATTATGATGCCGGAAATGGACGGGTTCGCCCTGTGCCGGGCGCTCAAGAGCAATCCGGCATGGGCGGACATTCCTTTCGTGGTGTATTCGGCCACCTTCACCACCGGCGCGGATCAGGAGCTGGCCGCCGAGCTGGGCGCCAGCCGGTTTCTCATCAAGCCCATGGATCCGGACGAATTCCTTGAGCAGATCCGCCAGGTGCTGGCGCAGGGAGTCTCGACTTCCGTCGCGGCTCCGCCGCCGTTGGACCTGAATATCGTGGATGCCCGCTATGCGCAGGCGCTGGCCCGGAAACTGGACAAGAAGGTTCAGGAACTCAAGGACACTCGCGCGCAGTTGGAAAGCAGCGCCGAAAACCTGCAGCGAATCCAGGAGTGCTACTGGCTCGCGCAGAAAATCGCGCGCGTGGGCAGTTGGGATTGGAATCTGGCCGATGATAGTTGCTGGTGGTCGGATGAAATGTACGAATTGCTCGGGGTGTCGCCGGATCAAGCCGTTGCCGGGCGGATGGCATTGTTGGCGCGGATCGCGGAGGCGGATCGCGAGCGGTTTGCGCGCGCGCTGGAATTGGCGGCGGAACGGGGCATCGAGTTCAGTCTGGACCACGGCGTGCTGGGCCCAAAGGACGAGCCGCGCCAGATGCACTCCGCGGCGGAAATCGCCGCGACCGATCCGCAGACTGGCAAGCCGCTGCGGATTGTCTGCGCAATGCGCGACATCACCCAGCAATGCCAGATGGAGGCGGACAAGGCGCGCATGGAGGCGTCGTTGCGCCAGGCGCAGAAGATGGAGGCGCTGGGCGCGCTGGCCGGCGGAATCGCGCACGATTTCAATAATGTGCTGACCGGTATCCTGGGCAATGCCGAGCTGTTGCGAATGCATTTTCCCCCGTTATCCACGGAGGAGAACGACAGTCTGGGGCAGATCGTTGCGGCCAGTCGCCGGGCGACTGAATTGGTCCGCCAGATTCTCACCTTCAGCCGTCGAGGCGAACAGACCAAGGCGCCGACTGATCTGCGGGCGGTGGTCAAGGAGGCGCTGAAATTCATTCGAGCCGCCATCCCCTCCACGATTGCTATCCGGATGCGCCTGGATGAGAACTGCCCGCCGGTAATGGCGGATTCGACCCAGATTTACCAGGTGGTGATGAATCTCTGCGTGAATGCCAGCCACGCCATGCTGCCCAATCCCGGCACATTGGAGATTGCCCTGCTGCCGGTGCAGATCGAGGCTTGGCACGAGCTGGCGCGAGTGGGTTTGAATGCCGGCCAGCATGTATTGTTGAAGGTCAGCGATACAGGATGCGGAATGGACGCCGCCACCCGCGAACGTATCTTCGAGCCGTATTTCACAACCAAGAAAAAGGGCGAAGGCACCGGATTGGGGTTGACGGTGGTCCATGGCATCATCTTGGCCCATAACGGGCACATTACCGTAAGCAGCGAGTTGGGCAAGGGCACCACGTTCAGTATTTATCTGCCGGCCATCAAGCGCCCGACGGAGCAACCGGCGGCGGCCGCGGAGGAACTGGTCGGCGGCCGCGGGGAGCGCATCCTCGTCGTGGATGACGAGTCGGCCCTGGCCCATGTCGTGGCCAATATGCTGGAGGAACTCGGTTACCAGGTCACCGAAGTTCATCGCAGTCCCGAGGCGCTCGAACTCTTCCAACGCGCGCCCGAGCGGTTTCAATTGGTCTTGACCGACCTGACCATGCCGGGCATGGACGGATTGACTCTGGCGCAGGCGCTGATCAAGTTACGGCCCGGCCTGCCCGTTATCCTGTGCACCGGATTCAGCGAGGTGGTGGCTGAAAAGTCGGCCGCCGATTGCGGCATTAGCGCGGTGTTGACCAAGCCATTCATGCTACGTGAACTGGCCAATGCCATCCGCAAAGCGTTGCCGCCAGCTTGATGGCAGGTGACAAAATGGGCGGCGCGCGGCCAGCGAGCGTCGGACGGAGATCCGGTTGGAGATGGCTGGGTCTGGTGTTGGCGCTCGGTTTGCCGGGAGTGGCTGGGCACGCCGGCCATCCATTTATTGACAATACCGAATTAACCCTCCATCCGCGCACCTTCTATATGTACCGCGACTATGAAACCACCGGTATTCAGGAGGCTCTGGCCGCCGGCGGATGGATCGGCTTGAAGAGCGGCGTCTGGCGGGGCCTTTCACTGGGCGGGGTGGTGTACACCTGCCAGAAAGTATATGAACCGGATAGCCGGCAGGGCACCGGATTGTTCCCGGCGGATGATGAGGGCTACACCATACTGGGCGAGGCTTACCTGCACGGTGCCTGGCAGGGGACCACGTTGACGCTGTACCGGCAGCGGCTGAACACGCCGTTTCTCAATCCGCGCGATGTGCGGATGACACCCGCCACCTTCGAGGCTTACACGCTTTCCAGCCGTGCGATCACTAACCTGCTGTTGATGGTGGCGTATGTGCCCGCGATCAAGCTGCGCAACGGCGACCGGTTTGTCAGTATGACCGAGGCGGCCGGCATCAAGGGCACCAACGAAGCCGTCAGCCTGGCGGGCGCTGTATTTACGCGGGATCCCCTGACCGTGCAGGTATGGGATTATTATGGCAGTGAACTGATGAACACCTGTTATGGGCAGGCCGATGTCACCTGGCAGCCGATGGATGAGCTGGTGCTGATCACATCGGCGCAAGCGGCCGACCAACGATCCGTTGGCCGTGAATTGGCAGGGGCCTTCCAGACTGGTATGGTGGGGGTGCAGCAGCAGGCCAAGTTCCATGGCTTCAATTTGATTCTCGGTTACACCCAGCACCGCGAAGACCATGCCGTGCTTACGCCATGGGGCTCATATCCGGGTTTCACTTCTATCATGGAGGAGGATTGTAATGCGGCCGGCGCGCGCGCCTGGGTTGCCGGCTTGGCCTACGATTTCTCGCGGATTGGCTTGAATGGCTTCAGTTGCAAGACCGTCCACACTTGGGCTTGGACCCCGGAACTGGGTTCTTTCTCCGATCCGGAACAGCTTGAACATGACCTGAACCTGGATTATTTCTGCCCCGGCAGTCTGAAGGGATTGTGGCTGCGCATGCGGATTGCCTTTACCCGCAACAGCTTGAGCAAAAACGGGCAGGATATTGAAGATTACCGCTTCATTGTGAATTACGATTTGACCGAAAAAATGACATCAATCCTGAAATAAAGGCGCCAAAGTGTCGCTGGCCAAAAACCAGCCTAGATTGTGATCACAGTTCACTGGGGACGGTTTATCCGGCCTGACGCCAACAGATCCCAATGGTCGGGCGACGCAGTCCCGCGGAGCCGGCCGGCAGAGTGAATTGGGAGTATGACGCTAAAAGCATTACATCATCGCTTAGCTCTTGACCGACCGGGATGCATTTCGCAAAGTACGCCGGAATTGTGGCTTTGAAAGCGATTTAAGGAAGATCGTATGGTGGGTCGTATATTTGGGCTTTTCTCAAACGATATTGGCATTGATTTAGGCACGGCCAACACCTTGGTCTATGTCCGGGATCGGGGTATCGTTCTGCGCGAACCATCGGTGGTTGCCATCCAGTCAGGAACCAACCGGGTGCTTGCCGTGGGTGAAGAGGCGAAGCGCATGTTGGGGCGCACGCCGGGTAACATCGTGGCCATCCGGCCGCTTAAGGCCGGGGTGATTGCTGATTTTGAAATCACGGAAGCCATGCTGCGCTATTTCATTCGCAAAGTTCAGAATGGGCGCAAGCTGGTCCGGCCGCGGGTTATCATTTCGGTCCCCAGCGGGATTACGGAGGTTGAAAAGCGCGCGGTGAAGGATTCCGCGACACACGCGGGCGCGCGCGAGGTGTACTTGATAGAGGAACCGATGGCCGCCGCCATCGGCGTTGGACTGCCGGTTCAGGAACCCGCCGGAAACATGATTGTGGACATGGGCGGGGGCACCACCGAGGTGGCGTTGATTTCCCTGGCCGGTATTGTTCAAAGCCGGAGCGTGCGTGTCGGCGGTGACGAAATGGACGAGGCGATCGTCCAGTACATGAAGCGGGTTTACAATCTGATGATCGGGGAAAGGACCGCCGAGGAAATCAAGATCGCCATCGGCTCGGCCTACCCGACCGGCGAAGAGATGACGATGGAAGTCAAAGGGCGCGACTTGGTGGCCGGACTGCCCAAGACGCTTACCATCACATCCGAGGAAATCAGGGAAGCGTTGCAGGAACCGATCTCCGCGATCGTTGAGGCGATCCGGTTAACCCTCGAGCGTTGTCCGCCCGAATTGTCGGCGGACTTGGTGGACCGCGGCATTGTGCTGGCTGGCGGCACCTCGCTCCTGCGTGGTTTGGACAAGCTGATCGCCGAACAGACCGGCCTGCCGGTGCATGTTGCGGAGGATCCGTTGAGCGCGGTGGCCGAAGGCACCGGCGTAGTGCTGCACGAACTGAACTTCCTCCGCAAAGTCGCCAGCGGCAGTCGCGTCTGATCCGGACGCCCGTTTCAAGCCGGGCCGGGCCGCCCCGTTTTCCGGTGTTTCGTCGCTGCCTGCCTGCGGTTTCTCCATCCGGTCTCCATGCCGAGGCCGAGTCGGCGCCGATAGGCGCCGGCCGGCGCGGAGCCCATGAGAGAAAAAGGCCTTATAGTCTGGATCATGCTGGCTGCGGTGCTGTTGGCGGTGTTGAACCTGCCGGAATCCGTTTCCCAGCAGGTCAAAGCCGCCATTCGCGACGGCGTGGCGCCCTTGCAGGCGGCCATCACCGGTCTGGGGCGTGGACTGCGGGAAGCAGGCCGTTCGCTTCGCGGAATCGGCGGCCTGGCCGCCGAGAATCGGCGGCTGGCCGCGGAACTGGTCAACCTGCGCAACGAGGTGCGCGAACTCAAGGCCTTGGAGCGCGAAAACGCCGGTCTGCGCCAGCAGTTGCGATTTTTTTCAAAGTCTGCTCTTAACCTGTTGCCATGCGAGGTCATCGCCCGCGACATCACCGGTTGGTGGCAGACGATCCGGTTGAACAAGGGCACGGCAGATGGCGTCCTGCCGAACATGGCGGTCATTACGACGGATGGGCTTGTCGGCAAGACGGTCAGCGTTTCCGCCCGGACTGCCGATGTGCTGCTGATCTCCGATCCGACGTGCCAAGTGTCGGCGCAGATTGCTCGTACCGAGGCTTATGGCGTGGTCTCCGGACGTGGGCCGGCCAGCCGGCAGGTCTTTTGCCGGATGGCGTTTATCAACAAGGATATTGCCGTCCAACCGGGTGACGAGGTGATCACGTCCGGTCTCGGCGGGGTTTTCCCGAGAGGCTTGCCGATTGGGTCGGTGGACAAAATTACCCGGGATGCAGGCGGTCTATACCAGACAGCCGAGGTGGTGCCGCGGGCGGACTTGAAATTGCTCGAATACGTCTTCGTTGTCCAGGAATCCGAGCCTGGCGCGCAGGTGGGGACACCGGCGCCGGCGGGTGGGGAGGGACGATGACGATTCTCCTGATGGTTTTCAGCCTGGTGTGCGCCGCTGTTTTGCAGGCGCTGTTGCCGCCGTGGGCCTGGCTGGGACAGGCCGGCGTGCCTTTCCTGCTGAGCGTGGTGCTGTATTATGCGCTGGAGCGTGGCTACGGGGTGATGTTGGCGGCGGCGATTGCCGGCGGCCTGCTGCAGGATGCGTTGGGGATGATTCCGCTGGGTTATTCCTCATTTTGCTTCTGCGTGGCCGCGTTGGTGGTGGAGCGATATCGCGAGAGCGTGTTCGTTGGCCAATGGCTGACGCATGTTGTATTCGGCGCGCTGGCGTCGGCTGGAGTGACTTTGGGCCTGGCGCTCCTGCTCGGGGCGGGGGGGCTGGCCGCGCCAAACCCCGGCCGGGTCGTGCTCAAAACGGTCGGCGCGCTCCTGTTGGGGGCGCTGGTGGTGCCGCTGGTGTTTCACGTAATTGATTCGTTGGATCGCCTGCTCGGCAATGTCGAGGCGCGGGAGGACTGATGGCGGTTCGCGACATATGGGATGACGATGCCGTGCGCCTGCGGATTCTGCTTGCCGCCATGCTGACGGCGATATGCGTCCTGCTGGCGTTTCTCTGGCGCATCCAGGTGACCCACGGCAAACATTACCAACGCGACCTGGTGCGGCAGAGCATCCGCCGCGTGCGCGTGCCGGGCCAGCGCGGCCAGATTACCGACCGCAACAGTGTGTCCCTGGCGGCCAACCGCCCCAGCTATTGCGTGGCGGTCTATCTCGAGGAATTACGACGGCCCGGCAAGTGGGCGCGCACGGTGGATAACGTCGAACAGTTGCTGCAAGAATTATCTGCTGTCTTGGAACTCCCGCGGCAAATCACGCGCGCCGATATCGAAACGCATATTCGTAAGCGCGCCCCACTGCCTCTGCTGGCCTGGCGCGATCTGGACGATCGTGCGCTGGCCCGTTTCGCGGAGCAATCCCTGACATGGCCGGGGGTGGACGTATACGTCGAGCCGGTGCGTATATACCCCGAACATATGACCGCCTGCCACGTGCTCGGTTATGTCGGCCGCGCGGATCTTTCCCGCGAGGAGGAGACGGAGCCCTTTCATTATTATCTGCCCGAAATGGCCGGGCGCGCGGGGATCGAGAAGGTGTTTGACGGCGTGTTGCGCGGCGAGGCCGGCGGCCGGTTGGTGCGCGTGGACGCGTCCGGATTTCGCCACGATGATCTGTCCGGCCGCGCGCCGCGCAACGGCTGCGATGTGCGGTTGAGCCTTGACGTCCGGATCCAGCGGCTGACCGAGCAGGCGCTGGTCGGCCAGACGGGGGCTGCGGTGGTGGTGGATCCCGCCAACGGCGATGTCCTCGCGCTGGCCAGCACGCCCGGTTTCGATCCGAACGAGTTTATGCCGTTCATCCCGGAGCGGCGCTGGGCGGAACTGCTGGCCGATCCTGGCAAGCCGCTGCTCAACAAGGCGGTGGCCGGCGCGTTCGCGCCCGGCAGCACGTTCAAGCCGGTGGTTGCCATGGCCGCCCTCGAAAACGGCCGTTGCACCCCGCAAACGACTTTTGCATGCCCGGGTTATCTCATGCTCGGTTCGGCGCGTTTCGGCTGTTGGTATGCTCCGGGCCACGGCCTGTTGAACCTGCGGCAGGCCTTGCAGCATTCCTGCAACGTGTACTTCTACCGCCTGGCGCTGGCGGGCGGATATGAGCCGATCTATCACATGGCGGCCGCGCTGGGGCTGGGCGTTCGGACCGATATCAGCTTGGATTATGAGGCGCCTGGCATCCTGCCGGATGATGCTTGGAAGCGACGCCGGGGAAACGAAGGCTGGCGGGACGGAGATACCTGCAACCTGGCCATCGGTCAGGGGTTCCTGACTGCCACGCCGCTCCAGATGGCGATGGTAACAGCGGCGCTGGCGAACGGTGGGCGGCTTTATCGGCCACGGCTTGTGCTGGGCGTTCGGCCGTCCGGCGCGTCGGGTTACCATACGATCCCGCCCCATGTGGTGAATGACCTGGGCTGGAATCCCGCCAATCTCAAGGTGGTGCGCGACGGCATGGTGGATGTGGTCAACTCGCCCAACGGCACCGGCAAACTGGCTTATATCCCTACTGCCGTGGTCGCCGGCAAGACCGGGACCGCCGAATACGGGCGCAAGGGCGAAGGCCATAAATATGGCTGGATGATCGCTTTCGCGCCCGCCGACCACCCGCGTTATGCGATTGCCATGGTCATGGATGAAGCAGTCAGCGGCGGCGCGACGGTGGCGCCGCGGATGAAAATCCTGCTCAACGGCCTGTTCAGCGCCGCCGCCGGAAAGGGGGCGGGCTGATGAACTGGCGCGCCGCCGTTGATCTGTTGCGCCGCTTGGACTGGATTTTCGTGGCCGCCGTGGCGCTGCTGCTGCTGGCCGGGATCATGTTTATCTACAGCGCTTCCTACCGCGGTGGCGACCATCCGGTGGGCATGTTCTATGAGCGCCAGATCGTCTGGGCGTTCCTCGGGCTGCT
Source organism: uncultured Verrucomicrobiota bacterium (assembly GCA_964570325.1). Lineage (GTDB taxonomy): Bacteria > Verrucomicrobiota > Kiritimatiellia > CAIQIC01 > CAZMXS01 > CAZMXS01. The sequence goes on along the minus strand of CAZMXS010000028.1, from coordinate 2,687 downwards.
TTGCTTCTTCGGCGCGGCGGCCTTCGATTATCACCAGTTGCGCGACGGTGCCTGGTGGCTGTACGCCGTGGCGGTCATCCTGCTGGTGCTGGTGCTGCTGATCGGCAAAAAAGTGTACGGCGCCTACCGTTGGTTGAGCCTGTTCGGCATCCAGGTTCAGCCCTCCGAGTTCGCCAAGCTGGCGGTGTTAATCGCGTTGGCCCGCTTTCTCGGGCGGCCCGGCCGCGAGGTCGAGGAGTGGAAATGTGTCGGGCAGGTGCTGCTGATTATCGGCATCCCGTTCCTGCTGATTCTCAAGGAACCGGACCTGGGTTCGGCCGCGATCATGCTGCCGTTGGCTTTTTGTATGATGTTTGTGGCCGGCGTGCCCCTGCGCATGCTGGGCTTGTTGGTTCTGTTGGGGCTGCTGTTGCTGCCCCTCGGATGGTTTGTGATGGGGGACTACCAGAAGGAGCGCATCCTCGTCTTTCTGGACCCGGGCCGCGACCCGCTCGGCGCCGGCTGGAACAAGATCCAGTCCGAGATCGCCGTGGGCTCAGGCGGTTTCTCCGGGAAGGGCTTCCTGAAGGGGACGCAAAACGTGCTCGGTTATCTGCCGCGCACGGTCGCGCCGACGGATTTCATTTATTCGGTTGTTGCCGAGGAAATGGGTTTTGTCGGCTCGTTCGTCCTGCTGTCGCTCTACGCGACGCTGCTGGTCGGGGGCATTCGCGCCGCCTGGCGCGCCCGCGACAAGCTCGGTCGGATGCTGGCGGTGGGCGTGACCAGCCTGCTCTTCTGCCATGTGTTTGTGAATATCGCGATGACCATCGGGTTGCTGCCCATTACGGGGATCCCCCTGCCGTTGATCAGTTATGGGGGATCCTTCGTGGTCAGCACCCTGCTGGGGTTGGGCATCGTGCAAAGCGTTTACATCCGCCGGCATTGGCGGTGAGGTGAAACAATCATGATATGGGAGTATTTGCGTATGTTTGGAATCGGCAAGAAGATCAAGAAAGAGATCATCGTCAACGCCGAGAGCCTGGAGACGCGTGTGGCCGTTATGGAAAACGGCAACCTGGAGGAGTTCTACATCGAGCGTCCCTCCGAGGATCGGATCGTCGGCAGTATCTTCAAAGGCCGGATCCAGAACCTGGAGGACGGCCTCCAGGCGGCGTTCATTGATATCGGCATGAAGAAAAACGCCTTCGTCCATTACTGGGATATGATCCCGGAGGACGCGGCGCGCCTGGAGGCCGAGGAAGGTGTGCAGCGCCAGCGCCAGAAGCGCTTCGCGCCGGGCGAAATGGCCAAACGGTTCCCGATCGGTTCCGAGATCGTCGTTCAAGTCACTAAAGCCGCCATCGGCACCAAGGGGCCGCGCGTGACCGCGAACCTCAGCGTGCCTGGCCGCTACCTGGTCATGATGCCCGGCTCGGACCTGAAGGGCGTCTCGCGCAAGATCGAGGATGCCAAAGAACGGACCCGGCTGAAAAAAGTGCTGGCGCGTTTGCCGATTCCGAGCGGGATTGGCCTGATTGTCCGAACCGCCGGCGCCGGCGCGCGCAAGGTGAGCTTTGCGCGCGATCTGCGCAGCCTGCTCGAAATCTGGAACGAAATCGAAACCGGCATGCGGGACAAACCGGCGCCGTGCCGGCTCTATGAGGAACCGGACCTGATTGAGCGCACCGTCCGCGACTCGTTGACGGAGGATATTGACCGCATTGTCATTGACAACCGCGAGGAATTCGAGCGGATCAAGGGTATCACCGCCAAGATCTCCCGCCGCGCGCGCGGCAAAATCAAGCTCTACGAGGGCGACGCGCCGGTGTTCGAGCATTTCGAGGTCGAGCGCCAGCTCGAAAACGCGTTTCGCCGCAAGGTGTGGTTGAAATCCGGCGGCTATCTGATCTTCGACGAGACCGAGGCGCTGGTCGCGATTGACGTCAACACCGGCCGGCACAAGGGCGGTTCCTCGCAGGAGGAATCCATCCATCAGGTCAACATGGAGGCCGCCCAGGAGGTCGCGCGCCAGTTGCGGTTGCGGAATGTCGGCGGCCTGGTGGTGATTGACTTCATTGACATGAAACAACGCAAACACCAGAACGCGGTTTATCGCGCGTTGAAGGATGCGCTGCGCACGGACAAGGCCCGCACCAATGTGTTGCAGATTTCGCAGCTTGGATTGCTCGAGATGACCCGCCAGCGGGCGGAGGAGAGTATTCGTTCCAGCACTTACGCGGATTGCCCATACTGCCAGGGGCGCGGCAAGGTCAAATCGTTGTTGAGCATGAGCGTGGAAATCCAGCGGCGCATTGGCGAGGTCATGCGCCGGCATCATCAGAAGGACACGCTACAGGTCAAGATCACCGTCAACCCGATGGTCATGGACCGCCTGCGCAAGGAGGATGAGGAGGAGCTGATCGGCCTCGAGAAGAAATACGGCGGTCGCTTGACCTTCAAGGCCGACGGCAATCTCCACATGGAACAATTCACGATCCACAACGCGCAGAGCGGCGAATTGCTCTACGAGACCAAGGAAGGTTGAGATGGGGTTGGCGGCGGCCGGGTGGGCCGCCGTGAGGCCCTCGCCGTCGTCGATGCTTTTCAGGCACGGCGCGATATCCGGCGGCCGGTCGGGCCAGAAGCGAATCTTGCAGCCGAAGGCGGAGGGCTCGGTCGCCATCCCGAACTCCGGCCACCAGGAA